>NZ_AKXJ01000013.1:0-131565 GCF_000276645.1 Pseudoalteromonas sp. NJ631
CTATGCTGATAGTTTTTGTAACCCTTGCAAACAGCTTCATCGTAAAAATCGTAGACGATCTCACAAGCAACTTATTCCCCCTCCATCACACCCGAAAAGCATAAGCCGATATGCAATGTGCCGACAGGATGTCGGCCAAGTCTTGCCTGGCATCATGGACGTGCCTTACAAGACGGTTGCACTATATCGGCTTAGGATTTGAGGATTAAGTGTGATGCTGGGGCGACGTTTTCTTGGTTCGCTCGATCGCGTCGTTTTAAAAGAATGAACGAGAAGCGCATGGATGCGCTTTGATATTAGCCAAGGAGGGTATGCTTGATTAGGACTGATGTGTGAAATCAAGTAGTTAACCTGCTTAATTGCTCAGGCTAGCGGCCTCTGTGCGCGTAAAAAGTATAATTGCTTATTAAGGCAAATTTAGGTGTAATGAAGACATAATAAGCGCTGAGCGATCGCCAATATGAACGTCACCGCTGTGTAAGGGACATCCCTGTCCCTGTCACAGCTTTTCACGCATCCATGCGTTGAAATGACTCATTGGCAATTTACTTTCGGGTGTGATGAGGGAGGAAAACAGTGCTGATAGTGTTGTTTGGTGCTTGCAGGCAAATTTGCTGCTTTTGAGAGAAAAACTAGAACTCGCAACCAAAACTAATCCCCCCTTAACCACACCAGAAAAACATAACTTCTCGGCGGGTGAACCACCTCCCACAAAACGATTCAGACGGTGAGTTAGGAGGCTACGCTGATAGTTTTTGTAACCCTTGCAAACAGCTTCACCGTAAAAATCGTAGGCGATCTCACAAGCAACTTATTCCCCCCTCCATTACACCCGAAAAGCATAAGCCGATATGCAATGTGCCGACAGGATGTCGGCCAAGTCTTGTCTGGCATCATGGACGTGCCTTACAAGACGGTTGCACTATATCGGCTTAGGATTTGAGGATTGAGTGTGATGCTGGGGCGACGTTTTCTTAGTTCGCTCGATCGCGTCGTTTAAAATGAATGAACGAGAAGCGCATGGATGCGTTTTGATATTAAACACGGAGGTTTATTTTGATAACGGCTGATAGCTCAAAATTTATCGTAAAGTCAGCCCGTCCTCCTGACAGGTTTCGACGCCCATCCATGGGCTACGACTTACTTTTCTTTGATGCCCAAAGAAAAGTAAGCAAAAGAAAGGGCACTCCCAACATCACACTGACTCCTCAAGTAAATCGCCAATATGAACGTCACCGCTGTGTAAGGGCCATCCTTGGCCCTGTCACAGCTTTTCACGCATCCATGCGTTGAAATGACTCATTGGCAATTTACTTTCGGGTGTGATGAGGGAGACACAAGGCGCTGATAAATTCTTGTGGTGCTTGTAAGCGACTTAGCTGCTTCAGGAGATAAAACCAGAACTAACAGACAGCGCGATTTCCCATCCATCACACCCGAAAAGCATAAGCCGATATGCAATGTGCCGACAGGATGTCGGCTAAGTCTTGTCAGGCACAAGGACGTGCCTTACAAGACGGTTGCACTATATCGGCTTAGGATTTGAGGATTGAGTGTGATGCTGGGGCGACGTTTTCTTAGTTCGCTCGATCGCGTCGTTTAAAATGAATGAACGAGAAGCGCATGGATGCGTTTTGATATTAAACACGGAGGTTTATTTTGATAACGGCTGATAGCTCAAAATTTATCGTAAAGTCAGCCCGTCCTCCTGACAGGTTTCGACGCCCATCCATGGGCTACGACTTACTTTTCTTTGATGCCCAAAGAAAAGTAAGCAAAAGAAAGGGCACTCCCAACATCACACTGACTCCTCAAGTAAATCGCCAATATGAACGTCACCGCTGTGTAAGGGCCATCCTTGGCCCTGTCACAGCTTTTCACGCATCCATGCGTTGAAATGACTCATTGGCAATTTACTTTCGGGTGTGATGAGGGAGACACAAGGCGCTGATAAATTCTTGTGGTGCTTGTAAGCGACTTAGCTGCTTCAGGAGATAAAACCAGAACTAACAGACAGCGCGATTTCCCATCCATCACACCCGAAAAGCATAAGCCGATATGCAATGTGCCGACAGGATGTCGGCTAAGTCTTGTCAGGCACAAGGACGTGCCTTACAAGACGGTTGCACTATATCGGCTTAGGATTTGAGGATTAAGTGTGATGCTGGGGCGACGTTTTCTTGGTTCGTTCTTTTTCGTCGTTTAAAAAGAATGAACGAGAAGCGCATGGATGCGCTTTGATATTAAACATGGAGGTTTATTTTGATAACGGCTGATAGCTCGAAATTTATCGTAAAGTCAGCCCGTCCTCCTGACAGGTTTCGACGCCCATCCATGGGCTACGACTTACTTTTCTTTGATGCCCAAAGAAAAGTTAGCAAAAGAAAGGGCACTCCCAACATCACACCGACTCCTCAAGTAAATCGCCAATATGAACGTCACCGCGGTGTAAGGGCCATCCTTGGCCCTGTCACAGCTTTTCGCGCATCCATGCGTTGAAATGGCTCATTGGCAATTTACTTTCGGGTGTGATGAGAGAGGAAAACTAGAATTAACAAGTAGAGCTATTTCCCCCATATTCAAGAAAATGCGCAAGTTGCGCATTTTTATCTTTCTCAAAAAATCGTAACTTGAACTTTTAATAATGTTGGCCATGAGTTATCAATTTTGTTAAAACTAAACCAATCATAAAAGTGCGCGATTACAAATCAGAAATATGCGCGATTTGCGCACTATTAAATTGTTATATGCCAGAGGAAGGTTCGTGAAATCCATAGCCATTCAGATCGTATCGGTGGTTTTAGTATTCACCGCATTATTTTTATCAATACCGCCAATTCCTTCGGTGGAAATAGGTCACGGCTATGACTCTTTTCCAAATCCAACTTTGTTTATAGGTCTGGTGTTAATTATTGTTGCAGCATTTTTAACAGTTAAATATCTTAACTTTCCAAAAACTTATTGGTATTTAAGTGTTTTATTTTACGTATTGTTCTCTCTAGCTATTCACGCTAGAGTTTGGTGGTAATGGCATATAACAAGCCATTGCAGTGCGGGACTTTTAACAGTTTGCTTTCCTCACTACGTTCGTTATTTTAGCCAACTATTAAAAGCCCCTGAATGGGGCGTTATAACTCAAGGATAGATCGGTGAAATATAAGAACTTCAAGCCACTAGTTCATAATTTTACCCACTCGTTTGTTGGTGGTTGTAACTATCTTGATGGCAAATTTATATTTGAAGACCTTTTTGAGTTGGCTAAACAAAGAAAAGGCTCAAAGGTTGTTATACAGTGGCTTCCTTTTACTAAACAGCAAGATCCTGAACTTTCAATGCGAGTTAGAAGTTCAATAGGTTTTTACTTGGATTGGCTACCTAAGATGGCCTCAAGTCTGGGTGTAGAATTGGAAAAGCTCACAGATTATCGAACTGAAGTATATATCACACTTCCTCGGACAATTTGTGTCAAAGCTATAGCACACGATGACCGTGGAAAAGAATATTCATACATCGTCAGCAATTGAGTTATAATCGGGTAGCCGAGGGTATCTAGCCCTCAGCCCCCACAACACCCTGCATGCGGGTCCGCACAGGGCGTTTCATCTAACAGATTACCCGTTTGGGTAATGTACTTTTATCCATCCGTCTCTGAGTGAATATAGTCCCTCGTTTTTCAGATAATTTAAGCTTAAAGCCTGTTGAATACCGGGTGTTTTGGAGCTGCGCCAAGGCCCTTTACTTGTGATGCCACAGGCAACGGCTGCTTGCACATGAACTCCACGCTTCATCAGGTTTCTCACTTTAGTTCTCGGTTTTCGCCATTGTCGCCAGTAACACATCCTGATCCTGCGCCTTATCCAGTGGTCTAGGTCAACACATTGCTGGTATGCGTTTGCAATACCAAAATAATTGATCCATCCGCTTAGATATTGGCTTAATTTAAACAACTGATATTGCATGCTCACGCCCCAATTACGGTTAGTTAGAATGCGCACCTGTCGCTTAAATTTATGCAGGGTTTTGTCATGCCATTTGATTGCACCACGTTTAAAGGTAAACCCTAAGAATTTACTTTGTGTGGTTTTAACCACCTGACTTTTATCCGTGTTAACAAGCAATTTGAGTTTAGTTTCAAGGAACCGAGTAACGCTGGCAAGTACACGTTCGCCCGCACGTTTTGATTTTACTAAGATTATAAAATCATCAGCGTAACGGGCAAATTGGTGACCTCGTTGCTCCAATTCTTTGTCTAAATCATCCAACATAATGTTGGATAATAAAGGAGAAAGAGGGCCGCCTTGCGGTACTCCTTCTAAACTCGGAATTAGCGTGCCATTGTCATCAATTCCAGCTCTCAAATAACGGCCAATGAGTTTGAGCAAGCGTTTATCTTTGACATGACGTGATAAATTTCGCATCAATAAGTCGTGATTGACTCGGTCAAAGAACTTTGACAAATCGACATCTACCGCAATATTGCGTTTAGATTTAATGATTTGTTGAACTTGCTTTACAGCTTGTTGGCCGTTACGGTTAGGACGAAAACCAAAGCTGTTATCTGAAAATGTGTTATCAATGATGGGCGATAAAACCTGAGTAATGGCTTGCTGGATAACTCGGTCGACCACGGTGGGTATTCCGAGTTGCCGTTTTCCACCATCGGGTTTATCAATTTCAACGCGTTTGACCGGCTGAGGACGATAAGTCCCATTTTCGAGTTGAGCTTTGCACTGTTGCCAGTGTTGTTTAGCCCAGTCGATAAATTGGGCTATTTTCATACCATCCACATCCGCTGCGCCTTTGTTGGCTTTAACCTGCTTCCATGCGCGTTGAAGGTTATCGTTTGATAAAACGTGTCCGAATAAATCAAAGTTGAAGGTTGATTGCACTGCATTACGCTGCATATCAGAACCACAAGGCTGTGGCGTATAGTTATGTAAGTAAGACATGAAGTATTCCTTCGGTTAAATGTTCAGGCCTTCACCGTGTCCCATCCATTACGATGGGTGTTTGGCTACTATGCCTTCTGCTGACTGCTGGATAATCACAAAATAAATTGCTCTAAATTGCGCTGCGTGCGTATCGGTGGGTGTTGGAGTGGTTTCGCTCGTAGACTATTTCGCAACCAAATAGCAACGCCAAGGGGTTGATTGACCAGCCACTTACTGGTATTTTCCGCAGCGATAGCGCAGGCCGCATGTCATCCAGCTCTCCCCGAATAAGAACATTAACTTTCATTGCACAACTGCATCATTTACGGTGGCCGTTAGATCACGTGACTTCGTTATCTTGTGCTAACTCGTCTTCAGCCTACGCCTGGTATGATGTTTTTGTTCATCAGCTCGCAATTTTGCTAGCGGCTTCCTCCATACAAACCCTCGCGGATTTGCACTTGCCATTCGCTAGTAGTTATCGTTTAATAACAATCAGTTATTTAAACGGTGATCTTCCTACAGAGGACTTTCACCTCATTAGTTAATGCCCATGTCGGGCGTACACAAGCGCATTAACACTCGCTTCGCTCGCTAGGGACAAATACACGTAGGCTCCCCTCGCGTTGCTCGGTATTTTAGCCTACGTATATTTGCCCGTTATGCGGGCGTTAGCCCATAGGAATTTTTAAGCGAAATTCGTCTAATACAGCCGACGACCTAAAACGTTTTTGTCTAAAAACGAGCTGTCTGAACGTCAGCTACCATGATTGACTGCAAACTATCATGGTAGCTGTTGAACGGCCGAGATTTGCACAAACTCCCTTCAAAACGGCATGATTAAATGTCAGCAACGACAATTAAACCAATTATCGCCTTGAGGTTTTGCAAACCACTACACCTCACTCAAATACTGGATCATCCGTCCTGAGCGTTTTTCTTCTTTGAAGTCACAACTGGTTAAACGATATTGAACGAAGTTATCTGTTAAGCAGCGGGTGTCGTGGATATCGCCGGGTAGAAACACTCGGCAATCGCCGGCTTTGAGCGTGTCTGTTCCTCGGGATACAAGGAGGGGTTCGCCGCTTGCTGTGGTGATGGGTTTGTAAGTTGTCATTTCCATTTCGCCAGATTGCACGGCATAAAATACCCAACCTGCGCCGTGATCATGAGGCGGGCGGTACGTACCCTTTTCTTCGGCATGGACTAGCAGCATAAAACCATATTCAGGGTCTTGGTAGAGTGTTTTTGATGCCAGCCTTTCACGCATAATGCTCGCAAGCCAAGGCTCGTGCGGTGGAGACTGAGTAAGTTCTCTTAACAATTCACGTACTGTTACTGTGGTGTTTGAATTTAGCCCGCTCCAGTTGGCTTTTATATCATTGACGATTTTATCTAAGCTATTTTGCATTGCCTCTGCCTCTTGTCGTTTGTTCACTGTCATTCGGTTAAGAGGAGCATACAACTTCAAGTTCACTTTAAGTCAAGGAATAGAATTGCTCGAATAATAGCGGTGTCGCTTAAAACTGATAACTTAACGAAAGTTTGATGGTGCGACCAAAAATGGGTCTAGCGTAAAAGATGGCTTCTTGGTGGCTTAAATCATCCCTAGGATTGCCCTCAGTCAATCCCAAAGCATTGGTGAGGTTTTTAGCCTCTAGCTGTGCGCTGAGCTGTTCATTAATTGCCAACTCGGTAAATAAATCCCATGTTTGATAGGCAGGTAAGGCAAAACGATTAGCGATATCGGAATAGCGTTTACCAACATACGACCAGGTGATAGCCGCAGTAATAGGTCCTGCTTTGTATTCCGGTGTCAGTCGTAGTTGTAACTCCGGCGTTCGCGTTATTTGATTGCCATTAAATTCGCTTTGTGGCAATTGCTTGGGAATGCCATAGAACCCAGCGTCTTGCCACACACCTATCGCTCTAAATTGCAAAGCCGGACTATATTGATAGTCAAATTCGAACTCCAGCCCTCGTGTTTGGGTATTGATTGAAACGGCTTGTTGAGTCGTAGCCGCGCCGCGATACACCGTAAGCGGGAGCGGATCAAACTTGGTTTCAAATAACGCGCCACTAAACTGCCAATCAGCGGTTTGATAACGCAGTCCAACTTCACCTAACGCCAAGCGAATAGGTTGGCCAAAGTCTTGTTGTACGCGCTCCTCTTCACTTTTGGCCCACCCGCGGCCATTGCCGTAATTAATGAGCCGTGGCATTTCAAAGGCGTCGGAATAACGTGCAAATATCGCCATAGCGTCGCCGATTTGGTAATTTGTGCCAATACTGAGCGCATTTTGCGTAAAGGAATCACGTAAAGTGGTAGCCGGGAGGTAGTGAGAATAAGTGGCCTTTGATGAGTCTGTGTACGACTTTCCCCCTTCAAGTAGCGTGCTGGTGAGATTCAGATGTTCGTTACGAAGTGCTAAATCAACTCTAAGGTTTTCAGTGAGCTGCCAGTCAATATTGGCATACAGCGAATGTGATTGAGACAAGCCGCTACCGCTTAAATAAACGGGACCGGCGTAAGATAAAAAGCCTTGTTCGGTAAAATTGGCAATCACCTTTTCTTGCCCATCGACCAGTACGATGTCCAGCCTCTCGGGTTGATGCTTTACATCCGTTAGTAACGCGCCGAGCCATTTATCTAGTGGTAACTCATCGAAATCACTTCGTGCGTAAATATGGCCGAGGGTCAGTGACCACTGCGCGTGGAGATAATCCACACTAAAATGATTTACCAGCTGCTGTTGCTTATAACGTGAATATAAAGGGTAACTAGCGGTCACAAGACCATTACCATTAAGCGTCGTAGGGTTGGCAACTAAGGTGTTATCTGAATACCTTAAGTATCGAGGGCGCAATGCGCTATTTGCAAAATGGCGTTTAAATTCGGTGATATCAGCGTGTTGCAATCGGCTTGTGGCGTCGACTATGGTTTGGTTGCCCAAATTCATTAAGGTATACAAGTCATTGTTTAGGCTTGAAAATCGCGCACGATTGCTCAGGTTGAAGTGTTCAAAAAGCGGCATATTAAACAGTAAAGTGTAGCTGTTTAGGCGTGTTTGCTGGGCGTCTTCTAAGTCACGCTGCACGCGTCCTTCTGGAGTGAAGAAGGTGAGCGACCTTAAGTCGTCGCTCAGTAGTGTTCCATCGTCATAAGGCAGGCTCGCCAGCTCTCGAATTTCACCGCTGTTTTGCATCACTAAGGGCGCGTAAAAGCTGGTTTTATCGTTCAAATGTTTATAGCTAAAATCAAGCTCAAATGCGTCGGTTAACCAGCTCATGCGCGCACTCACTTGGCCGCCTAAGTCGCTTTGATAGCCTGGCTCCCGAATACCATCAGAAGTACGATAAAACCCGCCTACCGTATAAAACCATTCATCATTCAACGCTCCGCTAAACACGCCATCAAAACGAGTGTAGTCATAGCTCAATCCCTGACTCACTTTCACTAAATTAAAAGGATTTTCTGAACCTCGCCTGCCGATATAGTTCACCATTGCCGCAGGCCCGTTCACCGTAAAAATACCGCTACTGCCGCCACGCACCGCTTCAATGGCTTGATGGGTTAGGTCTGGACGTAAAAAAAAGTCCCCCCAAATACCGTCATAGGTCACGGGCAAACCATCTTCCATGAGGCTGATAAATCTAAACCCCTCGCCGCCTCTAAGTCCTCTTGGTGCTACATTATTGTTGGTTTCACCTCCCGAGTCTTCAACCCAAAAACCGGTGATATTTTTAAGCGCCTCTGCGCTGGAATACGGTGTTTGTTTTTCAAGTTGTAGGCTTGCAAGCTGAGTGATTGAAATAGACGAGTTTAAAATGCTACGGTTTTTGCCGCTTACACCCGTTACGATAATGCGCTCAAAGTGTTGTGCAGACTCAAGTTTTTTAGGAGTCACAAAAATACGCTGCTGCTCTGGGTCTAGGGAAAAGTTGTAGGCCGCTTGCTGAAAGCTGGTGAGCAAGATTTGTTCGAGGGTGTAGCGACCAGTTGCCTGCTCAACGCTAATGTTATCTGGAATTTCGGCTGCACTTAACTGCCAGCCACTTTGCGCAGCAATATCGAGTAAACGCTGCTGCAAAGTCGCTTTAGGCAAGTTAAATTGATGATCCGTGGTAGCAAATGCAACGCCACCAAACCATATTAACCACGCTAACAGCGGGATTAATAGCTTGAATAACATAGTTTAAATCAATGTATTTATTATTGTATAAACTTTGTACCACTTATATTGTGACTTTGCTATGACACTTTTAGCTAATTTGCAATTAGGGTGAATTCCTCGCCTTTTTGCATCACGGTGATCGGATAAATCTTTTCTAAACTATTGAGCCAATCGCTTATTTCAGTGGTTAAAAAGGTGCCGTTGTAGGTCAGTTTTGCTAGGCGCTGATCGCTTAACTTCACTTTGATTTCACTATATCGCGACACATCATTGAGCACATTGCCTAACTCTGCGTTTTGATACACTAAGTAGCCTTTTTGCCACGCCATGGTCAACGCTTCACCTTGGGCTTTACTACGGGTAACGTCCCCTTGCTGTGTAACTTCTACCGCTTGCCCTTGGGTCAATTTAATTGCTTGTTGCTGAGTCACAGCCACACGGCCCTCAAGCACATCGACTCTAATTGAAGCCGGATTGGCGCGAACATTAAACACCGTGCCTAGCGCCTCTACTTGGCTGTTTTGGTAGCGCACGATAAACGGTCGCTGCTTGTCTTTACTCACGCTAAACAGCGCCTCACCTTGGTATAACAGTAGCTCTCTTGAAGTGTTGCTGTAGCGAACAGCTAATTGGCTATTGGCCCCTAAATCAACCTGACTATTATCATCAAGGGTAATGGTGCGATGCTCATTGATCTTAGTTTGGAAGAACTCGCTGTACACTGTATCGACTGGTGCTGGCTTAACACTGGCAACGGGTGCTTGCTGTAGTGGCTGCTCCGGTGCCATAAAAGTCACCAAACCAAACAGCAGCAAAGTCGCGGCAATCGCAAGATACCAAGGCTGAGCGCGGCGTTTGGATGGTGGTTTAATGTCAGTTACAGCCGTGGTGTTTTGTGCATCCAGCTGTGCAAGCTGCTGAGTAACATAGTCATCGTCAAGTTGGGCTGAAAGCGTCCAAAGCTCCAACATTTTGTTGAACACATCACTGTGTAGTGAATTTTCAGCTAACCAAGCGTTTAGCGGCTGTGGGTATTGAGTGCTATCGTGAGGTGAGATCTGCTGCTCGTCTAAGACTAATAACCAATCAGCGGCTTGTTCTTCAATTATTGCTAAATCGTCAGATAATGGAGTCATGTTTATATCCTTAACACTCATGATCAAAGCTCATGCTGTAACTGCTGGTAGCAATGACGAACTGCACGTAATACATATTTTCTTACCATACTTGGGGATATCTGTAAGGTCAAAGCTATCTCCTCATAGCTTTGACCACGTATTTTATACAATAAAAAAGCCAGCCTACATTTGTCGGGTAAGCTTGCGAGAGACTTTTCCATTTCTTTAAGTAGCTCTTGGTTGTGGTGGTTTTGTTCAGGGTTAGCACTTGCACAAGGCTGTGGCATTTGATCGCTATCGTGCTCACGATCATCAAACGGGCTACGCGCTTTGCGCCGCAGCTTATCAATGGCCAAATTGGTTGCAATTTTATACAGGTACGCGGCGATGTAGTTGCTGACATTATCCTGCTCAAGTCCAAGCAACTTTACAAACGCCTCTTGGGCAACGTCTTCCGCCTCACGTTTGTCTAACCCTTTGCCCATAATATGGCGGATCAGCTTTTGCTGTTGTTTTAAAAACAGCTGCTCTACTTGCTGACGACGTGCAAGGTCATCGTTTGCAGCGACCTTAGTGGTATCGACTGCTTTACGCTTAAAAGATAATAACGGTGGCATGAATACGCATCCTACTCTTCCATTTGTGTTAGCGTGCAGCGAACCCATAAATAGCCAAAAATTAATAGGTTCGCTGGCGTTGCTTAAACTAATTTGCTTAATTAACCGTTGCGACTCGGCTTACTTTGCCCGAATCACTCACCGTTCTGAGTTGTACTTTAGATGACGCGGTCAATGTCACAGGCCCTTCATAGCGATGCCATGTTACGCCTTGGTCAACCGAATACTCCGTAGCCATGCCAACAAACCGGGTATTGACGATTAACTTACCACCTTCAATCGCGCCTCCAGGTAATGGAATACGATAATTTACCCCTACTTGCTGTGGTATTTGAGCATTAATATCGACCACTTGGTAATAATCCAATAGTGGTAGAGCGTATTGTCCTAAGGTATTAGTAAAGGTGTACCAAGCCTCGGTAGTCGCTGCACCTTGCGCAGGCATATCCTGCACCCATGCACGCTCAGCGGCACCCAGTAATTTCGGGAAAGTCATATAATCAAGAATTTCTGGTGACTTTTGGTTTTCGCCAAATAGTTGCGCCTGAATACCTTGAACATTTTGTTTACCCGCTTCGCTCAGTAACACCCATTTTGGGTCCCACGGCACTGGATTGCCTAGCTTGTCACGCTCGGCATTGGCGTAAATATTAAACGGACGATATTCAAACGCCTTTTTGGTATCTGTGTAACCTGCCCAGTGATAGCCTATTTCATCAGGATGTTTGTTATATGCAAGGTCAAGATACAAGTTTGTCGCATGAGCCAGCACCACTTTGTGACCTTGGTTCGCAAATTTGTAGGCCTGATGCTCATTGCCCCAACCCCACACGTTATTCCAAAACACGGGGAATATCTCACCGTAACTTACATTACCCGTACCATTGTGCGATAACACATCGCCCCAAGTTGCCATATCAAAGCCATGCTGATTGACTATCTGCTTCCAGCGTAAAAAGAAGTAGTCAAACAGCTCTGCATCGGTTTTGCCCGCCGTAGCTGGGTTTTGATCTACCGCTGGAGATTGCGCCCACCATTCATTCGGACCTAAATGTGGCAGCTCGTCACCACCGCCATGCAACCGAGTCAATGTCGCATCGGGCACGGCATCATAAATGGCGCGTGTTTCTCTCACTACATGGTTGAGGAAAGTAAAGGTGCTCTCAAGTGCTGGGTTCACAAAGTTATCGGTATAAAATTGTGGGGTGTAATACTGCGACTGGTCGAGCGGATCAATCAATCTAAAACGATTTGCTTCAACTGGGTCGCTATCTTTGTATTTGTTGTAGCGATATTCCATCGCTTTGATTGCTGCGCGCGCATGGGCTGGAAAATCATATTCGATGATCACATCAATATGACGGTCGGCGGCATACTGAAGAATTTCTTTAAAATCATTCACCGTGTAGTAGCCCCAGCCTTTACCGAGAAAGTTTTGCTGAGCAATTTCAAAGCCTTGATAACTAGGCGCGGTACCTAAGTTTGCAGCTGTTTCATCCGTGGGTTTATTTTCAATCCCATCTCCTGGCGCAAAGCCATTGGCAGCTCCCATAAACGTATGCAGCATCGTACTTTCGCTCAGGTCATATCCCCGCTTTGCTCCAAACTCCGTGAGTTCAGGAATACCGGGAATTTCTAGTCGCCAACCTTCATCGTTGGCAAGGTTAATTTCAAATTTGTTTAACTTGTAAAAAGCCATTAAGTCTAACAACTTAAATACCGTTTCTTTGCTTTGGAAATTACGCGACACATCCAGCATCATGCCTCGATATTCAAACCGTGGTGCATCCAAAATAGTGCTAGCGGGTAGTACGGCATTGTCGGACAAAGTGGCTGAGTTTTTAGCCGTTTTATACACAGTGGTTGGGATCATTTGACGAAGTGTTTGAATGCCATAAAACACCCCTTGGGCGTCACTTCCGGTAATGGTGATCCCCGAGAATGCATCGACCTCAAGCTTATAACCACTTGCGTCCGGCTGATTGTCTTGATTGGTATCGAGATTTGGGTCTAGCTGCAACTTGATAAGGTTCGGGCCATTTTGCACGGTGCTATTAATCGCAAATGTGCCACTCAGAATATCGCGCAGTGCAGTTTGTAAGAAGGTGGCTTCTTTAGCCAGTGAAGCTGGCGCTGAAATACTGGTTAATTGGCTCATCAAAGTTAAGAATTCATCATTCGGTGTGACCACTGAATGGGGCTGCGGAACCAAGCGATTTTTCAGCGGCAATGCCATGTGCGTCGCGCTGTTTTCGGCGAATCGGATGGCGGACGTTTGCACCGGCATATTATCGTTAACCGCTTGCTTTGTTTGTTTTGGATCGCTTGGGTTCATCATCACGTCCACCAGCACAGCTTGAGGCGCTTGACTATTGTAGCTAATGTGAAAACCCGACGGTGAGTCGTTTTTCAGCATTTGCCAATACTGTGCAACGATTTCAATAGTACGAGACTCACCGGGTTGAATGGGGGCAAAACCCGCTGTGGGCTTAAGTATAAAGTAATCACCACTTTTTGCGTCATCAGCATTTTCTAAACTTAGATTCTGTGCGGCGATATGCTGGCGCGCATACTGACCATTTGGATCTGAGTCTGGTAGTACGCTTGCAGGCGGCCTTACCGAGCTAAAATAAAGCGCCCAGCCAGACTCACCCAACGGCTCAAGACCGTTATTAGTAATCGTCAGACTGCCAAGAAAGATATTCTCTCCAATGCCATGATCCACGACTTGCCAGCGTAATGCTAAGTTATCTGGATGAGGATGTGCGAAGCTGTAGTGACTCGCAGTCAACAAGGCTAAGCCTGACAGTGAGGCAGTAATTATCTGTTTTTTTGCAAACATGTTGGCTCCTAAAATATTGTTATTGTTCGGATAGAGCGCGTACTGCTGCCACTCTATCTATGTAAACGTTTGAGCCGAGGAAGTTGGGAATGGAATCATAAATAATGCCCTAATTACGTATTTAGTATTAGGGCTGGTGTGATTAATATACCGCTATTTCATCGATATACAGGGGAAGTTTGGGGATTTGAATATCGTCAGATTGCTTACTATTAATGGCCACCACCTTTAAAAAGCGCACACTTACAGGAGCAAACGACAACACTGACATGGGCCCACGCGGATTATTAACCTCAGCTAACGTTTGCCACTGTTGTTTATCACTTGAACCCAGCACTTGAATATGTGTTGGCGGGTGCAGTTGTCTATGTCGCCCGCTGTCAAAGCCCAGCTTAACCTGCTGCACTTGCGTTGACGCATCTAAGTCAATAACCGCCTCAAGATCGGTATCGTAAAAAATCGCATAATCATCAACGCTGTAAAATTGATCATAAGCAAATTGACCATCCTGCAGCTTAGTCGCAGAGCCTTCGGCAGCTATCGAGGCAAGCGTTATTTCTTTTCCAAGCGCTAAATGAGGTGAAAGGGTTAAACGCGCGTCGCCTACCAGTTGCCCTAAATCGCTTACATAACTGCGGGCGCGAAGCTGCGTTTCGTCAGTTATCACTAGCGGCTTTTGATATTGCTGCGATTGTAGCGTTGGCTCGCTGCCGTCTAAGGTATAGTAAATAACCGTGTCGGCAATTTCAGAGGTAATGGTAGCGATGAGCTGCTGCCCATTAATCTCACTTGAAATAATAGGCTTATGGCTACTATAAGCGGTATTCAGGTGCATCTTCTGGTAGCGTTTTAAAAGCGCGGGTAAACGATATTGGCTGTAATCAGACCACGACTTTTGTGTTTTATCCGACCACAATGTTTCGGCCAGCGCACTCAAGCGCGGAAACAGCATATACTCAGCATGACGAGGTGTTTTTATATATTCAGTCCAAAGTGCACCTTGCGCACCAACAATAAAGGCTTGCTGCTCAGCGGTTAAGTGGCTGGGCTGCGGCTCATATTGATAAACGTTTTTTAGGCTTGAAAGCCCGTGGATAGCTTTAGGCTCATCAAGATTGCGCGATTGATAGGCATCAAAATAAATATATTGATAAGGACTCATGATCACCTGATGACCCATTTTTGCAGCTTGAATGCCTCCTTCCGTGCCCCGCCAAGACATGATCACGGCGTCATCCGCTACCCCTCCTTCTAATATTTCATCCCAACCAATCACCGTTTTGCCAAGATTTTGGACGATTTTGGCGACCCGTTTAATAAAATAGCTTTGCACCTGCTCAGGTGTGGTTAACTGATGCTGTTGCATCAACTTTTTCACCTCGGCACTCTCTAGCCACTGCTTTTTTATCACCTCATCGCCACCAATGTGAATATATTGGCTCGGAAATAGCTCAGCAACCTCTTTGTATACAACACCAAGAAACGCAAACACGTCTTCACGGGGACATAACACATCTTCAAAAATCCCAAACTGCGGCTGCACCTTTACCGCGCGCTGGTGGCAAGATAACTCGGGATATGCGGCAAGCATCGCACTGCTATGCCCCGGAATATCGATTTCAGGGATCACTTCAATATGTCGCGCCTGCGCATACTCAATCACTTCCTTAATTTGCGCCTTGGTATAAAAGCCCGACACCGTTTTATTATCAAACAATGGTTGATAATCATAGGTATGGCCAACCACAGTATGAGGCCGGGTTGCCCCAATCTCGGTTAGTTTAGGGTACGCATCAATGGCAATTCGCCAGCCTTGATCATCGGTTAGGTGCCACTGGAAGACATTGAATTTATGCATCGCCAGCCAGTCGATATAACGCTTCACAAAAGCCACATCGAAAAAGTGCCGACTCACATCTAAATGCATGCCACGGTAAGAAAATCTGGGCTGATCTTTTATTTCTACCGCAGGTATTGCCCAACTCGCCTGATTGATGGGCATACGCGACTCTATCTCAGCAGGGAGTAATTGTCGCAGCGACTGCATCCCCCAAAATAATCCGGTCGCAGTATTAGCTTGTATTTCAACCCCTTCAGTTGTCACGCTCAGCGCATATCCCTCTTGAGATAGCGGTGCATCGACAATCTTAAAGGCAATACTATTTTTAGTTGTGCTATCAGCCTGAGACACAGGTAACTGATAACCCGTCGGCGAGCGCAAGAAGGTCGCTAATTGCTGCGCAACGCTTTGAGCTTGATGCTGGTTAAAGGTAATTTTACTGTCATGGGTAAGGTTAAAGTGACCGTTACCAACACTAGCACTCAGTGGTTTTGGGGTGATCTGTAGCGCTGTACAAAGTGGTGTGAACAACAAAGAAAACAGCAATAAACTGCTTTGCAAAAATGTATAAAAGACACTCTGGTTCATAAATAACTTCCTGAGAAAAGCCCGCTTATAGCGGGCTTGAGTGAACTAATGAGCACTGGGCAGTGTGCAAATTAGCAAGGGAAATACAGGGCCTAATGACCTTTGCTATTTAATTTTTGTTCCCCTGAGTGAGTTTTAGTCACGACGCTCGACTTGCTACATAGTGGACTGAGCAAAAAGCAACAATGAACTAAGCGCACTCAGGTGAACCCGAAGGGCAGCGCTTGATTGGCATTTCTACTATGTTGTCGCCAGACTCACATAGAATAACTATGCTACGCCGGCTCCACCTTGTATAAATACCAATCAAACTGCTGCAAAAACAAACTTGAAAGAACATTAGGCCCTAAAAATTCAGCGTCAGTGAGGCGCTGATGGTGCGTCCTAAGATCGGCCGAGCATAGTAATAGTCGTATCCTGCTTGAACATCGTTGATGGCACGCGGGTTTCCTTCGGTTAACCCGAGCTCATCACTGATATTGGTCGCTTTCACGTGCAGTGCAACTGCGTCGGTAAAGCGATAATTCACGCCCATGTCGATTGTGGTGTAGGCAGGAAGCTCAAACTTGTTCTCACCGTCTGAGTAACGCTCTCCTAAATGGTGAATAGTTAAATAGATATCACCGTCGTCAAAGTAGTAGGTTGGCGTTAACCGAAGCTGCACTTTAGGTGTGCGCTTCACTTGCTTGCCTTCCCAATGTGCAAATGCCCCGGTAAATCCTTCCATTTTTGGGTCTTGTAACACGCCTGTCAGCTCAAGCTGTAAATTGTCATGCGCCTGCCACACTGTTTCAAACTCAAGACCATCGGTGACAGTGTCTATCGTTTGATTCGCCACCTCACCATCGCTGCCGGTAAAATTACGTTCCACTAAGTCATTAAATTTAGTTCTAAACAGGGTCAGTGATGCACCAATTGAATCGCCAGCATAGCGAGTACCCAATTCGCTAAAGGTTAGATTAACGCTGTCATTAAAGTCGGCATCAACCCCTGAGTGAATGTTCTGACCAAAGCTCATTAACCTTGGCATTTCAAATGCGTCGGCATAACGACCAAATACTGACACATCATCCGAGAAGGTATAGTTGAATCCCACCGTCCATGCGGTTTCAGTTTCACTACGAGTTTTTGACAGGAATTTGTTTGACGGCATGTCGACGTAATTGTTGGCAAGATTGTTATCTATGTCATTACCAGCGCTGTCAAAAGCGCCCGCAACAGGCTGTGCAAATGTGGTTGCGGAGGCGGTGCTATCTAGCTCCAACCACTCAATCCGAACCCCGCCATCAATACGAAGGTTATCGGTTGCTTGATATTGTTCATTGATAAATAAAGAGTTGGAAGTACTGGTACCAAAAGCGGTTGCCTGACCCCAACCAGGAGCATAACCCGTTGAGCCGTGGTCAGTTAGTTGACCAACCACTTGCTGATTGCTGTTAACTGCAACAATATCGAGTAATCGAGCATTGTCTTTTACTTCCGTTAAAAACTGCGATTCCCATTTATCAACTGGCAAGGAGTCCGCATCTACATAGGCAAATAACCACCCTATGCTCAGCGTGTGCTGATCACCTTCATAGGTAAAATTGAGCTTATTAACAAACTGCTCAGCATCATAGCGCGAATAAAGCGGGTAGCTTGTGGTGACTAAGCCGTTTCCGTTTAAATTGCTGACATCTGTCAGTATTTCACCACTATCGACATATCGATACCGTGCGGCAACGGCGCCATCACTGGCAAACCGGTCCAGCATATTTTGCACATCTTGCTGCCCAAGTCGGGTATTGGCATTGACGAGCGTCGAGTTATCGAAGTTAAGCAAAATATACATGTCGTTTTCAAACTGTGAGTAACGGCCAGCTGTATTTAGCAGCCAACGGTCGCTTAACTCCCAGTCTAAGTGATAGCCTAGCGTACTAAACTTGGTATGCTGCCCATCTTTAAGGTCTCGTGTTTTATAGCTGCCATCAGGCTGTAAATAGTGTAAAAAGCGCTGACCATTACCAATTAAGGTGCCATGTTGTGGGTCGACACCAGCAATGCCTTTAGGGTCACTTTGATCTCTAAGCGGAATAGGCACAAAGAAAGTGGTATGGTCATTGAGGTGTTTGGCAGACAGCGTGAGTTGGCCTTTATCAAACTCACGCACTAAATTGAGTCGAAGTTGGCCGCCGTGATCTGCGGTAAACTCTGTGTCTCTCACGCCATCAGAACGACGATATGAGCCACCTATCGACATTTTCCAGTTGTCACTAATGGGTGTGCCATAAAAGAACTCGCCGCGATACATGCCGTAATCGGCAGCAGTTAGGCGGATCGTCGCTTCTTCAATGTCATCTGGTTTACGGGTAATAAAGTTTACTAATGCCGCGGGGCCGTTGGTGGTTAGTAGGCCTGAGGTGCCCCCACGAACCGCTTCCATATGCTCAATCGTGATATCTTGACGCTGATAAAAATCAACCCAAACGCCGTCGTACACCACAGGTAGCCCATCTTCTTCAACGCCGATATAACGGAAGCCTTCACCGCCACGTAGTCCTCTAGGTGCAACATTATTGTTGGTTTCACCACCTGAATCTTCAACCCAAAAGCCTGGCACACTTTCCAGCAGATCCGCCGTACCTAGAGGTGCTTCTCGCGCCAACTGTTCGGCATTTAAGGTGGTAATTGAGACAGATGATTCCAACTTAGTTTGGCCACGCCCACCGCTGCCAGTGACGACAATTCGCTCAAGGTCGAGTAGTTTCTTTTTTTCTGTATTTACTTGAGCGTCTTGTGCTTTTGTTTGTGCAAGCGCGGCTTGCGAACCCAATAACGCGCCACTGATAGCAAGCGCAATAAGGTGTTTGTTATAACGAGATGTATTGTTGCTCATGGTATTCCCTTCATTCTTGTTGTTGGCAGAGCAAGTGAGTGAAGCTCTGTAAATCTATAAACGAACGAAGGGAAAGTTTTAGGAATATTTTTAAGCAAATAAACAAAGAGAAGTAACTTTTTGATACTAAGAGGCAAAAGATAATATCGCCAAAGGTTATAATTTCAATGTAGTAAATTGCTGTATTCTGTTACTTGACAATTGCAATTTTTAGAACTACATACCATAGACTCATAAGGAAATAAAAAACGCCTTCATGAGCCGCCCCACTTGCGCATATAAACAAGGTGAAAGCTTCGTTAGCTTGCGGGTTTCAGTGGGTATTTAACCTGAATTTTTGTACAATTAACGATAAGGAATTCTGTTATGAAAGTATTATCCACTTTAATTATACTAGTATTCAGTGCTTGTGCATTGGCAACCCAAACTACAAATGAGCCTTCCATTCAAACTCAAGTTGAACTAGATAATTTACTTATCAACAATCAGCAACCAATTCATTTAAACTTGGTGTCGTCAACCAGTAGAACTCCTCCTTCGTGTGACTGGAGTGAGTGTGTTGACAATTGTGATGAATCTCGAAAAGATTGCCTCAAAGGTAGCAACTCTTCTAAGTGCGGCCCTATTTATGAGCGTTGTAAAAAACGCTGTAACAAGCGCTGTAAATAGAAGCAGGCATTAGAAAGTGATATATATAGGATATAGTATATTTGCCTTAGTACTGGGGTGCTTTATTGGCGCGTCAAATACCCCAGTCGTTGCTTCCTTCTTTGCTGTTGTCGCAGCTTTATTAGGTACTATTTTTGGCGTTATTAAGATTGAGGTTAATTCACCGACTAAGCAGAAACTTAACTTACTCGGTGCATTAATTGCAATATTTTCAGTATCATTACTCATTGGCGCAATCATTGGGGAAAAATATCGAAACTATGAAATACCACTAAAGCAAAAAATAGTTCCGTGGGAAGGAAAGCAAGCACCTTCTAATACGTATGAAGCGCTCGACTGGATAATAACCGCTGAGAAACTCTCGGCGCTTGGATATAGCACGAATCAAATATCAGAATTGTATGACATTAGGCTAATTGAAAAAGTAAGACTGGAAAAAGTCATTGCTCAAGAACAAGAAAGTCGAAATGACTGTTATTCACTTGAAAATACCGCTATATATAACCAATCAAATCCATTTCACACCATGCTTCCGGATAATTTAACAACACCGAAAAAAGCCGCAGCAAGAGGCCCTGCTAGTGAGAAAGACAATTAATCGCTCTGGGCTTAGCTTTCAGAATTAATAATTTCTCATCCAGAAATTAACGAAGTGTTAGGCAGTTAGCAGGTGGTGCACTTGGATTTATGCACCAACAAGAACCTTCAAAACTAATTTTGACCTAATCTGCGCCGCTCTACGCTCATGTGGGTAATGAGAATCGGGGTGATCTCTGACTCTGGGGCGGGAGCAAAAAGGTGGTTGCCTTGGATAAGGTGACAGCTATTGAGATTAAGAGACTTAGCTTGCAACGCGGTCTCAACACCTACCGCTACACATTCTACATCCAAGCTCTTTGCCATCTGTACAATCAGTTTTGCAATATCATTTTGTGAGGCAACCGACTGAGGGGTAGCAAGGAAAGCCGGTGGAATTTTAATGGTTTCAAACGTGAGCTTTTGCAAGTACAGCATGCTGGTATGCCCGACACCAAAATGATCAATTGAGATCCGCATACCAGTTTGCTCTAATTCCGCCATCACTTCCGGTGCTTTATCAAGTAGCTCTATCAGGTCAACTTCTTTGATTTCTATTTCAATTTGTCGAGATGGCAACTGATGTTGCGCAGCCTGCTCCATAAAGTTTTTTATTACTGTTTTATTGGTGAGTTCAGCAAGCGAAAAATTAAAGCTAACCACGAGATTATCGTACTTGTAAAACCATGTTTTCATCGCCTGAAAGGCCTGTGTTCTGAGCTGTTGCCCAATTTCTACCATCAGATCGCCATCACATGCCGCTTCAAAAAAGTCTTCAGGTACCAACAATTGTTCATCTTGCTGCCACCTTGCGAGCACTTCAAGTTTTTTAATCTTGCGGGTATGCGCATCGACAATAGGCTGGTAATAAGGAATAAACTCTCGATTATCTAACCCCTGAATGATCCGACTTTCTTGCACTAAACGCTGCTCAGACTCGTGATCTAGGCGTGCGTTATAAAATTGAAACTCCGTTTGTGTGGCTTTTTTAGCTCGATACATTGCGGTATCAGCATGCTTTAACAAAGCTTCCGTGTTGTCACCATCATCAGGGTAAATTGCAACGCCAGCACTCACCGTGGCTTTTAGGCTAACTTGGCGCAAACAATATTGTCCATTAACGCTACTCAATACTTTACTCACCACCTTACGTACATATTTTTTATCTTGGATCCCGTCAATGAGTAACACAAATTCATCGCCTCCCATTCTGGCAACGGTATCGCATCCTCGAATTTGCTGAGTTAATCGACTCGCAATTTCTTTGAGTAATAAGTCACCATAATCGTGCCCCAGTGAATCGTTGATTTTTTTGAATTTGTTGACGTCAATAAATACCAAAGCAAATTGGTGACTCATACGCTTGGCTCGTTTACAAGCCTGCACTAAACGGTCATGAAGCAATAAGCGATTGGGTAGTCCAGTTAATGCATCGTGATGGGCAAGGTGATTCATTTTTTTCGCCATTAATCTCGACTCTGTCACATCTTGAAAGACCATTACCGTGCCAAGGTAGCTGCCATCTTTAGCTATAATAGGAGAGAAGGAATCTTGGATAGCAAAGGTAAGACCAAGATGATTGGTGATGGAAGTGAGTTCAGGTAAACAAATGGTATGGCCTTGCTTTAGGCAAAGCTCAGGAAATTTATTGACCGAAGCTTTGGTTTCTTCGTGATACATAGACATAACATCATCAAATCGCCGCCCGACCACTTCTTCATTTAACATCGCGAGAATGGCTTCTGTGACAGGGTTAATATAAGTGATCACGCCATTTACGTCTGTACAGATCACGCCATCACCAATAGAGCTCAGCGTCACTTCGAGCAATTCTTTTTCTTCTTCTAGTGCCTGAGCGAGGCGATTTTCTCTGTTGCTAGAATTAAAATAACAGAGATATCCTGTAACGGTATCCGCGACTTTAATTGGTAAAGTAACAGGACTAATAACTTTGCCACTGTGTTTGGTCGTGCAATTACCATAGCTTTGCGTTACGAGCGCTTCGAACATGCTTGTTGCACCACTCTTGGCCTCGCTATGGATATTACCGCTCACCGCAATTAAATTTTCAAGTTTTAACCCTATTACTGAGCTGCCAACACCCAATAAGGATTGCATTTGCTCATTGGCTTGTAGGATAACGCCGTCGCTGTCTAACATCATTTGTGGCACGCTAGAACCATCATCAACCATAATTTTTTTAGTATCTTGTACTTGCCACCAAAGCAGTGCTACAAACAAAAAAACTAAAGCGCTGATGGCAATAAAAGTAATAGGCAACAATAAGAATAGGCCCAATTTATCGGCCATAAGCATGGTTAAGGAGAGTAAAATACCAACAACTAAGAATATCCGTCTCATTGCCTAATCAAACCTAAGTATGGTGAAGATGCATTTAGCGGTGTTTTGTACAATGATTGCCCTTGCCACCTGCACTTCTACGCTAAACCTAAACCCATTAGATAAGTCTATTGGCTGATCACGCAGTAAGTAGGTATCAAATACAAAGAGATGTTTGCATCAGTGTTTAATAACTATTGTTCACAATAGCAACGAATTCAAGTTTTTATCTGTTCTGAAAACGAAAGATTATTGCAGCAAAACCTCAGTATTTACGTGTACTGTAAAGGGGCTTTACAACACACCGTTTGGTTATTTAAGCTGAGGTTTGAATAAGGAATGTGTTAACCAATTATTTTTAAGCTCAGGTTATTTAGACCACACTGCAAATTCATTGCCGCTCGGCTCAATAAAGTGAAAGCGACGACCGCCAGGAAATTCAAATATAGCTTTGCTTATCTCTCCGCCTGCTTGCTCTACTTTGCTTTGCACGGCTTCCAACTCATCGCTGTATAACACTACGAGCGCTCCACTTTGCGCTTGTTTAGAAGACACATCGGCTCGGAAAAAGCCGCCATCAAGGCCTGAGTTTGCAAACGCAATATAATCTGGCCCGTAAGATTCAAATTGCCAGTTAAACACCTGCTCGAAGAAAGCTTGTGTTGCTACTAAGTCTTTTGCTGCTAATTCTACATAGTTTATATGGTTGTTCATTTTTTATTCCTTTTAAAATCTGTGCTTCATTTATGCTGTTATCGCCTAATAGAAAGCATTTTGTAGTCGCTTCTAAATCAATGTTAAAGTGTAGACAATTTTATTCAGCGTTTATTATTGATTGTGCGATTATTATCTCTGCTCACTACTTTAGGAACTATCACATTCATGAGTTTCATCACTTCAGCTCACGCAACAGCAGCACAAGTGCCACTGACCACTTCGCAAATGCTTGGACAAAAGCTTATGCTCGATTTCCGCTATTACTGCGTTGAAAGCAAAAAGCCAAGTGGAGATTGTAGAGCAGCGATGACAACTTTACCGCCTGAGCTGTCCGAATTGATTAGTAGATACGACATCGGCGGCGCTATTTTGTTTGCCGAAAATGTGCAAAACACCGCGCAAATCGTCAGTCTAACCAATGCTTTGCAAAGTGCGGCACAACAAAGTAAAAGTCAACTTCCTTTATTTATTGCCATCGATCAAGAAGGTGGCCGAGTTGCACGAATAAATCGTGAACAAGCAACGTCGTTTACCGGCAATATGAGTATTGGAGCAACCTATCCAAAACAGGGTGATACATACGCAACCAAAGTGGCAAGCGCAATTGGAAAGGAGCTAAATAGCTTAGGGATCAACGTAAACTTCGCCCCAACAGTAGATGTGAACAGCAACCCGAACAACCCGGTGATCAATGTGCGGTCATTCTCGGAAAATCCGGAAGTGGTCGCCAAATTAGGTCTTGCTCAGGTAAAAGCTTTTGAGGCCGCAGGTGTACTTTCTGCGCTAAAGCATTTTCCTGGCCACGGTGATACACATGTTGATAGCCACACGGGACTACCTCGTGTTGATCACGACCGCGACAAAATTAACCAGCAAGATTTATTGCCCTTTGCCGAGATAATCAAAGCATCGCCTCCTGGCATGATAATGACTGCCCATATTCAATATCCGGCGCTCGACAACAGTAAAGTCGTTAATTCTCAAGGTGAGAGCATGATAAGGCCTGCTACTATGTCTTATCAGATCATGACACAACTACTAAGACACGAGTTGGGATACCAAGGCGTGACCGTCACCGATGCGCTAGATATGGCTGGGATCAGCGACTTTTTTAATCCAGTCGATGCAACAATTGAAACGTTTAATGCTGGCGTGGATATCGCGCTAATGCCTATTGCTATTCGCAATCGAGCAGACATCAAACGCTTTGAGCAATATATGGCTCAGCTAGCTGAGGCGCTTGAGACCAATAAACTAAACCAAGAGCAACTTAGCAGTTCTATGGCACGTATCGCTAAGCTCAAAACAAAGCTGCCACAATCAAGCGCTTCTTTGGCCATTGCCAATTCAACGCTGGGCAATCCAAGCCATCGTCGTTTAGAAGCAGAGCTTGCACTAGCAGCTATCACCGAAGTAAAAAACGATGGTGTATTACCGCTTAGAGATAACGCACAAGTTGTTCACCTTATCATGCCTGATAGGCAAAAATGCTTTGCGCTTGAACAAGCATTACAAACATACAGCAAAAACTCGCTGACACTTTCTTGTACAAGCCAACAAGCCTACGACCCGGACATTGCACATGATGCAATTAAACAGGCCGACGTGATAATCGCCGCACATGCATCACCACCACAAAGTGCAGTAGAAATTGGCGGCATGGACGATGTGAAAAAGTTACGAGAGCATGGGGTGGCGCGTAATGTACAACCCGCAGCGCTGAAAGCATTACTGCAATACGGTCAGCAACAGGGTAAAAAGCAGCTATTTATCAGCCTAAGAGCACCATACGAAATTAGTACCTTTGGTCCTCTTAGTAACGCAGTATTAGCAAGTTATGCTTATAATGTAGACGTAAATCATGATAAAAAAGTAGCTGGGCCTGCCTACACGGCGCTGGCCAAAGTGATTTTGGGAATAGCGAAAGCGGAAGGTTCACTGCCTGTTACAGTAAACCACTAATTGGAGGAATCTATGGATCCCAGTGCTTCTTTAAGTGCACCTCATGCAATAAGAAAAATGATCAAGGATGGTGATTATACGGGCCCTACTAAAGGGTTCGTGCCTGGGTTCACACAATGTAATGTGATTATTTTGCCACAAAGCGAAGCATATTCATTCTTTCGCTTTTGTGAGAGTAATCAATCTGTTTGCAAGCTGATTATTCCGCCCAGCGAGCCGGGCAATTTTAACTTTGACACTTTAGGGAAAGATATAGACATTCGCTACCACCTCCCCAAGTATCAGATTTTAAAACATGGCCAGCTCGTTCAAGAATGTCACAATATAGAAGAGCACTGGCGCGACGACTTAGTTACCTTTGCTTTTGCCAGTTATCTTTCTTTTGACAACTTACTCGCGCAGTATGGAATCAACCCGCCATCGGCGAATCCAACCACGCCTTTACCACTCTACATCAGTAATTTATCTTGCAACTCAGTAGATAAGTACGAGGCGAATCAAATACTGGCGATGCGCCCATTAACCAAGCAAAATCTTATTAGTGCCATTCAAGCGGCAACACTGAGCCGACTTCCCTATGCGTTACCACTTCATTTTGGTGAACCTAATGAGGTCGGGATCAAAGATCTTAGCAAGCCCAATTTTGGCGAGCCATTGACTTGTAAAGAGGGGCAGATTCCGGTTTTTTGGGGTTCCAGCCTAACAGCTCAGTTAGCCATAGCAAAAGCGGCACCTGAGTTTTGTATTATGAATAGTCCACACCATTTATTGGTGACAGATAGACAAGATTTAGAGCTTGCAGTAACGAAGTAGGAAATAAGCATGTTATTAAATTGCGACTTAGGTGAAAGCTTTGGCGCTTGGAAAATGGGGTTGGACGAACACGTAATGCCACATATCGACATGGCCAATGTCGCTTGCGGTTTTCACGCAGGAGATCCTGATGTACTCGCGCAAACACTCAAGCTGGTCAACACGCATCAAGTGGCGCTTGGCGCACATCCAAGCTATCCAGACCGCCAAGGGTTTGGCCGCCGCTCAATGCAACTCTCAGAGCAAGAGATCATCAACGCCTTACATTACCAAATTGCCGCAATTGAAGGGATGGCAAAGGTGCAAGGCTTGACGCTAAGTTATGTAAAACCACACGGTGCGCTTTATAACGATATGATGAAGTCACAAAGGTTATTAAGCTGTGTTATCAAGGCCATTTCACACTACCCAAGTGAGCTTAAGCTGATGGTGCTAGCCACTGCGCAACAAGCAAACCACCAACAACTCGCCGACGACTATAAAGTATCACTGATTTTTGAGGCCTTTGCCGATAGGCTTTACACTGATGAAGGCTTACTTACTCCCCGTTCTGAAGCGGGCGCAGTGCATAACAAATCAGCGCTACTTGCACAAGTTAAGCAATTACACCAGCAAGGCAGTGTCACGACTGCAAGTGGGAAGTCACTTTCCTTACGCGCCGATACCTTATGTGTTCACGGTGACAATGAGGCGAGCATTGCCTTAATTGAAGAAATAAGAAACGTGATAAATCAATAATTTGTGATAGTCTGGCCGTACATGTTTAATAAGTGAAAGTTAACAAAGCGAAAGGACTTTACATGCAGCTCACAACAGAAAGACTTACCTTAAGACCCATACTTAATACAGATTGGCCGCTTTGGTTAGAACTTCATCAACAACCAGATGTCATGCGTTTCGTCGGTGAAATTACCGATGAAGCTACGCTGCGTGATAAATTTAACCATGGTTTAAGCGCCGGACTTGGGCAGTGGAACAAAGAAGATAACACTTGGCTCACCTTAGTGATTGAAGAAACGGCCACAGCGACCCCAATCGGGCTACACGGATTTTTAAGTATGTGGACACCGTTTCAACAGGCCGAGTTAGGTTTTATGCTCTCTCCCGAATTTCAAGGAAAGGGTTACGCCTTTGAAGCGTCTAGAGCCGTCATTGATTTTGCCTTGCACGAATGTAATTACCACAAGCTCATCGCCACCGTTACCCAAGGAAATCATGCCTCTCACCATCTACTCAAAAAACTAGGATTTGAGCTTGAAGGCACGCTAAAACATAACTTCCAAATTAACGGCGAGTGGGTAAATGACGAGAAGTTTGGATTATTGAGGATATGATCCGTACAGCAAGAACAAAACTTGTTGCACTCACTTCAGAGTATGCTGAGAAGCTTGTTACTTATCACTTAGAGAATCGCGATTACTTTGCACCGTGGGAGCCGTCTCGACCAGAAAGCTACTACTCAATGGACTATTGTTTGGGTCATGCAGAGCAAGCCGAACATGCCGCACGATCCGATACCGCTTATCACTTTATTGCGTTATTGCCAGAACGGCCTCAGATAGCGGGGCTATGCAGCTTCACCCAAGTTGCACGAGGTCCGTTTCAAGCTTGTTATTTAGGCTATTCCATAGCATCACAATTTGCGGGTCAAGGCTATATGACCGAGATCTTAGAAGCTGCAATCTCACATATGTTCGATCAGCGAAACATGCATAGGATCATGGCAAATTATATGCCCAGCAACGTGGCAAGCGCGCGAGTGTTGCAAAAACTAGGCTTTGAACAAGAAGGCTATGCTAAGCAATATCTGCGCATTGCTGGAAAATGGGAAGATCATGTTTTAACAGCCAAGCTAAGAGCAGAATAAACCCCGCGTTGACTATTTTTACATTCATTAACACCAACCTCTGTACTTAAAGACCCTAAAAAGGGTAAGTTTTTAGTAAGTATATTGTAACAATCAGAGAAAATAATAATGAATAAAAAAATATTTCAACTCTCTTTAATCAGCTTAGGGTTAGTACATCTGAGTGCTTGTGACCTTTTTGGCGGTGATGATAAGAATACTCCACCAGAAATCGTAACCGCAATCGAAGCAAGTATTGGGGAGCGGAGCTTCCTAAGTGGTGGGGTGACAATTTCAGACAGTGATGGATCAATTTCGTCTCGCACTATAAAACAAACTTCAGGGCCAGACGTCATCGATCTTACCTTGGGCGATTCTAGTCTTTCTTTTACTGCACCAGAAGTCACTGAAGATACCAAAGTAGCCTTCTTGATAACTGCTACAGATGATGACGGTGATAACACAGAAAAAGAAGTTTCTGTCACCATCAAACAAATAAATAGAGCCCCTCTAATTACCGGTTCAGAACACAGTCTTGAATATAACAACACCTTAGAATTTACTTTAGATGTAAAAGATGAAGATGGCGATGCACTGGAGGTCACTTTCGAGCCAGCACTTTCGGGTGTTGTTGAATTAATTAATGCAACAACGCAGACATACAGCTATACCCCAACTCATAACAACATAACTAAAGAGATTTTGCACTTCGGCGTGAGCGATGGCGACCTCACAAACTCTGCAGAAGTTCAGATAGAAATTATCGATACAACAGCACCACGACTAATGACAAGTTTGCCAGAGTCCTCAGCGACTCGGGTTAGCTTAACAGGTGAGATACAGTTACACTTTGACGACAATATGTCCGCGTCTTGGTCAAGTGAAATTGGTACTTCAGAGTGTAATGGCGCAATTCATCTAAGAGAATCTGGTAATCAAACTTGCGTAGAATTTTCAGTAGGACAAACACAGCAAGAAGATGGATACGCTGTTTCTTTAACACCAATTGAATCACTTAAAGCTGGCACTGAATATGAATTAACCATCTCAGAAACGGTGACCAACTTTTATGGGACTGCCATCGCCCAAGCTGAAAAGCTTACTTTTGTTACTGGACAGAAAGATTTGCTTATCACCGAGATTTCATCGTCTAGGTATATCGATGATAATCGCTGGGTAGAAATCTACAACGGTACAGACGAAACTATCGATTTGAGTAATTATCAACTCGTTGCCGAAAGCATCGAGTTGGAAAACTACAATGATGGCGGCACTAAAGTCTTTCCGTTGAAATCACAGCTACTTGAACCGGGCGAATATATCGTAGTGCAAAATGAACATGGACCTCAAACATGGCAGCGCAGCGTTACAAGCTCTAATCAGTTGATGCTAGTCGGCGATGGGAAGTTTGCACCAGCATGGTATATATCTGGGTATGTCGAATTACAAAACAAGCAAGGTGAAACGGTTGATTTTGTCCGTTTCGGCGAAAGTGATAAAGCACCGGCAACGCCTTCAGAATGGCAAGAGAGTGCCGAGTTATTACCAGTTTCAAATCAACTAGGTCAAAGCCTTGTTAGAACAAGCCTATTAACAGATACCAATTCGATTAGCGATTGGCAATCTGCCGCCTTTTTTACACCTGGCGGCAATAATGATGTGCTCTGTGATAAAGATGAGGACTTAGATGGAATCCCTGATTGTTCAGAGCAACCTGGTGGCACATTCGCAGGCCTACCTTTGTACGAATGGGGGGCAAGAGCCGGCGTCAGAGATATTTTCATAGAAGTTGACTATATGGAAAGTAATGATGCAGGTATTACGCCTCACAAACCCGCACTCGACAAAGTAAAAGCGGCGTTTGCTGCTCAAGATATCGCAGTGCATTTTGACGTGGGTAATTTGTATCACCAAGCAGAAGGCTTATCACCTGAACAACATGATTTAGGAGGCGGCGAGCAGATCCCCTTTGTACAAACCACAACCTTTGTAAGTTCAGAGCAAGCGCCGAGTATTCTTGATCACAAAGCCAAGCATTTTGATCTTAAACGCCGACCGATTTTTCATTATATGCTGATGGCCAACAGCCAAGAAGCAGACGGCAGTGGCGGATCTTCTGGCTTAGCTGAATTATTTGGCAACGACCTTATTATCTCGCTGGGGAATTGGGGACTGAACTTAGAATCAGAACTTATGACCAATGTGACCTACAACTACCAAGCAGGAACGATTATGCACGAATTAGGGCATAATCTCGGTTTGTATCACGGCGGCAATGAAAATACTAACTTTAAGCCAAATCACTTTAGCGTGATGAATTATTTATATCAACTCAGTGGCTTATCAACCATTGGCAATAACGAAGGCGATCGATACTTACGTCGCTGGTTCCGTAAAAACGAAAACTGCTTTCCGGAAGGCTCTGCAATTTTAAACGGCCCGACAGATGATATTACGAACTTTGTTATTGACTACTCTCATGGTAAAAACCTGCCATTAGACGAAGCCAAATTGGACGAATCAAAAGGCCTTAATAATCCCAACTCAGAAGCCATTGATTTCAACTGTAATGGCAGCACTTCTGATGTTTTAGTGGACTTTAACCTCAATGATGACAGTGAAAACACATCCATTTTGACTGACTACGATGAATGGTCAAGTTTAATACTGAATTTTACACGCTTCTGGAGCGGTGCGAACAGCGGTCATTCGAATCAAACGACTGAAATGCGTCCTAAACGGTCCATCATGCATACCGACATTCAATTAGTACATGAGGAAACGGCACCACCGAAAGCGGTATTTGAACAAATTAAACATTGGTCAAACTATCAACAATAGATATAACGCACGAATAGGCCCTAGTTTGGGCCTATTTTTTACATTAATCACTATTACGCTCAGAAGGCAGATCACTCATATATTCCACAAACTCAATTTCGTATCCGGCTGGATCAATAAAGTAAACGTTTTTTCGGTGTGGATGCTGCGCTCCGACTTTATCGACCGCATAACCCGCTTCGGTTAGCCTATTAACGACAGACTCGATACCTTGAACCACATAGGCAAAATGTGCCAAGCCGACTTGGTGACCTTCGAGTGCTCTATTTCGACCCTCACCGTGATCGCTAAACGCTATATAATGATAGTCATCGCCAAAATGCAGCCATGTTCGTGCTTTGCCGTACCACTCGCCCTGCCCTTTGCTTCTAACTTCCCAGTGAGGAAATACGGCGCGATAAAAGTGAAGAACTTCTTCTAGGTCGCTAACTACCAAATTTACGTGTTCTAAGTACATATCATCCTCTTATTTATAAGTTCCGCTGACTGCTGGCAACGATAAAACCGCAAGCTAAGTTGAGGTAAAGCACTTTTTTATGGATTTTTAATTTGTTCACCGCAAAGAGTTGATTAAGCTGCAATATGGCGCATAGTGGAAATGATAATTAGAAACAGGATGAGTCATGAAATACTTTCTAGCAGGCGTCGCTATTGCAAGCTCAGCTTACGCCGTGCAAGCCGCACCGCTTGAGCCAACCGATATATTTAATCTTGAATATGCTAATCAAATTAACATCACCAATGACGGTGACAAAGTCTTCTTCGTGCGCAACCGCATGGATATCAAAAGTGATAGAAAAGTCGGTAATATTTGGTCCGTAGACCTTGCTACCAACGCAATGCAGCCAGTTACCTCTGGATTGCACATGGATTATTCTCCAGTGCTGTCGCCTAGTAATGATCGCATCGCTTTTGTTTCTACTCGCGACGGTAGTAGCCAAATTTATGTGAAATGGTTAGCAACCGGTGCCATTGCCAAGATCAGCAATTTAGCCCACGGACCATCGGGACTGCATTGGTCCCCAGATGGTAAAAGCCTATACTTTAGCCAGTTTGTTCCCAGCCAAAAGGCACCACCGGTATCTGTTGCTGGGAAACCCAAAGGAGCAGAATGGGCAAAGCCACCCGTATTTATCGATGAGGTATATTATCGCGCCGACGGTGCTGGTTATACCGAACCGGGCTTTAATCATATTTTCAAAATAGACGCCAACGGTGGCAACGCAAAACAGTTAACCTCGGGCAACTTTGATCATGGCGGCGAACTGAGTTTTGCTGATGACGCAAAGGCACTGTATTTTTCGGCGAATCGCCACAAGGATAACCAGCTAAACCCAACCAACAGCGAAGTTTATAAGCTAGACCTAAACTCGCTTGAAATCACAGCGGTAACTGACCGAGTTGGCCCAGATAATCACCCAAAGGTGTCACCTAATGGCCGCTATCTGGCTTACCTTGGTTATGATGATAAAAAAACCAATTACGAGAACAGCCTACTCTATGTCAAAGATCTCAAATCAGGCGAAACCAAAACCTATGCAGCCGATTTAGATAGAAGCCTTGCCTCTATCACTTGGGCCGCCAACAGCCGTGGCGTCTATGTAAGTTACGACAGTGAAGGGAAAACCACACTTGGCTACCAGCCGTTAAAAGGGCGTTTTGAGCAGATAACGGATGCCATTGGTAGTGTTAGTTTTGGTCGCCCCTATTCAGGTGGTGACTATGCCATCAGTGACCGTGGACTAGTGGCTTTTACACTCGCAGATACCCAGCGCCCCGCCGATGTTGCAATCGTAAAACGCGGCGAGCCAAGACCAATTACAAAGCTTAACGAAGATGCACTTGGCGATAAAACACTGGCAAAAGTTGAAGAAGTTTGGCTAAAGTCGAAACATGATCAACTGCCAATTCAAGCTTGGGTCGCCTACCCTCCTGGGTTCGATAAATCTAAAAAGTATCCGCTCGTACTTGAGATCCACGGTGGCCCAGTTGCAAACTACGGCCCACATTTTAGCGCCGAAGTACAACTTTTTGCCGCCCAAGGCAGCGTGGTGCTTTACATGAATCCACGGGGCAGCGATTCCTACGGCAAAGAGTTTGCCCAAACTATCCACCACAACTACCCAAGTCATGACTTTGATGACCTAATGACAGGTGTGGATCATCTGATCGGCGAAGGCTATATAGACAAAGACCGCTTGTTTGTTACGGGCGGTTCAGGTGGTGGCGTACTCACCGCGTGGACGGTCGGTCACACGGATAGATTCGCAGCAGCAGTCGTAGCAAAGCCGGTGATCAACTGGTATAGCTTTGTATTAACAGCAGATTTCTATCCATTTTTTGCGGACTACTGGTTCCCAGGAAAACCATGGGAGCACATGGAACATTATATGAAACGCTCACCTATTAGCTATGTCGGTAATGTAAAAACTCCAACGATGCTACTGACAGGTGAAGCAGATTATCGTACGCCAATCTCAGAAACTGAGCAGTATTATCAAGCGCTTAAGCTACAAGGTGTAGAAACAGCTATGGTCAGAATTCCAGATGCCTCACACGGAATCACCAAAAGGCCATCCAACCTGCTAAACAAAGTGGCTTATATTCAGTGGTGGTTCGACAAGTACGATCCGAAGAAATAAAACAATTATTCCTCAGGCACATAACAATTCTGAGGATGACAAAGTTATCGATATTGTCAGAATAAACTGGCCTATATCGATAACTTCCAATATTAATTTAGAACAGTTTCATAGCCTAGTTATTAGAGAGTAAGCAGTGAATAGATTTAAATAATTTTTCTCTAGTCAAAACTCATGCATATTACCAAGAGGCCGACAACGCCTCCAAAGCATCATGTGCTTCGTTTATCGCCTCATTTCTCATTTCTTCACTTGCCCATTGATTAACTGCTGATACCGCATGAAAATCCGTGAGTCCCATGAACCCAAATACAGAACGAATATAAGGTGTACAGAAATCATAGGCTTCCATTGGCGTACCTGACTCATAGCTACCAGCACTTGAGGTAATTAATACCAGTTTTTTATCCGCTGATAGTTTTGGTTTAAAGCCCTCTACAGGGTCAATTGTGAAAGTACGCTCGTTTCTTACGATATTGTCAATGTAGCACTTTAAAGTCCATGGGACGGAAAAATTATACATAGGTGCTGAAATAACAACTCTGTCCGCACTTACAATTTCTTCAATAAGTGCATCTGATTGAGCCAATACATCCCAATCATGTGAACTTTTATCCAAATCTGGAATTGTATTTGATTGAGTCCATTGCAGGTCAGGCCCTTTAACCGGATGGTCTCCCAAGTCCCTAGAAACGACCACACTTTCAGGGAATCGAGTTTGCAACTTCGCAATAAACTCATTTGCAAGCTTATTAGTAAGTGACTGTTCGCTTCGAACACTTGAAGAAATATAAAGAATCTTCATCTATCATTCCTTTTTTGATATATTTTCAATATTACTGTTGAGTTCAACACTAATTTTTTTTGCCAAGGTAAAAAACTGACTAAGCTCGTCTTTATTTACTCCATCAAGTAAATTTACGATCCAGTCTCTATGAGAAAAAGCTATTGATTCAACAAAACTAATTCCCTCTTTTGTTAGCGTGGTATAAACCTGCCTATTATCACTTTCAGAGCGAACTTTTGTTATTAACCCATCTCTCTCCAAACGTTTACATAAGCTTGTCGCCGTAGCAGAGGAAATATCTAGTAACTTTGAAAAATCACTGACCTGTAAAGATTTTTTTTCTTTGTATAATTTTAAAAGTATTACAAGTCTATTCTCCTGCATATCGTATTTACCTAATTCCTTCTGGCAACTTAAATTAATTAAGTTTGCCATCGATAAAATAATAAAAACGGAATGCATATTTATAATTTCAGGCTTTCGACCTTCTAATGAGAGGAGTAGCTTATATTTTTCAGAAAAGCTGAACTCTTTATTTTCAGACATAAATCACCTCAATTTTTTAACTTTACACAACGCGAAGCATCACAAATAGAATAAATTTTTAACAAACCACCCATTCTACCATGAGTCGAGTCGATTCAAGCCTTGAAACAGCTAAAATATCGGCGGATAACCAGCACTAAAGCATAAATCAACTTAAGAGATGAAGGGCCTCCGAAAACTCAACATCAAATAAAACAAAAATTCACACAAAGAAACATTTTTTGTTTTTTATTTACATTGAGTTGATAATTTGGTTTACTGTAGCACCAAATAGTTAGATGTCAAGTTATTAGATGGCTAAACAGTTATAGGTTATATGAAAAATGAATACGGCAATAAGGGAAAAAGGGGCTAGCCGAAAAGGACAACTAACCCAATTAGAATTAGATAAATTAAATCATGGGATTATGGAATCTAAGACATTAGTCGAATGTTTAGAGGTTGATTTTGCAGAGTTAGCTACATCTTTGCGTCTGTTCACTTCCGATGACCTTATTTCTATATCTGAATCTAAAAACTTAGGGATCACGAAAAGAATGTCAGCCATGGGAGTGTTGATAAATTCAAAACTGTCTCTGCGAGATAAATCAGCGCTACAGAAACATCCTTCCGACTCAGTTCGAGGGTGGGTTGCCTATGCTATTGGCTGTGATAACAACCTTAATCTAGAACAAAAAATAGACTCACTTATACCATTGATTGATGACCATCACTTTGGTGTTCGTGAATGGTCTTGGCTTGCTGTTAGGGCGGACATAGCTTCCGATATTACAGCAGCAATTAGCGTACTGGAACCATTAACATATTCCGACTCACCTAGAATTAGACGATTTGCATCAGAGAGTATTAGGCCCCGCGGTGTATGGTGTAAACACATACCTGAATTAAAGAAAGCTCCTGAATTAGCCGAAGTAATTCTAAATAACCTTAAATCTGATCAAGACAAATATGTCATAGACTCTGTTGCTAACTGGTTAAATGACTGTGCAAAAGATAATCCAACTTGGGTTTTAAATATATGTAATAAGTGGCAGGAAAGTGAGACACCTATCTCTCATAGATTACTAGAAAAAGCTACGCGCTCTATCAAAATCTAAATATTTTATACCAAAGGAAGTATCACATGGACACGTTGAAATATAAAAAGCTGTCTTTAGAAAACTTAATACCAACTTCAGTTTATCGTTCTTTAGCATTTAAAAAGATATGTAAATCAATAAAAGAAAACAATGGTGTCATATATAAGCTTGCAAATAGTTATGACGAAAGAAAGCAAGCGATAAACTTAATTGATTACATGTATAAAGAGAGAGGCATTATACCTAAAAACCAGCCTATGCCTGAGCTTACAGCCTTCAATCTTAGTTCAAGTTCGACTGTATTTATCGCAAAGAAAGGTGATGAAGTTGTTGGTACTTTATCTCTAATAGAGGACTCATACATTGGATTACCAATGGAGAGCATTCACCAACAAGAGATACTGTCGATTCGTCAAGCTGAAAGGAGAGTTGCAGAAGTAGGTGCACTGGCAGTTAAAAAAGGATTTGGCGTTTCATTGATGCTGTATAACATTATGTTTCGCTGGGCTAAGCGCTCTCGATATATTGATAACCTCGCGATATCTGTTCACCCAAGCAGTCTAAGATTTTTCAGAGATGTATTGCTATTCAGTCAGCTAGGAAAAATAAAAAATCATCCTAAATATAATAATGCTTTAGCGGTAGCTCTAACTCTCGATGTTCCTAATGCAATCCAGAGGTTTAAAGAAATATATAATCGCTCAGGTTTTATGATAAATAGCAGTACAAATCTTTATGAATTTTTTTGTGAGAAAAAGTTTGACAACGTTTTCATTCCTGAAAGCTCTCCATTTGATCCTGAGTTTCAAAAAATACCACAATGGAGTAAAGAGGATACTGAACTCGCACTAAGTGAGTTTCAAATTAATTTTGAAAACATGTCAAAAATAAAAGATTTTTATTTTGAAAGTTTTAAATCATTGAATAGGAATGGATAACAATGGACATTGGGCTTATTAAAACAGCATATAGAGAGCTACTTGGACACTCGGACTTTGTTAGAGAGGCTGAACCTGAATTAATTATGGATAATATACCGGCTGTGGAGGCTTACACTGAAGGTGGTAAAGATTCAGGAACTCTGTCTGGCACTTATTTATATCACTTATCCAAAACATGCTCTTTACTATCCCCTAATGATAGAGTGCTAGATTTAGGGTGTGGTTCAGGTATTTTGCTAAGCATGATTGCGCAACTAAATCCGCAATGTCAATTTTTAGGTGTTGATTTATCACTCCCGATGCTTGAAAAAGCAAAGAAGATATCTAATGATAAAGGGCTTTTTAACATTAGTTTTCGTGAGGAGGATATTTGTCAATTGAGCACTATTAAAGATAATAGTATTGATGTTTTATGTTCTTCGATGGCATTACACCACCTTCCCGATTTACATCATTTAAATGAAACCTTTAAACAAATATCTAGAGTATTAAAGCCTGGTGGATCCCTATACATAAATGATTTCGGAAAATTAAAAAAAGAAAAATCTATAGATTATTTTGTATCCCGCTCTGGCTTGGAACAAAATTCTATACTGGCAAAAGATTACTATTACTCACTTAAAGCAGCATTTTCAATAGAAGAGTTCAAAAAAGTTGTAAGTGATAACCTAAGCAATGATTTTAAAGTCTTTTCCACACCAATCAGTCCAGTATCTGTAGTTATTACAAACGGGAAAAAAAAGAAAAATAATAGCTTAGATAATTCAATATCTAAAATGTATCAGCGTTTGCCAAAGGACCGAAAGTCGGATTTTAATCAACTTAAATTATTCCTACGTATTTCAGGGTTAAATTTTTAAAATGAACGACTTTACAAACTCAACAGATCTGCTCGAGACGTTATTCGATGAGCTGTCAGACTCTGTCGAAGCTCACTTTGGTAACAACATCGATCAGCTCTCTATAGCAGACACAATTAAGAGAGCGAGCTCGATACAAGGAGTTGTTTACCCACTTAACGTTGAGGTAATTAAAGATATAGTCAAGATCGCTAACACTTATAATCTCGTACTACATCCTGTGAGTACAGGAAAAAACTGGGGATATGGTTGCGCCGTTCCTCCAACGGAATGCGATGGCCGAATCAGTATTATAGTTAATTTATCCAAGTTAAACGAAATTGTTTATTTCGACGCCGAACTAGGACTTATAGAACTTCAGCCAGGAGTTACTCAAGGTCAATTGTATAAATTTCTCCAAGATAGAAACGCTGACTTTTTAGTTCCTGTTACAGGGGCTGGACCTGATTGCAGTATACTTGGTAACGCACTTGAAAAAGGTTATGGAATAACACCGATTTCAGACCATTTTCAGTCCATAATCTCAATAAATGCAGTGTTGCCGAATGGGGAAGAATATAAATCTCCCATGTCGGAAATTTTGGAGGAAAAGGGATATCGCGCCACATATAAATGGGGAATTGGTCCATATTCAGATGGCCTATTTTGCCAAAGTAATTATGGAATAGTCACTAGTGCCACTATCACTCTAGCCCGCAGAACACCTGAGGTAATGTCATTTTACTTTTGGCTGCCTGAGTCAGAAAGCCTCGAAAGCATTGTAAATTCAGTTAGAAATATTTTGTCAATTCCCAGCCTAGGAGTTGGTGGGATTAACATTATTAATTCAACTCGCACAATCACGATGAATTCTACACTAGCATCTTTAAGAAATAATAGAAATACCAACCCACTAGATCCAAATGAGATAGAAAAATATGCATCGGTACACAATATCAAATCTTGGTTTGGGTTTGGTGCCATATACGGAACTAAAGACAGTGTAAAGTCAGCAAAAAAATTCATTAAAAAACAGCTGTCCCCTAATACTGTAAAAATTCTCTTTATCAATAAAGCAAAACTCAGTTTTCTGCAGTCAGCCGTAAGCTACTTGCCTAAGGTTTGCTCAGAAAACGTAACTACACTCCTTGAAAAAATGGGTAAAGGCCTATCAATGATGGCTGGAAAGCCAGACGAAGTAGCCCTCCCCTTAGCATATTGGAGAGCAAGAAATCCTCCACCCGATGAAAACCTCAACCCTGCGAGAGATAAGTGTGGACTGCTTTGGTATGCACCAATAGTATCTATGTCAGGGAAGGATTGTGATCGTTACGTCAAGATGGTTACAGATATATGTAACGTTTATGGCTTTGATGCTCCAATCACTTTAACGAGCATCTCACCTTTTGCTTTTGATAGCACGCTTCCAATACTCTTTTCAGCGAGCAGCACAACCGAAAGTGAGCAAGCGATAGCTTGCTATAAAGCTTTGTATGAGGCCGGTTTACGCAATGGATTTGTACCGTATCGAATTGGCTCTGGGCAAGTACAACTATTTAATGAACGACAGCTAAGTGCACATAAGCTAACTAGAAACATAAAATCTAGTATCGACCCAAATCACATTATCTCTCCAGGTAGATACGTTTAGCTTTCGTTAGATCGTAATTAAGGAAAAACAATGAAAAGCGACTTAATCATAATGGGTTCCGGTATTGCAGGTAACCTAGCTGCTATGTACTTCAGAAAGAAATTCCCTGATATAAATGTAACATTAGTAGGTAAGCAAAAGTCACGTTCTCCTTTGGTTGGGGAATCCACTGTAGAAGTGACCGTCCAATTTTTAAATGCGATTGGATTAAGTACTCTGCTAGAAGAAAAACATTATCATAAATATGGTTTGTCTTATTACTTTAAACAATCTTACGACAAAAAGTGTAACAAATATGTTGTACATGAAGCCCCCGGAATAAACCGACTCCCGTCTTTTAATCTAAATCGCAACGTATTCGATCAAGATATTAGAGATATCAATGCGACATTAGGAATACGTAGAATAGATCAAGATGTACAGGAGGTTATTTTATCTGATAATAATGACCATAAACATCAAGTTGTTCTCAAAGGGCAAAACGGAGAGACCACCCACATTGACGCTGACTGGGTTATTGATGCGAGTGGAAGACGAAGACTACTAGCCAAACAATTGCAACTGCATAAAGCTCCTGCTTATCAACGCAGCTCTTTTTGGTTTAGGATGAATTCGTTTGACCGTACAAAACTGTTTGAAATGACGGATACTCGAGTTAACCACCACTGCTATGATCCATACTATGTTACCCATCATTTTTATGGCCAAGGATATTGGATTTGGATTATTCCTCTCAAAGCGAGTACAGGCAAAGATCACGTAAGTATAGGCATAACCTATCGGCCAGAGCTATTAGGACAAAAAAATGTTCAGTTAGAATCCTTACTAACTATTCTAGACAATGACCATCCCTCCATTTCAGCCATGATACGTTCGGGTAGCATAGATGATACATGTAGCTACAACAACTACATGTACGAAGCTGAGCAATATTACTCAAAAAGCGGCTGGTATTTACTTGGAGATGCCGCTTTCACTTTTGACCCTGCAAACAGTGCAGGTCTTGCTTATGTTGCACATGAAATCACTCAAATAGCATCTATGATTAGCAAGGATCGAAATCATGAACTTACACAGGATTATGTTGACGCAATGGAGCGTCATGTAAAAGCTCAATTAGCACTCCAAGATAGTTGGAGTAATTGGTATCTCATTATGAACGACCCTCTCAAAATGGCTTGGACACTTAAAGTCGCCAATATGGGCTATTTCCATGTCGTACTACCTAATTTCATCAACGGTAGTTACCTAGATGGCCGCTCTGCTAACCATTTTGCAAAATTGCTTCCCCGCTTTAGTAAAGAAAATGCTCCTAAATGCTACCCTTTTCCAGAGTTACTAGAGCTTATAACTGAACAAATAGATCCGTCTCAACCATTAGATCCTGAATTAATACCTAACCTCTATGAAAAAACAATAAATTTTAGATTATACAGGGCGACTAACGATAAAGATCGCGCTCGATTCGTTTCTCGATATTTCTTTAAACTAGCTCGACTTCGCCTATATGTGATGAAAAAAGTAAAATGGCAATTCAACATAAAGCATGGAGTGGTCATGACCAAGAGTCTTATTGCAATTGCCTCAGACCTCATAAAGTCTACTGTAATTTTCTGTATTCCCTCGTTTTATGTGAAGAAAGCGAAGGTAAACTCTTCACTTTCTTCTCCGTACACAAATATGGGTGATCATTTACGTTGCTTAACGCACGATAAAAAGCACACCCCCCCTCTGCAGTCGATGATGAAAAATGACGACCAACCGGCTCAGGTTGACTCAAGAGAAATATCAGAAATGGAAATGTAAACATATGTCTGATACACCTTACATATGCTGGAAACGAGGTGCATTTGTTATTGCCGAAGACATTTTGAATGGTAAGGTGACTTCATTCCAAGTCGTACAGGCCGCCATTCAAACATGTCTACGCAACAGTAAACTCAATGCAGTTGTCATTGAGCGTTTTGCTTTAGCTTTGAAAGAAGCGAAGGCAGCGGACTTGATGATCCAATCAGGTAAGGTTGTTGGACCTTTACATGGTGTGCCGTTTACAGTAAAGGAGAGTCTTGGCTTTGAAGGACTTCCTCATACAGTTGGATCAATGAAACGCATAGAAAAATACGCATCGAATGATGCCACTGTTGTCGCCCGTTTAAAAAAGGCTGGTGCTATTGTTATTGGCCTTTCAAACTGCTCAGAAATGGCGTTGTGGCCTGAATGTAGTAATCCAGTCTACGGAAAAACCTCTAACCCTTGGAATTTGAACTACACCTCTGGAGGCAGCAGTGGAGGTGATGCTGCCGCAGTTGGGGCTGGTATCGTACCTTTTGGCGTAGGAACCGATGGTGGTGGCTCAATAAGGATCCCTGCGGCTTTTTGCGGAGTCTATGGCCATAAACCGTCGGGAGGCCTAGTTCCATTAACAGGCCACCCTCCTCTTCATGATACTGGACTAGAAAATCAGGATGCTCAAAAAGTCGCAGCATTTTTTTGCGCAGGCCCAATAGCTAAAACAGCTAAAGACTTAATGCCGCTATTAAAGATCATGGCAGGCCCTGATGGCCTGGATAAGAACGTCAAACATTTACCCGCTTTTTCTAGCTGCGACATTAATATAACAGAAATTTCTGTATTTATGTGCTCATCACCTAAGGTTACCTTTGCAAGAGCTGTTGCCGCAAACGTGAGTGAGCCTATTGATGTATTGGGTCAAATGTTTGCTTCAATGGGGGCCAATGTACAATCATGGAACCACCATGCCATTAAAGATGCATTGATGATATGGATTGAAGCAGTACAGCACCTTTCCATTGCCGAACTTATATCAGATGGTCAAGGAATCCGTCCAATTCAGGAGTTAGTTAAATACATGCTTCATAAAAGCCAGTATTCACTTCCTGCTATTTTAGCAACACTAACTTATCAGTACTCACTCCCAATCCTCAAAAAGTGCGTCAGCCTTGATCCAAAAACACGACTAGGGTTACAAAAAGACATCGAAAATCAGCTTGGAGACAATGGTATATTGATTATGCCTGTATTTCCAAGCGCGGCGCCAAAACATGGCAAAATGCTCTTCCATCCCGCCGATTTCGCTTACGCAGGCTTATTCAATGCACTAGAATTACCAGCTACATCTGTACCTTTAGGTTTTGATGAGAACGGATTGCCAAAGTCAGCACAAATAATTGCAGCAAAAAACATGGACCATCTATGTATCGCTGCCGCCTGTTTGATTGAAGAAAAGTACAAAAGCAGTCTAACCAAATCGGCTGATTAGACTGCTTTGCTAGACTAACAGAGCCAACTTTTTTATTGTTAAAGAAAATCCACAAAAATAGGGAATTCAATATGGATTATGTCTCTCTCAATCGTGCGGCATGGGAAGAACGAGCCAAGGCACATTTTGACTCTGAGTTTTATGACGTCAATCGCTTTTTACAAGGTACCTCTTCGCTCAATCCCATTGAATGTGAGCTACTTGGTAATGTATCAGGCAAGAGTCTGCTTCACCTACAATGTCACTTCGGCCTAGATAGCCTATCATTCGCAAGGTTGGGGGCTAAGGTAACTGGTGTCGACTTTTCGACAGAGGCCATAACCCGAGCAAATACATTGGCACAGCAAACAGGGCTTGATGCCTGTTTTATCTGTCAGGATATCGCGCAATTTGGGCTTGAGAATACCACACAATTCGACATTGTCTTTGCATCCTATGGCACCATCTGCTGGTTGCAAGATTTATCTCAGTGGGCTGCCACTATTGCCCGTGCATTAAAGCCCGGCGGTCAGTTTTGTTTCGTGGAGTTTCACCCAAGTATTGACCTTCATTTAGGTTACCCTTACTTCCCACAAACTCAGCCGGATATTAGCGAAGAATCAACCTATACCGAGAACCACCAAGATAGCAAACAAACCATTGCGACTTGGCCGCACTCAATCGCCGAAGTGATGCAGTCATTAATGCAAACAGGTCTTACAATTACCCACTTTGATGAGCACCCTTTTAGTCCATATAACTGCTTTGAAGGTTTAGAGGCGGTGTCTGGACACGGCTTTCAGTTATTGAATAAAGGGCATCAAGTGCCATTGCTATTTTCAATATTGGCGAATAAAGCGGAGTAGAACTCACTACTCCGCCATATATTTTTTCATCTCCAATACAATCACGAGACTTTTTTGCACAACCCTTACGCACCTAGCTAGCTAGCTACCAAAATTCAATATGGTCTTACAAGCTTTCTGTTCCAAGCCAATTATTGCAAAAGACTAAATTAAAGTTTCACTTCAAAAATATTCTTGCTGTAGGAGGAAATTTTAATGTATTGATAAATATCGTTTTTTATCGATTTATTTTTCCGAATATACCAATTTGTTTTTCTGGATTTTCTCTTTCCAATTTGTGAACTAAAGTTTAACACGCAGTTTGAGACACACTTTAATTACGAGGGAACCTCCCATGAATAGAAAATCTAGAACGATGTTGTCTGCCGTCGCGCTCGCAGTAACAACAACGCTATCAGCTCCGAGCTTTGCAGCAATGAGTGAAGCAAAAACCAACCAATTTTGGTGGCCAGAACAACTAAACCTAAGCCCATTAAGACAACACAGCCCAGAATCCAATCCTTACGGCGCAAATTTTGATTATGCTGCTGAATTTAGCAAACTAGATCTTAAGCAAGTCAAAAAAGACATTGAGCAAACACTCACCGATTCACAAGACTGGTGGCCTGCCGACTGGGGACATTATGGTCCGTTTATGATCCGTATGGCATGGCATAGCGCTGGGGTCTATCGTGTACACGATGGCCGTGGTGGCTCGGCAGGTGGCCAACAACGTTTCGATCCGTTAAACAGCTGGCCTGATAATGCAAATTTAGACAAAGCAAGACGATTATTATGGCCGATTAAACAAAAGTACGGTCGTAGCCTATCGTGGGCAGACCTAATGGTCTTAGCGGGCAACGTTGCGCTTGAGTCAATGGGCTTTAAGACCTTTGGTTTCGCCGGTGGCCGTCAAGACGATTGGGAGCCAGATTTAGTTTATTGGGGGCCAGAAGATGCTTTCTTAAAAGACGAGCGTCGTGACAAAAAAGGCAAACTAAAGGGCCCATTGGCAGCAGTTGAAATGGGACTTATTTATGTCAACCCTGAAGGTCCACACGGTAAACCAGATCCATTACTTGCCGCAAAAGATATTCGCATGTCATTTGGTCGCATGGCCATGAACGACGAAGAAGTGGTCGCACTTATCGCGGGTGGTCACACCTTTGGTAAAGCACATGGCGCGAAAAAGCCATCAGATTGTGTGGGTAAAGAACCAGCCGCTGCAGAGATTGAAGCACAAGGTCTAGGCTGGAAAAATAAATGCGGCACGGGTAAAGGTGCAGACACCACAACAAGCGGTTTAGAAGGGGCTTGGACGGTCACACCAACTCAATGGTCAACCAATTATCTCGACAACCTAATGAACTTCAACTGGGTAATGACAAAAAGCCCAGCAGGCGCGACCCAATGGATCCCTGACAACAAAGCTGCGGCAAACCTAGTGCCAGACGCCCACATTGAAGGTAAACGCCACGCACCGATAATGTTCACCACGGATTTGGCATTAAAATTTGACCCTGAATATCGTAAGGTCATTGAACGCTTCCGCAAAGATCCAAAGCAATATGAGTTGGCGTTCGCGAAAGCTTGGTTCAAATTGACCCACCGTGATATGGGTCCAAGAGCCCGTTATGTAGGTTCAGAAGTACCGAGCGAAGTACTGACTTGGCAAGATCCAATTCCAAAAGCGGATTATAAGATGATTGATAACAAGGACATAAACGCCCTGAAAAAATCAATCTTGAACTCAGGTCTAACAAAGCAAGAACTGATCAGAACGGCATGGTCGGCAGCATCTAGCCATCGTGTTACTGATATGCGTGGTGGTGCTAACGGTGGCCGTTTACGCCTTGAGCCTCAGATAAGTTGGGAGATAAACAACCCTGACGAGGTAAACAAAGTGCTAGCTACATTGACGGACATTCAAACCCGCTTTAATAAGCGCGCTGGCAAAAAAGCAGTCTCTATTGCCGACTTGATTGTGTTAGGTGGTTCTGCAGCAGTTGAAAAAGCTGCAAACGACGCAGGCTACAAAGTAAATGTAGCGTTTAAACCAGGCCGTACCGATGCCTCACAAGCACAAACGGACGTCTTATCATTTAGCTACCTTGAGCCAAAAGCAGACGCGTTCCGTAACTATTACAGTGATGAGGCATTTATGTCACCAACTGAAATGTTAGTAGACAAAGCCAATATGCTGGACTTATCTGTACCTGAGATGACAGTACTATTAGGCGGCCTACGTAGCTTAGACGCAAACTACAAAGGCGCAGAGCACGGTGTATTTACTGACAAACCAGGTCAATTGAGCAACGACTTCTTTGTTAACCTGCTAGATATGTCGACTAAATGGTCAAAGGTAGAGGGGCAAGAAGGCTTATACGAAGGTCGTGACCGTAAAACTGGAGAGATAAAATGGACGGCAACACCGGTTGATTTAATCTTTGGTTCTAACTCTGAACTTCGCGCAATTACCGAAGTCTATGCATCGGACGATGCCAAACAGAAGTTTGTAGACGATTTTATCGCCGCTTGGGTGAAGGTAATGCAACTAGACCGCTTTGACTTAAAATAAACCAATTAAGTAGAGCAAACAGGGCCTAATTTAGGCCCTGTTTTTTATTCGTGCTGCACACCTTTCAAGGTCAAAGTCAGCTCTCAAATTATAAAGGTTTGATTTGTACTGCTGCCACGGCTATGCGCTAGGCAAAGTTAGTAAGTGGTTAGTAAACAATTCCTTCTATCAAACTCTAGTTTTCAAGGTCTCTGCCGATAACAGTTCACCTGCAGTAAACCAATTAATTTTGTATGAACACCTCTCCTAAAGTTAGTACTTTATCAACGCAAAACAGTGAATATAAAATTGAAGCAAATAAAGTAGGATACAAATTAACTTCAACTGAGCTAAATAGGCTTTCTGGCCGTGAAGCAACACAAAAAGCTGAACAAGATAAAAGAAGTGAGTTACCAAGTCATATTCAAAAAATGGTTGAGCAGTTAGAAAAGCTCAAAGAGCTTTTAGAACAGGCAAAGAAGCAACTTGAAAAGTTAAAAGCTCAAACAAACCAAGATGACGAAACTCTCAAAGCACAAATAGAATTGCAACATCAAATGGTAGCTCAGTTACAAATGCAAATGATGACTCTAAGTAAAGAGATCGGGGAAGCAATGAAAGAGGCTGATATCAGCGACCTGGGAGTTTTACTGTCAGTGCTAATCTGAACTGGTACAGCAAATATGGATGATAGTTTATCTGACCGACCTTGAAATAGTTGGCTTTATACAATAGTTAAAGAGCCAATTCTCCAATGGCTGGTGGTAAATAGATTTTATGTGCGCTTATTTTATTCAGTTTTTAGTTTGTTACAAACGTGGATGTCAATTCAGCTAGGTTCTTCAATTTAGTTGGTGCAGAAAAAATCGGCGCTTAGCGCGCCGTGTGACCGGAGTGAACTTAATGATCGATCATATCTGCTAAAATTATGGCTGCGTGGGTTTCCACCACACCTGAATCGAAACCATACATATGCCCATATTTGTTCGCTAGTTCGGAATGCACATTGTTGACGATCTCTTCTTGCCAGCGTTTGAACCAAATGAAGTGGTTGCCGTCACTAAAAATTGGGGTGTAGGGTGCAACTTCTAATTGTTTACCGACTTCAGTTCTAACATCAGCAATGTATTCCAGCAGATCTTTTACGTCCTTTTTTGAACCTATATTGCCATGACCGCCGTTAATAAAGTTCCAGTGCTTACTGAGGGGTTTCCTCAGAAGATTTTGTAGATCCACTTCGTAACCATGGAAATCTTCCGCTCCCGCGAAATTGTAAAACGGCAGCTGATCAGGGTTAATCATGTCGGCGAAATGCAGCACGCGATCGCTTGGAATTAGAATCATCGTGTTATCCGGTGTATGACCAGAACCTTCTGGTGCCATCATCTTCAGCCTTATTGAGCCAAATTTGACCGTTCTAGCTCTTTTCAAATCGTACACTTCATTTGGTGCTGGAACTTTAGGGGTTCTTACACCGTTTTCGTCCAATTCTGCGTGGAGGTTGATCTTGTCAGCAAGGGTTTGACTAGCGATAACACGGACATGCCCCACCCTTGGATAATTTTTCTTAATTAAGTCAATTAGTTGATTACCTCCTCCGACATGATCTAGGTGATAATGAGAATACATAATAGCAGTGATCGGCTTATTGGTGATGGATTGAATACCTCGAAAAAGCGCATCAATACGGCCATCACCAAGAGGGTCAATCAGCAACACCGAGTCTTTGGACACCACAACGGTAGCATTGTAGTAATTTACTCCGATCCAGTAGGTATTTTTACCCAATTTTTGCACCGTGAATTTACTGTCATCAAACTGGCGTTCATAAAGGTTATTGATTTTTTGGCCGATTTTCAGCGAGTGCTTTGTTGATAGTTCGACTTCGGTTTGAACCGTTTCACCAGGGAATAAAATCGCGTGCTGGTTATTATGGTCATGGCCTTTCGCACTGACATTAAAAGCAAACACTGCAGCAGCAATAGGGGTTAAAGCTAAGGTGGATAGTTTCATTTTTCTCTCCTCAATAAGATGAAAAAAAGATAAAACAAAAACAAACATATCAAAAATGCATGTTTGTTATAGTATGTAGATCATTTACGCATAATTTTATACGGTGATGGCATGGGTGTACCTGAGTTAAATCTACGTAGTATTGACTTAAATCTGTTAACGATCTTAGAGAAGGTGTTGATCCACAAGCATATTAGTCAAGCCGCTCAAGCATTAAACATGAGCCAGCCAGCAGTGAGCCGAGCCCTGATGCGCTTGCGTAAGCAATTTGCTGATCCATTATTGGTAAAGGTGAAAAATGAGTACCGTTTAACTGCAAAAGGTGAGCGCCTTCGTAGCGAACTCGAGCTATCACTTACTACTATTCGTCATATGTTGGTGGATGACGAGTTTGATCCCCTGCAATACTCAGGCGTATTCACTATAGGGGCGCTGGATTTCGAAATGATGATGATTGTGCCGAAATTGTTAGCGCGTTTTCAACAGCGTGCTCCAAATTTGAAATTACAAATTGTGTCTTACAACTCGTTTATACCGCTTCATGACTACTTGGAAAAGGTGGCGGATTTACTACTGTACTCCACGGATGAGACACCCACCAACGTATTTAAACAGCGCTTATTTAATGATAATTATGCCATAGTAATGTGTTGTCAGCATAAATGGGCTCATCAGCCTATGACGTTAACCCGTTATTGCCAGAGCCGACATCTCATCATTTCTGGTAATGGCTTGTGCAAAACGGATATGGATCATGAGCTGAAAAGGTTGGATGCTCAGCGGGAAGTAGTGGCATCTTTACCACATTTTTCGATGGTGCCGGAGTTATTGATTAACACGGATCTGATTGCCACATTACCAAAACGTCTGGTCACTCATTTAAGTAGACGTTATGACATCACGGTGGCCGATTTACCGTTTCACACTGCCGATTTTCAAGTTGAACAATTTTGGCATCTCATTCATCACAATAGTCCAATCCACCAGTGGGTGAGGCAGGAAATAAAAAGCTTGGTGGATGAAGAAATCGGTGAAGCGGTGTAAGTCCACTCAATTAAATCGCCTTTTCACTCGGTCTCCTAACTGAGCATTAGCTCTTTCGACAGTTCTGTTATTGCACAGCGCTTCGCACAGTTAGACACCCAGAGTTCTTTTTAGGCAGTGCAGCAAAGATAATCCGAGATACGAACTTATCCGTCACCACATCGCTTTGCGCTTTATCGCTACTGTTATAGAGATGCAATTGATTATCTTCGACGAAATAAAACCCCAATTGGTTTAATCGTGCCGCCCATCGGTATCCCGATGCTAAATCACATTTTATATAAGCACTTAACTCTCGATATTGCATTTGCTGATCACCGCCCCACAGCAACTGATAAGGCACATTTGCGCGCTGTAAAGCCCCTTGCCAAAATCGTGATAAGCGCTGATTTTCATCTTTACAAAGTACCTTTCCATGTGGATTCCAAAGGCTCAAGATAGCGCCCCGTGTATCAAAGCGGATTGGCTGTATTGGTTGAAAATATACTTGTAAATAAAGCTGCCACAGGTTTGGTTCAATTTTCATGTTTTACTGCTTGTTTGATTGTATTTACCAGTTATCAAGATGGGCTCATGGCTGAAGGTTTGGCTGCTCCATGTAACCGGCCTATACATCTTATCAATAACTAAAAAATTATCACTTAACCAATACAGCAACTCGCTTTTGCTCGTTTTCCGTGAAGGTTTGTTTGAGTAGTAACTCGACTTTTTCTGTTGCGATTTGGCTATCACCAAGCTCGGCTAGAATATTTTGCTTTTGCAGCATAAAGCTTTGTAGTTTTTGCTGCCAATACTTCTGTTGCTTCTGGACTTCAAGTATACGCGTTGCGGCTTTATCGCCATAGTCAGCACTTAGTTCGTTATAGTGTTTTTGCTGCCAATTTGCGTTTAGGGTGTGTAACTGGGCTGAGGTTTGAAATAACACTTGTTCACGCTTTGGAAGCCCACTGATATGCGTCTCAATTAATTGCTGCTTTTGCGATTCAGATATAGATGCGTCTGACAAAATTTGCCAGCGACTCAAAGCTTGCGTATCCCACGCATTAGCATCTTCAAACCAAACTGCTATCACTTCATCCGTAAAAAATTGCCGCTGCAGTGCGTGTAGCAGCTCAACACGTTCTAGTAGATTAAGATGCGTATCCACATCAATTAAGGCCTGCTTAAATTGCACGTAGAGACCAGCAACTTCGTGAAGGCATTGTGGTAATAATTCCAGATAAGCCTGCCACCGCTCGACTTGGTTATGGTTTTGTAGCTCAAAAAGCCAATCGTCGATTTGGTGCTTATGCTGTTTATTAATGGTCTCACAATGTACGCTTGCAGATGCACTCCTTGTGGGTTGTGGGACCTTATGCGCATCACTTTGCAGCTCAGATAACTCCGCGAACCGGGGAACATGACGCGGCGTCTCTTGCTGTTCACTCTCGATATAAACCAGCGACAGCATAGTCAAAATGATTAGCAACAGGCCCCACTTTTTCATAGCGCCAGACCTTTTAAGCGGCGAATATGCTGGCGATAAACGGTTAATGGGTCTGTTTCGAACAAGTGATGAATACCAATGGTGTGGTTTACCTGATCTAAATGGTTCATTTTGAATTGGTTGTTGATCACCTGACCTAAATTACTAGAACAAGCTGATACTAGGCCGTCGTTGGCTTCATCAAAGACTTGAGAGAACAGTGCAAGTGCGTTGTCAGCGGGGTCAAATACATTGGTCCATGCTTTGCTGCCACTCCATGAAAAATAATGCACGCCATTGCTCGCTAGACTTTGCGTTTCGCCACAATAATGACTTGGCACACCCTCTGGGTATTTTTGGTTAAATGCTAATGTGCCAGCCGTGGTCAAAGCACCTAGTGCTTCGAGTGCGTCTTTTGGTGCGGTTGCTTTACCAGATAACAAATCAATCAACCCCGCAAGGCCGTTAGCAAGCGACGCTAAAAACTGCTCCGAAAATGAGCCACTGTCTACTCCACCGCGAACAACATCAGCAAAACGACTCCCCCAGTTTACGCCACCAATACTAGTCGCTGAGGCCACCCACTCAGGTTTAACTGAGGCGACATAGCGAATTGTTTGCGCGCCTTGGCTGTGGCCAATCAAATTAACTTTATCTTTACCCGTTAATGCTCGAACCAACGCAACTTGCTCTAGTAGTTGCTCACCACGCAATTCTGAATTATGGGCTGATGATACTTCTGCAACATAAACCTGCCCACCTTCATCATGGATCACTTGTGGTACGCGATAAAAATAATCTACTCCGAGCAGATTATCAAAACCAAACAGACCGTGAACTAATACCACGGGATACTCTAATTCCTCACCGCTGTGGGCGGGAGAGGTAACGACCGATAGCAACCCAAGCAGGGCGCTGAGAATTAACCTTTTCATGTACTTGCTCCAATTATTACAATTTAGTAACAAATAAACTTTAGATTACAATGGTCAGAGGTCAAGCCAGAATAGTGTAAAAAATGAAATTTTAATGAATGTTACGTAAACAAAAGTAAATAATGGCAGCGTAAGTTAGTACACAGGATTCCCCAAAAGAAGCCAAAATACGGCTCCTTTTGCGAATTTCTAAAAATTAGGATCAATCGAGGGTAAGGTCTACAAGCAATCAGCGTGAGGATAAGTTGTGAGCTCACCTAAATGAACTTGGTAACTATTGCCGGTAATTGCTGTGGTACCGTAATGCCCAGCATCAGAACCAATAGTAAACGCCTCTGAAGCTGGGATCCCCGCTTTGATAAAGGCTTCAGCATCTGTTTTCGCATTACCATAAGCTCGGACGACATCAATACCTTGCGCTTTTAAGCGATTAATTTCCGCAGTTTTATACTCTGCCGTTTTAAACAGGCTGGTTTCATTGCTAAGTGATGTGCGTAGAAAGCCTTGCGGTAAGCCCATCCAATTTAACCAACCGCGTGTCCCTTTAGCATACCAATACACTCTGGCTGTTAAGAATACGGGCTGATAGCCCAAATCAAGATAGTGGCGAACTAAATCATAAGCGCCATCTTTGGGGTCGGCATGATCTATTCCGGTATAGTCGCCAATTTGCTCGGCATCGGATTCGGTCAATGTGCCATCGATGTCAAACAGGACCGCTTGAGTGTCTGGCTCAACAACCGTGACATAACCTTGTGCACCAGTGCCATCAGCTGGTACGCCTGCGTATATACGATACTGACCCGCCGATAACTCAGGCAAGGTGATAAACGCCTTGCCATCGCCATTGGTGGTTTGCTCACCAAGATATTGCCAATTTGTGTCCGACTCAGCACGGTAGTAAAACTCCACCGACTCGAATTCCAAGTCTTTATGAGTGATGCTACCGTAGTCAAATTTAGCAGTGATCTGAGTTGTAGCACCAGCAGCGGTTACTTGATCGTGCACCATATGGTAACTCGGCAGCCAAGATAAGTATTTGTTAAATGAGCTAGAAAAGCTACGCTTGAGCATATTAGGTGCTGCATAATGGGTTTCTAGTGCGGTAATACTTGGGCAAGTAGGGGTTGCCAGCGAAGAAAATGAAGCGAATAACGCGGCTGTTAAAATAGAATGTCTCATGCACGACTCCGTGTTTATTATTGTCATAACGAATACGTCACCCAAGCAAATAATTGATTTACGTAGGTAACAAAGAGCAAGGCACAACTGGGTTGGCCTTGTCATAAAACGCTAGAGCATAAACTCGAAATGTGTCAAATTTGTTAACTAAAGTTTCTTATTTAACCTGAGGTTTGGATAAGGAATGTTCCAACTCATTGTTGCTAAAGCACAACTTAGTTTTCTCCTTGTCTAGCCAGAGAGTTTTAGGGAAAACAAGGCGAATTTACGCACCAATAGCTGGCTATTGGAAGTGAATTCAACGCAGTTAGCGCTAAAACTGGCTGCTAGAAAGGCATTAATTATCCGCAGCTCAGGTTATTTAACATTCCATAGATGTTCTACCATCTCTTGTGTACTGACTTCCATACAGCCTTGGCGGTTAACCCCTGCCCAAAGTGGGCTAAAATCACCACTTCCTTGCTTTTCAGCAGCGGCGCGTAATGGTGTCAATGCAGCTGATGCATATGGAAAAGTGGGTACATCATCATTAATAAAGCTGAGATCTATCATTAGTCGATTTTCAATCCCACGCGCAGGGCGACCAGAAAATACATTGGTCACGGCGGATGGCTCAGCCAGTGACTTAAGTGCATCACGATGTACCAAAGAGGTGCTAGCTTCATCACATAGTAAGAAGCAAGTGCCGATTTGTGTTCCACATGCCCCCAGTTCATGCATCATAGTGACATCATGATGAGAAGCAATACCACCTGCAGCTACTACAGGAACCGATAGCGCATCAGCGAGGATAGTGACCAATTGACGAGTATGTAGCTGAGACTCAAGCTTTGTCTCGGTGAAGGTTGCTCTATGTCCACCCGCTTCAATCCCTTGTGCTATCACGATGTCTGCACCATTTTCAGCTAACCATATCCCCTCTTCCAAGGTTGTTGCTGAAGATAAAATAGTCGTCCCCCACGATTTTACCAACTCAACCAATTCGGCATCTGGAAGACCAAAATGAAAACTGATCACGGGAGGTTTATAAGGCGCGATGGCCTCAGCCATTTCCCTATCAAATGGGCGTCTTAAGATCCCCATGTCATCGCTAGGTGTTAACTCCAGCTCATCGTAATATGAAGCCAGCTTTTTCTTCCACTTGTCTTGTTGATAAGGGTCAAGTTCCGGCATTTCATGGCAAAAAAAGTTAAGATTATATGGGCCTGAAGCATGTGCTTTAAAATGCTCAATTTCAGCAACGACCTGCTCTTTACTCAGCATCCCACAAGGAATTGAACCGAGTATTCCGGCATTTGTTGCTGCAGCCGCTAAGCGCCAATTTTGCACACCCGCCATTGGCGCTTGGATCATAGGAATAGAGATATTAAGTAATGTGGTAAGCTGCATCACAAGGTCCTTGTTTTTGGGCAAAACGACATAAAGCCGAAGGTGCTTTCCAGTGTGAGGAAGAAGCGCTTAACGGTCAATGATTGTGCGGCTAATAAAGCAAACTTTCTCTTGCCAAAACAACCATGTTTGAAATAGTGTTTCTATAACAATACAAGGACGCCGTGATGAATATCTCTCTAAGAGCCATTGATAAACACAACTACGAAACCATTTGCGATTTAGATGTCAGCCCTGAGCAGCAAGATTTGGTAGCCTGCAACATGTTTTCCATCGTGGAATCAAAATTTAATGATGGCTATACCACGCGCGCAATTTATCAAGATGATGAAGCTGTTGGGATGCTAATGTGGGTACAAGAGAGTATAGAGCGCATCTCCATTTGGCGCTTTATGGTTGATCAGCAATTTCAGCAACAAGGGATTGGGCGTAAAGCGCTCACCCTCGCACTCGAAGAAATCAAGCAGACACCAAACCTTACCACCATAGAAATCTGTTATGTACCGAGCAACCCCGTTGCAAAAGCGTTTTACGCAAGTTTTGGCTTTGAAGAAATTGGAATCAATGAAGACGATGGTGAGATGCTAGCGGTGATCAAGCTACCTCTATAATAAGTTGTAATTTATGGTAATTTGCGCAAATGAAACATTAGGTTAAACTCACTTAAAAATGTAAGTTGGCCAATTAAAGGAATTACCATGCACGAGCATACTAAACGCATTTGTGATTTTCTCACCGAAATCCAGCTACCTTTTCGATTTCATGAAGTCGAGGAAAATACGTTTTTACCGGGTCTAAAAACGGTAATGGGCACGCTCTATATTGATAATGAGAAATTGCGATATCCAGGTGATATATTGCACGAAGCTGGCCATATCGCCGTATGCGAGCCAATATTCCGCGGCCAACTTCATGAAGATGTGTATAAAAATGGCCTAAAAAATGGCCGAGAGAAACAAGCCATGCAAGGTGAAGAAATGGCCGCCATTGCTTGGTCGGTTGCTGCCATTCAATATATAGGCTTACCTCTCGAAGTCGTATTACACCAGCAGGGATATAAGGGTTCTAGCTCCAGCTTAATAGCGGCATTTTCACAAGGAAATGGGCTCGGATATCCACTACTCACTACCTGGGACATGACTTGTCCAGAACAAGGTTTTCCTAAAATGCAAAAATGGATCAGGGATCATCGCTGGATTAATGAGTTAAGTTAATCCACTCCCTATCTACACCTTAAGCTGTCTAGTAGCTCGAAATAAAAAAGCCCGACTACAAAGTCGAGCTTGGGGAGGCGTGGCGCTTTGGATTGCCACTTGCTTACTGATTAAATTCTTTCTCAGACAGTTTGCCATCTCCGTCGCTGTCTAGCTTATCAAAGATTGAAGCAAGAGATTCTGACAGTGACGCTTCACTTTTAGAGATAAAACCGTCTTTGTCTAAATCAAAATCGTTAAATTCTGCTGCCATTGCTGAGCCGGCAAAAAGTACTGTGGCGGCTGTAATTGCTGTTGCTAACTTTTTCATTGTGACCTCCTAGCCTTTAAAGTTAGAGAATTCAGAAGCGCTTAGCTGACCATTTTTGTCTGCATCTAGCTTCTCGAACTGACCAAGTAGTGTTGATGATACTGATGCTTCTTGCTGGCTGATCTGCCCGTCTTTATCCTTGTCTACATCTTGAAATGACAAGGTTGCTGCCAGTGCCATCGTACTCACCAATACACCTATGGTCGTTGCACATACCGTTCTAAGTTTCATAGCCATTCTCCTCACTATGCCCGTCTCTCATTGCGGCTCTAGTCGCAAATTAACCTTTAAAGTTAGAGAACTCAGTTTCGTTTAGTTCTCCGTCAGCGTTTACATCTAAGTCTTTAAACTGCTCAATAAGCGCTGTATTTACTTTTGCTTCGCTCATGCTAATAGCACCGTTGCCATCTGTGTCATAGCTTGCGAAATCTTCACCAGCAATAGTATTTGCTGAAGCCAATGTTTGACCTGTGATTGATAGTGCGATAAGTACATTTTTCATCATTTTGCTCCTAAAATTTCCTAAATATGATTTGCTTTTGGACGGCTTGATTAGCCTTGGTAATTTGCGAATTCAGACTCGCTCAACTCACCGTCGGCATTGCTGTCTAGTTGCGTAAATTGCTCTGCAAGCGACTGATTTACTTTTGCCTCAGTCATGCTGATGGTGCCGTTACCGTCAGTATCATATTTAGTGAAATCTTCACCAGCTAATGCAGAAGCTGAAGCGAATGTTAAACCTGCAATTGAAAGTGCTGCTAATACGTTTTTCATGATAGTCCAATCCTTCTGTCGTTTTCGTAATGGTGTTAAAGGCAGTGGGCGCTATGCCCACCTAGCGATTAACCTTCGTAGTTCGCGTACTCAGATTTGCTTAGCTCGCCATCGGCGTTCGCGTCTAAGTCTGCAAACTGCTCAGTTAACGAAGTGCTTACGCTTGCTTCAGTAACGCTGATTGAACCGTTGCCATCAGTATCTAGTTTTTCGAAATCGCCACCAGCAAATGCTGATGCTGAAACCATTGATAAACCTGCGATAGATAGTGCTGCTAGTACGTTTTTCATAATCAAATCCTTCAATTGTGTCATTTTGTTCTGATGAGCTAGGCATGCGGCCCAGCTCTTTAACTCATTATTAAATCCAGTGCCAAATTAGCCTTCGTAATTTGCGTATTCAGACTTGCTTAGTTCGCCATCGGCATTAGCGTCTAAATCCTCGAACTGCTCGCTCAATGACGCGCTTACACTCGCTTCAGTTACACTGATTGAACCATTGCCATCAGTATCCAATTTTGCGAAGTCATCACCAGCGAGTGCTGACGCTGAAACCATTGATAAACCTGCGATTGATAGTGCTGCTAATACGTTTTTCATAATCTTTTCCTTAAATTGGGGATATATTTAAAACTTTGCTATTATGCCGTCGGCTTGTGATTAGCCTTCAAAGTTATCAAACTCAGACTGGCTTAATTGGCCGTCTTGGTCGGCGTCAAGATCTTTAAACTGCGCCATTAAATTTGGATTCGCTTTTGATTCACCTAGTGAGATGTAACCATCTCCATCAACATCGTATTTATCAAACTCAGAGTCTGCGTGAGCACCTACTGATGCGAAAGAAAGTACAGCTGCTGATAGTGCGATTGCTAAAGTTTTCATAATCAGTTCCTCTCATATTTCTAAACTTGTCGTTTCTGCTTCTCTACGTTGAATTGTGTTGAAGCGAATGTTTTTTGCTTTCGAGATAACTATTCCAACTTTGATGCCAAAGTTTAAAAGTAATTAAGAATCAACGAGTTAAAATCAACAATGGATTTTCATTAAGGATGGATTCAGTGAGATTGTTGCCATTTAGCAACAGGTGACTTCGAGATAAAATAAAAATATATTTATTTTCAATAAGTTAAGGTGTCGCATAAAAGCAACACCATAAAAAATTAGGATTTGAGTGCAGCCCAAAGCGGTTAAGTTTCATGCGACAATCATTCACATTCGGTATTGAGCAGAGCCGCCAGAAAAAATTTTTATAAAAATATCGAAAATTTTTTCTTATATTTTCTAAGAAACCAGAAAACAAATAAAAACAATTAAAAATCAATAAATTAAAGCTCACATCCATCTTGAAGTAATTGCTATAAAAGTGACAGAGTGAGCGGAAAACTGACAAAAAACACAAGTATTTTAAAAAAGTAGTAGAGAAAAGAGAGGAGTGTTGCTAAAAAGCAACACACGCTAGATTTGTGTTAGATTACGAAGCGGTACCCAACCTTGCAGCTCTAACTTTTTACTTGAGCACCACACCCAACCATTGAGTTGGTTATGCCCCAATAAGTGTTCACCTTGAACTACCGATAGTTCCTGAGCGGTATAGTCCATTAATGCAACACCTTGTTTGGGATTGACTAAGCGAAACACTTGAGCAGGTACCCAACCAGACACTTGCTCCTCAGTTTCACAGAAAAACCAATTGTCCCACCCCTCTTCGCCTTCATATTCTTCACCAACGTTCAATCTGGCGCCTTGTTTAAACGTGATGGGGGTCGGAAACTCATTGATATGTTCCTTGATTACTCGATATTCGATATCTAACTGCTTATTTTCCAAGTTTTAACTCCATGTACATCAACCATTAGACTGGCGTTTTAGCTCTTCCAGCATACGCTCATCGCCCATCAAGTTTTTGAGGATGGCTTTAACCTTAGGGTCCGATGCATTTTCATAGAGAGACAGCAAATCTTGTGCGATCCTTTGTTGCTGCTTTGGATCGGCACCTGACTGGAAGTACTGTGACATCAATCCTTCTGCTGCGAGACTTTTCACGTAATCATTAGGCTCTTGCTCTAACATTTTCACAAACGACTGTGACAAACGCTCATCAACGATAGGTGTACGCGACACAAGCTCAAGCGCCTGTAGCCTCAACTTTTCATCACTCATGTTATGCGTCATATTGAGGATAGATTCTACAGCTTGATAATCATATTGCTCTAATTCATTGCGATTTAGCATAAACATGTTCATTTGCAGCTGACTCATTGCAGCTAAACGTTCTGCCGCCGGCAAACTGTTATTTAGAATTTTCTGTTTTAAATCGTTGCTGATTTGACTTGCGTACTCAGGATCAGTTTTAATCCGCATTTCGTAGTCTTCGGGTAAGTCTTCATAAAAGCCATAAATGGGGTTTTCTGCTTTCATCTCGTCAATTTTCTGCTGCTCACGCTTTTCTATCAAGGAGAAGATTAAAGACTCAAACTCATCCGGCGCTTGCTCAGAAAGTAAATCAGACTTTTCCATCGACAATGCCTGTAACCTCGTTTCAAGTTTATTGATCCGAGCCATTAACTTAGCAACTTGTTCAGACTCGTCAGTTGAAATCTGAGTGCTCTGCGTATACTGAGTTGCATTATAGTGAGGCTGTTGAGTAGGACTCTGATACACGTGCATTGCCACAGGAGAGGTTGCTAATTTGGTTTGAATGACATTAAACCCAGAAAAAGCCAATGCAAGAACTGAGCATGAAAGCGCTATATTGAGTTTAAGATTAGACATGAACGAGTTACCCTTATAAAAAGTAGCAATGTAATAGATCTGCAAGACAAATACTGTAAATGATTGTACTGTAAATTGATACAGCAAGAGGCAATTACGCAGATAATTATTACACTTTGCATAAGGTGAAAAAACGAGCCTCTAAACAGCTTGCCATAATTGCCAACAAGGAATGACTGTGAATAATATACTGCAAACCGTCCACTATAAACCTATCACATTGCTTTTGCTTGGCATTGCGACCGTGACGTCTTTGCTTGGCAGCAGCCTACTTTGGCAAAGTCACCAAGCCTTATTTCAATGGGTTTTACCATCAGTCTCACTACTTCTTGTGTTGCGATTAGGGTGGCATGTTCGTAAAACCAGCTTGGCTACTAGTCCCAGTACTTTACACAAAGACATAAAACTCTGTTGGATAGCACTGCTCTTATGTACTGGCGGAGATATCGTCAACTTCAATCTCTTTGAGCTTTATCATCGTCAAGATCAAACCATAAAGCATGACTACTTGATCGACTCTATTTGGTTTTTTGCCTTTGGTTATGGGCTTTTACTCGGACTGCTTATTCGGTTTTTAAGGCGAGAATTTGCATTAACATTAGCAACCGCGACCGTATTGGTTGTGGTGTCTATTGCGTTATCGTCGCTTAGCTATCAAATGATGTACCTACCCACGATAAGCCAATACTCCCTGCTGTTGAGCGCAAGTTATAGCTTATTAGTGACCTTGCTCGGTGTTTTTGGTTTTTGGCTTATGATTCAAAACCTTAAACTCAACGAAAAAACCAACTACGCAGTTGCCAGCGGCTTTATTCTAGCAATGCTAGCGGATGCTATTATCGGTCAATTTTGGCTGTTCGCAAACCAAGGGGATGGCTACTTTCCTATTGCAAGGCACGTTAATTGGGTCATCTATATTGGCTCGCAAACGCTACTATTATTGTTTCCTATTGCCATGATAAAAACTAATGTTGCTACACCCAAGGCATAGACAATAAAAAGGCCGAACGATGTCGGCCTTAACTATTTGTGCGCTATATCGATAAGCAACTTATCTTTTGACAATCGCATTATGGTAAACGTTTTGTACGTCATCCACATCTTCAAGCATATTGATTAGCTTTTCGAATGTCTCGATTGCTTCTGGATCTTCGATTTCTACGTGAGTTTGCGGCACCCAAGTGATTTCGTCTACCTCAAACGTGATCCCCTCAAACGCTTCTGTCAGTGCTGTTTTCGCCTTGAAGTATTCAGTGTGAGGTGCGAAAACAGAAACTTGGCCGTCTTCAACTTCTACGTCAGTAACATCAACATCAGCCATCATTAGCGCTTCCAAAACTGACTCGTCGTCATCACCTGCAAATCCTAAGATTGCAAAGTGGTCAAACATATGCGCCACACAACCTGGGTTACCTAAGTTTGAACCAGTTTTGGTAAACGGTAAGCGAACATCTTTGATAGTACGGTTCATGTTGTCTGTTAAACAGTCAACGATGATCATGCTGTTACCTGGACCGTAACCCTCATAACGCGCTGGCGTGTAATCTTCACCTGCACCGCCTGCCGCTTTTTCGATTGCTTTATCAATAACGTGTGCAGGAACTTGATCTTTCTTTGCCTTGTCGATTAAACGACGTAGTGACAAGTTCGTTTCAGGATCTGCGCCGCCATTTTTAGCAACAACGTAAATCTCTTTTCCGTATTTTGAGTTTACTTTTGTTTTTGCCGCCGCCGTTTTTGCCATGGCGTTTTTGCGGACTTCAAATGCTCTGCCCATCTTAATGCTCGTTTTTATAAAAATTGGCGAAGATTTTACCAAGACATTTGAGTTACGGCTATACCCTTATTATCCGTGATGGTAATTTGCTTTAAGTCGCACAATTATATGTTTGTTTTGCGGCTATTTTGTGGCGGACCTAAGCAACTTTACTATAGTTAATATTGTTAAAATTTACCGCTACAGGTGGCTTATATATGATCACGTTTGGCTTGGGAAAAGCAAAAAAGCAAGATGGACAAGATACAGCGTTATTTCAACTCTTTAAGGCAAAAACCCCTTACTTGGAAGTCGATTATCAAACAGATATTTGTCAAGTTAGTCCGGCCTTTACCCGCTTACTCGGATACCCAGTTACCCACGAGTTGAAATCTCTCGCTTTTATATGTCACACCTCAACCGATGCCGCCGCACTTAAGCGTGGGCTCGCTCAACTTGAGCACCAAGCACATGTAAAGATAGCGCTCTCTCTCAATACTGCAAATGACCACAAACCGAAGAAGTTGTTACTGGAGCTATCACGTACTCAAGAAGGCAGAATTTTAGTTATTGCGACTGACATCAGTGATTACCTCACAACCATTGCCAACATGAGTGCAAATTTACAAGCTTTATCAGCGTCCTTTGCGATTATCGAATTCGACATGCACGGTAAAGTGCTGAGCGCGAATGACAACTTTTTGTCCGTTATGGGTTACAGCTTAGAGGAAATACAAGGCAAGCATCACAGTCTGTTTGTTAAGGATGACTACGCAGCCAGTGAGGAGTATCAAGCATTTTGGCAACGCCTAAACAATGGCGAATTTTTTGAAGGTGAATTCGCAAGGCAAACAAAATCAGGCAAAACGATATGGATCCAAGCCACTTACAATCCTATTTTTGACGAACAGAATAGGCCCATTAAAGTCGTAAAATATGCCTCAGATATCACCGCACAAAAATCAAAAGCTGCTGATTTTCAAGGGCAAGTTGATGCCATCAAACAAACTCAAGCCGTTATTGAGTTTGACCCTTACGGCAACATAAAGACTGCAAACACGCTATTTTTAAATGCGGTTGGTTACACATTAAGTGAAATACAAGGCCAACACCATCGACTATTTGTGGCACAAGAAGACGCTGAGAGCAGCGAATATCAAGACTTTTGGCATGCTTTACGACAAGGTAAGCATCAATCAGGTGAGTTTAAACGCCTAACCAAATCAGGAAACACTCTGTGGATCCAAGCAACCTATACTCCCATCTATGACGAAAATGGCCAGTTAGGCAAAATCGTCAAATATGCCTCGGATATTACTCAAGCAAAACTGGCGTCTTTCGACTTTGCCGGACAACTCAAAGCCATCAACCGCTCGCAAGCCGTTATCGAGTTTGATTTGCAAGGTAATATTTTAAAAGCAAATGAAAACTTTCTGTCTGTCATGGGCTACAAGAAAGAAGAAATCATTGGCAAGCATCACAGCATGTTCGTCGACAGCTTTTACGCGCAAAGCAGTGAATACAAAACATTCTGGCAGCGTTTAAAACAGGGCCAATTTGAATCCGGAGAGTTTCACCGTTTAGGGAAAGGTGGCAAAGCAATCTGGATTAGTGCCACCTACAACCCAATTTTAGACGAGCAAGGCAAGCCGATAAAAGTTGTTAAGTTCGCAACGGACATTACCGAGCAAAAGGCCATTGCTGCTGATTCTGATGGTCAGCTTCAAGCCATTCGTAAATCACAAGCCGTCATTGAGTTTGCAATGGACGGTACTATTTTATGGGCCAATGAGTCATTCCTAGATACGATGGGGTACTCACTTGACGAAATCAAAGGTAAACATCACCGTATTTTTGCTACACACGAACAAGCCACTAGTTCTGAATACCAGCAATTTTGGCAAAAACTCAATCGAGGTGAGTTCGACTCAGGGCAATACTTAAGATTGGCAAAACAAGGTCGAGAGGTATGGATCCAAGCGTCTTATAACCCTATCCTCGATCAACAAGGCCGTCCCTTTAAAGTCGTTAAATATGCAACGGATATCACAGAACAAAAACAAGCGGTTGAACATATTAAAGGTGCTATCTTGGCAATGGAACAAGGTGATTTAAGACATAGGATCACCCACCACATAGGTGGCGAGTTCTCGGTGCTGCAACAAGCGATGAACGGACTATTCGATAAATTAAGCGACTTAGTTAACACCATAAACAGCGGTGCAGAGCAAGTGTTTGATGTGGCTAAACAAATAGCGAATAACAACGAAGAACTCAATAGCCGCATTGAAAATCAAGCGGCGAGCTTAGAAGAAACCGCCGCCACTATGGAAGAGCTTACCGCTACGGTTAAAAAGAATGCGAGTAGCGCGAGCAATGCCGCAGAGAAAGCGACTATTGTTAGAGAAAAAGCACACTCAGGTAAAGCATCGATTGATGATGCCATTACCGCAGTAGGTAAAATCGAATCTTACAGCACGAAAATCTCTGACATTATCAGCGTCATTGACGAAATCGCTTTCCAAACCAACCTCTTAGCCCTCAATGCTTCTGTTGAAGCAGCGCGGGCTGGTGAGGCTGGACGCGGATTTGCCGTGGTTGCCGGAGAGGTGAGAAACCTTGCTCAACGTAGTGCATCAGCGGCACGTGAAATCAAAGCACTGATCAAAAATAGCGTTGATGCAGTGGCGCAAGGTAGCAAGCTTGTATACGAGTCTGGCACGACTTTCGATGAGCTAATGCAATCAATTGCCGAGGTGAGCAAAATGGTGGCAGACATAGATAACGCGGGGAAAGAGCAAGCTGAAGGGATAGCTGCGGTTTCCACCACCATCGCGCAAATGGATAATATTACTCAGCAGAACGTTACTCTTGTTGAAACAACATCTCGTTCAGGTAGAAATATGGAAAATCAAGCCAAACTACTTACCGATCAAGTTGCATTTTTTCAACTAGATGAATAGTTAAGGACGCACAATCTATACAACCACATACAAGTAATTTACCGCAATACCCGTTGTACCTTTAATGCATCGGGTATGTTATGCTCGTCCGGCTGGCTAATCTTCCTTTTGTTTATCGTTTTACCCCATTTGGACTGTTTTATTAGGCAAAAGGAAAAATGATGATAAGTCCAGTTACACCAAGCGATTACCAGGAATTACTGGCTGTTTGGGAAGACTCTGTGCGAGCCACTCATGATTTTATCACTGAGGCGGATATCGCTTATTTTAAACCTATTATTATTGAACAGGCGTTTCCAAACGTTACGCTGCACTGCGTAAAAAATAGCGACGCGTATATTGTCGGTTTTATTGGTGTAAATGACCAAAAAATCGAGATGTTGTTTGTACTCGCGAAAAGCAGAGGACAAGGTGTCGGAACTGAGCTGCTTAACTTTGCACTTGAAACACAAAATGTGCAGTTTGTTGATGTCAATGAGCAAAACCCAGAAGCCGTCGGCTTTTATGAAGCAAAAGGTTTTAAGGTATATGAACGCTCACCAACTGACGATATGGGAAAGCCTTTTCCAATCCTGCGAATGCGACTTATAGAATCTAATTAATTCATATTTTAAGCTCAACAGGAGCTAATCGTGTTGAGCTTTACTTACCTCGAAATAAACTACTTAATGGTGAAAAACATGTGTTGCGTCAAGTAACGTCAGCATTTCTCTCTCAGGTAAACACTCTTGATTAATATACTGAGTGAGTTTGGGGTCACTCTCACAAAATAATATATCAAGTGCCAACCTATTTTTGCCATAAATACCGCGATGTATCATATTGGCTGAGAAAGCGAGAAGATCACCCGCTTTCAGTGGAATAGTTTTACCTTCTGACAGACTTTCATGATTATGATGCCCTGATTGCTCTAACCTCACATTTAACTCTTGAACGGTGTCCCAACGCTTGTGGGTACCCGGTATCAATTCTATTCCGGGCTCATCTTCCAGTGCTAACCGAAAATGAAACACTTCAGGCCCCAACAACAACGCTTGTTTTTGCTCTTCGATGGTTAAATGGTATTGCGGATCTCGGTGCCAGTAATTGAGTTGAGTGATGTTCACTGGGTTAAAAAATAGCTGAGTATTCATAAACCTAAACTCACCCGAGAATATGGATGCGGCTAGAGACACCAGAGAAGTAGAGGCAATGAATTGAAAAAGGACAAGCCTTTGCTGTTCGCCTAAGTACTTTGATGCAGTAAGGTAGGCAGAATTTACTGCTCTGTTTTGATAAAAGTCATTATTGTCAGCCCGCCACGCATGATGAAACGCTAAAACGACTTGCTTTATTTTGTTAAGTTCGCCAGACGTTATAAAACTGTGTTTTATAACGTAGCCACACTCGTCAAAATCATGGGCTGATTTTACCATCACATATTGACCTCTGACATTGCCGTAAAAATTTCAGTAAATAAATTAACCCCATACAGCCTTATAAAAGCGAATAGGCATTCAGCCCAACCAGAGTGCATACTTATCACCTCTTATCAGTGACTTAATATAAATAGTCGTTCTTTTTCATACCAATTCGCTCAGACAAGAGCACTTTTAGGCCATATAAAGCGAACTGGTATTATTTACCCGAACTTCAGATCATTTAGTTTTACAGTCATAGAGCATCTAAAATAACTTCAGCTTTACTGACTTCAAATTGCTTAGGTTGTTCTACATTGAGTGTTGTCACGATGCCATCTTTAATAATCATAGCGTAACGCTGCGAACGTACACCGCCAAATGAACCGGTATCCATTTCAAGTCCTAGCGCTTTGGTAAAGCTCGCATCACCGTCTCCAAGCATCATAATTGTTTCTGCGTTTTGTGCATCACCCCAAGCTTTCATTACAAAAGCATCGTTTACCGATACACATGCGATGATATCAACACCTTTTTGAGCAAGTTTATCTGCATTCACGACAAAACTGGGTAAATGAGATGCTGAGCAAGTTGGTGTAAAGGCACCAGGAACCGCAAAAAGCACTACTTTCTTACCAGCGAACAACGCCGTTACTTCGTGATTAACCATGCCGTCAGCGGTAAGTTCGCTCAACTCGGCTTGTGGTAATTTTTGTCCAACTTCAATCATTGTTTAAATCCTTCATCTAAGGGCTAATTGCCTTGAGTTTGTTATATAACCTGAGCTTGGGATAGCTAATAGCTAATTTCTTATCCAAACCTGTGGTTATGATAGTCGAGTAATTGTGACTCATGACTACATTTCGATTCGTTTTATATCTACTTGTGGGATTTCGTAACCGGTAAATAGCAGCCACTGTTTTTCTGCTATATATACAAGCCCGCGACTTCGGCTAAAGCTACGTTCTGGAACTCGGATAATATCTTTATGCGCTTTACTGGCAAAGTCAAAATAACTAATGCGGAAGTCTCCACGACGAACATACAAATAGTAAAGTCCCGCATCGGACACTGACCAGCTTGCGCTCGAAGCCAAGTGTGCATTTTCAAATAACAGCGTGTTGACCCCAGTTGCCAGATCGATACGCCACATTTCTTGTGTCTCGCTTTTATATACGTACAACATCCCTTCATGTTCAAGTGCGGTGGTGCCAGTAGTTAACTTCACTGGAGCGCTTTTTGAATCAAGAAAAATGCGAAATACATTATTGTCATCAGAAATATAAATTGAGCTACCGTCTTGGGACCAACTGGGTTTACCGTGATACTTTAGCCCAGTTTTTAGTTGCGTTACTTGTTTAGTGGCCATATCCAAAAGTTGAAGTTGGCTTCCTTGATGTGACTTTGTGGTAAAAATCACTTTAGTGCCATCAGGTGACCATGTAGGGTGCATTGCTTGTAACCCAAGCTCTGTCAGTTGTATTCGTTGATCACCTTCCAAATTAGACACCCAAACTTCATCAAACCCTGATTGGTTAGACACAAAGAGTAAACGCTCCGACACAGGTGAATAACTGGGATAACGAAAGCTAGTTTGTGATTGTAGTAATGGAAAGGGTGAACTGGTGACCTGCGCGTTTAGGTCAAGTTTCATAATAGAAGTATTAATGTTCCAGTCATGAAAATATAAACGCCCTGATTGACTAAAACTTGGGTAACTTAACCCATCAAACGGCAATGTCCCCAATACTTTACCTTCAAGTGAAAGTTTATACGCGCGACGTGCGCCATGTTCAATCATCGATACAACCAAATAATCATCATTGGGATGCCAACTCACGCCTCGCAGATCATCATGTCCACTTAATATTTTAACTTCCTTCCCGGTATCCAGATTTTTCAAATAGAGATTTTCAAGTCCGTTCGGCAAGTTGCGACTAATCGCGATTTGCTTGGCATCGGGAGAAAGCGCAATACTTTCAAGCCCACTCCCGTCACAATCTAGCTCACAGCCTAACTCTGTCGCTGTTTTATCGTTTAAATTTAGCAAGGTTACTTTTGGAGGATCCATAGGGCTTTGCTTTGCGATAAATCCAAGGAGGTTTTTTTCAGCTGAATAGCTTAAGGTAGTGGTAGTATCTGCAATACAGCTAGCTATATCTGATTGTGTTTTGGTCACTATATCCAGTGACTTAATCGTACATGCTTCTGAGCGCTTCTCTATATAAAAGAGCGTACGATTGTCTCGCCCCCACACAGATACAGAGACATTTCCAGGGCCATCGACTAATACTTCAAGAGGTTCATCAGGACGTTTTAGATTTTTTAAATATAGTCCTGCATGACTGCCAAACTTTCGCCAAGCAAACGCTAGGTACTGCTCATTCGGGGAAACACTAGGAAAAAGCTCACGTCCAGGGTAATCCGTCACACTTTCGAGTTGATGGCTTGACTGTTCAACTAAGAAGTATATAAAAACACTCAGTAGAATGAATAATGTGGTTACCACCCCTGCCACTTTGAGCTTGAAAGGTAAATTTTGCTCGTCAGGCTTACTGGGAGTAGCCTGGATATCGATGAAGGTTGGCTGTATTTTTAGTCTATATCCAGACTTTCTTATGGTTTCGATCACCTCAAAATCAGCGGTGCTGCTTTCTTCTTCGTTGCCTGCAAGTAGGGTTTTAAAAGTTTTGCGAAGATGCCAAATTGCATTAGTTAGCGCTTTCTCTCCAACAAATAGGTTCCCCCCCCAAACCTGCTCAATGATTTCTTCTCGAGTAACCACGCTTGGGTAAGCAAGCGCCAATACTGTCAACACTTCGATAAATTTAGGCTGGACACAACACTCCTGCCCGGCACTGGACAAAATATGCCCAACCGGATCAATATTGACATCTAATAACTGATAAGTCGCACTGTGCTGCATTTTTATAACCATGAGTAAATACGTTGTAAATCATACCTAAATTAGCGACCAAAAGACAAAAGTAACGCGACAAACATCATGGCAACAATGCAACACCTCAAGAAATAAGACCTAACAAATTGAATTGTATACTTATTTTATAATAGATATTAAATAGAGTTAAAAACGTCAAAGAATAGATGTCCAATTCGTTGCATGAATCATAGTGACAGTCACAATGGCTAAAATGAGGTGCAGTGCTTTTTTGCTTAGTCAAAACAATGAGGTATGTACTTCTTTCAACAAGCCCTAACTATCTAATAAATAAACAACAATCAGAAATTAAAAGAGGGACTCCCGTGTCACCTAACAATAATATTAAATTACTCGCCCTGTCTATTGCGCTCGCATGTAGCAATACAGCAACTGCAGAAGAGCAACAAATCGACCGCCAACAAGTTGAACAAAGTAGTTCGGTAGTTAAAACGCAAGGTGAAGATAAAGCACTAGAAAAAATCGTAATCACCGGTTCTCGTATCAAGCGTGATAGCTTTTCGGTACCTACTCCTATCGCCACTATGGGGGCTGAGTCTCTCAATGATGCAGGCTTCGGTTCGCTTTCAGATATTCTTTTTGAAGAAATGCCTCAGGTCAGTGAAGGCACAGGCAATGGTAACTCGCAAAGCAGTGTTCAAAATACCGGGCTTTCAACTATCGACTTACGCGAACTCGGTGTCAGTAGGACGCTAACTTTGATTGATGGTAGACGAGTAGTTTCTAACAGTTATTCAGGCAACTATGTAAGCCTATCAACCATCCCCAAAGGTATGGTTGAGCGAGTTGAAATCATTACCGGTGGTGCGTCAGCGGCTTATGGCTCCGATGCAGTTGCAGGTGTTGTGAACATCATTACTCAGCAAGATCAAGAAGGGGCTACATTTAGTGCTCGAGGTGGTGAAAGTACCGAAGGCGGCGCTCGTGAATATACGGTAAATGCTGATTACGGTACGACTTACGATAATGGTAGAGGCTACTTATTTGTCAGTGCCACTTACGACGAAGAAAAGGGACTAAGCTACTGGGATAGAAAGCGTGCTCAGCAGCAAGATAGCTGGGACTACGATACCGACCGTATGTGCAACGTGATGCTCACTGCCAACTACGACCCTGATACAAAAAGTGCCTATCACTGCATGAGAGATATTGATAAATCACAGTGGACAAGTTTAAGCGACTCAATTCCCGGTGGTGTATTTGATGAATCAAGCAGTGCCAAACCTAACTCCGGCTTTTGGTACGACGGCACCACCTTACGTGACGATTGGCAAGAAGAACTTCACGGTATCGATTTCAACCAATTTACAATGTTAAAGGTGCCTGACAAAGATCTCTCAGCGGCAGTTAAAACAGAGTACGAATTTGATTCTGCTATAGAAGCATACTTCCAACTGCAATATAGCCGTAATACCTCGCGGAATGTTAAATCGCCAGAAAGTGAGGATGAGTGCGATGCGATTGTGACCTATGACCCAAACAGTAATCAATTTGGCTCCGACTGCATGGGCCGTATCCCTTATGATAATCCATATATGCCAGAAGCAATTCGAGCTGAGGCAAGCTCAAAAGGCGTAAAATGGGATAGGCTGTTTTCTGAAGTTGGTAATATCGTCAACAGCAATGAAAGAACAACAATCAGAACATGGGGTGGTCTACGCGGTTATATTTGGGATGACTGGGAGTGGGATGTTTCTGTTGGCTACGGCAAATTTAAGCAAGAACAAACCCGCAGTAACGAAATTTACGTTGCTCGAGTTAAACAAGCGCTAAATGCTGAGCGCCTTGCTGATGGTACGATTCAGTGTAAAGATGAGCAAGCACGTAGCCAAGGCTGTGTACCAATTAATTTATTCGGTGAAGGTTCAATCACATCTGAAGCGGCAGACTATATTCGCGCCAATCCTTCCATTACAACGGATATTGATCAGGTAACGGTATCTGGATTTGTTACTGGTGATTTATTTGAACTCCCGGCAGGCGCCGTTGCTTCAGCTTTTGGTTTTGAATACAGAAAAGATACACAGAGCGTATCGACCAACGTGCCAAATGGTGGCGTAACGTTTAACTATGTGCCAACATTTGAAGGCGATGTAAGTGTTCGTGAAATCTTCGGGGAATTATCGTTACCGCTATTAAAAGACGCACCAATGGCAAAATCGCTTAGCGCCGAGGTCTCTGCTCGTATTGCAGATTACAGCTGGGCAAATACGGGATTAATCCAAAGTTACAAGGCTGGCTTTATTTATGAGCCAATCGAAGGTTATTCCATTCGTGCAAACTGGGCTCGAGCCATGAGAGCACCGACAATCACCGAACTTATGTCACCACCTCGTGGCGACTATGATAGCTTTGATGATATCTGTGATGGTGTTACCGCGACGTCAACAGATGCAGGCCACGACAATTGCCGTAAAGATGCGGGAATACAAGCCGCTATCGCCGCTGAAGGTACTTTTGAAGACGAAAATAACGGCTACTCACCCAACTCAGGAAATAGCGAGCTGTTTGAGGAAACCGCAGATACCATCACCTTTGGTTTATCTTTAGCGCCTTCCTTTGCACCGGATTTTAGAATTGCGCTAGATTACTACGATATTCAAATTGATGATGCGGTAAGCTCACTTGCTAACGAAGACATCATTAAGTTCTGTTACGCTTCGTCTATGGAATTCGGTGACAGTAACGAGTTTTGTCGTGATATTAAACGCGATGAAGAAGGGCAGATTTATGAAGTCAATCAACGTGTCATCAACACGGATGAGATCCGTACTAAAGGTTACGATATCGCACTAGAATATGTGTATGACGCTAGCGATTATGGTAGCTTGAAGGTGAAAGCCGATTGGACACACGTGATCGAATACTCAATCACCAGTACGGGTCCTGATGGGCAATACGAAGACCTTTATGAAGGCTACCTCAACACCGATATATTTGAAGACAAAGGCGCTATTTCACTAACTTGGTATAAGAATGACTGGCGTGTACGCTTTAGCACAAAATATAAAGGTGCAGTGGAAGCCAGCCGTTCGAGATATGAAGACTGGCAAGCTGCTATCGAGAAGAATAATGAACGCTGTGCAACAGGCGAAACAACCTGTATAGCCAATCCAGAGCCCCTATGGCAAGGTGCACTGCCATCAGTAACGACTCATAGCTTAACGGTAAACTACAGTATGGAGCTAGGCGATAACAGCACTCTCTCTGTTTATGGCGGTGTGAATAACCTATTTGATGAAAAAGGTCCGTTTATCGTCGGCGGCACTGGTAACTTTGATAGTGCCTATGGCTCGGGTGTAGGACGTTTTGCATTTATTGGGGCGAAATACCAGTTTTAGACTTCTGCATTGACTTGAGGGGCTACCACTAAGTAGCCCCTTATCTTTACAAACCAAAAAGTGTATCGCGTAATTTATCTGAGATTTTGTCAATCTCTGTATTGCATTGGTTGTAGCCTTGGCAATTAATAATTGCACTCATAACCATGTTTTTTGACGGCAGATACCAATTTAACGTCGCGTACCCAATCTCAGCACCGTTATGATGATAAACAGGTTCATTTCCGACGTGCTCACTAAAGATACCCATGCTGTATTGCTGTCCGGTGACATCAGTATCCACCCATACAGAGTCCCCTAGCAATTGCTCACGCACCTTCGCGGGAATATCTGGGCTCGTTATCATGATTTTAAATAAGTCACCAAGATCCTTAGCCGTCGATACAATCGGTGCATCAGCCACACCGATATTGGCATAGTAAGGCTGCGTATTAATTTCATTGCCCTCATCATCAACAAAGTACCCTGATGCAATTTCACCAAACGCCTTTTCGATCCCTCCATAACTCATACTACTTAAGCCAAATGGTTCAAAGATATACTCACGCATCGCCTTTGAGTGATGCTCCCCCAAAACTTTATCCATAATTAGACCCGCCAATAAATACCCGGTATTAGAATATTTCCACGCAGCTCCGGGTTTGAAATTGGCGTCTTGATTAAGGGCAAACTGCAGTGCAAAGCTGTCCGTTTTTATTAAGTCTGGCTGCTGTAATACTGCAGCAAAAAATTCACCGTTAGCATCATTGAGATAATCATATAATCCAGCCGTATGATTCAGTAACTGCCGAACATACATTTCGTCACTGTTTTCTATCTGTTGTAAAAGTTCGTCAGACAAATAATCACTTATCGGTGCATCTAGATCTAATAACTGTTGTTCATGCAACATCGCCATTAAGAGCGCTGTTACTTTTTTCCCCGCACTGCCATTTGGGATCCTAGCGTCCGTGGTCATGGGTATCGTGTTTTCTTTATCTGCTAACCCTGCAGCACCATAAAATTGAAGCGTAGGCGAGTCAATATAGAGCACAATACCTGGAATACCGACTGCAACACTTTGTTCGAGCATCGCTTGAAAATCAACTTCGGCTACGGGAGGAGAGACAGGGTTCGGGTTATCATTCGACGTCGGCTGACTATCATTACAGCCAAATAACGACAGTCCACCACACAATAATGTGACCAGTTTTAGTGTTCTCATGAGAAATACCTCGTTTAGTTTAAGTGATAAAACAATAACTAAGGTATGCATGCCATGCTGTCTCTGACTTTTTCAAAATGTATCAAACAGTAACGACTTCCTTTATTTTCATGCATAATGTCAGACCATTATGGAAAGCCAGAACAAGCTGGATACAATTCGATACAACTTGCAGAAAGTCGATACAGCTATACTCGCTTACACTCACTACAGTAACTAGCAAATTAATAACTAATAGAAATTGCTATGAAAACACATTTATTGATTGCAGCCGTGCTTATGGCCGCAAGTGCAGCGCAGGCCAAAAGCACTGACGCAAAAAAAGAAGGTCACGGCTATTTGGCCATTGGTTACGGGATAAATTACAACAGCGATATTTACAATAATGCCGAGACCTCGCTTTCGCCCACTGTACATGGTGCCTACTATTTTAGTAATGGTCTATTTGTCGAGTTTCCAGGCCGCGCTGAGAAGTTTGATCCAGCACTTGCACTCGGTTATCAGTTTTATAAAACAGAAAATTGGGAATTTGATGCCCTACTTTCAACCGCTCATGGGCGAATAAATTACCGTTTTGGCGGTACTCGCTATGAGCTAAACACTTCGTCTTATCTTGGGGTAAGAGCTACAGGGAATGTATTTGGCTTACAAATTAGAACTATTGTTGCACCAAAAGTGATTAACTCAGATTATTCAGATGGTAGATACGCTTCATTATGGATCTCTAAACCTTGGCAATACAAAAACTGGCACTTTTATAGCGCAGTCGGTGCACAATACCGAAACTCGGCCATGTTAGATTATTACTACGGTGGTGCTCCATTTAAAGATTACGATGCCAAAGGCGGGGCTAATCTTGGGGTAAAGCTCGGGTTTTCACGCGCTTTAACAGAAAATTGGATAGTCGATGGCCACGTCAGCTACACCAAATATGCATCAGGTATTATGGATAGTCCTATCACCAAAGCAATTGTCAGTTTTAACGATAGAATTGAGCATGGTGAAAGCATTGGCTTGTCACTTAGCTACGTTTTTTGAGGAGCTAAATATGAAAAAACGACTATTTGGCTTAGCCCTACTGGCAATGCAAACTCAAGCGAAAGAAGAAATTAACGTCCCCGTATGGACCGTAAAACCAGGGCAATGTGTTGCGCTCGAACAAGGTCAGCAATGTTTTATCGACCTCTCAGTGACCTGGCAAACCTCTGTGGCCGGTAACTTTTGTCTCCATGCCGATGAAAAAGAGCTGGTTTGTTGGCAGCAGCAAAAAACCGCAAGTTGGCAAGGCGAGATTTTAGTTGAGAAAGATTTGCTCATTACCCTAGAAGATCACAAGGATATTCTCGCAAGCTATGCGCTGCAATATGCTTGGGTGTTTAAACAACAAAAAAGTAACGCCGTGCGTTGGCGACTTTTCTAGGAGTAGTTGTGGTAGCCGAGTTAGTCCTAATAGAAGACGATAAAGAATTAGCCCAGTGGCTGAGTGATTACCTCTCTACCAAGGGATTTTCAGTGCGGCTATATCATGATGGTCAAGACGGGCTGGAGCACGTTTTAGCCTCTCCTCCCAATTTGGTGATTTTAGATGGCATGCTGCCAAGTTTAGATGGCTTTGAAGTCTGCAAGCAACTTCGTCAGTCGCTAAGCATCCCAATATTAATGCTAACAGCAAGGGATGAGGAAATTGATGAAATTATCGGCTTAGAGATGGGTGCTGACGACTATCTCAAAAAGCCAGTAAGAGGCAGGTTATTAGAAACTCGCATAAAAGCGCTATTAAGGCGCCATCATCCTCAAGATACCGTTCCCAAACAAACACTTGAGTTTGGCGATCTCTATATCAATAAAGAAGACAGAAGCGTTACTCTTGCAGGGCAGCCCGTTAACTTATCCAGCAATGAGTTTGATGCGCTTTGGGTACTTGCCAGTAAAGCCGGAAAAATTGTTACCCGAGATGAGCTTACTAAAGCACTCAGAGGATTTGATTATGATGGGTTTGACCGCTCTATAGATTTGCGTGTTTCGCGACTGAGAAAGAAGCTTGGTGATGATGGCCAAAACCCATTTAGAATAAAGACAGTATGGGGTAAAGGATATCAGTTGGCGAAGGAAGTATGGTAATGTGGCGCTTCGTGTTTGCTTTGCTTACCATCTTAACGCTCGCAAGCGTTATCACAGGGCTGATATTTGACTCGCTTATCGCCTCATCCTCAGAGAATAATGAAGCCCACTACGATCCACTGAGCACAACCGCACCAATTATTGCCACAATGGCTAAAGACAACATACCAGAATCACAAATTATTGCGATCCCACTGCACCAAACACTAACCGCTCAACTTGTACCAAGAGCCGACTATCCACTTCCTGTGAGCTTAAGCCGCAAACTCTCTCAGCAGCGGTTTATTTACCTCGAAAGCGAATCATCAGTAAGCGCTTGCATACTTACAAGCCAAGAAAATGTCTATGTTTTGACAATGCAGAAGCAATTGCAGACTAAATATGGCCTGCTCATGACCTTGTTATTTTACGCTATCGTTATCGTTGTTGTCGTCGCCTTTTTAACCCCATTTATTGCTAGGCTGTTAAAGCTCAAAAATGCCGCACATCAGCTGGGTAAGGGCGAACTCAACGCCCGCGTGCAAGTCGGTACGGTATGGTACTTAAAGGATATTGAGCAAGCATTTAATCAAATGGCACGACAAATAGCCGGGTTAATGACTGACATGAAGCTATTAAGCAGCGGACTTTCTCATGAATTACGTACGCCTCTTGCAAGGGTGAGAATGGGGTTAGATACACTGGCTGAAACTCATGATGATGAGCTGCGGGCACAGTACGAAAATAGGATCAACCAAAACCTTGATGAAATGGAGCAAGTGATTGATGCTATTTTAGATTACGCAAGATTGCAGCACCGCCTTGAAGACGTGGAACTTCAGCCTGTTGACTTGAATGCGATGGCTCACCAGTTAGCCAATAACGCCCACCATCATGACTTAACACTAAAACTTTCGTCAAAACCTTGCTGGGTCATTGGTGATGGTCAGTACTTACGCATGCTAATCAATAACTTATTATCTAACGCGATAAAATATGCCAACGGTAAAATATCACTAGAAACCCGAGTCGATAATGACAAGGTTAAGCTTATCATTGAAGACGACGGGATAGGTATAAGTAACGAGGTTCGAGACAAAGTGCTACTACCGTTTTATCGCGACGATTCTCAATCGCAATCAGGGTATGGTATTGGCTTGGCCTTTGTGCAGCGTATAGTCACTCGTTTTGGCGGTACTATTGTAATTCAAAAAAGCCCCGCGCTGGGCGGGGCCAAAATCACTGTTTCGCTGATACAGACTCAGCAAAAGTAACGTTAACTCTGAAGCTGTGGTAAGCAGTGCTACAGTTCACCGCTTGGCAACGAAACAATGTACAACAACCTACTATTCAAAGGGAGTTAGGTTAATGTGGTCCGCTGTTGTCAGCAGGCGTTTGCCAATTGCTCTGCCACACGTAGTTACCATGGATATAAAGCAGTTTATCAGACTGAATAAGCCCTCTATCTGCTTCGGTATACCCGAGTGCTTTATCACTCGCTATGGGCGTTGCTAGCTCGGCACGGCTACTCCCGCGATAAGTGAGCGTTGAGTCCACACCGTGGATAATTTCAAATGCGGCGAGATCGTTTTGGCTATACCAGTTATAACTACTTTCATTCACTTGCTCTGTATTCCAGTAAACAATCGGCAAAGTGAACCGGGTTACTGAGGCATTGTCTTTTAGCATGGCCAAAGCGCGATAATCATATTCCAGCGGTGTAAATCCCCCTACAAACGTATGATCTTTTAATAGCTTGGGTTCAGCAGGATCTGCCACATCAAACAAGCTCACTTTGGTGCCAGGCAGCACGTTTCCATCAGGGTCTCCAAGGTGCTGACCTACCCCAAGAAGCAAACCGTCACCAACAGGGTGCAGATAAGAAGAGAAACCGGGGATCTCTAAACTTCCCGCAATTTTAGGCTGTGATGTGTCAGATAAATCCAGAACGTAGAGAGGGTCTATTTGTCTAAAGGTCACGATATAGGCAGTATCGTTAAAATATCTAACCGCATAAATATCTTCATCCACAAGCCCCGTATCCGGATTAATTTTGCCAATAGGAGTTGGATTTTGGCTATTTGGTAGCGTCGCCACGGTGTTGAGTTCATTCCCTTGTGGTTTGAGCATATACAACTTATGACTATTACCGATATCTGTATCATACTGACTCGTTACTACGCGCAGAACGCCATCTTTTTCATCAAATCGAGTCGCAGCCATCGTATCGCTGACACGAGCAAGTTGACCTTCCACCTCACCAGTTGCTTGGTATGTCACCCCTTCATCCGTTAACAATAACTTATGTAATACTATGCCTGATGGATCCCAGATTGATGTGTTGACATCACCATCACTGTCATTAAAGGAGTAATTGTAAAGATACACTGCTGTTGCAGACATATAAAAGCCAAAGGTGCGCGTACTGACGCAAGTTGTTTTCACCTCATCAGGATTACGAATGTCAATCTCAGTCACTGTTGTTAAGCCATTATATCCATCTTGCGCGGTAGCATCTGCTGGCAAATAACAGCCATCTGCGGTAACCAGTGGCGCTACACTTCCTTGCTTTAAATTTCTAAATTGGGGTAATAAATCGTTAATGTTAGTGTCCATTAAGCGATTGTAGCTTGCTACTTTGTCAGCGCTATTAAAACCACTGTAGCGTAAAGTGTGGTCGGCGATAACATAGAGTTTGTCACCGATTAGTCTACTGCCAACTAGTGAACCATCAATTTGAAAGCGTTTTTCGACCTCAGCCTGTGCGGGTAGGGATACGTTACTAAAGGCAAGCTCAATCACGCCTTGATAATTGATCTCAGATTGCACCTCTTGCGATGACATATCATCAGCAAAATCATACTCATAGTCCATTAATACGCTGATGAGTTGATTGTTTTTAAGGTAAAGATTTTGGCTTGCAAACTCTGAATCTGATACCGCTAATTCATTAACTTGTGTAGGGACATCCGTAGCTTCTGTATCTAAGATCCTAACGAAGGTTTTGCTGTCAGTATCCGCATATGCAACGCTGGTCGAGCCGCCGATAAATAAGTAACGGCCATCGAATTTAATCCGGTCACTTTCTGATACCCCTTCAACCAGTTGATTGGTGCCTGAGTAAGGTGCATTATCTGTGGTTGCTGATGGGTTTTCCAAATCATCGCCATTATTCAATCCACCGCTGGCAACGAAAATACCGTTTTTGATAAACTGACTAAACTGAGCTGATGAAGCTGACTTCAAAGGCGCAGAGCTATTATTAAGTGCGTTAAGTTCTGGTAATTTATCTTCATCATTGTCGTTACTACCACCACATGCGCAAAGGCTAGCGGCAAGCGGAAGACTGAGCCAAATTTTGCATCTCATGATATGTTTCCTTGTAAGTTAAGTGCCAACGTAAGCCTAAACTTTCACACTAAAATTTCTGTTATCTTCGCTACTTGTTTTGTTATTTAATGTTACCCTTTCTGGTAATTTGTACAGCGACTGGTAAATTACACTGGTAGTAATAATGCGCTTTGATTGACACCTCTAAAAAGCCAGTGCAAAGCCCAAATTCAGAACTGGAGTTCCAAGTTGAATAAGTTATTAATGGCCTTAACCTTGCTGATTACCACTCAGGTAAATGCCACGGCGGTGCCATGTGACGCCAATGACAGCGAGTGTACGCCAGTCGATGAATGGCGATTTGGCATTGCCCTTGGCGGCGGTGTGATCTCCAACCCACTCCATGACGGTGAAAATATTCCCTTGGTTGTTGTGCCCTATATTAGTTATTACGGTGAACACCTCTTTCTCGATAATGGGACTTTGGGCTATACCTTTCACTACACTGATAAATTTGATCTTAGCTTGATCGGCACATTTAATACCGAGCAGGCCTATTTCGAGAAATTTCACCCAAGTAATATATTCGTGCAAAAAATGGGGTTTGATGCCAGCAATGAGCTGCCTGGCGGTGAATTTGCCGCAGAGCAAACCGCAATTTCTTTGGATGATATCGAGTCGAGAAAATGGGCCATAGATGGCGGCGTTTTAGCCCACTGGATAATGAGTGATAGCGTAAAAATCAGCGCATCATGGCTCACCGATATCACCAACACTTATCAAGGTTACAATGCTGATGTTGGAGTCAGCTATCGTTTTAGATTCGATAGTTCACCTAACACTTATGTGTTTATTAAAGCGGGGCTAAAATGGAAAAGTCGACAACTGGTGGACTATTACTACGGCATAGACAAAGCGGATACACCGAATAGTGAGCTATGGTATAAAGGCAGTTCAAGCTTCCAACCTTATGTTAGCTTTGCTTATTCTTATCCCGTAAGCGAGTCTTGGACCTTTAAATTTAACGCCAAATATCAGCAACTTGATAGCACAATGACAGATAGCCCGATAGTCGAGGATAGCTATACCGCGACGGTTTTTGTCGGGGGAAAATATGAATTTTAGGTTGTACTTAATCATAATTATAATTTTCAGCGCACCAAGTAGAGCTTTAACCAAACCCAACAATGGCATTAATTTAGAAATAAAACCGATTACCTGTATGGTGAAACAAGCAGGGCAACGCTGCGAAATGACGGCAAAAATTGCTTGGCAATCGCCCTCTAAAATGAACCTATGTTTATTTCAGGAAAAACAAAAATTACAATGCTGGGAGCAGGCCAAGGAGGCAAAATCAACACAAATTATCCAACTCTCAAAGTCCATGCTCTTTACCCTAAAAGATGCTAAAAATAACGTTGTTGCAAAACAAAATATTGAAGTACACACAAGCGTCAACCAACAATATAGACGCAAACTCAGAAGCGATTGGAGTGTGTTTTAATGGCCAAGGTATTACTTGTCGAAGATGATGTAAAACTAGCGGAGTTAACCGCAAAGTTCTTAATCCATAATGGCTTTGAAGTCGTTCAATTACACAATGGTATTAACGCCATTAAAGCGATTGAAGCAGAAAAACCTGACATTCTCATTTTAGATATTATGCTACCGGGACTTGATGGTTTTTCTATTTGCAAAGCTGCGCGCGGTGAGTTTAAAGGGCCGGTTTTATTTCTTACCGCCAAAGACAGCGACTTCGACCATGTAAAAGGGCTTGAAATCGGTGCTGATGATTACATTATCAAGCCTGTTGAGCCATACGTACTACTTGCCCGTTTGAATGCGCTATTAAGACGTACACAAAATGATGAAGTTCAGTCTGATTCCATTACCTTAGGCGAATTACAAATAGATAAATCGGACCGTAAGGTCTATTTGGCTGGAGATGAGGTTGAGCTCACAAGCTATGAATTTGATTTGCTAAAGACATTGGCAGGCCATGCGGGCGAAACGCTGAGTCGAGACTATATCTATAAACATGTTGTTGGCCGCGAATATGACGGATTAGATAGAAGCGTTGACGTACGTATTAGCCGTTTGCGTAAAAAGCTTGGCGACAATCTAGAGCAACCCGCGAGGCTTATTACCGTGTGGGGTAAGGGCTACCTCTGCTCTAAGTCTGCTTGGGGCTAGTGTATTTGTGCTAAAACTATTACTCAGCCTCTATTTGGCTGTGTTTACCAGTATTGTCGTCATCAACCAAGTGAGCGAAGCCATTTGGTCTCATTGGGTGCACTCCGCGCCCGATGAGTTGCGACATGCAAAAGCAGTTGCCAACACACTGAAATCCACGATTTCCTCAGACCAGCTACCCCAAGAGTCAGAAACGCTCAAAATACTCAACATGGATGATGTCGCTTGGCTGCCTGAGCAAGCCAGCACTTTAGTTCAAGGGGGGATTTTAACGAGTTTTGACGATGAAGGCCGCGCTTGGCTGACTTTCAAAGTACCTGATTCAACGTTGCTGCTGCAATTAGGGCCATTAGCACCGGCGGCTTCTGCCGCCAACAAACAATGGATCATCAAGTTGCTTTCTTATGCCGTGCTCGCGTTTTTACTGATGCTGTGGATAAGACCCTTGTGGCTTGATTTATTGCAACTGAGATATATCACCGAAAACCTCACTCAAGGTCAACTACCTAAAGCGACCCGACATTCCCGATTTTCTGCCATTTCAAATTTAACCGAGCAGATCCGCGACTTAGCATCTCAAGTTGCAAGGCTCATTGAAAACCAAAAACTACTCGTTAATGCGGTTTCTCACGACCTGCGCACTCCACTTGCTCGACTTAAATTTGCTTTAGCTATGCTGCCGGAGCAAAGTCGTGAGCAAGCAAGTGATATGGCGGACGATGTGGTCGAAATGGAGGCAATGATTGATGAAATGCTAGCTTACGCACGGCTTGAATTTGAAGTAGAGAAACTTGAGATAACGCCAATTGACCTTTGTGAACTTGTCAGCGATCAGATAAGCAAACTCAATAAGCTTACCGTTAAAAAAATAACGTTCAAGAAAATGAGTAATACAGTCATCATCTCTGGCAACCTACATTATCTTTCTCGGGCTTTGCAAAATATTGTACAAAACGCTGATAAATATGGTCGCTCAACCATAGCGATTAATATTGAGTGTGACAAAAGCAATGCCTATATCCATATTGAGGATGACGGTGATGGAATTCCTAAATCTCAGTGGGAGTCGGTTTTTATTCCCTTCTCACGCTTAGATGAAAGTCGCAGCAAAGATAACGGTGGTTATGGCCTTGGGTTGGCTATCGTGCGTAAAATCGCCACTTGGCATCGCGGCAGTTGCCATGTTGGGTTCTCCGAACTTGGCGGCGCTAAGTTCACTCTGACTTTGCCACTGGCAAAGTAGTTTATCTAGAAGTATGTATAGCGGTGGATGCCGCATAAAACAAAGATTTTACCTTTACCATTTTATTTGAGTAAAATTTTTATACCAGTTGTATTTAAACATGACTTACAAGGAAAGTTTATGGCTTTATTAGATCAAAGGTCTCTCCATCATATTGATCCACGCCTAGCTGGTGTTGAGATGCAATTAAAAGAGGCCTATTACAATTTAGATAAAACCACATCCAGTTTTGATAGCGATCTTGACAATAAATTGAAGCCACTTGAACGCTATAAATGGTGGGCGATTGGTATTGCAATCCCCTTACTATTTCTTGCGCCTTTTCTCCTAATCTCAATAATTCCTATCTACTTTTTGTTAAAACACTCTCTTAAGTCTTTCACTAAGGGAGTGTTAACTCGAGCTTATATGATGGCGCCAATTGCTTCGGCGCTTAACTTAGAATATTCAGTCGGCGGTAATTTACTTATCTGCGAGGAAGCAATCAGTGCAGGTATATTAACCAAAGGAGGACGAGCAGTAGCTGAAGATGGATTTAACGGCGAAGTAAATGGCATTCATTTTTACTTTACTGAAGTGCATATACGCACGCTTCATCAGAACAATGACAGTAAACGTTTGTTTAATGGTGCAGTTATAAAATTGAGTATGCCTGAACCTGTAGATACTCCAATCGTGGTATTACAAGATGCGGGACTTTGGAACATGCTGATAAGTCGACGTCAATCTCTAAAAGGATTACAGCGAGTTAAATTTGAAAAAGAAGACTTTGAAAAAGAGTATCAAGTCTATGCTAAAGACGAAGAAACTTGCCGCGAAGTACTCACGCCAGAATATATGGCGAAATTGTCGCAAGTAAAAACGTTCTTCTCATCTGATAACCTACCAAAAGGGTTAAAAATCCCCGAAGTAAAAGCCCAAATGTTTATAGAGGGTAGCGATATACTGATCTCTCTTGACTATGGAGCCAACTTATTCAGCCCAAAAAAATTGGCAAAGGAATACGATCCCAGCTGGGCTGAAGATATCGCAAAACAATTTTTACTGATTGAAAATCTAGCAAAAAGTCTGGTGCACTGATGCTGGACTTAGATAGTTTATGGTTGAAAATGCAATAATCTAACGACAAACACAATGACTGTTATAACCATTGCAAAAAAGCTCTGAGGTCCTTAAACCAACTTAGCTATTTTTTACACAAGGTTAGACACGGAATTAGTTCAAAGATGATACAGTGTTCTCTGTTCAAAATAATAATGTAAATCGCTTACCCCCTGCTACTGTAAGCAGGTTTATCTAGCGCTTAAGGAGAACAACATGAATATTATAAAGCCCGCCACCCCCTTACTTTTTGCAGCCGTCATGCTCACCAATCATGTCCATGCTAACGAAGCCTTTCCTAGGCTAAAAGGACCTTGGCTTGGCCAGACACCACCAGGGTTAACCGCGCAGCTTTTTGCCCCCGATATCATCTCGATTGATGGCCGTTATGAATTCGGCGTGTCGTTCTCTCCCGACCTTACAGAAGTGTATTTCACTGCCTTTGAAGAGCAAGAAAATGTGGATTCAAGCCCACGGATCATGTATTCAAAAATAGAAAATGCACAGTGGACTCAACCTCAAGCAGCAAATTTTACTGATGGAAGAATGAGTTATGAACTGGTCCCCCATGTAAGCCTGAACGACAACCGGATTTACTTTACCGCGCGTTCAGATGATCCCAAAGCGTCCGGAATTTGGTACGTTACTCGTAGCAAAGGTGGCTGGAGTGAGGCTAAAAGGTTCGATTCAGCAATAAATACGGGAAAGTTTTCAGACTTCAACCAAAGCGCAAATGGCGACACTGTTTTTTCAAATATGTCAGAACGCAAAATGTATACCGCTGAAAATAAAAACGGCGCGCTTACGACTCCCAAAGCCATTGATATTGAGTTTGGATTTCATGGTTTTATTTCGCCCGCTAACGATTACCTATTGGTTAATAGTCGTCACAGAGGCGATAAAAGTCGAAAAGATAACGATCTATATGTCTATTTTAAGGAGCTGGATGGCACTTGGTCGAGCCCTATAAATTTAGGTGAAGGGGTCAATACCCCTTATTCAGAAACCGTCCCAAGAGTTACACCCGATGGTAAATACCTGTTTTTTGGCAGATATAATGAACCCGGTGATATATCAAACATTTATTGGGTAAGCACCGAGGTCATTACCCGGCTAAAAGAAGCTTATTTTGCAGGAAAGTCGACTAAGCAGATTTAGCAACGTGTTAGATGTGGCAGCTCAGCTTAGAGCTGCCAGCTACCTATCTTTAATTGCTGATGGCTAATTTACACTGAGCCGAACTATTTTTCTCGTCCTGCAAACTCCACCTCAGCCATCTCGATAGCGCCGCGTTTTTGCAAGGTAATAAATAAGCGTTTACCCTCCTCTCCGTCAAAAGCCACGTTGGTCGGGTACTTGCCTTTAAGCTTAATTTCTTTAATTAACTTGCCCTGAGGTGAAACCACAGCGACAACACCAGCGCCATAACGGGCGATATAAAGATTGCCTTGGTTGTCCGTGCGCATGCCATCTAAGCCAAAATCGGTAAACGAGATAAATAATTGTTTGTTACTAATATTGCCTTGTTCATCTAGCTCATAGCGCCATACTTTACGTTGCACGCTTTCATTCACATAAAGCGTTTTATTGTCAGGGCTAACTTCTATGCCATTGGTAGTGCCCATATCCGCTTCCAATAGGGTTACCTCTCCACTTGTATTTATACGCCAAAGGTTACCGCTGCTGGCTTGCCAATTAGGATCGCTGGCGAAAAGAATTCCGTTATCCATTATCGCAAGGTCATTAGGCTGATCCATGCGATTATCGTGAGCAAACACCGTCACGGATTGTGACAAATCACCACCTTGAGCAAGTGCCGCTTTGGTGACTTTAAGCACGTTATGATTGACGTAATCGGCTATATACATATTTCCTTGCTTATCAAAGCGAATACCGTTACCAATAGAGCCATTTTTTAACGTCAGCAGGGTTTCGGTTTTACCTTGTGCAGTCACTTTACCAATAGTGCCTTGCTGCTGATGGTTAACCGCATATAGCACGCCTGCATCGTCCACCGCAGGTCCCTCAATACCTTGCGTGAAAACACCATCCGTTATCCAATCTTGTGTATCTACAACCGTGTTGGCAGCTACATAACCACTGCTCTGTAGCAAAAATAAACTGAGTATGACCTTTCTCATGAGTTTCCTATTTACAATGAAGGAAAAGCGCTCGAACTGGATATATTCCTGTTATGACCACTTCATCCGTTAAATTTTGCAGCGCTAGCAGTTGGCTATCGAGGTGCGGAGCCTGTAAAGCCCCTTTACAAACCTCAAGCACTTGCTGACTCAATGCAATAAACTGCGTCACCTTTAACGCCGTTGAGTGTGCTTCTGTAAGTTTGGGACTTTGCTGTAACAGTGTTAACGCCTCAAGCCCCGCTTGCCAGCGTTGCAATATCGCGCCAATGTACGCTAAGACAGTGTTATCACCAGCGATATAGCTTGCGACTCGCTCCTCAAGCAGCCTCACCTGACGGCTTTCAACCGCAACATAGTCGACAAATTTATCAAGCGCTGCAAACTGGTGGTACTCGTCGTTTAAGAACTTAATATGGTGACGCGTGTAATAGTGACTTGGCTCTATAAGCTCAGCAAGATGAGTGAGTAATGCAAGCGTAGCCTTGCGCTTTGGCCCGTCTAAGGTTGTGCTGATAAGCCTATTAAAACCCACTTGTTGCTGCGTTTTATGACCTAAGCCAATCACGTTATGTGCAAAATCGCTAATATGATCCAACCGCGCGTACATCTGCTTGCTATCCGTAAGCGTTTTAGCGGACCATAAACGCTCAGCAATCACAAAAAGTCGCGGCCATATTCTGACATCAAGATTATGTTCGGTGACCATTTCGCTCCAAATGGTCGCCTCGCCACCTAAAATACGTCCGTCGTTTACTTGGATCAACGGTGTTGAAACCTCGACAGGCTGTGGTTTTTCAAGCGCCTCAAGTGTGAGCGGATAACGGCTATTACCAATCATTACCGCGCCTTGTTGCTGCGCTGTATCAAACTCAAACTGTAACGGTCCCTTCCAACTATCCATGGTAGCGGTAAATTGCTGAGTCTTGTTAGTAATTGGCTTATCTGTTTGTGCTAGCTGATGGCGGTTGTTATTAAGCTTTATAAGTACTTGTTCACCCAACACCACAAGCTCCCCTTTGACTGCGCTACCTTTTAGGCGTGGGATCGTAAAGGCTAAACTTAATACTCGCGGTTGAGTGAGATCCACTGTCGGTAGCACCGGATGTGGGTCGTTACGGTAATGAAATGATGAATACTGCGGCTGATCAATATAAAACCCGGTTGATAAAATGCCTTGATAACCTGCTTCTGCAATTGCATTTAACGAATCATGACCACGCCAAGACTGCACGACAGTATCTTTAGGCAACGCCGGATGAAAAATTTCATCCCACCCCATCATCACACGTTGGTGCTTAGCGATAATCTTTTGTACACGAGTATTAAAGTAATTTTGCAGGTCATGACCGTCTTTCAACGCATGTTTTGCCATTAGTTCCTGTATTTCAGAGTTTGCCAACCAATGCTCAGGCTCTACCTCGTCACCACCAATATGCAGGTAGCCATCTGGAAATAAACTCGTCATCTCAGCCAGTAAATCGTCGATAAAGGTGTACACATCAGGACTTGCGATATTGAGCAGGGGCTTAAATACTCCCCAATGGCGCTCCATCTCATAAGGTTGCGCTTTAGTCATCAGCTCTGGGTAAGCGACGGCAATCGCGCTTGCATGCCCCGGCATACCAAATTCAGGCACCACGCGGATCCCTAAAAAGCTTGCATACTCAATCACTTCTTTCACTTCTGATTGACGATAATACAATCCGTCTGAGGCCAGTTGAGTCAGCTTAGGAAACACCTTACTTTCCATTCGCCAGCCTTGGTCATCAGTTAAGTGCCAGTGCAAAACGTTTAGCTTTGCCGCAGCCATACCATCGAGTTGGCGCTTTATTGTCGCGATTGGCATAAAATGGCGAACACTATCAATAAGTAGCCCACGCCAAGGGAAACGGGGACTATCGCTGATAGCCGTGTAAGGGAATGTTAACTGACCCAAGACTTTGCTCTGAGCTAGTTGTAACAGGCTAGCAAGACCATGCTGCGCGCCGAAAACGGAGGTTGCGCTAAGCACTATTCCACCCTTTTCAATTTGAAGCTGGTAGTCTTCTGGCATATTCAGCTGAGGAAACTGTAACTCGGTTTCGATATTTTCCACGCGAATGATTAAGTCCGCTTTGCCATCTTTTACTACCCGTAAAGGGATAGGTTTTCCAGTAATGCGCTCAATGTATTGCTGCGTTCTGGCGAGCAGAAAAGCCTGCCTTTGCGCACTAAAGCCGTGCATCGAAACCTTGATTTCGTTATCAAACACCAGCGAGCCCTCGGCCATACTCACATGTTGTGGCATAGGCATAAGCGACAGTGGCGTGGCCTTTGCAGCTAAAATCGGCAACAACACGATGAATAAAAAAAGACTAAAGTACATTCTCATAATGGCACTATTCCTGAGTAACAAGCTTTGGCAGAAAATCGGCGGATATAATCGCGCCGTGATGCTGGATCACCTCGGCGGCAACTTGGTGTGCAAAGCAAGCAGCCGTTTGCAAATCACAACCTTTCAGCCAATGCGCTAAAAACCCTGCCGCAAACGCATCTCCTGCACCACAGGTATCTAAGATAAGCTGCGGCGCTATGTTTTGCGCCGCGATATAAATGGGTGAATAATTATCAGGTGACACGAGCACGCATGGCTGAGCGCCTTGGCGAATAACTAAAAGTTGTGAGCAGTGCTTTTGATGCTCTGCGATTATTTCGTCCACATTTGCGGTGCCATACACTGCATATTCGTCCTCGTCGGTTAAAAATGCGATGTCTGCTAGCGCCATTACAGCCTGATAACTCAATTTTGGGTTATCACTACGCCAAAGGGTTTGGCGATAGTTGTTATCAAAAAAGATGAGCCCACCTCGGTTTTTAAACGCAGCTAACGCCTCAAATAAGTGCTTTCTCTGCGACTCATCTAGGATGGCAAGGCTTATTCCAGAGAGATAAATTGCATCAATCTCCTTGTTGTGAAGTGCCTGAGTTAAGGTTTCATCACGGTTAAAATACTGCCTTACGGGGCTATGTTCACGAGCAAAGGTAAAGCGTCGCTCTCCTTTCTCATCGAGCGTAGTCCAGTACTCGCCAAGTGCGCTATGTGGTTCAAGCACAATATAGTCTTGTTCGATATTCGTGTTTGACAACATATCAAGCAAGTTTGTACTGGCCTTGTCCGTACCAATGGCGCTAGCAAAACTGAGTGTTATGTGGTTATCGTTGCTTTGCTTGAGTAACTGAGCCAAGTACCAAGCCGTGTTAAAAGTATCACCGCCAAACGAGCTAGTCCCGTCTGCTCTATGCTCCACCATGCACTCACCAAAGCACACCAACTGTTTTATTGCGCTTTTCATGATGCCACTTCCGTTTTTTCAGACGATGCGGTTTCATTGGATTTTGTCACCACACTCGTCAATACGCCAAACACCAAAGCACTGAGCAGCGCAGGAATAATCGGGTTACCAAAATAAGCCAGCCAATCGTCGTGCATACCAACGAGTAGGGCAGCAAAGGAACCTGCCATCAAGGTGACTAAACTGCCTTGCCAAGTATAACCTTGCCAAAAGCGCCCCAATAACCCCATAACACAAAGCCCCGCTAATACAACGGAAATCATTTTGGTGATATAGCTGATAATATCGCTCGACAACACCGCCATAAATAATGCCAGCGATACGGTAGTCAACATGGCAATACGAGAGACCAAAAGCGGATTGTGTGGCGCAATATTTCCCTTACACCAAGTCAGATAAATATCAGCAACCAACACACTCACTCCAGCAATGGCGTCGGAGCTGGCACTAGAAAGCGTTGCGGAAATACCCGCCAATAAAATAAAGCCGCCAATCAACACTGGCATCGCCGTTAACGCCAAATAGGGAAAAGCAAATGAAGGGTTGTCTAAACTCGAGTTAACTGCATAAGCACCGATACCAATCACCGCAGGAATACATGAAAACCCTAAATAAAGTAATCCCGAGATAATAAACGAAGTACGAATACTGCTTATGCTTTTGGCGGAGTAGATCCGCTGCCTAAAGGATGGTGTTGCCAATACGCCCACCAGCACCGCCAGCGCCATTGAAATAGCAGGCAACAAACCAATATTATGATATGAAAAGAGCCCCGCTCCCGCTGCAACCGAAGCACTGGTTAGCGTTTGCCAACCACCAATCACCTCGACTACAAAGTAGGTCATCAACAAAAAACCCGAAAACAAAATAACGGCCTGAATTGCATCCGTCCAGACTACCGCCGAATATCCGCCTAAGGTCACGTATACCGCAAGCCCCAATCCAATAACCAGTTTTGCACTGGTCTCATCTAGACCAGTGAGCCAAGCTAAATACATGCCCCCGCCAATCAAATGTGCGCCTAGCCAGCCGACACTTGCCGCGTAAATCAATATCGCTAAGAGCTTTTTAACGACTTGATGACTGCCAACATAGCTCGCTAACTCTTCACTCATCGTCGCAAAGCGCTCAGCCCTAACCGGCGCAAACAACCAAGCCAGCAATAAAATACCTAGCGCGCCGCCGATACCATAAAGCGTGCCCGCCCAACCGTGTTGATAAGCAAAACCTACCGCCCCCATCGACGAGCCGGTGCCAACCATAGTGGCAACGGTGGTGCCTAACGTCAGCATCAGCGGTACTTTTCGCCCAGCTAATAAATAGTCGCAATTAGACCGCTGCCACCGAGATGCCAGCCAACTCACGATTATCATGGCAGACAAATACAACAGAAAAATAAGCAAATACATTTGCTGACTATCCGTCATGCTTCTCCTCCTATGAACATTGTTGTTCGTATAACGTCTATTCGCCTTTGTAACAGGTGACATCAACCTCAACTTTACAGTCCACGACTAAGTCGGCCACCATACAAATTCGCGCAGGAGGATGCGCTGAAAAATACTCTGCAAAAACCTTATTAAAGGACTGAAAATATCTTGCGTCAGTTAATACCACAGAGACATGCATAACATGCTCAAGGCCATAACCCGCCTCGGTCATAATCGCGATGCAATTTTCGATGGCCAGACGCGACTGCTCAACAATGCCGCCCTCAACCACTTCACCATCTCGCATTGGCGTTTGCCCCGAGACCTTTAACCAACCGCCAGCTTCAACTGCTCGCGCAAAGGGTAAGTGTTGTCCACCAGTGCCCGTGCCGCCCTCAGCACCTATTCTTCTTATTGTCATGTTAACCTCTTGATGATTTTTGATTTTTATTAGTTTTGACGCGTTAGAAATCGTCCTGCTCGGCCGAAATCGACAATGGTGTCTGCATTCGCGCCCTCAACGTAGCTGAGCTTGCCATTCACCCAAACCTTGACAATGCCTGAGGCAAGTTGTTTTGGATTGCTGTAACTTGCTTGGTCTAGAACCCGATTGGGGTCGAATAACACCAGATCGGCGAAATAACCAATTTGAATATTGCCACGTTGCCGCAGCTTAAAGCGCGCCGCTGGCAGCGCTGTCATTTTGTGGATAGCCAATGCCAACGGCAGCGATTGTTGTTCTCTACAGTAATGCCCAAGCACCCGTGGAAATGTCCCCCACAGTCTCGGGTGCGGATGCGGATCGCACGGCAAACCATCAGACCCTACCATGCTGTGTTCATAACTTAAAAACCGCTGCACATCATCTTCCAGCATACAGTGATACACAGCACCCGCTGGCTGCAAGCGCTTTGCCGCTTCGAGCTGAGGCACTTGCCATTGCGTGGCAATGTTTGCCAAGCTTTGCTGTGCAAGTTCTGGATGAGACTCCGACCAAGTAATAAAAATATCCGTCTCCTCGGTTACCTGATTAAGATCTAAGGTGCTTGAACTCGCGGTGTAAGGGTAGCAATCGCAGCTCACTGGATGTGTTTGCCTATGCTGTTCAAAATGCGCTAATACCTCAGGCGCTCTGCCCCAATTCTCTCTACCTGCACATTTTATATGTGAAATAACCAGCGGCAGTTTGGCATGCTCTGCCGTTGCAAAGGCTTCGTCCATGGCTCGGATGACTCCTTGAAATTCCGTGCGCAAATGCGTGGTATAGATACCATCAAATGGTGTAACAACCTCGGCCAACGCATTCACTTCAGCTTGACTTGCCCCCTTAGCATTGTAATAAGCAAGACCTGTACTAAATCCTATCGCCCCCTGCACCATCGCTCGATGCAGCAAGGTTTTCATCTGTTCAAGTTCTTGCGTATTGGCGGCTCGAGATAAATCCGTCATGACCTGCGCTCTGAGCGTTGTATGACCAACTAACATGGCTAAATTTACACTCGGAGCGGCGTTACTAAAGGCATGTTGATAATCCTGTAGTTCACGATAGGCGAATTCTGATTGCTCCCCGAGTAAGTTAATGGGGTCGAGCGGCGCTTGATTTGTACAATAAGGCACTGCGCTAATGCCACAATTACCGGCAATGACGGTGGTGACACCTTGGCTCACTTTGCTCAGCATATGTGGGCCTCGCAGCACTTCAAGGTCATCATGGGTATGTACGTCGATAAAACCCGGCGCGAGCACTAAGCCCGTGGCATCGATGCATTGCCGTGCTTGCAAGTGGTTGCAGTTACCAAGCGCAACAATTTTGTCTTTGTTAATCGCAACATCCACCACTTGCGCTTCAGAGCCTGGTTCAAAATACACCGTCGCGCCTTGAATGAGGGTATCAACATAAAGAGATGAGCTCAGCATTAATCCCCCAGCGGAAAGCGTTTATCGGCAGGTGGCATATTGCTGTTTTTATCTCGATGCTGATCTAACTGGGTTTTAAGACGTCTGAGTTTTTCTCTTGAGCGCTTTTGATTACGGATGGCAACTTCGCTCGATAAGATATCCACCGCCGCCATCATGGCATAGCGTGCAGCGCTGGGCTTAAAGATGTAATCACTTTCTTGAGTTTTGATAGGTAAGTGGTGATCGGCAATGTCCGCCAAGTCGCTCACTGGGCAAATAGCAATAACCTCTGCACCATACTCTTTGGCGATAAGCGCCGCCGCTTTCACATCAGGAGAAACACCACTAAGCGAGAGACAAATCACCACATCCCCTTTATTCACCGTCGCGGCAACCATGCGCATCATCATGGGATCGGAGTGAGCATTACTAAGTACGTCCAAGCGAAATAAGCGATTTTGGCATTCTTGTGCCATCAGGCTGCTACCACCACCAACCCCAAAAATTAAGCAATGACGTGTGGCACAAATCACTTCACTCGCCTGCTCCACCACAGCTTCATCGATTAATCCCGCATTGAGCGTGAGGATCTCCTTAATAGAGGTATAAACATGAGAAATCTTTTCTTTTTCAATTGGCTCAGGATTTGTAAAACGCTCACCAATTGCGGCTGATTGTGTTAGCTGAAACTTAAGGTCACGTACATTGGTGCAGCCTAAGCTACGCGCTAATCGCGTAATGCTGGCGTGACTGACCTGCGCTTTTTCAGCTAGCTCGCTAATAGATGCGCTTGCAGCAAAGTTAAGCTCGGCCAAAATAAGCCGAGCGACTTTTTCTTCTGCTGGGCTAAAGTGCCCCAAACCTTCCTTAATTTTGCTAATAATGTCCACAGCTTCGCCTCAATTAAAAATAGGTAGAAATGGTTTGGGTGATCACCCAATCTTGCTCGACAACACCAATTTGTCGCCACTTATCAAAGGTCAGGCAAGGATGAGAAGTCGAAAAGCAGATCATATCGCCAACCTGTACCTCGCACCCAGATGCAATACTTACCATAGCATGTTGATCCATGATTGTTTCGACCTTTGCCGCGCAGCCTAATGAGCACAGCTGCTTTGACGTCGGAGAGTAGATCAGCTCTGGTGTGGGCATGCCAGCATCAAATGCGACATCCCTTTTACCCATACCAACTATCGCGACGCCCGGCTCTGGAGTCGAAAGCACGTAAGCCCATATGCTTAAGCTCGACACCAAGCTTTCCCCCAAATCGCAAGCGAGGTTGCTCCGTGATAACACCGCGTGCTGCGCATCCTGATAGATCCCGGTATCGTGAATAAGGTAGCAGCCGGGACGGATCACAAAACGAAATTGCTGAGCCTGTTCACTTTTGTTTAGTGTCTTTGTCACAACATCGTACCAAGCGGAACCCGCCCCCGTGATAATAGGTAAGGTCTTTGAAAATGTGTCTTTTTGTAGTAAGTCTGCCGCGGTTTTTATTACTGAGCTAACAAATGTGGCTATCCTTTGTTCGGCATTATCACCGTGGATCACGCCCTCATAAAATCCAATGCCTGCTACCTCTAAGCTAGCATACTGTTGGCATACATTGACTAGCTGCACTAACGTTGCAAGATTGCGCCAACCAGCGCGACCACCTTCAACCCCCACCTCGAGTAAAATAGAAATACGCAGCGAATACTGAGTAAAAAATGTGCCTAAGGCATGGGCATTTGCAATAGAGTCAACAAAACAATAGAGCTCAACGTCAGTATCAGTAAGCATGTTTGCAACTTGCTTCATATGATATTCGCCAACAAGTTGATTCGCTAAGATCACTCGTTTTGCGCCCGCGACTATGGCCACGGAAACTTGTGGCACAGTCGCTACCGTGACGGCCCATGCGCCATGTTCAAGCTGTAGTTTAAATAGCGCTGGTGACATCGTCGTCTTGCCGTGGGGTGCCAATAACACTTGGCTTTCCTTTGCAAAATTCGCCATCCAATTCGCGTTGTGGCTGATGGCGTCTTGCTTTATCACTGCAACTGGCAAACTTACCTGCTCTGCGAGAATATCCCAGCCGCCATCTTCTAGTTGCTCTGGGTCGCCAGTGCCTTTCGCTAATATTGCCATTGTTTATTCAAATCCTTGAGTTTAAACATTAGTTCCCCACGTCAAAATAGCACATTGACTCACTGCGATTGGTATCAGGCCAAGCTGCACTTGGCCTTTGCTGACATTAAAAAGTCGCACGGACGCTCAATGCAAAACGTCTATCCGTGGTAAAGTTGAGTGCCTGCGTTTTTGTCCCAGCTTGGTCCATCTGATACTTGGTTTTGGTTTCCGTATCCAATAAATTGCTGGCTTCAAAACCCACTTTCCAATGGTCGTTGATGGTGTAATACAAGCTTGCATCCATCATACCTGAAGCCTCTGCATAGGCAGGGACATACTCTTCAGATTCCCTAAGTGTGAGCAAATACTCAGAGCGCCAAGTGTATGCAAGGCGAAAAGAAATATCCTCGTACTCATACATACCAATGACATTAAAGTTTTGGTCAGAGTAACCTTGTAGCGGCAAACCTCCAAATACTCGGAAGGTATTACGATTATCGCTCAGCGGGTTACCATTTTCATCGAAACCAAGCGTGCCTTTAGAGACTTCATTTGGATCTTCAAGTCCATCTTGATCGATATAGGTAAAGTTAAGTTGCAAACCTAAACCGCTCCATGCACCCGGTAACATGTCGTAGAATTGTGAGTAGGAAAACTCCATTCCACGAATGGTGCCAGAGCCCGTGTTAGCGGGGCCGTAAGCAGAGACATCATAATCTTCGCCGCCATAAGACACATCAAGATCAAAGGCGCGGCTACGGATTATATTATCTAACTTTTTGTGGAATAGCCCTACCGTCACATAACCTGCGGACGCGAAATACCATTCGGTAGTTAAATCGGTATTGATTGCTTCTTCAGGCTCTAAATATGGGTTCCCAGAAAGCGCGGTTAGACTGATATCGTCTAGCCCAACAACAGGGTTAGTTGCCTCGTCGTAATCAGCGCCGGGAGTTTGTAGCACGCGAGTGTAATCCAAGTTAAGAATACTGATATTTCTGGCATCAACTAAGCTTGGGTAATACAGCGCTTTTGATGCACCAAATCGCACCACTACGTCTTCTGATACACCAAAACTCAAATTTAAGCTCGGAAGCAAAGTGCTATAATCTGTGCCATCAACGGTACTGAGTTCGGACTCTCCCCCTGCAATGTCGTAATATCGCTTATATTCTGCCTGCTGCATCACATTATTGAGTGATGTCCCCTCTTCACCACGTTTGATGAGAGCGGGTTGCACCAAAGCGCCCGTAGACTCAAGTTGATAGTTTACGTAGCGCAGACCAACGTTGCCCACCACAGGAATGTCTTGAAACTCGAAGTCAAAATCACCGCGAATGTAAAATTCAGTACGCTTCTCGTTAGTCGAACTTATATTGTGCGCAGCGAATGGGCCTTCAACGCGATTGGGTTTGTCTTCATAAGGTACATAAGTGCCAGAGCATGTGCCGTTGTTTGCCGCACTGTTGGTAGCATTGTGCCAACCATCACGACAACCTTGGCGCAAAGACTCGGCGTAGTTTTTCACCAATTCCATACTTGGGAACAAAAAGTTATTGACCGGCCCCTGTAACACTTGACCATTGTAATAATCTGAAAAATCAACGCGCTCAAATAATTCTGGACGATTTACCGCCGCGGCGGCATTTCGGTCATCTTGGATCCATGGGGTGCCAATTGCAGACCAACCCTCGTAAGCCGTATCTCGTACGGTTAGGTCTTTATCTGACATATAAAAACCGGAACTAACACTCGTGAAATGGCCGTCTAGCTCATACTTAAAATCCAGTTTAACGCTGTCTGATTCTGCCGTATTGCGCTCAACCTGCTCCATACCGCTGCCCAAAAACAGGTTAGGTACAGGTCCATTCCAATCTTCATTGGGTGACCAACCTGCCGTTAGAATATTGTCACTGAGAAACTCTACTGTCGGCCTTGAGCCACGCATATCGAGGAAATAAGGCGAGACAACGTGGACATGGTTTCCCCGTGTTTGACCCGACATACTGTAGTTTTGCACTTCTTTGTCGGAGTCGATCCGCTGGTAATCAAAATCGACAGTCAACCTATCTATTGGTTTTAACGTTAGCTTAAATGAAGTGTCCTTCACGGTATTTTCGTTGTAATTCCAGCGGCTACGATAAAAGAACGGTGTTTCTGGGCTCACGCCAAGAGCGATACCGGAAGTCACAAAACCATCATCTGTAGTTAGTGGATGGCCACTTTCCGTACTTTCAGTCCAATTTTGTGAAGACCCCATAAAACCTTTAAAGCCTTGAGCTGCTTGCCCTATTTGGCGCTCGTTCCACTCAAGAGACGCTTCTGAGCGAATGTGCTCTAATGTCGCAACTATGGTCTCATCGGCATTTGCCCACTGCAGTGAAGAGGTTAAGCCGGTACGTTCACGATCATTGGTTGCCGTGCTCATATGGATAGCGACAGGCACATGCCATACACTGCCAGCTGGTTGCTCTGGTAAAGCGGGGCCATCCACAGGCGATGATGGATCAACACCTGTTATGCCACCCCATTGATCCAAGGTAGGAATAAAGGAATCGCCTCGAGAGTGGAAATTGCCAAGGCCAACACCATCTCCTCTAGTTTGATATTCTGATGAAGAAACTGCAATTAAAAATCCGAACTTACCTGCACTGGTTTGCCAACTGTCGGAAAACAGCGCTGAAAACGAAGGCGTCACTTCTTCTCTAAAGTCGCCATAATTGGCCTTTGCATTGAAAGAGATAAGCCGCTCATCAGAGTCAAATGGTTTGCGGGTGATGAGGTTTACCGTGCCGGATATACCGCCTGAAATAAGATCCGCAGTCTGGTTTTTAACCACTTCCACTGCGCCTAGCAATTCAGCAGGAAAGTCTTCATAGCTCAAACCGCCTGACGGATTTGCACTAAAAGCGTCTCTGCCATTCACCTCAGAGCGAACCCTGTCTAGGCCACGAACCAGCACGCCGGTACCTTCATCGGCATAATGTTTAGGGTCATCGGATGATGCAAATCGCTCAATCGTAACACCCGGTACACGCTGTAGCGCTTCAGTCACCGATTTGTCTGGTAATGCCCCGATATCTGACGCCGTAATTACGTCTTTGACCGTATCAGCGAAGCGCTTAATGTTTTGGGCGCTATTGATACTGCCTCGGATCCCACGAACTTCAATGACTTCAACCGCTTCATTCTCAGTAGCAGATTTGACATCGCTGTCATTTTGACCCAAAGTTTCAGCGGCAACCCAAAGTGGAGAAAGCCCAAGAAGTACTGACGAAACCGCAAGGCTCAGTTTGCTTCGTTTAGGGTTATGTTTACCAATATCGGTGACTAGTTTTGACATTTTGTTGTTCCTTTCTTCTTTTTAAAAACCAGTGAAAAAGCCGGCAATGCCATCACTAGCACCACAGCCCAAAAACCTACCGCACAGTGATGTGCTCTAAACGCCCCAACACATCACATGTTACTTACTAACAAAAAACCAAGATTACAATGTTACTTTTTAACATTACATACTAAAAAGCAAACACTTTTTTGCGAAAATTTGGATGTTTGGACTATGCTTTTGAAATATAAGGAATTAAAATCAATAGCATTGTACATATTTAAGCAAGATAGCAAATTATAATACAGCGAATGGTCTCCAATGGCCCATCTCATGACCGATTTTGATCTGAATCTTGAAACTAAAAATTCATTGCCAAAGAAAAACTAAGCTACATGGAGCTGCATATGTCTTAGTGACAAGTTTTAATACCTACTAAGACAAGAAATTTTCGCTCGCCATTCATATAACAGCTCTGAATTATAACTATTGAGCGTAACCACTTTACACTATCGTACTTTATGGAATATGATTTCAGAATCAAAAAAATCATAAAATATATAAAAATGAAAAAATATATATTCCACCTAATATCCGCATTTATTTTTATTCTTGTATATCTAGGTATAGAAGTTGCCATAAGATCACACACGTTCCATATACTTGAAAGAATGGGTGCCTTAGGAAGCTGGGTCAGTGGCGTTTTAGCTTTAGCAGTATTACCCTATATAATGTTCGAGTTTTATAATAATAGAAAAATTGAAGCTGCAGAAGAACGGCTCAAACTCGCAATTGAGCTATCCCCTAGACTGCATGACTCTTATATAATTATACTTTCTCGTTGCCTGCTCAGCTTTATACACATTAAAAGAGAAATAAAACTGCGCCCACTAAACCACAATGAGAAAAAAAATAAATATAATGATGAGGTAGATGCTCTACTAGAATATAAAAGAAAGGAAGATGTTACCAAACGTTATCTTATGCAGCTTGAAAATGACTTTTCTGATTTTAATGAAGCATTTAGAGAAACTGACTTTCAAACAAAAAAGCTCAAGATTAGTTCCCCTTCTTTTTTTTCTAAAATAAAAAGAGAAATTGATTTTTATTCAAAATTCCACGGTCATGTAAAAGAGTTTAAACTTGTGTTATCTGAAACTACGTTAGGAAAAGGATCTTATACTACAATAGGGTTATTCTTTGACAATCAACTAAAGACAACGGAAGAAAATAAATTAAGATTGTTAATAAAAAAACTTGAAAAAGAACCAGAATTATATAATGAAGAAACACCAGCAATACACATCGCCGCCAAACACCTTGAAGACGATATAAAATCTATTAAATCCAACACTAAAAAAATAGAAGATAAATTAAGCTTATAGAATAAATTAAAAGAAGAATACTGAGCTAATAAATACATTACAAGTCATAAGTTTAGTCTGCTTTATAATATTTTCCACCAACCAGGCAAGGTTAACGATTGTAAATAATTTAGCTCACTACCAATTCACCGAGCCCCTCAGTGATTTGGTTTGGCCACGTTTGGTCTTTTGATTCAGACGTTTCTTTTGCGAGCTTTTTGTTGGCTTGGTTGCTCTGCGTGCTTTTTCAACTTTAGTGGCTTCTAGGATCAGTGTTTTTAGCCGCTCCAAGGCATCTTCCTTATTTTGCTCTTGGGTGCGAAAACTCTGTGCTTTAAGCACAATGACACCCTCTTTGGTCACTCTAGAGTCTTTAAGTGCAAGCAGGCGCGCTTTGTAAAAGTCAGGCAGTGTCGAGCGGTTGATATCAAACCTAAGATGAATGGCACTGGAGACTTTATTGACGTTTTGTCCACCCGCACCTTGGGCACGAATAGCGGAAATATCGATTTCCCACTCTGCTAGAGTGACATTATTTGAGATTTTAAGCATAGTAATTTCAAGCCTCCACTTACTATTTTAACAAAGTAACGGAAGGCTTGAAATAGCAGCGATCAGTGCGGAGCGTGTAGCTATGCTGTTCGAGTTGCGATAGCTGGAGGCACTCTTGCAGCAATTATAGCAGGGTAAGTAACCGCCAACTGACCTGCAAGCAACATTACTATCGCACCTGCAATCAAATAATCACCGGGTACACTGGTAAGCCCAAAGTAATTAACTAAATAAATATTCGCAGTGATTGCGATGATTATGCCCAGTGTAATGCCAAATAAAGACACCACCGCATTTTCAATCATAAAGTAACGTAGAATGTCGGCCTGAGTCGCCCCAAGAGCACGACGAGTACCAATTTGCTTACGACGTTTATAGACTGTATATCTTGCCTGACCAAAGATCCCTAGCATAGTTACACACGCTAAAGCTGCGATCACCGCTTTTAGCGTTTGGCTCACCGCATAATCAGCTTGTAAATTTTCCGTTTTTATTTGCTCGAAGGATTTAAAGGCATCAAGTTGACGGCCAGGCTTTTTAAGCATTAAGGCTTGAACTTCATCCATTGCAATTTCTCTTTGACCAGGCTTTGCTTTTACTACTATGATGCTTTCTTCATAATGTTCTCTAACCGAACTTATTACGGTCATATCATAAGCGTACCAAAACCGCCAAGGAGATTTCATAGTTTCAACGATACCCACAACCTTTTGCGGTACCGATTCAACATAAATAGTTTCTCCAATCACACTGCGCCAATCGTTAGGACGAATTTTATGTGCCAAGTCCTGCGAAATTAACACGCTGGCTGATTCCGTATGGCCATCAAAATAGGTGTGTATTACATCATTATGTTGTAAGTTTCTACCCGCAACCACTCGTAGTCCAAGCGTATCTACAATGGTGTCATCCGAACCATAGTAGCCTGCGTGAGTTATCCTTTCATCTTCCTCAGGGGTTAAACCAACATCTAGTGAGCGACCCCAGTTAGTAAGCGGCATACTAGTGATCGTACTTACACTCTCAACACTGGCTAGTGCACGGATATCGACAAGGTCTGTATCAAGAGCTGCATTTTTTTCTTCATCGCTGCCTTCAAAATGAGTTCTAAAGCTGAACAACTGGCTCTCGGCTAATCCTGTCGGTTGCACCAATTCTTGCTCTTTAAGTATCATCATATAAATGGCATTAACCAAAATTGTAAATGTCAGCGCAATTTGCAATATCAGTAGTAGCGGAGAAGCCTTATTTTTGTTTAAGGTTTTTAAAATTGGCAATAAATCTCTCATGGTCATGCTCCTACAGGCTTTTCAGCTGACTAGATGGTTGTACTTTTGCCGCATGTAAAGTCGGTAGCAAACCAAAAGTTACAGCACTCACCACAGCCAATACAATCGTCATGATGACTATACCTGCGGTCATCTCAAGCATCTCAGCATAAAGATGGCTGTATAATTGCGCTGTGACACTCAAGCCAATTTGCGCAAGTAATAGCCCAAGTATCCCTCCCAAGAGCCCAATAATACAGGTCTCAACAGTAAACTGAGTGATAATGTCTTGTTTAGAAGCTCCAACCGCTCTACGAAGCCCAACTTCACCAGCTTTACCATGAAATTTTGCGACCATCATAGCCATACAGTTAAGCAGACAAACCACAAGAAATGCGAATGCAAGCCACACTGCTACATTGCCATCATCTTTAATAATTTTTCTTTCAATTAATTGCTCCTTTACATTAAATAATTGATGTAAAGGCTCTCGTAAAAAGCGACCATACTCTCTTTGTTCCATTGAGTAACTAATCAAAAAGTCCATGTAATTATTGCGCTCCGCCGCAGAGTTTAGTTCAACCCAATATGAAACCCATACGCATTCAGACGCTAAAATCGCCGAAAATGAGTCATCCTCGGGTTCTTTCCAGCACTGATAAGACACGTCGGAGCCAGTCCATAGCCCGTTATTGATTTGCGCTTGGAATGGGACAATAACATCTCTAGGTTTGTTGAAAGCACGAGTTCTGTAATCAAAAAACTTGGGGATGGGATACCAATCGTCGGTAACACCAACCACTCGGTACTGTAAATCCCCTAAGAGCAATGACTTACCGACGGAGTTTTCTCCACCAAATAACTTATCATTCAGCTCGCTACTGATCACCGCAACTTGTAGCCCATCCTGATCGGCAATTTCATCCCATGCACCACCAAACTTAAACGGCACCTCAAACATGTTGAACATGTCACGGTATGCACTTCGGATTGGGGTCATTTTTGCTTCAGTAATTGACTGCTCTGTGGTGCGAGTCATTATTTTAAAACTACCAAGAGGCGTTTGATTAACGCCCTGTTTCGCATTTTGTAGATTTATTGCATCTTGGTAGGTAAGAATAAAAGGTGGAACTTCTTTCCCTTGGGAAATATTGAACGGCTTGTCTGGACCATAGCTATTCAATCGAACATTGAACAAGCGGTCACTTTTTGTTGGGATCGGATCTTTTTGTAGCAGATAACTCACTGTGTAAGTCGTCATAGCAGCACCAATACCTACAGCTATTGTGGCAACCATTAAAAATGACAAAAATGGCGTTTTCCGCAATGAAATAAGCGCTAATTTAAGATAGTAGCTAAGCATAACTTATCCTTAAGCAATCGCTTTGTTACAATGTTTTCGCTCAATTATCACGCCATCACGAATTTCAATAATGCGATGTGCTTTCTCTGCTTGTTGCGTATCATGCGTTACCATCACGATACTCGTTCCTTGCGCGTTAATATCCATGAGCAACTCCATAATACTATCTGCCATTTTGCTATCTAAGTTACCCGTCGGCTCGTCTGCAAGCAAAAATGAAGGCTTACCGGCTATTGCACGAGCAATCGCCACTCGTTGTTGTTGACCACCAGATAGCTGTGATGGATAATGATCTTTGCGTGATGCAAGGCCAACTTTATTCAACGCATCCATGATCCTTTCATGGCGCTCTTTTGAAGATAATTTGCGATAGCGAAGTGGCATATCAACATTATCGTATAGGTTTAGCTCAGGAATTAAATGAAAGCTTTGAAATATAAATCCCACTTTTTCGTTACGTAGCTTTGACTTAGCCTTATCACTTAGCTTTTCAACATTGAAGCCATCCAATTCGTAGCTACCGTCGCAAAAATCTTCCAACAGGCCTGTAATATTTAGAAACGTTGTTTTTCCAGAGCCAGACGGCCCCACCACAGAAACAAACTCGCCTTGCTCAATACGTAAGTCAAATGGCTGCAAAGCTTGAGTTTTTATTGTGTCTGTATAATAAGCTTTTGATAGGTGACGCATGGATAGCATGTTACAGCTCCTTTATTGAATTATTTTCACACTGGGGGCATCTTTAAAGATCCGCGCGTCAGAGGTGATAACCTGATCGCCGATATTAAGCCCTGATAGTACTTCTACTTGTCCAATACTTCTCAATCCAATCTTTATTGGCGTTTTGACAGCCGTGCCTTCCTTTACTACATAAGCAAACTGTCCATTGTATGTTTCCAAGTATTGACCATGTGGTAGGTAGGCAATATTTTCTTTTTGTTCGAGTACAATTCGACTAGTTAACCTTTGGTTTTGCCTTAGTCCCTGAATTGTGTCGTCTCTAAATCGGATTTTTCCGGCAACACGGCCATTTTCAATTTCAGGCGAAATTGCAACGATTTCGCCACTATAAACGTCACCATTGAGGTTCACCTCGGCTAACATTCCTAAAGCTAAATCATCTGAATAGCTCTCAGGTATTTGTACCTCTATCTCGTATTTGGAGAGATCGACCACGCTTAATAGTGGCTGATTTTTAGCCACTGAGTTTTTTTGCTCGACTACTAAATTACCAACGAGTCCCCCTACTGGTGAGACAACTTTAAGTGCATCGACTTGCCTTTCAAGCTCTGCTACTTTGACTTTTTGTGCCTCAAGTTCAAGCTCTTTGGTCCGAATCTCAAACTTCTGACTTTCTTTTTGCAATTCAACTTCTTTAATTGCTAAGCGATATTCCCGCAGCGCATTTTCCAAGTCATCTTTGGCTTTTTGATAATCAATATCGCTGACAACTTGAGTTTTTAAACCGTCTTCAGAGCGACGCATTTCACGCTTAGCAGCATTCAATACAACGGTAGCCTTACCTAAATAGTTTTCCTGTGCTAAGTCCTGTTTTTTAGCTTGAATGATTTGTCGCTGAAGTTCAGTATCTAACTGATTTAGCTTAGCTTGATGCTGTGCAAACTCGCTTTTTAATTCAGGACTATCTATTACGGCAAGGGTTTGACCTTCAATCACGCTATCTCCCGACTCGACCAAATAGGTCACAGTCCCTTGAGCAGGGCTATATATTGTCGGACGCCGTGCTGCGACGACTTTTCCCTGAACAGAAATATCGCGAACAAAGTCACCTTGTTTAACTGCCGAGATATGAATTTTATCGCTTGAAACAGCTGTTTGACCACTTATCCACTGCCCGACAATTGGTGCAAAAAACAAAATAGTAATAACTATGAGAATACTTGCTACCGCTATAAATACTTTATTTTTTTTAGGTCTTTCAACCACCGAGTCTTGAGCACTCGTATCTGGAATATAGGCCATGAAATAATCCTTTTTACAACTGCCTTTGTTATTGAGAAAGATGCACTTTACAAGTGCTTTTCACAGCCATTCACTCAACTAGCGCTTACGTCACTTGATAGAGTTTGAAATCGAGTGAATGTATCTTTTTCGTCACTTTTCAAGTGAAGAAAATCTCAAAAGATAAAAAGCAAAACAGGTAATGTAAGTGCCTAAACCTTACACAAACTCAAGACTAATGTCACGAGAAATAAAACACTTTGTTAACTATTTGGTTTGATTCTTGACGACCTCCAAATATCGGCTTTCTATAAACTTCTTCTCTTTGGACAAGTGCTCAAGTGCATCTCGGGTTTGCTCCAACTCTTTTTGAATAGCTTGCAACTTTGGACCATCTTCAACCTCTTGTTCTTGAACCATTAGCTGTTGCAGCGCCTGGCTTTGTTCGGCAATTTGTCTTTTGTATTCATTGATAGTTTGAGACATATCTTGGCGCTCTTTTTCAAAGGTTGCGACCAGTTGCTCTAGCTCTTGCTCGGATGTACCTCCCACAGACTTAGAGGCTTCTAGTTGCTGCTTTAATGTGTCATTTTCTTTTTGTAGTTCCTCTGTAGACTCATATTGGTCATATAGCTTTCTTCTCGTTTGCTTAAGTCGCTCTAAACTTTTCGACAAATCTCCTCGAAGTTTTTTTATTAGCCGATGCGATTTAAGCAACTTACTGTTTAAATCATCCATGCGAGTTTGCTCTTCTGGCGAAATATGATCCTGTGTTGAGCGTTTAACCTCAGCTAATTGCTGTTCTAAGTGAACTTGTAAGTTAGCCAATTCTTGAATGGTGTGTTGGTTATCTTCGACAAACTTCATTGACTTGTTAATTGCATCGCGACAATGCTGAAGCAGATACTGTTGCTCTGCGCTGGATGTCCCAGCTCCACCAGCAGCCTTTGCAAACAATCTAAATTCTCGAAGGATTAACAACAAAATATAAAACCAAAAAACTAATATCAGTAGCCCGATATTCACCGCCATATAGATAAATACATCGACTGGTAGTTTGCCTAGAAACATATTACGCACTCATTATTTTCTTACTTTCATTTTAGTATTGGTTAAAAATCATGCCTATAATAAATCTATATTTTTCAATAAAGTGGTAATGTGTGAAGATATTGCTCGTGGATGACAGTGCGGCAACACTTGAGATTATTCGTCGCGGTTTAGTACGTTTTAGATATCGTAAGCTGTTGATAAAGAAGGCACAAAGTGCAAAAGAAGCACTAAAGATTATTGGTTCTTGGCATCCAGATATTGTATTGACCGACTGGCATATGCCCGATATTTCAGGACTCGCTCTCGTCAAAGCAATCAAACAAAAACAGCTTGATGTCACCATGGCGATGGTAACGACTGTCGACGATCGTGAGCAAATTAAGCTCGCCCTTGACTATGGTGCCGCGTTTGTACTGTCAAAGCCGTTTGCTGACGACGACCTTCATAACAAAATCATGCCGCTGGTCAAATCCGCAGAAGAAAGCAGCAAAACGAGAGAAATTCATACGCTACATAAAGGCGTGCCCTTGCCTCAAGTTGGCCAACTTGAAAAATTAATGAACAAACATATTGATACAGAGCTGAGACTCTATCAGGTGCATCAAATGGAATATGATCCCGATAACCTTCCGTGCGTCATGGTCGCATACGAAGATCCGAGCAGCCAGAAAGTTCGCGCAATCGGAATATTTGATGTGTACTCTGTCTGTGTGCTTGCCGCATCCACAGGGAATTTAACTGATCAAGCTGGGTTTGAAGCGATTCATCAACATCAGATAACAGACGACATGTTAAGCGCCTGCCACTCAGCACTAAACTCTACGTCTTATGCATTTCTAGACGGCATAACCAGAAGGAGCCTTAGAGTAAAAACCCTACAGTTGGTCACTAAGCCTTTTCCTAAGTTAAAACGCTTGTATAAGTCCGCCGCAAACATGCGCATAGATTTATGTTGCCAACGTCCAAATATGGCACAAGGTAAAATATTGTTGGTTGGGTTTTTAAGCTAACGCTTTAAGCAAGATCCCTGGATCAGTTATCCCAGCTTCTTTTAAAGCTTTTTGGATATTTTGGGTTAATTCAATAACTTGATTCTGCATACGTAAAATATATTCAAGCTTTTGTGTAACTAGCTCCGCTTTCATTTCATCTGAATAAGCGTCATTTGCTTTTAGCTCTTCGAGTAATTTTTGCTCTTCCTTTATTTTCTCTCTGAGCTCTTCTAGCTTTTCAACCATTTTTTGAATGTGAAGTGGTAGTGCTGCTTCTTCTTGCTCCTCTCTCACCTCTTCTCCAGATAACTTAGACATATCTTTTTCTGATAGTCTGAGTGGTTTAGATTCTGTCGCTTCTTCAACCTTGGTTTTCTGCTCCATCTTACTCGTGGTTGATTTAGCTGGTGAGTGAATTAAAAAGTTCACGTTCATTTTCTTTGGCCAATATGATTTCCTTTGACCTACATATCGGTAATTTATCGAGGATCTTTAAGAAAAATTGCGCGGCTTCCTTGCCGCTGCAAGTGCTTGGGAATGGAATCACTCGGTACTGAAAACTAACCGAGTTTAAAATAATTCTGTTTTAAGATTTGCTTGCAGTTGCTTAATGCCCGATTTAATGCCTGCAACAAAGTTTTACCTTTTGCCTTGACCTTTAATGTTGGTAATCCGGGTAATAAAAGCTCAACTTGGCATAAGGTAAACTTGCCAATCTGCTTGTCCACCTGTTTTTCAATTCGTACATTTATTTTTCGAATATTGTTTGCATAGCCGCACAACGCTTCATTTATTGTTTTAGCAAAAGCCACTTTACTTGACACCGCTATCGGCTCATTTACATCAACAAGGTTCAATTTCATCATTACCTCAGACAATCGCATCACATATAACTTTGCTGAAAACTTAGAATGACTCGAATTAAAAACGCTTACGCTATCCGGGACATTCTCTCAACTTTTACTTGCGCCATGAGATCAAATCTACTAATGTTCAAGAAAAGATAAAAGCTGATTATATCTAACTAAAAGCAAGATTTTTACGAACAATATGAACATAAACTTCAATCACCTTTACTATTTTTGGCAAGTAAGCAATGAAGGCAGCATCGCAGGTGCAAGTAAAGTCCTTCATTTGACGCCTCAAACCATCAGCGCGCAGCTATCAAGCTTAGAAGATCGGCTAGGGAAACCTTTATTTATAAGAGAAGGCAGAGGACTCAGGTTGACTGACTTCGGCATTTTAACAAAGCAATATGCGGACGATATGTTTTCGATTGCCAAAGAATGGTTAGAAACAACACAAGATGGTGCAACAGCCATACATCGCACATTAAAAGTAGGTATCTCAGATGCCATTCCAAAATCGTTAGTATCAAAATGGCTTGCGCCTTTGATAGAAAATGAGCAAGTTGCCAACTTGCACTGTATTGATGGTCAGCAGTCTGAATTATTGGCTCAGATGGCGATGCATAAACTCGATATCGTACTAGCGGACAAACCACTTGATAGTAATCTGCCATTTAAAGTATTTTGTCACGAAATAGGAAAGAGCCTGATTGGCTTTTATGGTTCAATTTCTAGTTGTGAAGAACTTAGGGCAAACTACCCAAAGTCATTACAAGCACAACCAATCATTCTTCCCGCGAAACACAGCCCAGTAACAAACTCGATTCAATTTTGGCTGCAAGAGCAAAATATAGAAATCAAAGTCGCAGGTCATGTGGATGACAGTGCCTTGATGAAAGCATTAGGTCAGCAGGGATTTGGCATTTTTCCTGCCCCACTTTCGATAAAATCAGAATTACAACGGCACTATGATGTCTGCCTCATTGGCACTATCGAAAGTACGTATCAAAACTATTACGCCTTCACACCTGACAGACTAATTAAAGACTCTATCTTCAGCGAGTTCGTGAATTTTGCCAAAGGAGTGAGCTGACACTATAGTCAGCTTATGTTGGCTGTAAAAGAGAAGACAAGTTTTGTTTATAACGTCTTGATAGGTGGAGTGAATCTCCGTTTTCTAGAATAACGTCGTAATCTCCATTATCTCTTGTCTTCAGTTCACTGATAGCATTCAAATTAACGAGTGAAGACTTATGGATCCTAGAAAAGCCAAAGGTTTTAAGACTTTTTTCCATTGCTGACATCGTGTCCCTATGCAAGATTGAGCGCTGCCGATTGATCATATGAAGTTCGACATAGTTTCCCGCACCACCAACCCAGGCTAAGTCTTCCACTTTTATCACATGAATGTGCCCCGAGTCTTTTACAATCAATCTTTGATTCGGGACATACTCTGATGAAGCTTCTTTAGAATGCGAGAATACCAGCTGAAGAATATTGGTGATCAGAGCACCTTCTGTATCTTTACCATCAACACTCATTGTTGTAGAAGCATTTAATTTAACATCTGTCGTTATTTTAATAGTTGGCACAGAGTCAAAATTTCTTGTGATTAATTCTTGCTGTCTCAGGTCAATATCATGTGAAATATCAATTAACAAACAGTCGATTTCACCCACTTTAATAGTTTCTAAAACATCAACAATATTTTGATAATATACAAACTGGGAACAAACTGCGACTTCTTTTAATTTTGTACTTATTTCGACGCCAAGCTCAGACAAATAGCTAGGAATAGAGATCGTCACTCTTTTCATTCATCACCTTAAACACATCAACAGGTTAACAAGGATACTAATACTTTGTATCCTATTTCACAATAGTTAACATATTATTGTTATAGATTGTCACTATGTAATCTGCAAATTAAATTTGATCTTTTTTTTCTCGCCTGTCGTCACTGATTCCCATCGCCTTACGTATCTCAACTGGCATATTCCAAGCTTCCGTCATAACTTCGTCGTGATACTAATAAGCCTTTGTGATGAGTTATTAAACTTGCCGAGGGTATCTAAAACAAACCTATCAGGGGATATCATGAAACAATTCAAGCGTTCTAAGTTAAGTATGCTTATCACTTCTGCGTGCCTAATCGGCGGAAGTTTAAGCATCCAAGCATCAGCCGAAGAAGCAGCTGATGGTGCTAATGAAGAAGTCGAAAGAATTTCTATTACAGGTTCTCGTATTCAACGTGTTGCTTTAACTGCTAAAACACCAGTTATCGAACTAGACGGTTCTGAATTTGCCATGTCGGGTAACTTAAACGTTGAGCAAAAGCTTGCCGAGCTACCATTGACAGTTCCTTCTTTTGGCCCAAGCTCAAATAACCCGGGTGATGGTACTGCTCGTGTTGACTTACGCGGTTTAAACGATGAGCGTACTCTTGTTCTTGTTAATGGTCGTCGCTGGGTCCCAGCAACACAAACAGGTGTTGTCGACTTAAACACTATCCCTGCGTCTCTTATTGAAGGCGTAGACATCATTACTGGTGGTGCAGGTGCGGTATACGGTTCTGATGCTCTGGCTGGTGTTGTAAACTTCCGTTTGAAAGATGACTTTGAAGGTGCAGAAATTTCTGCGTTATACGACATCACAGAAGAGGGCGATGGCGAAAAGTTCAACACTGACCTTACCTTAGGTGGAAACTTTGCCGACGGTAAAGGTAATGCTACTGTTTATATTGGTTACGCCAAACGTGAGTCAATCTTTCAGGGTGATAGAGACTTTACTAACGTAACACTCACGGAAGGCGATACAGGTTTAGTGCCTGGTGGCTCATCAGGTATTCCTGGTACCCGAGTATTCTCAGGTCCTACACTTCCTAACGGTACAACTCTAGGCCGCTTTGGTCCTAATGGTGAAGGCTTACCGTATACATCAGCCGATGCATTTAACTATGCCCCTGATAACTACCTGCAACTACCACAAGAGCGTCTAACGCTTAACTCTTTTGCTCACTACTATATCAATGACGATACTCGCTTATATAGTGAGTTATCTTTCATCCGCAACGAAGTGCCGTCGCAGCTAGCTCCAACTCCTGCATTTGTGGGCAGCCTAGAAGTCAACCCCAATAGTCCATTCTTTGGTGCTGATGTTCAAGCCGCAATGAATGCGCTGGTACCAGAACTTGACGCGGACGGTGAGCCTACAGGCAATATGATCAGTGCACTTAATGCAGACGGAAATTATGTTTTACCGTTTATTGGTCGCCGTATGGTTGAAAATGGTCCACGCCAATCGATTGATACACGTAACGCTATGCGAGTGTTAGTAGGTGTTGATGGTTTTATTGGTGATTGGGCTTACAACGCATACTACAGTCGTTCTGAACTAGACCGCTCTAATCTACTTAATAATGACGTTTCTGAAACACGCTTCAGACAAGCTATCTTAGTTACTGATGACGGTAGCGCATGTCAAGATACATCTGGCGGTTGTGCACCATTGAACATATTCGGTGAAGGTAATATTTCGCAAGCGGCGATTGATTTTATCAACGTTGGTGCATCTAACGTAACAAATATCAAGCAAGAGATCTTCCACGTCGATTTTGCTGGTGAATTACCATTTACCGTGCCATCTGCTGATTTGCCGGTAGGTTTCGTAATTGGCTACGAAAGCCGCTTTGATGATTCGAGCTTCCGTCCTGATGAATTCTTAGCATCTGGTGATGTTTTGGGCTTTAACGCTGGTGAGCCAACCGTTGGTAGCTATAGTGTTGATGAAATCTTCACAGAAATCGACATTCCATTAGTGACAGATGCGGCATTTGCTGAAGACATTACACTATGGTTTGCAGGGCGTCTTTCTGACTATTCAAACATTGGTAACGTCTCTTCATTTGCAACAACGCTAAACTGGAAAGTGAATGAATACGTTTCGTTCCGCGCAGGTTATCAAGAATCTGTACGTGCGCCTAACATCTCAGAACTATTCCAAGGCGCAGCAAATGGCTTCCCAAGCGCAACCGATCCATGTAGCGTTGATGGTTTCGTAGAAGGAAAAACAGATAGATCACTTTGTGAAGCTCACGGTGTTGCATCTTCTCAAGTCGGTGTATTCGAGCAAGCAAACGCGCAAATCGAGGGGAGCTTTGGCGGAAACCCAGAGCTGAAGGAAGAAACATCGGAAACGGTCACGCTAGGTCTTGTTATTACACCTACAGAAAACTTTGATGTGACTATCGATTACTTCGATATTCAAATTGATGATGCAATCGATGTACTAGGTGGTGGCGTAAACAATATTCTAGATATTTGTTACAACCAGCTTAAAGATCCAAGCTCTGAGTTCTGTCAAGCGATTACTCGTCGTCCTGATGGCAACGTAGACCTTGTGACGGCACTCAATGCTAACATAGCTGAACTAGGTACTAAGGGTTATGACGTTAACTTCAATTGGAGGACTGAGCTTGACTTTGGTATCGGCGAGAATGGATCAACATTGAGTATTAATTCAAAGAACACCATTCTTGATGAGTACTTTAAAACAGCAAGTGTTGGCTTTACAGAAACTAATTACTGTGAAGGTAAATTCGGTAACACATGTCTTACCCCTCGACCAGAGTTTCAGAGTAATAACCGCTTCACTTGGACTTCAGGTGACTTAAGCGTGTCAGCACTAGTGCGATATATGAGCGAAGTTGATGATGACACTGGCGAAAACGAAATTGTGCCTACATCTAAAGCTGTATGGTACCTTGATCTTAGCGCAAGCTATCACTTCACAGACCATGTACAAGCAACATTCGGTGTTAAAAATGCGCTAGACACCGAACCAACAGCTCTAGGTGATGCTCAGCAACAAGCAAATACATTCCCAGAGTTGTATGACGTAATTGGCCCACGTTACTTCGTGAGTGCTGTGTACACGTTCTAATCAGTTGATACTGAAAGACTAGGGAGCTTCGGCTCCCTTTTCTGTTGTTGCTGTATAAGTCCCTTAATCTACAGTAAGTTACTAAGTTTTTCATCGCGTTTACTAAAAAATTGATCAAAACCAACAAAACTTAAAAATAACAACACCCTACTCGCAACTAAGTCGAGTTTGGCTAAAATAAAAAGTATGCAGCTCAGTCAAATTGTCCGTTTAAGAAAAAATAATATGAAGCAAGCGCCCGAAATTACTATTGCAGTTCAAGATGCTTTTAAATTGATCCAACAAAAACAATATCAACAAGCGTTAACTAAGCTACAGCCTTTTATTGACTCGCCTCACCCCGATCTGCATTACCTTTTGGGAATTTGCTATAAATCACTAGCCGAGTGGCAAAGCGCAATAACTTCATTAAGTGATGCCGCGAAACTCGCCCCACTTAAAACTGAAATCTTAACTCATCTAGCCAAATGTTACTGGCTATCGGGTGATTTACACCAAGCAGAAGCCCATTACCTTGCGCTGTATGAAGCTGAGCCCAAAAATCTAGATTTACTTAAAAACTTGTCGCTGCTGTATCTTGAACAAAACCGGCTCGACATGGCAAGTCAATGGGCACTCAAAGGACAATCTCTAGATGATTCTGGACAACTCACCAAAATACTCGGGGACGTTGAAAAAACAAGAGGAAACCTTAGTGAGGCGATCAGTTACTATCAACAAGTTCCCCAACACTCTCCGGTTGTCTTTCGGGCAATACACAATTTAGGCCTTTGCTATAAGTTACAGGCTAAATTTGACCAAGCAATTCAATGCTTTAAATTTGTACATCAAAAAGCACCTGAGCACTATGAACCGCTTTACAACCTCGGTGACTGCTTTTTTGCTAATGGTCAATTTGAACAAGCACAACAAGCCTACAATCTGGCATTGAAGCAAGCCCCATACAATCCAATCATACATAAAGCAATTAACGAGCTTTATTGGCAAAGTGGGCAGCATCAGCTTTTTGCTACCAGTTTACTAACCGTGATGGAGTCAGCAAATAACCGCCTAGAACTCATAGAGTGCCTAGCTGAACTGTACTGGAATACCAATCAGTACAGGTTATGTGAGGAATGTATACAGGCGTCGGGTTACGCAGATACTTCAGCAACATTACTCGCGTTAAGAGGACGTCTAGCGGCCACAAACAATGAGCTAAATGCAGCCTTTGAGCATTTCGATAATGCCAATAAGATAGTCGTTAATTACGACAGGATATGTGAGCAAGCAAAATTTGCAATCCAGCTTGGAAAGTTCAGTACCGCACAATCCCTGCTCGAAAAAGTGTTGCAAGCACAGCCCAACTCACAACTTGCTTTAGCTTGGCTAAGCGCAGTATATCAAGCTACCGATAAAAAAAAGCACCACGCTCTATGCAACCCTGATTTTATTCTGACCACAACCTTAGGTGCTCCGAGCGGCTATCAAGACACTGAAGACTTTCTTAAAGCGTTGGAGTCATGCTTACTAACACTTCATCAAGGCAAACAAGCTCCAAGTGAACAGACCTTAGTTAATGGCTCACAAATTTCAGGAGGCTTGCTTAATAGAGATATCGAAATCATCTCCAAAGCTCGAGTTCAACTGCTGCGAGATATAGATAAATGCCTTAATAAGTTAGATTTAGATCCAGAACATCCCTTTTTAGCTCATTTACGCAAAGAGAAATGTATTACAGGCTCATGGTCTGTCAAACTGACGGAGCAAGGTTTCCACGTAAGCCATATTCACCCCGCAGGTTGGATTAGTGTAGTTCTATATATCAACACGCCAAATGACGATAGCAACAATGGTGTCATTGAGTTTGGGCGGCCACCACTGGCACCACCCTACGATTTTCCACCATTCAAAACCGTAAAACCTCAACGAGGGCAAATCGTGATCTTCCCCTCTTATTTTTGGCATGGAACACAGCCATTTAACCCTACCGGTAATAGCTATCGAATGACTTTGCCACTCGATATTGGCGTTCTAAATAAATAGAAAGAGAAACCACTTTAATGACAAACGAAGAGACACAACCACTAAATATAGACTCACTTTTACAGCCAATTCTCGAATGCGAGCCACAAAATAGTTGGCCATTACTATTATCGAAGCTAATCGATAGTTATCCTCAAAGTGCTGAACTAAGCTATCGGGTTGCTGTAATTTTAGAGCAAATTGGCGCGTTACCTGAAAGTGAAAAGGCCTACTTTCACTGCCTTACTCTGGCACCTAAAAACTACTTAGTGTATCTCTACCTTGGACATTTATTAGAGAAGAAGGGAGAAGACAGTACAGCACTCGTATGTTACACCCTATGTGAAGCACTCACAGGTAGCTTTAAGCGCCTTCAACTCGCCAATAGCACCGCCCCTCAAACACTTGAGCGATTCCAAAAAGCTTGGCAGTGTATGGAAAAGAACCTTGGTACAGCACCAAGCATTGAGTCCGGTCGCTGGGTGCAATATAGTAGTAAACCCTTCGAAACAACCCAAGCACCACACCTTTTTTACGTTGCGAATCTAAGTGCTCACCCTATCTGGCCTGCGGAACAATTTGCATGGTATGAAAGCTTTAACGCTACGATCCCCGACATCATCAAAGAATTTCACACTACGTTTAATACCGCATCTTCACACCTTACGCCTTATTTGTCGGGTAAAGAGTATGAAAGCGCATTTCCAATGCTCGCAAACAGTAACAACTGGCAAGCGTTGTCCCTTTTTAAAGAGGGAGTGGAAAACGTTTCAGTGTCAAAGCACTTTCCTATACTTAAAAAAGCCTTAGAGAAAGTACCTTGTTATGGCTTAACAGCATCTCCATACGAAGTGTTTTACTCTAAATTAGCCAAAGGCCAAACCATCACTCCACATTACGGCCTTTCGAACCACAGCTTAACAGTGCATTTAGCCATAGATATTCCCCATGACTGTTACCTAGACGTCAATGGCGAGCGTGTTTCATGGCAACAGCATCAACTCACCATCTTCGATGACTCCTATTTGCATATGGCACATAATGGCAGCGACCGTGACCGAATTGTACTTATATTCTCAATTTGGCATCCTGATCTAACATCGACTCAACGCCAAGCAATCCAATCAGAATTTAAAAATAGACAACACTGGATTGATAATTTGAACGCAGCTTTGGATCAATATAGAAACGATCACTAGAATCCTAATTTTCGTCACGCCTCCCCCCCAACTTACCACAAAAGGGGTTGTTACTATGTGAATAACCCGTAACTTAAAGTTTGACCTTATGATTGAGGTCTCCCTGGATAATTTCGGGGGGTAACCCCCGTTTTTTTCATACTAGCCACATCATAAATCACAGTGCTAAAATTCAATCACAATCTTCAAGTTAATGTAAATTCATGCAAAAACCGATCATTACAATTCATTATTGCGTGCTTTGCCAATGGATGCTGCGAGCTTCTTGGCTTGCACAAGAATTGCTTTCAACTTTCTCTGACGATTTAAAACAAGTTGCACTTGCACCAGCAAGTAAAGGCATATTCGAAATCTACTACAACGATACGTTAATTTGGTGCCGAAAAGCCGATGGTGGCTTTCCTGAAGCCAAGGTGCTCAAAAGAAGAGTGAGAGATTTATTAGACCCTGAACGTGATTTAGGCCATGTAGATAAGTAACCATAACTTGAAAAACATGAGATTGAGCGGGCTAAATAGCCCTCTCAATCCACTATACTTACTCAGCAAAATCGATGAGCTCTTGTCCTGTTAGGCGATAAATAATCCACTCGTTTTGTGCTTTAGCACCGATACTTTCATAAAAATCGATTGATGGCTTGTTCCAGTCCAGTACCACCCACTCAAAACGACCGCAGTCCTTTTGTAGTGCTAGCCTTGCGAGGTATTTCATGATCCCTTTACCTGCACCAACACCGCGTTTGTCTTGTGACACATATAAGTCTTCAAGATACAGCCCGTACTTGCCAAGCCAAGTAGAATAATTAAAGAAATATACTGCGAACCCAATTGCTTCACCATCTAATTCACAAATAACGCTGTGCGCTCTGGCTTCTTTACCGAACAACTTCTGTTCTATTTCTTCCACGGTATTTAGCACGGCATCTGGCTCTTTCTCATAAATTGCAAGTTCGTTGATAAAATGCAGTATTGTCGCGGCATCAGCTACTTCTGCTGGGCGAATTGAAAGGCTCATAATGGCTCCTGTATGTAGGTTTTAGTCAGCTTAACAAATTGTAAAGGGGGATGACAGCACCTTTCCGGCAGCAGTAAAGTGAACAAACTCTCCAGCTCGTTCGTATAAAGGACTAACCGTTTTTATATAGGTAGAGGTTAGTATGCAAAGGGCCATCTTTGCCTTTTTGATTTTGCTTTTCAGCACTCAGGGTTTCGCAAGCACCAGTGATCTTGTAAATCAATTTATCGAAAACCCGAAGCAGGTCGGCAAAACAAGTCGAATGACCTATTTGTTTTGGGATGTTTATGATGCCAGCCTTTATGCCCCCCAAGGAGCGTACTCTCAAGACCAGCCTTTTGTACTGGCACTACATTATTTACGCGCGCTTGACGGCAAAGAGATAGCAAAACGCTCACTAAAAGAGATGGAAAAGCAAGGGTTTAATAATTCGAGTCAAGGTGAGCGATGGCTGGCAGAAATGAAAAAAATCTTCCCCAATGTCTCTAAAGGGACCGTGCTTTTTGGCGTGAGGACCCCCGAAGGAACTACACAGTTTTACCAAGATAAAAACCTTATTGGCGAAGTGAAAGATTCGGAATTTACGACCCGTTTTTTCAATATTTGGCTCGGTGAAAAAACATCCGAACCAACCATGCGAGCCGAGCTTCTAGGTCTAAAGCGGAAATAGCATATGGTTTTTTCCCCAATTAATTTCATCTTCGCTATTTAGCTCACATATCAAAAGCAATAGCACTCAAAGTGGCCTCAAGCCTAAGGAGAAAACAATGCGCATCACTCTTGCAGTACTCACCTTATTTTTATTGTCGGCATGCAGTTCGGGCATTGACGGTAATAAATACTCGACACTTAAACCGCAATTTGACCCCTATGAGTTTTTTGTTGGTGATGTAAAAGCATGGGGAATAGTCCAAGACAGAGATGGCAACTTAGTGCAGCAGTTTACTGTTGATATCAAAGGCTCGATTAATAACAAGTCAGAGCTTGTTTTAGATGAGTCCTTCAACTATCTGCTCGGTGATGGCGTGAAAACGCGAGTTTGGACTATTACAAAAGCATCTAGGAACCAGTATTCAGGCCGCGCCAACGATCTCCTCAACTCAGCATCAGGCAAAACCTACGGCAATGCGATGAATTGGCAGTATAGAATGGACTTACCCGTTGACGACACCAGCTACGAAGTACACTTTGATGATTGGATGTGGTCGTTTGACCAAACCACTCTCATGAACCGCTCCTATATTGAAAAGTTCGGTATTGTAATGGCTGAAGTCACAATATTTATGCAAAGGCAATAATAATTACGCCAAATCAACTTCAATTTAACCTTCTTACTCGTGTATTTGTCTACAATTTGTAGACAAATACACGAGCTTCACTACAATCCACTGCAATTCTAGTAGCGTAATCATGTCCCACACTGATAAATGCTTAACGAAAAATGCCGTATCGAAAAGTCTTATTGCTGAGTAAGGCGCAAGAAACTGCGGCGAGATAGTAGCTAATAAGAACCAATAGGAATCCCCACAATGATAAAGAAGATACTAGCTGGAGCCATTGCTCTTGCGCTTGTCGGATGTGTTAATACCGAAAATGAACAATCTAATAATGCGGCATTGACGCAATCTGTGAAATATCCAATGACTAAAACAGGCACCGTGGTAGACAACTACTTTGGTACGCAAGTGGCGGATCCATATCGCTGGTTAGAAGACGATAAAAGCGCAGAAACCGCTGCGTGGGTAAAAGCACAAAACGAGACTACTCAAGCATATTTATCGCAGATTCCATATCGTAAAGACATCGAAAAACGCCTCACTGAACTACTTGATTACGAGCGTGTTTCTCAACCGTTTAAACACGGCAACTATACCTATTTCTACAAAAATGATGGATTGCAAAACCAAAGTGTTTTGTACCGTCAAAAAGAAGGTAGTGAAGCTGAGGTATTTTTAGATCCAAACACCATGAGTGACGATGGCACAACATCGCTTGCAGGATTAAGTTTTAGTAAAGACGCTTCATTAGTAGCGTATCAAATTTCCGAAGGTGGGAGTGACTGGCGTAAAGTGATTGTACTAAACGCCGAGACTAAAGAGCAGGTTGGTCAAACGCTGGTCGACGTGAAGTTTAGTGGTATCTCTTGGTTTGGTAATGAAGGCTTTTACTACTCAAGCTATGATAAACCTAAGGGCAGCGAACTTTCTGCAAAAACTGACCAACATAAAGTGTATTACCACAAGATTGGCACACCTCAAGATCAAGACAAAGTCATTTTTGGTGCCACTGATGCGCAAAAGCACCGTTATGTTTATGGTGGTGTAACAGACGATAAAAAATACTTGGTGATCTCTGCTGCGGTATCAACATCAGGTAACAAGCTATTTATTCGTGACTTAAGCAAGCCAAATAGTGACTGGGTAACGATTTTAGATCATACCAACTCTGATACCAGCGTGATCCACAGTGAAGGCGACACATTGTTCTTAAGCACTAACTTAGATGCGCCAAATCGCCGTATCGTTAAAGTCAATGCGAAGCAGCCACAACCAGAAAACTGGCAAGATGTGATCCCAGAAACCGACAATGTACTATCGGTTTCAACAGGGTCAGGTTACCTATTTGCGACTTACATCAAAGATGCAATTTCATTGGTAAAACAGTATGACTTCACAGGTAAACTGATCCGTGACATTACGCTTCCAGGTGTAGGCACTGTAAGTGGCTTTAGCGGTGAGGAGGAAGACAAGGTACTTTATTACTCATTCACTAACTACAACACCCCGAGATCTATATTTGCTTTCGATGCAGAATCAGGCCGTAGCGAGTTATATAGTTCAGATAAAGTAGATTTTGATTCAGATGCTTACGTGTCTAAGCAAGTTTTTTACACGTCAAAAGATGGTACCCGTGTACCGATGATCATCACCCATAAAAAAGGACTGAAATTGGATGGTAACAATCCAACGCTGTTGTACGGTTATGGTGGATTTAATGTCAGTCTTAAGCCTTACTTTAGCCCGACACGTGCAGCTTGGTTAGAGCTGGGTGGAGTTTATGCGGTAGCAAACTTACGTGGCGGCGGTGAGTATGGTAAAAAATGGCACAAAGCAGGTACTCAAATGCAGAAGCAAAACGTCTTTGATGACTTTATTGCTGCAGGCGAATATTTAGTATCTGAAAATTATACTTCAAGTGAAAAGCTTGCAATTAACGGTGGTTCGAACGGTGGTTTGTTAGTAGGTGCAACAATGTTGCAACGTCCAGACCTATTCAAAGTGGCTATACCTGCGGTAGGTGTACTTGATATGCTGCGTTACCACACGTTTACTGCTGGTGCCGGCTGGGCTTACGATTACGGTACGGCGGAAGACAACAAAGAGATGTTTGAATACCTGAAAGGTTATTCACCTGTGCATAACGTAAAGGCTGGTGTAAATTATCCAGCAACGATGATCACAACAGGTGACCACGATGACCGCGTAGTACCAGCACACTCTTATAAGTTTGCAGCTGAGCTACAAAGCAAACACACAGGTGCTAATCCGACGCTTATTCGTATCGAAACCAATGCTGGACACGGCGCAGGCACACCGATAAGCAAAACGATTGAACAGTATGCCGATATTTATGGCTTTACGCTTTACAATATGGGGATTAAGTCTCTTTAGACATAAGCCAAGCTTCAAAAGCCATCTGCACAAGCAGGTGGCTTTATACCAATTAGTCTTAATACTTGCTCAATTTGAAGGAACAAATCTGACGCTAACTGCGTTAAAAATTTCTCATTTAGAACAACTAAATAGCAAAATTTTCGCCTAGTTATCGACAAGATTTTCTCGCCTCAAAATAGATCACTTAATTAAGCTAATTGGCTTTACTCAATAAGGACGTATCTATGCTCAGTTGCCAACAGTATGATTATATCGAACTGGCGTGCCTAAAGCGCCTAGCAGTTACTATTGAGATGAAAGGTGGTGAAGTTGTGCGTGGCAGCTGCGAAAACACGGCTATAGTCGGCAAACAGGAGTGTTTAGTTTTAGAGCGAGAAAATCAAACGGTCACTGTGGTACTTGCAGAGATTGCCAGTATCTCTGCCGATACGAACAATCCCTATTTTGCTAGGTTAAGATTTCAGTGATAACGCCATAAAGACACTTAACGGGTTGTCACGGTACATACCAAAGCGTTCACATCGCTCAAATCCCAAGCTCTCATAAAGACTTATCGCACTGGCTTGCTTAGAGCCGGTTTCAAGCCGAATAAGTGGGATCTGCGCTTCACCCGCGTAGTGAAGCAAAATTTGCATAATACGTTTAGAAAGCCCTTTACCTCGATAGCTAGGTTTTACGTACAAGCGTTTAATTTCACCGTATAAGGTTTTATCAAACTGCTTTACAATCGCACCGCACGCTACAATGCCCTCTTCATTTTGTAAGCCAACGGCATACACGTTAGGTTGGTTAATTTCTTCTATTGATAAAGACTGTGCACTTGCGATTGGATATAAGCTATTCATAAGCTTATCGATTTCAGAAAACACCGCGACTACTTGTGGGTCATCTGACTTTAACTGAATTAATTGCATACCTGCCTCTGAGAAGTAAGGCCAATTTGTCCTGCGCCCATAAACTGAGCAATATTATTACTATTCTGGCCGACGTCAAACTATACCGAGTTAGAAATAATAAGCAAATTATCGAGGTGAGATGATAGGCTGAATGCCGACGGAAACTTTATGGTGGTGTTAGTTAAATAAAATAACTATATGTTTTACATAAATAAAAATTAGTAAAGCAGAACTGTTACAAAGTGTAAGGTGATGGTGTGAATTAGATACTTTTAGGTAAATACGAATTTTTCATTCTAATTCTGTCTGGCGGACTTCATGCTTTATCGCGCTGCTCTTATGTATTGCGACTTTGGTTGCTACAGGCTGTTTGCTCTTGCTCGGAAAGCTCAGTAAAGTCAGTAATAACAACACGCTTGTTAGCGCTACAATCAGCGGGATAGAGGTATGCGAACTTGTGTGTGATGCTCTATGGGGCATAAACAAACCTACGAAAATTAATTTGTCTTCCCTAAAAACTAATCCTTTTTAACCAATAACTAAATAGCACTTAGTTAAATATGGTTACTTTTTATCACATCTAAACTTTTAGTGCTATATCATTTTAAAAAAACATCAAAAAGCATTAGGGCCTGTTTATCTTTCAAGTTTTTTTGCAGCAGTTTGATTGGTATTTATACAAGGCAGAGCCTGCGTAGCATAGTTGTTCTATGTGAGTCAGGCGATAAAGACTTTGTGCTCCTGCAGAGTCACCTTACCCCACATCCTTGTGGGGCAACACAGAAGAAATGCCAATCAAGCGCTGCCCTTTGGGTTCACCTGAGTGCGCTTTGCTCATTGTTGCTCAACTTTTGCCTAGATCACTAGGCGGCAAGTCGAGCGTCGCGACTAAAACACACTCAGGAGAACAAAAATTAAACAGCAAAGGTCAACAGGCCCTAATTTAATCTTTTACCAATGACATTACTGTTCATTCTCTTTCCACCTACCCAACTGACAGACCTCAATCAAAGTTATTAGCTTGCAGTTTGAAGGCTGAACTGTTTGTTCACTAGGCTTTGGTAAAGCGAAGAGTGTTGCATCAAATACTGATGATCTCCCTGTGATTCAATCTCACCTTTGTTTATGACGATAATCTTATCAGCATCCATAACCGTACTGAGTCGATGCGCAGCGATTATAGTAGTACGACCTTTTTTTGCATTTCTCAGGGCAATTTGAATAGCGGCTTCACTTTGTGAATCAAGGCTTGCCGTTGCTTCATCCAACAGCAGCAATGCTGGGTCTTTTAATAGTGCTCGCGCCAATGCAACTCGTTGCCTTTGTCCGCCAGACAGAGTAACGCCACGCTCACCAATTTGAGTACTCAACCCATCAGGTAGTGTCGCTATAAACTCTGCTAAATCGGCCGTGGCAATGGCATGCTGTAATTGTTCATCATCTATTGTCTCATAAGCACCGTAGACCAAGTTTTCATATAAGGTGCCGCACAACAGCGGGCTCTCTTGCGCGACGTAGCCTATTTGCGCTCTTAAATTGGCTCGATCTAGCTCTTCAACATTAAGCCCAGCAATTTCAATGTAACCACGCCTCGCCTGATAAAAGCCCTGCAACAAAGCGAAGAGTGTAGACTTACCAACCCCTGATGGCCCAACAATAGCGGTCGTTTTTCCACTTAAGAATTCACAGCTTAAGCTTTTAAATACCGGTTTGTCATCAGCATAACTAAAAGATAAGTTGCGAACATAAATTGACTTATCAGTCAGGTTAATCGTATGACCAGCTTCATTTGGTGGTGTCGTTGCTAAGATCTCATTAATACGAACGGCCGCTCCTTTTGCTTTATTAAACGCGGCTACCACCATGCTTAACTGCCCCATCGGCAACACGATGTTCAGTAAAAACATAATAAACGCAACAAAAGCACCTAGCGTCATCGCACCGTTGGCAACCCTTGATGCGCCAAATCCTAGTACTAACACTATCGAAGCCATGATCACTAAATTCACCAATGCGCCCATGGTCGCTAAAAGCGTATGTTCTGACATTGCGGTTTTATAGAGTGACTTCAATTCATTATTATTCTTTTTAGCTTCTATTTTCTCTGCACCTTGCGCTCTTAGTAAGCGGATATTGGCAAACAGTTCGGTTAACCTTCCAAGCATAGAGGCTTCAGTATCTTGTAATGACTTAGACAGATCCGTTAGCCTCACGGAAAACGGTAAGATAATCAGAAAACTAGCCGTAACTGCACCAAGCATTACAAGTGTCATTTGCCAGTCTAAAAACCATAGAATAATAAAAGAGCCAAATAATGAAACCACACCAGATATAAAAGACACAGACTGTTCGCTCACGAGGTTTTCAATAATTTCAGTGTCTTTTACGATACGATTCGCGGGCTCCCCAGCTCTAGTATTATCAAAGAAGGAAACAGGCAAACGAATAAGGTGCTGAAAAAGGTCTCCGCGTAATTTAAGCTTTTGCTCATTGCCAATTTTACCCATGATGTAAGTCATCAACCCTGTTAGCACAGCGGAAAACACTAATACCATAATTAATATGACTACCCGTTCATTTGAAAAATGACCATTTTCTCCGAGTTCTTCCAGCAATTTTTTTGTTTGCAAAGGCACCAACAAACCTAAAACACTAGAGATAAGCGTAAATAAAACCAGAGTTGATAGTAATAGGCAACTTGGCCGCGTGCGCCTGACTAGTTGTATTAAAGATGATGTATTGCTCATAATTATTATGTTCCCGTTGAATAGACAACATAATAATTGACCAAATTTTGAATTTAGTCAATTTAAAAATGACCTATTGGTCATTTTTAAATTGACTGTATACTGCAATGTGAACAGGAGGAGCTATGTCTGATAAGCGAAAATTAATACTGGCGTGCGCGGAGCAGTTACTTTTAGCTGAAGGTGATAGTGCCTTTAGCATGCAAACCATCGCCAATAAAGTGGGCATTTCGAAAGGTGCTATCTACCTACACTTTAAGTCAAAAGACGAACTACTATTAGCCGTTTTTGAGCGTCAAACAGCGGATCTGCTGGATAAAATAAGAGCGATATTAGAAAGTGATAAATTGACTCCAATTGCCAAGCTAAAACAACAAATCCGCTTCCAGCACGAAGATTTACAGCAGTACCAAGCGATGTTTCAGCTCTTATTGCAGGAAGAGTCACTGAGTTTTTCAAATAATTTGATCATGTTCTATCAAGAGTTTCGCTTGACGTGGCTTACGCTACAGGAAGGTTTTTTACTTGAAAACTATGGCGAGCAAGTCCGGCCATGGAAAACCGATCTCGCGATGACGCTTGATGGCATTATAGCTAACTACCTTTCGCTTCCCGTGATCGAAGGTATTGATTTCGACACTGAAAAGCTGGTTAATTGGGTGGTGTCATGCATGGACTCAATTTGTACAGCGCTACCAAATCAAGCACTGTTGCCAGTGTTAACCGAGCAGGATTTTCCGTCCCAAAAAGAGATCGAAGCCAAAAAACGACAACTCCACGAACAAAAAGTCCAACAAGCTTTTTTACAGCTCCAAGAAAAATCTCAAAAGCTCAAGCTTGCACCACAAAAGCGTGAGATCGTAGACCATACAATCGCTCTGTTGGAAGCTCAACTACAATGTGAAAACCCTGATACAGTATTAATCAGGGCGCTTCTCGCAGGACTTCGAGACTATAGAGGGTTAAATACTGAGCGCCAGCTACTCGCAGAAAGGCTCAATGTAGAGGCGGTGTAAACCACCGAGTAATGTGGTACTCGTACGGTTAGAGGAAAGCAAAATATTGCTTTACACTGCTGACTATTTTTCTTTTAAGAATAAGAGTCTTTTCATCAATCCATCGACGACTTCATAGGTCGCGATGGCTTTCTACAATTTACAACCTTTACCCTTCCACCTAAACATCAATAGATCGACCATAAATCCAGCAAGTTAATCATGAACTGCTATATTGTTTTATGAGGATATTATGGGGGGATACGATGCTAACAGCGCTTAAAGACAGTATGCCAATTTTGATTGTTACATCTGAATGGTATGTCAGTCATACAACCGCCGTTGCGGAAAAACTGTTCGCTCCTGTCGATAACGTCATTAATAAGCACCTTGAAGACTTATTTATCTTTCCTTTATGCGTAGAAGAGCAGCAAAAAACAATTGCTGACGGCTCTTTGGTACAAGTGTCGTTGCGCACGTCGCCAAATGTACAATTTTTACTGTCATTTTATGATGTTCGCAGCAACGAAATATTCGTACATATTGCCGAGCTCTCTACGTATTATTGTCAAAATCCTTTGGAAGACGAACAAACTCGAATTTTGCGCCACGCCGTCAACAGCGCAAACCTAGGAGTTTGGTGCTACGATCTCCTTAATAAGACAGCGTATTTTTCTCCTAAATTTAAATCACTGATAGGCCTCCCAGCGTCAGCAGAACTTGACTGGGACACCTTAAAAAGCATGATTTACCACGAAGATCAGCCGCTATTTGCCGAGCTACTCGCTCACCATATTGAACAAGGGCTTATGCTGCATTTTGAGTTCAGGCTTGAGGTAAGGGGAACAATTCATTGGTTTGAGTTCAAGGGAGAGCAAGTTAAGTATTGTATTCGCACACACAGTGTTTATGGGATTTTAGCTGACTGTACTCACGAAAAAGACATGCTGGTCGCATTACATGATGCAGAAGAAAGCAAAGAACTTGCCATGCAAGCGGGGAAAATAGGCACTTGGCGAGCAATACGAGTGGCGAATCAATGGATCTGGAATTGGGATCATCAAGCGAATGAAATCTTCAAGCTTTCGGAAGACGATATCGGCAATTTGCATCTTTGGGAAGCTAGCCTTCACCCCGACGATAAAGCACGTGTTACTCAAGCGCTAGAAGCGTCGCTAAACTCAGGTGAAACCTTTGAGCAGCGTTATCGCGGCCTGCTCAACGATAAAGACATTGTTGTAGTGTATGCCAAAGGTGTTGTGGGGCTTGATGAACAGGGTCGGCCAGCACGTATTGACGGCGTTGTTATCGATCAAACCGATGTATATATTGCCCAGAAAAAACTCCAGCACATTAATCAAGAATTAGAGCAGCGCGTCGCAGAACGCACCGCAGATCTTGAAGCTGCGATAATTAAAGCTGAGCAGGCCAATCGTACTAAATCAGATTTTTTGTCCATGATGAGCCATGAACTCAGAACTCCCATGAATGGCATTATCGGCTCCTTAGATCTCATGGCACTATCAGAGCTTGATGAAGACAACCAAGAACTCTTAGAAACTGCGTCTATTTCAGCCAATAATTTAGTCTCAATATTGAATGACATTTTAGACCTAGCCAAAGTTGAACAAGGAAAAATGGAGCTTGAGAGCTACCCGTTTTCCCCTTCTAAAATGCTCAATAACATCATCAAAACCTTTGAAGCCCACGCGCGAGACAAATCAGTAAAATTAACGGTGCATGAGGACATAAAACTACCGCTAGAAGTGATTGGCGATGAAAATAGAGTACGGCAAATTATCTTTAACGTTGTCAGCAATGCCATCAAATTTAGCGTTGCAGATAGAGAAGGCGGTGCAAAAGTCACCATCAATGTGCACTGGGCATGTGAAGGCGTGGCCTTATCTCACTTGATATTTAAGATAGAAGACAATGGCATTGGCATTGCACCAGAAGTACAAAAGAAACTGTTTACCCCCTTTACACAAGCCGAACGCTCTATCACGAGAAAATACGGTGGTACGGGGTTAGGGCTTGCAATATGTGGCAAGCTTATTGACTTAATGGGCGGCAAGGTCGTCTTAAAAAGTAAATCCGGTGAAGGCTCAACTTTTACCATTACCATTCCTATTTGGCGCCCAAGAACACAACAGCAGCCCAATATTCTATTTAATACGCTCTACTGGTTAAGTGATACGCCTTGGCAAAGTTCGTTGGCGCTGACTCAGTTGTACAATGCCTGCACGCATTTTTGCAATGAGCTCAAAGTCATCGAGTCACCCAATGAAATCAAAGAGACAGACGATACTGCACTTATTCGTGTTGTCACAACGCAAGCCGGAGTCTGTGCAGAGCAAATACTCTCACCTATTCCAGAGTTAGTATTTCTTGATGAAAAAGCGTTTGCTAACTTGAACAGTACAGCGTTAACCACACAAAAACCAAAACCAATTGCACCGCAGACTCAATACGCTATCGGTCAATTACTGAGTAAACTTAAAGTAAGTCAGCAAAATGACGAGGCTGATTTAGGTGAATTAAACGATCTCAGTGAACTAGATGCACTACTTTCACTAGACAATAAAGTATCTAGCCCCACCGATGATGAATCGGATACTAGTGGTAAGCAACATATACTCCTTGCAGAAGACAATCCCTTTAACCAAAAACTCATCGTCAAACAGCTTTCTAGACTTGGAGTTTCCTGTGATATTGCCAATAACGGCAAAGAAGCCTTGGCGATGTATAAAAGCCAGCAATATCAGCTTTTGTTGACGGATTGCCATATGCCAGAGATAGATGGCTATGAATTAACTAAGTTAATTCGCGCATTTGAGTCCACAGAAGAGCGCAGTGCCATTCCTATTGTTGCCGTCACAGGCGCCGCTATGAAAGGGGATAAAGAGCTTTGTTTAGATAGTGGCATGAATGACTATGTTAGCAAACCAGTGCGACTACAAGAGCTTAAAAACACCTTAGGTAAATGGTTAGATATGGACTTTACACAATGAGCAAAACTCTCAACCCTCAGGTGCTTATCGATTTAATCGGTGATGATTTTGCTACGGCGAAGAAGTTTTACACCGACTTTCTGGTGCAATCGAAATCTAGTTGTGCAAAAATTAAAACCGCATACCAAACTCGTGCTTTTCAAGCTTTAAAAGACGAAGCGCATTACCTCAAAACCTCCGCCAAAGCAGTGGGGGCAGAGGTACTAGCTGAACATCTGCAGGCGTTAGAATATTCAGCACTTGATAACAACACCACTGAGTGCGCCGAAAAAATAAAAGCGATACACCATGAGATCGGCAGCGAGTTTGTTCGAGAATTAAAAGCCTATTTAACCTCTCAGTCGCAAAATTAAAGCGCAATCGGCTGCTCAGCGATAGCCACTTTGAGTCCTGCGCGTTCAAACTTCACAACATCTTCTTGATGCTGGTAATGATAGACCCAAATATTTTTAATGATGTCTTCACGATAGCTCATCAACAACTCATTAAGGGAGCAGTGACTGGGATTATTTGCAAGACCGCAGTCATGAAAAATAACCTCGCCGTTACTGACGTGGTGATGGAGCAGCTCAGGAATCGCCTTTGTATCACCACTGTAAAACAGGTGACCTGGGAGATGTAACGAAAAAGCACTGTTGGGCTCATGATGACGAACGGCATAACTGTGTATACGCTGCCCACGATGAAGAAAGCTTTCAGAGATTGGAAATAAACGAAAAACCTGCCATACACCGCAACTCCCTTCGCTTAGCCCGGTGTACGCGAGCATATTACACAACCCAACAACTAGCTCTGCTGGGGCGTATAAAGTGACTTGGTGCTGACTCAATGCAGCCTGAAAGTAAAGCTGCTCCAATCCACCGATATGGTCATAATGAAGGTGGGTGATAAACACAGCATCGGGTAATGACGAAAAATGCTTTTTATAACGCGACACCGTATCAAAGCCACAATCTATCAATAACCAAGGTAGGCCTTTATGGGTCAATACACAGGCAGAACACCCTAGAGTTGCAGCGCTGGCGGCATTTCCTACTCCCAAAAAAACAGCAGCATCTGGTTTACAGTGACTGTCAACGAATGATTTCGGATTGACAGCGTGTAGCTCGGTTGTCTTCGTTATGTCTTTCATTGCACAGCCAAAGAAATCAACAAACAATAGCGCCAGACTATATTGTCGGATTTACAGCCATATGACAGTCACATCTGCAAACTTTTGGTTCAGCTCACTATTTGATTTCGCTATTTTGACCACCCTAAGGTTCGCTACCTGCTTAATCTATTGATTTTTTTATAACTTCATTCTGGTATAACTATTGCTGAATGGTAACCTTATGTCATCACCACTATGGAAAATAACAACAATGAAAAAGCTCTTCACCTGTTTAGCTGCACTTAGCCTTTTATCTGGCTGTGTCGTACATATCTCTCCAAGCGCAAGCGCAACCAAAACACTCCATAAATCTCTGCAACTCAACGCTGCAGACTTAAGCAAACTTGATGCAAATACCACCTCGGGTAATATCCAGATCATTGGATACGATAACCAACAAGAGATCCAAGTGGAAGCCTCCGTGTTAACCACAGAAGCAGAGAACTACCAACTTACACTAGAAAAATCCGGTGACACCGCCATGTTGGTGGCCGATTCAGATACAAGTTCTGGTGTACAATGGTATCGCAATAATAGCCCTAGAATTGACTTAACCATCACCATGCCAAGTCAACTTGCGCTAACGCTTGATGACAGCTCGGGCGATATAGCCATCAAAAATATCAAAGGTTTTATCAAACTAGATGATGGCTCTGGCAATATAACGTTGGAAGATATTCAAGGTGCTGAAATTGATGACGGCAGTGGCAATATCCATATCACTAACGTCCAGCAACTTGTTATCGACGATGGTTCTGGCGACATAACCATAAAGGGGTTGATCGATACACTCGAGTTGGAGGATGGCTCGGGTAATATTGATGTGACTGGCGGCACGGATATCAAAATAGAAGATGAGTCTGGCGATCTAACCCTTCGCGGTTTTAGCGGCAACGCTGATATCATCGATGGCTCTGGCTCGCTGATTGTTGAAGGTGGACGCAATATTAAAATCGATGATGAGTCTGGTAATATTCAAGTTCGTCACGCCCAAGGCGATGTCACTATCGTTGATGGTTCGGGCAATACGGATATCGAAGCAGTTAAGGGCCATGTTCAAATAGAAGACGGTGCTGGAAATATTCGTGTGGTAAATGCTGGCTCCTTGACCATTACCGAATCAGGTTCAGGCTCAGTGAAAATAGATAAGATAGCTGGAGCCGTAAAACTAGATGACTAGCTGAATAACTTTGGTGTGGAGCAATATAATATACGATTGCTCCACAGTCAGAAAAGTTCAACATTAACTCGACACTATGAGTAAAGTCAGCCCATCCTCCTGAAAGGTTTCTACCCCATCCATGGGCTACGACAACCTTTCTTTGATACCGAAAGAAAGGGCACTCCCAACATCACACTGACTCCTCAAGTAAACTGCCAATATGAACGTCACCGCGGTGTAAGGGCCATCCTTGACCCTGTCACCGTTTTTCACGCATCCATGCGTTGAAATGACTCATTGGCAATTTACTTTCGGGTGTGATGAGGGAGACACAAGGCGCTGATAAATTCTTGTGGTGCTTGCAAGCAACTATGTTTCTGATGGCTTTGTGGACAGCTAACAGACAACTTATTTCCCCCTCCATCACACCCGAAAAGCATAAGTCGATATGCAATGTGCCGACAGAATGTCGGCCAAGTCTTGTCTGGCATCATGGACGAGCCTTACAAGACGGTTGCACTATGTCGGCTTAGGATTTGAGGATTAAGTGTGATGCTGGGGCGACGTTTTCTTGGTTCGTTCTTTTTCGTCGTTTAAAAAGAATGAACGAGGAGCGCATGGAGCGCTTTGATACGAGCCATGGAGGGTAAGGCTAATATGTCCTCCTGACAGGTTTCGACGCCCATCCATGGGCTACGACTTACTTTTCTTTGATGCCCAAAGAACAAGTAAGCAAAAGAAAAGGCACTCCCAACATCACACTGACTCCTCAAGTAAATTGCCAATATGAACGTCACCACGGTGTAAGGGCCATCCTTGGCCCTGTCACCGCTTTTCACGCATCCATGCGTTGAAATGACTCATTGGCAATTTACTTTCGGGTGTGATGAGGGAGACACAAGGCGCTGATAAATTCTTGTGGTGCTTGTAAGCGACTTAGCTGCTTCAGGAGATAAAATCAGAATTAACAATCAGCGCTACTTTCCTCTCTCCAGCACACTCAATAAGCATTCGAATGCTAAATAAAAAAATGAGTTAAAAATGCTTGTCTTTTATGTAACAATAGCGCGCAAATAAAAACCAATCGCAGCACACTAGGAAGTAGTACCGCGTATTGGTGGAACAGCTTTAACCAACAACAGTGGACATAAAAAATGCAAACAAGGATTGTGGTGTATGGTACTAACCATCCTGTACATGTCGTCGATTTTGAACTCACGACCTGTATCAATAGCGGCTTTTTACTCAAAGCGAACCTAGAATCCCAATTTGACCTTGCTGATGAATTACTTGTTGGCAATATGCTCACGTTTGAAATTGAGTCACCAGATGCAATATCAACGTATTTCACTGGGACTTTGTTTGATATCCAATCTGGTTTTGTGTCTGAGCACACCTGTGGTGCAGAGGTGATTTTAAAGCCTCGCCTTGAGTTACTTAAGCAAACAGAAAAAAGCCAAATCTTTGTACAAGCCAATGTTCAGACTGTCCTCAATAAGTTGATACAAAAAGCCGGCTATTCACAAGACCGGATAAAATGGCGAGTCACTAAAGACTTACCCACGCTACCGCAGTGCGTACAAGCGCTAGAAAACGACTACACCTTTTTCACGCGACTCTTAGCAAAATACGGCTTAATTTATTGGTTTGAATGCCATGATTTTATTGAGTCGATAGTGATTGCCGAGGGGAATCTTGCAAGCCCCTATATTGAGCGAGGCTTGCTGTCGGTAACGGATAAAGATGGCCTGGTGCACGAACATGAAACCGGCTTTGTTGGGTTTACGCAGTGCCAAAGCCGCCATCGTTTTAAAATGGGTGGCTCACAAGTGCATATGAATGCCCATCCACCAACCTCAGTCAGCTCGGCGCAGCGCAGCTATTTTGAGCCTGCTGCACAAAATCCCGCTGAGCAATTTGAGCGCACTGGCAATCTCGAGCTTGCCTATCAACAAGGTAAAAATGAAGTCACGCTGGTAGGAAACGTAGCCGAAGCCAATGCCGGTTATTCGTTTTCGTTAAATGGTAAATTGGGTACAGCGAAAGGTGGCGATTATACCTGTATTCGCAGTAAACAGGTGTATAAGCAAGGCAGTGCCAATGACCCTAAGCAAGTTGCGTATCATAGCGAGTCGGTGTGTGTACCACGGGGTGAGCCAATACGTATCGCGCCCCCAGAGCATAGCCCAAAACCGATGGTGTTTACCGCCACAGTGCGCTCGCTGTCGGGGTCAAAGGCCAATCCTCACTTAGATACCCAAGGGCAATATGCCACGCAAGTACATTTTGATAGTCAGGTGACTGAATCAGTAAAGCGCCTCACACAATATGCCTGTCGTGGTCAAAAGCAACCGACAGGGTTACACTTTCCACTGCTGCCAGACAGTAATGTGCTCATCGGTTGTATGAACAACGACCCTGACCAAAGTTACTTGTTAGGGTTTGCCCTTAATGACACCCAACCATCCGTTGTTACTAGCGCCAATAACACCCAAAACGTGCTCTGCTCTCGCGGCCAAAACCTATTGATGTTTGATGACACCCC
>NZ_AKXJ01000014.1:0-130181 GCF_000276645.1 Pseudoalteromonas sp. NJ631
CCATAGAACCACCCCATAGACCCTTTGCCTCGCTTCGCAACATCTGAAAATACTTGATGACGAGGGATACGCATGTTGTGGCAAACTTTCAGCGATGTTGAGTCAATAAATGCGAGCCCAGTAGGCTTAGCAAATCGCTGTTTTAGATAGCTGCATAGGGCAGGTAATACGGTTTGTAGTAACTTCAGCATTCGCGTGTAGCTGACTAAATCAGGAAAATAACACCGCCAATATTGGCAAACGAACTTGGTGTAATAAGTTTTAAAATCTCTAAAGCCTGAATGGTGAAAGGCGATAAGAATAGTCATAACTTCGCTAGAACTCAGCCTTGATGGCTTAATACGCTGCTTTTCACCTGTTTCGAGCAAGTGTGCCAGCCACTGAGGTTCAAACAATAAACAAAAGTCATCGACATCTACGAAAATTGCGTCTAAGTTATTCATGCCCTTGTCCTTGGTAATCTTATGTTTCTTGGTCGAAAGATCTGATCACCACAAGGGCTTTTAGTTCATTTTCTTATGCGCAGCTCAGGTTAATTAAATTATCAGAAGTACTAAATATCACAGGCTTAAGCAGAGCAACTGTTTACAGATTCATGGCTAAAGACGAATTCCCTAAAAGCGTGTCATTAGGCGCAAATTCAGTAGCTTGGGTTGAAGGTGAGGTAGAAGATTGGATTTTGGTAAAAAAAACGGCGGCTAGAGATGCAAATTAATAAGGGGGCTTAACAATCTTAAATTAAGCCCAAATCCCCTAGATTAACTTCTGTTAAGCTGCCGCGCTTACTCGCTTTTTGTTTGCTTGTTTTTTACATTTCCTCTTAATTATTTTTGAGCGTGAAACCTCGATATGAGCTAATGCTACTTCATAACCTAAAACCTTCAATCTGTTGTAAGCGTTTTTCAAATTAACCTTAGAGAAAAATGGCAATTTTGTTGGTAGTTCTGCAATATCATAGATAGCATAAACCACTCGATACTTACCTGTATCAGGCATAGCCTCTGGATCTGTTAGCGGCATAACACCAGGGTGGTTTGTATATAATTTTTGACGAGCTACTTCGCTAGCCCTAAATATTTCAGCTGAAACAATACCTTGACTGAACAGGTGGCTCAAAGTTGCCGACGAAGTATAATGCTTCACATGAATTAAATCGGTTAACTTGTCATGGCCATTGTTTAAATTTACTAAATCACAGAATTCAAATCGACTTTGTCCACCACCAATATAGATATTTTTGGTATCTAAGCATTCAATATTTGTGTCATTAGCAGCTACATCTTTATTGTAATCACCTTCTGAATCATGGTTGTATTCAGGTAAAGCTACTGGATAAATAGGTATTCTCCCCATAACGGTATTGATTTCTTTAACGAAGTCAGTATTTATTTCATACCATACACCAGCTCGTAGTTCATAGTGTTTACCGTTGTGAATAAGCTCACAGTAAATACATTCGTAGCCAGACCATCTTTTTAAGGTTTTGTGATTATCATCTTTAGCATATATTTTATGGGCAACCTGTAAATGCTTGAGGTTTAATTGATTCTCTTTTTGCATTATGTAGCTTAAGTATCGCTCCAAACATAAAAGATCCGAGCGCTCCTTATTTCTTGCCCCATAGCTAAAGCCTGTGATCTGCTCTGATTCATATACTTCAGGAGCGATTAGCATTAGGTTATCGCCTGTTGTTGGTCCGTTTTTATATAAATTGACTAAACACTTTATGAGCTCAATATCTAGAGAAGTAGTGACTGAGCTTTCAGTCACTTCGCGAATATTGTCCACCCATTTAAATTCATTAGGTAATTCCTCACAATATTTTAAATATGCTCGAAGCAATAGCGATGGAAGGTCATTTAAGGTCCCTTTATAGTTGATTCGTAGAGCCTTTCTTCGGCCTGCTACACGAGAACCAAATATTTTTTCACTACTGGCTCCTTCGATTGCAGACAGGAAATCTTCGTCTATGTCAATTGGAAAATCAGATACTTCAATACCTAAACCGCTTTGAATACGGTTGTTCAGTGGAGTGTGTTTATTTGATGCTGTATCAATACCGCGGATATCTTTACGCTCTACAAGGTTAAGGGCTGTTCTTAATCCGAAGTCTGGAACCATGCAACTCATTTCTAGCATGTGATAGCCAGTTCCAAAGGCTATGAAAAAAGTCTTGCCTGCGTGGCGTACCTCTAATACAGCTCCTGTTGATTGATTAGTGCCAAAATCGACATCATTTAACTGATTGTCTGCATGAAATAGTCCTGCAAAAGCAGGGGGATTAGAAGTAGGGATTTGAACATGTAATGTACTGGTGGTCCCTTCTATCTCAACATTATGGCTTTTCGCATCATTAAGTTTGATTACTGAAGTATTTGAGCTCTCTTCAGATTTTAGTAGGTATATCGATAATGGTGTAACTTTAAGCATGGCTGCTCCTTCTAATAATGAATTTATTTTCGCTTTGGACTCGCAAGTTTGCGATGTCATTTGTATACTGAACATGATTGTGCATTCTGTCAACAGTGAATTTGAAATATTTTTATTTTTTCGCTTTGAACTCGCAAAATGAAATTTTCGATTGTTTTATGGTTGGTTTTTTGTTTATCGCTTTTGACTCGCATATTAACTTGTTGATTTTTTCAGACGGTTCGACTAAGGTACATAAAATAAGAAAAGCATCGGGGGCACTATGCAGGCCGTTAGTATTAAAAAAATACCAAAAGAAGAGTTTGAAGAGGCGACGGACTGGCGGGCTGATTATCACCTGTCAACTGCGGCTATTCTTCCCGTGCTTGCAAAACAAAAACAATGGGCACAGTTGAAGGACCATAAAGTCAAGTTTGTTGATGGTTGGCGATTTAGCGAAAGCCCAGAATCAGAGTGGTATATGGCAAATGTTTCTTTGCTGGATACCAGTAAAAGAGATCCTATAACCCTCAAATACCAGCCAAAGTTGGTTGATGAGAAAACAAGGAAGCTAGCGATAGATATTGAAACTACTCTGGTGGGAGAGCGCTATTACCGAATGAGGCATGTTGCTGACATGAGGTTGAATCCGGAGAGTAGTCAGTACCAAACACCGATACTTTCATTCGAGTCTTGCGTTAAGCCTTCTGATGTTGTAGTGCGCAGGGTCGGCAGTGCATCTGCAGCTTATGTTTCAGAGTTTGATCGACAGCATCCGATTGATGCTAACATGGCAATCGTGCGTGGCTTAAACCGCCAAGATGCGCTTTGGTTAACCTATTGCTTGCAGCAACCTCTATACGTTGACTACCTAGAGAACAGAATTCGAAAAGACGAGCTGGTTCGTGTGGGCCTGTCGCAGTTAAAGAATATGCCTTTAGCGCCAACCCCTGATGAATTTACTCCTCTTTCTGAGCACTACCTTTCGTGTTTAGAACGGCTTTACTTTAGTCAAATGTCGCTGCGAGACCTGCGCGAACAGGTTTCAGCCTGGTTAACTGATTTCTTAGATAACTTATCCATCTCGTGGAATGAGAATAGGGTAAAGACGGCATGGTTCAAATCTGAAGACTTAAGTGAACGTTTAGATTTTGGTTACTCAGAGCACAATAAAGTAACCCATCAACTATCCGCTAACGGCGGCCAATATCTATCTGAACTTGCTGTTATTGAACCGAAACAAGAGCACGTACTGCCAGAACGGTATCAGTTACTTAAAATTAAAGATTTAAAGCCGAACTTTCGAGTGTCTGATGACCTTACCCTGGTCGACTCAAACCATGACGAAATAGCCAAGCTCAGCCGAGTTAAAAAGCGTTTAGTACAAAAAAATGATGTGCTGCTCTCAACATTTGCGCGAGAAAGTAAAGTATTGTGGATAAACGAGAATTTGCCTCAAGATACGCTGGCAAGTGAGCATTTGGCAACGCTGTTTTTCCACCAGTATGCAGGGGCGTACACCTTGCTGTTGGAAACGCCGCTAATCAAATGGCAAATGGCCCAGTTAGTCAGTGGTAGTGTGCAAGCTTTTATAAACTTATCCGATCTTGCCAAGGTGACGTTTCCACCGTTAACCAGTGAATTGGCGACACGTTGGCATAATGAATTGGACAATATCTTGAGAAAGCAAAGCCAAGCACTTGCAGAGATGGAACAGATAAAAAGACATATGGCACAAGTGTATAGCAGTGTTCATCCAAATCTAGACGAGGTGAATCATGTTAACTGACATTGAGTTACGGCAAGCACTGCAACAGACCCTTAATGGCCTGACGAGTCAACCACAAGCTCTTAACGATATCTGGTCAAAACAAAGCCATATTTGGCAAGAGTTAGGCTGGCAGAAGAGTCAGTTGTCGTTATGGCTAAACTGCCAGTCAGCAGTAGTGAGAGAGGCGAATTCGGGCCTATTTTCTCTTCGAACCGAAGGGAGATCTACGGCGGATAACAGTAGCCAAAACTTAGGAGACATCTTGCTAGATTTGGTCGTTGAGCTGAAGCGCCCGTTACCGGTAAAGCTAGCGCTCAGTAAGCTGCCCAGCCATATCGTCGCCACAGAGGGCATGCTGAAAAGCGCGGTGCAAGAACACCCCAAATTAACCATGATGGGGCCCTTAATTAAGCTTGCTTGATTAGCCCTGTCTTGTTGTAAATCAATTCGAATATTGAGCTTGGCTCAATAGATAGCCTCTAAGAAAGAGGCATGTATTAGGAAAAGAATAATGAGTAATGCTACAGAACTAGCCCCAATTTATACATCAGTTCGCAAACAGTTTCGTCAATTTAGTGAGTCGTTACCGTTAGAGGCTACACAAGACTTTCATCAAGCAGAGCTTGTATGGGGTGTTGTTGAAGGTAATCAAACGCCGAAAATCTTGCTGCTGATCCTTGCAGAGGGGAACTGGCATTACTCAGAGCCAGAAAGATTAGATGCATTGGTATTTGAACTATTGGGTGAAAACGACATGCTAGGTGACGATAGCCAATGGCCTGCATTTATCTGTTTGGCAGATGCGAACAACCAGCGTAGCTACGAGTTTAAAGGCTTTAGCCAAGCGGTACCTGAAATTCCAGGCATTGAGCTTATTCGCGATTACGAACGCTTGAGTGGAGAGCAAAACTTGGCTTGGTCAGCTATGGTATACCGTAACCTAATGCAAGACCTTGACGCCTTTCATGAACAGGTTTATCAAACCGTTAAAGATAAGGTGTCTGACAAAAACGACATTATTGAGGAAGTAGCGAAGGTTCTGTTCTTAGAATCATTCCGAGTGCACCACAAATCAGGTAGTGACCTTGGTTTTGAGCACAATGGCAAGGCGTATCAGCTACCAGAAATCTTTACTTACCAATATGTACAAGCACATAGTGAAGCTGCTGTTGAGCTGATCCAGGCTGCATTTGACCATTTCAAACTGCACCCAGACTATGTCGTCGTTAATGATGCAGGTGAAGCGAACCCGATCTTTGATGAAAAAACTCACCTTCGCCTAGAAAAGCCACGCAACTACGAAACTCTGTTAAAAGCGATTCAAGACCTAGGACCATTCACCGATGAGAAAAACGGTGAAACTCGCCAAGGCACATTGGCCGATGTATCGGCTGATTTCCTTGGTCGTGTATTCGATGTATTCCTGCGCGCAAACTTTGAATCCAAAGGGGGTTTGGGCATTTACCTAACACCAAAGCCAGTGAAAGATGCGATGCTGGATATGGTTTTCCATGACATCGAAAACGATACTAATGCCGTCGCGCAAATCACCTCTGGTCAGTTCCGCTTTTGCGACCCAACGTGTGGTTCTTACGGCTTTGGTTCTGTCGCGTTAAGCCGCGTAAAAAACTTCCTTCACACGGTAGCAGGTCTCTCAGACCAAGAGCGCGAACAGCAATTTAACCACTTACTGGAAAATGGCTTTGTGGGTGCCGATGCTGCGCCGCGTATGGTGATGCTGGCACGTGTAAATATGGCACTACAAGGTGCACCGAAAGCAAAAATCTTCTATACCGGTAACTCACTAACCACGCCGTCGCTAAAGCCCAATAGCTTTGATTTGATCTGTACCAACCCGCCATTTGGTACTCCGAAGTTTAAATCTGATAAACGTGGTAAAGAGTCGAAAAAAGCGTATGAAGCGGATATGGAACAAGTGTTAGGTGGATTCCGCCCAGCTGAAGAGGTCGTCGATTCCTACAACGCATACTACGATTACACCAAAATGACGTGGGAAGACACAGGTCCACTGGAACTAAACGAAGATGGCTCACCAGTTTGGGCAGGTTTTCGAACAGATTTGCGTAATGTTTCTACTGGCAAGAAAGCGAAATATGAGCTGCTCCCAACGGTGTCTGGTTTAGCTTTGGGCAGCAAGCCAAGCAAAAATGGCGAATGGAAGCCAGTTAAAGGTGGCTCGATTGACCCTGCCGTGCTGTTTATCGATCGCTGTTTGCAGCTACTTAAACCGGGTGGCCGTTTAATGATTGTATTGCCAGACGGAATCTTGTGTAACTCGGGTGACCGTTATGTTCGTGAATACATCATGGGCAAAAAAGATGAAAAAACCGGTGAATTCAGCGGCGGTAAAGCCATTGTCAAAGCTGTGGTGTCACTACCATCCGATACCTTTAAGCTTTCTGGCACAGGTGCAAAAACCTCAATCCTTTATTTACAAAAGCGCCCTGCAAGCGAAAAGCACCCAGAGCAGTTTTTACCAGAGCCACAAACCGATGTTTTTATGGCGGTGGCAGAAACCCTAGGTTACTTGGTGAAGAACAATATTGAAGACTATGCCGCAGGTGTAAGTAATGACTTGGACCCAATCGTCGCTGCTTATAAGCGAGGTGAGTGATGAGTGTTGATACGCTTCGAGAAAACTTTCATATCAATAGAATATCAGTTAAGGATCTTCAAGATTTCTTAACGGCACAGACATATCGGCCTGAAATTACTGATGTAAAGCACAAGGTTCTCGCTTTAAATCATGTCAGTTTGCAAAGCGTATGCTCCAAGCCTATTCGTCAAGGTAAGTCTCCTATATACACAAAGAATACAGGTTTGATTTGTATTAAGCCTAGAAACACTAATAGCATGTTAGTGTCAGCTGAAGAGGTTGATTGGATAGAACCATCAACAAAAGCAGAGATACAAAACCAAAAACTAGTATATGGCGACGTTGTTATTACTCGATCGGGCTCGGGGACTATTGGACGAGCATCTGTATATCCTTATACAGAAGAAGCGTATGTGAATGATCATTTGTTCATTGTCAGGCCGTCTTCGGCTGATAGCCATTATGTTTGCTCTTATTTAAAAAGCTATTTTGGCGAAAGGCTACTAGAAAGTGGGATTTCTGGCTCTACGGGCCAGTTAAACTTGTCTAATGAGCATATAAAAGCCGTACCACTGTTTTTTCCAAAGCCTGACGCTCAAAAATACATCGGTGAAAAAGTCCGCCAAGCAGAGCGTCTGAGGTCTTGGGCGAAGCAGCTTAAAGCTGATGTAAATTCTGTGCTCGACGATTTAGTATTACCCATACATGCTAAACCTGACATGTTTAGTTACGCAAAGAAATCGATCTTGGGTGATCGACTAGACCCTAGGCCTTATAGATCCAATGTTGTTGATTTAGTCGACAGTATTGAATCATTAGACCATGACAAAATATCGACATTAGTGACTTTTTCATCCGGTTATCCAGTATCAAGCAATGACTTTGTTGAAGAAAGCTTTGCTATCCCACTAGTCAGAATTCGGAATATTGCTGAGGAGGGTTTTAAAGGTTTAGATACTGGTATCACTCAGCATACTTATGATGAAGCTGCAAACTACCATGCAAAAGAAGGGATGATTGTCTTAGGGATGGATGGCTACTTTAAAGCCCAATTTTGTATCCCTGAAGAGTTACCAATGTTGATTAACCAGCGTGTAGCAATGCTTGCAGTCAACGGAATTCGTTCGGAGTTACTAACTCATTGGTTAAATCGTCCTGAAGGACAGCTTCAGTTAAATCAGTGGGCTGTGAAGACTACGGTAGAACACACTTCATTAACGGATCTCGCAAAGGTATTGATTCCTCGGTTGAATGACAGTCTAGAAGATGAGCTGGCTAATAAACTATCAAATGCTAGATATTCAATAAGATTGTCGTACAAGCTAACCAATCTAGCTAAACACTTGGTAGAAAACCTCATAGAAGGGATTGTGAGTGAAGCTGAAATAGTTTCCGCTCAGCAAGCACTAGAAGCAAGCGATAAATCACTCGATCGTGCGTTACTTGAGCGTATGACAGCAGAGGGCATTGATGGTGAAGGTGATCCACTGTTTGACGATATTGATCAGCTATACGAGCTGCTTGAGCAAGCTAAACAAGCGCTTGACGATGCGATGGCGGAGGCCTAATGGAACAGCCATCATCACACGTCTTGAGTGACGAATTGCTGCAAAACGAAAATTTCTTGTTGGCTAGCGTGGTCAGGCCGTTAGAACGTTTGTTGGAGAGTGGTTGCGCCATTATTCAAGACAAAGCCGTTCGCGAGTTGCTAACTGGCTTGGCTTACCCGTGTGATGATGGCAAACATTGGGTAGCCAGTCAGCGGTTACTTGATGGTGTGACCGAACTTGGTTCAAGCTCGCAGCTAGTGGCCGCTGTGCTCGCGAGTGACTGCCGGTTCCGTCAGCCTTGGTTAAACCTGATGGCGGCACGCTGCCAAGAGGCGTCTGAGCTGAGTGACCCACTGCAGTTGGTAGAGCGTATCCACCAGCTTGGCGCCGCCAGCGAGTGGGTAGAGGCTTCACTTGCTAAGGCCTCTTTGAGCGCGACACCCTATAGCGTGATTGAACGTGAGCTATTGGGTACCCAAGCAGACAGTATTAGTGCACTACCTATTTTAACACGCATATTAACCACCGCTTATCAGCTGAGCCTATGGCGCGGACGAGCCTTGCCCGTGATTGCATCAACCGCATTACAAGGCCAGCGTCCAGATATTGATTGGGTAAAGGGACGTTTGTTACCGGTGCCTAAAGCCAAGGTTAAATACAACCCATATCTGTTAGTTTCGCTCTCTTCATCTTCTCGTTCAACCGAGACCAGTCAATCAGATGACAGTGATCATCATGAGCTTGGGCAGCAAAAGATAGGGCAATATGATTTTGACCAACATGCGTTTGATAATCTCCCCCTAGATGCAACTAAGACCCGAAGTGATTTAGCGCTCGATTGGGTGCTTAGTTCGCCTTGGGCATTGCTGCTCGCGGCGATCACCTATGAGCAGGATATATGGTCAAGTGAAGGGCTGGGCGGTTTAATGCTTGAATTGCCCGCTGGTCAAAGTGGCTATAAACCCAGTTTGGTGCAGGTGTTGGTGCTAAACCGAGATGGCGATGAGGTGCTTTGTGGCAGCTTGGCTCAGTTTGTTTCGCGGATCTTGGCTGAATTATCTATGGCGTTATTCCCGGCTGCTATCAGCACTCAAGAGCTTGACCAACAGCTTGGCGATGTGATTGAGCTATTGATTAAACGCCAAGTTTGGCAACATCGAGACGGCATAAGCGGTGAGCTGGATTATTACCAAATTAACCCACAGTTTGCTGATGCCTGTTATCGCATGAAAGGCCAACGCGCTTTTGCCCTGTACGGAAAAAAATTGCGAGAGGCGATTCGTACCCAGGCTTTGCGTTGGCGCCAAGAGCAAGAGTCGCTTATCAGCACAGCCCATTCAACAAATACGAGTAATACCTCAGCGCAGTTTTTAAAGGATGTAACATAATGACAAAAAATAATACTATCAATGAATCTCAAGATGTTTGGAAAGCGCTGACAGAACAACATAACTGGGCGGCAACAGGTGTTTCGGATTATCCGTCAAAAGACCCGCTTGTTGGGCAAAGTAAATTCTTTAATCGTTATCGTACGTTTATTAAAACTATTGACCATGAAGACGATAAATTCGCTCACGTGTTTGCCGTTGAAGGCGAGTGGGGCCGAGGTAAGTCTCGTTTGGGTTATGAGTTAATTGCACAGATCAATGATTGCTCTAAAGGTTGGTACGTGCGCAATGGCAGCGGTGAGCTAGAAAACGCTGAACTCTTTGATGATGAGAATAAGCGAGACGAATACTTAGGCTTATATATTCGCTACTCGCAAATTGTGTCAAAGTTTCAAAACACCGATAACTGGTTTGCCTATGGTTTATATCAAGCGTTGATCCCATTGGCGACTAAGCAATTTGATGGCTCTATTCAATCAAGTATCGCTAAACAGGCACTGCAACGTATTGAGCCGTTTGGTTTTGAAACTTCAGAGTTAGCGAATCGGTTAATGCTTGATCGCGCTTTTTCTGATGAGGAGCTGTATTACGATCAAGCTCAAGATGAGAATGGCAACACTATTACAGTAACTCAGTTGGTTGATTCGGCTTACCAATACCTTCAGCAGTTTGGTATCCAATACATCTTGATTGTGCTTGATGAGCTAGAGACAGTGGCAGAGGCCGCTACTTACGGCATTGATAGGGATGATGCTTGTCAACTGGATGGAGAAGCCATTCGTCTGATTGGTAAAGCGATTAAAGAAGAAGATCCACGTCGTAAGTTGCCATGGTTGCGCTATGTAGCGCTTTGTTCCCCGTTATTGGGGCAGCAGCTGCGTGAAATTCAATCGACGGCGCGTCGTTTTGAGCTAGTCGAACTCGAAAATAATGCCTTTGCTGATGTATCAGATTATGTCGCTAAGCTGCAAGAGGGTAACAAGCTACGTCATCAATATCCGATAGGTCTAGTTGAAGCAGCTTATGCCATGAGCGGTGCTAACTTTGGTTGGTTCAACGTGGTGATGGCTAATATTGATGTTGAGCTAGATAAGCTCGCAGGGAATAGCCAAGCGTTTAGCAATGTGGGGGAGTTATTTGATCAAGTCCTGCAAAATTCAGGGCGGATCTCTGGCCATGTTTTGGATCATAATGTGATTGGTGGAATCCAAACCGAGGACAAAGCCCTTCTTAAACAAGCACGTCATTTGTTGTTTGCTCAATTACCTATGGCGCTAGATGTCGATCATCAACATTTGTTGGCGTTATTGCCACTGAAAAATGAATATGATGAGCCTATCGTCAGCTTATATCGTAAAGTTGATTGGTCGATGCTTGATTGCCGCCAAGCATTGCAAGATGGAAAATTCCGCCGTGATCGTGATGAGTGGTTCTATCCAAGCGTAGATCAAGGCCTCAACCTTCAGGCCCTACGTCAGAATTTACGCACGTTTGCTATTAACGAAACAGGTGATGAAAATACCTTTCTTCTACCGCTAGACGTTCAAGAATTCCGTCACTTGATCAGTCTGCTATACAGTCACCCCGCTGCAGAATTTGCTGCTGACGCACTTTGGAAACGTTTCTTTGGTGATGTACAACAGTTAGACGATGAAGACAAAACCCATATCGGCCCGAGTGTGGCGATGCTGCTTCGTTTGGACATGCGTTATCGCTCTCAACAACAAAACTCAATGATTTTCCGTGAAGTAGGCTATGCCGACGGTCATGAAAAAGCGATGTCAGCGCTTAAGGCTGAATGGGAGCGTTCACCACTTGTAAGGCGTCGTACTCGATTGTTGGGGTTATTTCGCTTATTGGATCGAGATTGGAACTACAACCAAGAAGCCTTTGTTAGTAAGCAAAACTTGGCTATCCAATTTACTAAAGCGGGCGGAGGGCGAGGCGCAAGCTCTGGATTGCAGTATTGTGAGGGCTTAAAGCTTCATCCTCAGGGCAAAGCCGCGTTTGCTTGGGTAGATAGTAAAGATGAACTCACACGTCTAAACGATGAAATAACAGGCCAATATGCGGCAATTGGGCGTGTACCTGTTGTTGCATTCACCGGCTCGATTGGGGTGATGGACGATTATGCCAAGGGCAGTGTTAAAGACGATTTGAAAGAGAACATCTTACTCTATTATCTCAACACCAGTGAAATTGATGTGATTGAAAGAATTGGTGTCGACCAACGCCTGCAAGAGGGCTTTGAGCTTAATGAGCAGGTGTTTACCTCAAAGTTCAAGAACCGTTTAAACAATATTCGTGATTATACCTACAGTCGAATTCATGAGTGGCGACAGTGGCTAAATGATCGTGGCTTGATCGCTTGGCCTCTTAAGCCTTCGGGGCGTATTAATGATGATGATCGCAATAAGCTTTTTAAGGCTTGGCATTTACTCCTGGTCCAAGATAACAACGTCAATAGCTTGAATGATATTTTGCCTGAGCATGGAGTTGATGCGGCAGATATTCGAGCGGTGTTCAGCCGTTTATCACTAAACGGTAAAGTGTTACAAAGCGGCTATCAGTCAAACGAACATGCTGGTCTTTTTAGCGACATTGAGCATCCTGCACAGGCACAGGCCCGTGTACCTGCATTTTTGGCAGAGATAGCGAACCCGAAAAAAGCCAAATCATGGACATTGGACGACGCTCAAGAGAAGTGGTATTGGGGATATTTGTGGTCCCCAGCGAGTCAAGGCTTATCTTCTAAAGCGGTATTCAGTGATTGGATGTGGCTTTGCAGCCAACTGAACTTAGCGAAGATAGAAGATCGCCAAGCTAGAAAAGAAAAATGGTTACCGGTTACTCGCGCGGATATTGAAGATGGCGAGCTAGGTTTTGCTAAAGCTTGGTTTGATGGCAAAGGCGTGGATAGCTATCAAGGGCGAGTGGAAGCATTAAGAGAAGTGTTCGGAGAGGATAAGATCCCAGGCTTGTTTGCCGGCATGCAGGGCAAGCATGGAACTGAAACCACCAAAGCACATAATCATTTGGAAGCGGCAGTTGAGCTGGTGGTTCAGATTAGCGACAAGGAAACAAATCTTAAATCAGAGCTATGCGCTGTTGTTGAGGCATTTCCAGAGCTGCTGCGTTTACGTTATCAGGTACTTAACCATATTCGTGCAGTGCGAGATATCCATGAGACGAGCGCGGACTTACGTTTGGAGCAACGGATTCGATTGGAAGACGACTCTCGTTCGCTTTATTCGCGTATTGAACAGGCATATCAGTTTGCTCAGTTTGTACAAACAGCAGCGCAACGAATCGAAGTTGCGTGTGACAATGTTATATCGAACATCAGTGATGAGCCAGCAGCTCAAGCCCCTTTCCCAAGCAAGCTATTTACGCTCTCTTTGGGAACAATTAGCAACATACTTCAGGGTGCAATTAAGCAGTCACAAGTCACTGAAACACAGCGAATAGAGTATCAGGGCTCCACAGAGACGCTTAACTTCTACTTACGCACATTGCAATTAGATAAAGTTTCTAGTCGTTTGGATGATTTGGCCAAAGAGGTGGGTGTTGACATCCGAAGTGGCAGCCAAAGAAGCTTTGACGATATTAGCGGCTACATCGTACAGGCGTACCGTAGCTTGCTTAAAATGTTCGCAGACACAAAGGCTGATTTTGGCAAATTGGATAATAAGCTTTCTGCTCTTAAGTTTCAGCTTGGTGACATGTTACCTGTTGATTACCCAGAGGTTGATCACCCTAAAAAAATTCTAATGTATCAAGAATCTCTACGTGATATCGAAGATGCATTACAGGACCTTGACGAAGAAGTTGATCTATTCAGAGAGAAGTTTGCAACCGACGCTCGAACAGGGCAATTCTCAGCGATTAAAGATGTACCTGTAAAACTCATGAAGCCTATTACTGCACAGCTTGGTGTATTAATGGGTAAAGTGAATAGTGTTGAGTCTGCAGTAAAAAGTTATCGCAATGGGCTGATTGAGAAGGCTAATCGAACCCTAAGGCCGGAAGTGACACCGCTTTTAATCGCGTTAGGTAACCCTGCGCTTTCGACGATTAAAGATGAAGAGGTCGCTAACCTATCGCTGCCTGAATTGGCTATTGAGCTGGAGTGCCGCCATCGCGCTTGGCGCGAGCTCGCGGAGCAAGCGCTGCAGGGGACCTCAATCTCAGTTGATCGTTGGGTAGAAATTTCTTCGCTCATGCTCAGCAATTCAGAGCCGAATCTTACTTCTCGAGAGCAAAGTGAATTAGTGGACAAAGGAATCATTAAACTTCAAATCACCTTTGGAGGAGCTTAATGATTTTCTATTTAGCACTTTCACTTACTAATCATCGCAGAGGACGGTTTTTAAGTTCGCTTATTGAAGCGGAGCCAGTTACTGAAACATTGCCACATCAAGGTTGCGTATTGATGTTAGGTAAAGACTTTCAAAAACTTGAGGCTGCTAAGAAGAGAGAGTGGCGCGATTGGGCGTTGCTGTCTGGACGAACGTTGATGTTGCTTCCCCCTTATTCCTCCGGAATGATTGATGAGGATATAGACTGGCAGATTGGCTTCAGTGAGGAAGTGCCTTCTATTGATTCGCCATTGGCGAGACTATTAGAGGCCGAGGTAACTCAGCAGATTGAAGGTAGACAAGGTGTTTGTGAGCGTTCACAGGGTCATCTTTGGGGCGCTTCTGCGTCGAACACTCGCTACCTAAAGCATCATGCTGCCTCGGGAATGTTTGCAGTTACTTGTTTGCCATTATGGTCAATCTCATTAATTGATGAAACTGAGTTAGTACGGGAATGGTTTGCGTTCTTTGACCGGTTAGCGGGAACACCAGATGCTATCGAGACTGACGCCGACAATGAACCAACCCAGTTAGTAGCGACCGATTACTCGATCATGGCATGTATTTACGCATGGCAGACGATCTCTGCGAGTGAACTGAATGCCTATCTGTCTAATCAAGCATTTCCAGTTTTTCAGCTTACAGAGAATGAAATGGATGAGGGTTTTTCTCGATTGTTAGCAATTGGATATGTAAACGAGAGTGGGCTAACCACTGAGGGGTTAGAAATACTCAAAGACAGTGCTTACTGGCTTTACGCAGAACAGCTAAAGGATGCAACACGATGAGAAAACAAAACTTAGCGCAATCTTTGGCGGTTGAGTCACAAATCCGTCTGCCGGGAAGTGCAGGGCGATTGTTACAACAAATCAGAGATGTGCTTGCCGTTGCACCATTGTTCAAAAGTGCTGGTCTCGTAAAGCGTGTTGAACGGCCAAAGGTTATTGACTTGACGGTATCAGGTATCGCCACGCATTCCTGTATTAAGAATGCTTTAGGCGGCTATATATACGCGTCTGGTGCGGTTCGCATAGATATGTGTATCGAACAAAACCAAGTGGGGACCGGTAGTAACGATTCTGTATCAGAGTTGGATGATATCGATTTTGAAGCGCAACGAAAGCGTCTAGATTTGGTGGAAATTCGCCAAGCTTATCAATTGGTCGAGAAGCAGCTACAGCAAGGGAACCCTAGTCAATTAATTCTATTGGATACGCCCCTATTTTTGGATAGGGCAATGACGCCATTAGATCGAAATGTAAAACACGTTGAGGAGTACCAGCGTACAAAAAATGTGATAGCTCAATTCTGGTCCAGCTATCGAGAGCAATTGTTCCCGTGGAACCCTCAAGGGCCCGTATTAGCGAGTATTGTATCAGAAAGATTTAGTGCCATCGTTAACATTGCTAAGCAAGATTTACGTACAGAAGAAGGTCGCAAGCACTTGTTAACGACAGATGAGCTCGTGCAGCAAAATTTGGATAAGCTTGCAGACTTAGAGTCTCGCTTAGCAGGTATTGGTGATAAGCGTTTCATTCATGGCATTTTGGGAGCGTTTACGCGCACGATGGCATTTAGGATGACAGAGAACCGTTCAAGAATGGAGCCAGCTGAAGCAGTAGATGCTGGTGTTATTGGCTTTCACTATCGAGGCGGACACACCAGTCAAATTCAAATGGTACAGCTTGCGGGTGAAGCTCAAGACTGGGACACCAAAAAGCTTGATGCAGTTGCTTGGAAACTGATGGCTTTAGATATCCAAGGGCAAAGCAAGTTGAAGCCATTACCACAACTTTTAGCGATGCAGCAATTGAAAATGCTTGACCAGTTTGCAGCGTATTACCGTCAGGGGTTAAGCGATGCAATCAAGAATAACGATGTAGAAGATACCTGGTTATCTGGGTTGGACGAGGAATAAAAATGAAACACAGTGTACTAGGTAAATTAGTTGGTAATACCGGTGACGCAAACAAACTCACTATGGTAGTAGAAAACTCTTTCTCTGTGCGAAGAGGAGAGTTTGTCCGGATTATGCACCAAGAGCGAAAGGATGAGCTTGATGTTGCTGTACTGGGCAGAGTAAACAAAATTTATCGCTCAAACATGCTATTTAACTCAGGCTTCGGGGATAGTGTTACCGAGCTAGAACTACTCCCTGGCGCAAATATGACTGGCGAGAATATGCATGCAACTATAGAGTTAGTAGGATATCGAGACCCAGCAACGAACCAGATAAAAATTCCTCGTCGTCCTCTTGATCCTGGCGCTAAAGTTGAAACCGTTGATTTTAAGTTCTTAAGTAAGTTCTATGAATTTAAGGAAGATAGTAGCCTTCATCTAGGTAACCTTGTTGGTTATGAAAGAGGTGAAAATACGGTACCGGTATACCTTGATGTCAACAAGCTAGTCACAGAACACATGGCCATTTTGGCGATGACCGGTTCAGGTAAGTCTTATACTGTTGGTAGGATTATCGAGCGCTTGGTTGCCTTTAATAATGGTACCGTTGTGGTGTTCGACCCCCATGGAGAATATGGGCGTGCGTTGTCCAAAGGTGAGCTGCAGTTCAGTGATGGCCTTGATTCTGTAGAAGATAGTCGAGACCAAACCGCCTTACCTGAAATAAAGGCAATGATCGAGAAGCTTCAAGCAGCTGATGCGGGTATTCAGGTCTATACACCTCAGGATGATGCCTTCAATCATAAATATGCTGGTAAGAATCATCCATTGGCGTTGCAGTTTGATAACTTTGAAATGGATGATATTTCAGAGATTTTACCTGGGCTAACAGAACCACAGCAACGTGTACTAGATGTCGCGATTCGCTATTGGCGTAGTGTTGATAAGAGTACCCCACGCGATATTAACCGTTTGCGTTATTTCTTGGGTGATGGCATCGAAGAGCTTCGTGATTGGGATGACTTATCTGAGGCAGAAGCCAAAGCTCTCAACGGACGAAGTGCTGCTGTAGCGTCAATGAAGCTTAGCCGTGTATTGAATGAAGCGAAAAGCTTTTACTCAGCAGCAATGAAAGAGCCTACTGATATTTATCAGATGGTTGGTCGAGCTTCGAACCGCAAAGGGCGATTGGTTGTTGTTGATTTACAGGGTTTAAGCGATACCGCTAAACAGGTGGTTTGTGGCTTGCTATCGAGTGAGATTCTAAGCGCTGCATCCAGTAAGACAGACAAGACCCGTCCGTGCTTTTTGGTATACGAAGAAGGGCATAACTTTGCGCCAGCTGGTGGTAATGCTGTCAGTCACCGCATTATTAAAAAGATTGCCGGTGAGGGTCGTAAATTTGGCGTGGGCTTTGGGATCGTTAGTCAACGTCCATCAAAGCTTGATGCCGATGTGACCTCTCAATGTAATACGCTAATAACCATGCGCTTAAAGAACCCTGATGACCAACGATTCATTGCCAAGGCATCCGACATGGTGAGTAAAGCAGACCTTGATGAGCTATCCAGCCTTTCAACGGGTGAAGCCTTGGTTTGTGGCCGTTCGATACCAGCTCCTCTATTAGTTAAAGTCGGAACCAAAGCACTTATCCATGGTGGTGAGTCGCCAGATGTACTAAGTGTCTGGGAGCGTTTTGATGGCTGATACGGTATCTAAGATCAAAGCGGAGCTAAATCAAAACGCCTTTATCGATAAAACTTTCCCTATGCTAACGGGCTGGGGAGTGAAAGATGAGGATGTATTGGTTCATAGCTTAGGGTGTAGTGTTTGGAACACATTGGGGCACCAGCTTGGTTTTATGGCCGTTGTCGAGGCACCTGTGCCACCTGGTGCAGGTAATGATATTCGTTCAGATTCTGTATGGTTCTCATACGCGACTCAATCACCAGAAGTAGTCATTGAGTTTGAGCGTTATGATGGTTCAACACCAGACAAGACAAAGCTAATGGCAAAGTTAATGAACCTGTTAGAGGCTTACCATCGCTGGGATAGAAAGCCTTCATTACTTGTGCTTTCTTTTTGGAGTAAAGAAGTGGTTTCTGCGCCAGATATGAGAGAGTTAAAACAATTAGCGAAATATGGCGCGACGAACAGCAAAGGTGTTTTTATTCCGGGTATCGAAGACGCTCAGCTTTTGATTAATCGTTTCTTTTTTGAAGACTCGGTGAGCCAAAAATTGTTTCTACAATCTGTTAGCTTTTGGGAGGCGCAATGAATCAAGTAGCAGGACTGTTTTTGCCTAAAGCTAATAAACAGCTTGGGGACAAATACTATTTGCTAGAGTGTTTAGGCGATGGGACCCACGGGTGGGTTTATCGAGCTGAACGATTAGCAGATGGGCAAACTGTCGCGATTAAGATTCCAAAACAAAACTCGCAACCGGATCGTGTACTAGCAGAAGGCAAAGAGTTAATAGGGTTAGACCCTCATCCAAACGTGATTCAAGTATTTGAGATGGGGAGAATTCCCTCCGAGAAGCACTTGTACGTGATAGAGATGGAGTACTTTCCAAGCGAAACGTTAGCTCAGAAACTAGAGAATCGTGAGTTTCATTTAAACCGTTCCGAGAAAGCTTTTCCTGGTAACGAGTATGAGTGTGTCGCGGTTAACTCACCGAAATACTATTTCAATGTTTTCGAGCAAGTTCTAGATGCTGTGGAATACCTTTCTGATCTGGTACCACCAATCTCACATGGCGATATCAAGCCACACAACATACTTATTGGGCAAAATGATCTGGTTAAATTAACGGATTTTGGTAGCTCAGCGTTGCCGTTAGAGTTCTATGTTAGAACGCGTGAAAATGGCGGCACTGTGCTTTATTCAGCGCCGGAGTTTTGTGATTGTGGCTCGCGCAAGGGAACAACGGAAGAGTTGCTTTTTGGGGATGTATATAGCCTCGGCGTGCTGCTGTATCAGCTAATGACGGGGCGCTTGCCTCACGATACACAGATCGAGGTGAGAAGTCATGCTCCTTTTGCAAAACCGAGTGAAATCAACTCTGGTGTATGCCCTGAATTAGAAGCTGTGATCTTGAAATGTTTGAACAAGCATCCACAAGATCGTTATGGTTCTATTCAAGCATTGAAAGCTGATTTTCAAACTTCTAAGCAAAGACAGCTTGCCTTCACTGCACCAAAGAATACCATTAAGACGAATACAACAACTCGAAAAGATTGGTCTAGTGAGGTTACTCAGGCTCTAGAAGATACTGATTACAAAGCTGCTGCTAAGAGGGCTCAGCTAGAATATCAGCGAAGCAAAAATAACTATGCACTGCTCCTTCAATGTCACGCCCTTTACCGTGATGAACGTTGGAATGACTTAGAGCAATTGATAGAAAATAACCACTCTGTCTTTATTCATAACGGTGATAGTGACATTGAATCTGCACGAGTTATTGCTATAAAAGCCATGTTGAAGTGGCGAAACATTGATCTAGCAAAGGACCTTATTGAGATTGCTCGAATCAATGACGCGGACAACTTCGATGTGTCTTTGTGCTACGCATCATTACTTGGTCTAAATGCAAGGTACGATGAAGCCAGAACTGAGCTGGAAAAGCTGAATAAGCTGTTCCCTATGCAAAAGAAAATACTAACTCGTTTACTGCAAGTGTGTGAACAGCTCAGAGATTACAACACGTCTGCAGGCTATTTGCGTGCATTACTTAGGTTAGTTAAGTCTGATGAAAAGCTGAACCAGAAGCGACAGCAGTACGAACGGCTAGGCGTTTGGTAATATTAAAGTTACTTTTAGTTCTGTTTGAAGAAAAATTTAAATTGACTGTAATAGTTTTTCTTCTATTTTTTAGTTGTTCCTCTTCAGATGTTCTCCAACTTTGAGGGCCGCTTCTGGTGCTCTGGCAGTAACTAACCCAGAGATTACCGCAGTGCTGAAAGCAGTGTTACCACTGTTCTTCTAAACCAAAATACTTGATTGGAAGCCGCTATATGCGGCTTTTTTTGTGCATTATTCTCGGGGGGCACACTGGGGACATTCCACGTCCAGATCTACCCCATATTGAACCAATTACCAAACCATAGATAAACAAAAACCCCATCAAAAACAGTGTTTTGATGGGGGGTCAGTGTCGCTATTTGGTGGAGCTGGGGGGATTTGAACCCCCGTCCGGAAAGCGTCGATTTTCTCACAGCTCTTTTAAAAACAATGATTTACATCAAAAACAATGACTTGTAATCTCATTCAAGCTAGTTGTATCTTGTGTTAACTAATGAATGTGGACACAATGTGGACATTCACTTTCAACTAACTCTTATTTAATTCCTTTAAAAGCCGAAATCCAAGTTTAGAGCTTCACTTACCGCAACTTGCTCTTGCTTAGTGGGTAGGTAATTATAATTAAGGTGTATATCCAATTCATCCCTAATTAGATCATTGAAATCATCTATAAGGTGGAACCTATCTAAGATCAATTTTAGTGGAACAGTGTACAACTGTATATCATCTGTTAGGAGTTCAGTAATTTCAAAAGTCGTGTCGTGAACAAAAAGCTCATTTTGCATGCCTTTCACAGTGTTGCTTTTAATCTCACTTATATCTCTATCCTGTAATGTTTTAACATTTGGTTTAAATAGTCTTGCCATAAGGAATGAGTTTATAAGTGTATTTACCCTTCTGTGTCCAAAATGTATAAAACTTAGCGTTCTCAGAATTTTACTTTTTTGTATTGTTGAAAATCCTACTATAGAAATCTCGTTGTTGTGAATTATAATATTTGAATACAACTCTTTAAGTATCTTGTTTGCTATATTTATTGCAATTATTTTCTTTTTATTTTCATCTGTTGTGGCTAACTCTTTATTTTCAAAATATGCCAAAGAAAGCAAGTTTTTAAAGTTGTCTTCATCTATATCCCGTAAGAAGTTAAAAGCATTGTCAAATTTTTCATCTTTTTCTATAAATAATACTGCTTTTTGATAGAAGCTAACTTTGCTTCCATGAGGTAGTAATGAAATAAATTTTGCTGCATGAAACTCTTGAATTGACTTGTGTAAAAAAACGAACCTGTCATATCCATCTTCTTGAATTAAACATGTTATGTTTACAATGTCGTTCATTAATGATTGAATGCAAATTTCCTTATTCAAGTAGAATTTTACGGCTTTGTTCAAATGTTCCTTAAGCGACTCTTCACTGAATTCTAATATGTTTTTGTTAATCGTATCAAAGCAGAGGTAGTTGAATATTTTATTTATATCTTGGGAGTTTATGTTTGATATTTTTTCTCTGTTGAAGTTTTTTATTTTGTCGTGCCTGCTAAATAAGGTTATGAATAATTTATCGTAAAAGTCTATCGTGTTTTCTGGCACTGAATCTAAATATGGATAGCATATATAAAGGAGGTTTACCAATATCGGGCTTATCAAAGTCTCCCTTAAGGTTGTGTTTTTTGTTATTAGCTCTTTTAATTCTTTATTCTCATTTTTAGTGTCTAGCTTTTCTATTATTGATATGATTTCACCTTTTTTTAAGTTTTCTACTTTGTAATTAATAATTCCTGCTTCTGCGCATACTTCTGTTCCAGGTCTGCTTGTGATAATTGCGTTACACGAGTATTTAGACTTTAGTGAAATTATTTCACCAAGTACTCTAGTTCGGTAAAGTGATGCTACTTCATCAAAGCCATCTAGCATTAACACTACTTTGCCTGATTGTAGAAGCAACGAAACATTTAGGTTTGTAACACTTAACCCAAGATCAGTAAGTTGTTGTTCTATATATTCTATAATAGATGTTTCGTTCAACCTTCTTAGTTCAATGAATATTGGTAGCCTTTCTGATTTCACTATTTCTTCAATGAATAATTTTCTAAGTATTGTACTTTTACCTTGCCCTGCAATTCCGATTATATTAATTGTTTCATCTTTATTTAAAGTGAAGCCATTATTTATGATTAACTTTTCACTCCCATCAACTTCGGATATTTTTAATGGTGTGTATATTTCGTCTATGAATACATCTTTCTCTGCGCTGTTAAGTGTTCTCATTCTTAAAGTACTTAGTAGCTTCTTTTCAGCATAGACTTCAGAAATATAATCTTGGCGTAGCTGACCTAAAAGGAATTTAGCTTCTTCACTTCCTTTTCTCCATGCTTTATCTACGATGTTGCTTGCTAATTTTCTTATTGCACCAGACAAGAAAGCCTTTGTTATAAATGTTGTAGTTTCCATATCTATTCTCTTTACTTAATAATTGGTGTTCATCCATATATCTTAGGACCAAACCTAATAGCATCTTCTAAATGACTAGGTGCGAAGTGTGCGTAAACCATCGTTTGCTCTATCTTCGCATGGCCAAGTATCTGCTGTAATACCAATATATTTCCCCCGTTCATCATAAAGTGACTGGCGAACGTGTGTCTTAACACATGGCTGCACTGACCAGCTGGCAAAATAATGTCTGTATTATTTATTGCTCGTTCGAATGCCTTTCGGCAATCTGCAAATAGTGGCCCTGATTTTTTAGGGATTTCATCATAGAGTGCTTGAGTAATTGGCACTGTCCGGTTCTTCTTGCCCTTGGTCTTCATAAACATAATTTTGCAGTTACCACCGGAGTGGATCACTTGAGAACCTTTTAGTGAAGATGCTTCACTTATTCGGCATCCAGTAGCTAAGCAAACTTTTGCCACGATGTAAACGTGCGGATTTGACGAGCGTTTAAGCTCGTTAAGCACGGTTTGTATTTCATCCTCAGTTAAGAAAGCAAGTTCGGTCTGCTGGAGTCTAAATGGTTTAACATCAGCTAAGGGATTAGGGTAGTTGATTTCACCCACTTCAATTAGCTTATTGAATACCCCCTTGATAAGTGCCAAGTCATTATTGGCCGTTTTACCTGAAATAGCCTTTTCACCTGTCATTCGGTTACCACGCCAATCAACATACGTTTTTGAGCTGAATGATTGAGCAATTGGGTTACCGAATGCTTCGCACATCATCTCTAATTTATTGAGTGCTTTTTGCGGGTCAGTATAAGTTTGGCCGTGAATTTTGTACCACGTAGCGACGATATCTGATAGCTTTCTTAGATCCGTTTTTTCTTGCTTCCAAGGTTTGTCCTCAGCTTGAGCGACCATGTGGTTTAAATATCTTTGTGCTTCGCCTCGGGTAGGAAATACTTTTCTAATCCGTCGGCCATCGCTTCCCCACGGCCTGATGTCTACTTTATACCCACTTGCGACTTTTTTTATAGTCATACATCGAAACTCCATTGACCAAAACTTTACAAAAAATTAATATACCCTGAATCGCAACAAATGGAGGTTACAGCGATGCAATTCCAAAAATCAACAATCCCTTTAAGTTTACTTCAAAAAATATCAGGTGGCCGCGGTGGCGGTCATGTTGTTGTTCCAAAAGGTGACAGTGTGGAGTCTCAATCTGTAAACTTTGATTTAGCTGAAAATAATCCAGATAAATGATTGAAGTTATAAATATTACAGACTGGTCAATAACAGAGAGTGTTGACCTTTTTATATTGTGCCTTTTCGTACTGTCTTTCTGTTATGTTCAATTTTTTCGCAAGGATATATCGATAAGGATTGCATCAGCAATATATTCACTTTCTTATTTGCTTAGTTTCTTAACGAATAGAATAGATTTTAATGGGCTTGAATATTTCGCATCTGAAGCCTACTACCTGAACTGGGCGCTTTATGACACATCGACAGTGTTGCTTATATTCTTTGCTCATATGCTAAAGAAGGTAAATCATCAGCCCTGTGTTAGCTTCGCTTATTTGATGAGTATCATAAATATGTTTTCTTATCTCACAATGCACTATTTAGCGTTTGAGGTTCGGTATCAAGAGCATTGGTTCTACTATTTTTACTCGTTGCTTGTTAATTTTACCGCAATAGTTATTGCTTTTTCTTTGGCTCTAAAATTTAGAATTGTTTCGTGGCTTAGGTTATGCACTTTGAGATACTTATAGTTTTAACGCTCGTTGTACTTTCGTTAATAGCGTTTGTTTTGTCACTCAAAAATTTGGAGCGAGATGATACAGAGATCCCATTGGATGAGTTAGCAAAAATATTACTTATAGAGTATCGAGATATGAAGAAGCTACCTGTTTCCTCTCGTATCAATGCCAAAGAAAATTGGGATGCAAGGTTTATGGCATTCTGTGGTAGATTGGAAGCAGAAAAAAAGTGGATAAACTATATACAGTTAAATTGGTTAAAAAGTAGGGATATATGGCTAACTTTCTTAATACAACAGCAATTAATTATCATCTTGAGGAGCTTATTAAGTCTTCTTCTGAAAGGCTTATTCTTATAAGCCCATATTTGAAGCTTAATGATAGGGTAAAGGAGTTACTCGAAGATAAAGACCGTATGAAAATAGATATTCGGGTTGTTTATGGTAAAAGTGAACTTCAGCCCGAGGAGATATCTTGGTTGAATAGTTTGAATTTTGTTAGAACGAGTTTTTGTAAAAACTTACATGCTAAATGCTATTTAAACGAAAACTCAGCAATTATCTCAAGTTTGAATTTATATGAATTTAGCCAGATAAATAACAATGAAATGGGCGTATTTTTATCTCGAGAGGATGATGAAACTGCTTATAAGGATGCTTTTGAAGAGTGCCAAAGAGTTATTAGAATTAGTGATGAAGTTAAAATCTCTATGGAAAAAGTAACGCAACCCAAGATAGAGCGAGATAAATTGTCCACATCAAAATTGGCTAGACTTCACAAGCTTAAGACTCCACAGATGATAGAACAGCTGAAGTCCAAGGGTTATTTAATTGAAAATAATGGTAATGATGAACTAAGTGAATCTGCAATTTCATTGGGTGCTGAGCACAAAAGTAGCCCAAGATTTGGTGAATACTTTGTTTGGCCTAGTGATATAGAGCTTTGACTTTTAGTGTTCAACTATTGTGAGGGCCCATTTTGTAGGCCCTACCATTTTCTAACTGGTTTTGAGTTTTGTAATATCGTTTTCGCTATTTTTGATATTAACGATATTTTCCAGCCTTTTTAGGATCAATACCGATGTGGCTTTGAGTTGTTCTAAACTCATTTCTTCTAAAATGCCTAACTCTTTTGATTCGTATAACCCTTCCTGAATTTCATTAAGCGCATCAGCTTTTTCAACATAGCTACCTTCTGAATCAAATAGAAACCAGTCCATTGAAACACCAAAATCTATACATGCTTGCCTGCACTCAGTGAGTGGAATGGCGTCATTTTTCTTAGCTTGTGCAGCCCAACTTGAGTTTTTCCCTAATTTTCGTGATAGCTCAGTTAGAGTTTTCGAATCATATAAAACCCTTAATTTTTCAAGCACTTCGATAGTTGTGTTAATTTTCATATGTAAAAAATCCACGCAAGTATAGAAAATATCTATTGACATAGAAAATTTCTATATCTAAGCTTCGTTTCGTTAGTTTCAGACAGACAAAGACGAATATAACATGAGTAACCAATTAATTTTATCTCTCGCATCGCCTATTTTGACGTATGACGAATACGCTAGGCTGCAAGGTCAAAAGGTCAAGGATGTGGTTAATGCTGTAGCAAATGGACGCTTACCCACATACACCCCGCCGTGCGCACCTCACGAGAATCCAGCTCGCGTCAAAAAATATATCAACATGGTTGCATTATATGCAGAGGCAGCCAAAGCCGCGAATTTAGAATTTCATGTTCAAGGGTAGGGCTAGCCATGCTTAACGAACGCCAATTGACGACTTTTGAAAAAACATTCCCCGCACAATCAGCGGTAAATGCTGTTGCTGATATCAGACCTGATAGCAGTGCAGCGGCTATTCTTGCTCGCGCTAAAATGCCGAACAAAGAACGTCTAGCAGAATCAAAACTTGATAGCCATCAATTGCGTTCTGAGATTTTGCACACCCATAGTAACTTGGCGGTCATGCTTGCCAATGGCTATTTAGTTACTGAAAAATTCTTTGGTTACTCCGAAGCACGTAAACGCTTACTAGAAGCGGATAGGGTGCTTACTTTAGGTGGTATTAATCTCAGTGTTTCTGATGATGAGCTATGCGAAATCGCAGAAGACAAAGCCCGTTTATTCGAATTGCGAGTTAAGCGCAATCAGCCTACCTACAAATTCTACAAACAGCTTTGTAATGACTTTCGTGTGTACTGCATTGAGCCGCCAACGTTTGATGACGATTACTTTACGTTATCACCTGCTGAGCGTTCAAAGCTTTCTCCTGCGTATCGCCAAGGTGTGATGAATCAATTAAATGGTGCGCTTAATCGCATGGCTTGCCCGCTTTGGTGGCGTCGTCGTTTACGCACTAAACAAGCATTGGTTATCGAGCAATTAGCCCGTGATATGCGTACCGTACATAAAAAGTCATCGCCTTATGTCAGCGAATTTACCATCCGTAGCAAGCGCGAACGCAACGCCAAATCAGACGCGATAATGAATGATTTGTATGTTGTACCAAATGACGCCAATCCCTTTGATGAATTTGAATCATTGAAAGACGTTGCTGCTAAAAGCTCAACGTCTGGTAAACAGCTAGCTGCTGAACTCATGGTACGCATTCGTGGCTTTGAGGAATGTTCAAAGACACTCGGCCACCGTGGAGAGTTTTACACCATCACCGCGCCAAGTCGTTTTCACTCGGTACACGCAAGCGGTATTCCTAACCGCAAATACAACGGCTCAACCCCGAACGATGCGCAGGACTATTTCAATGACCTATGGAAGCGTGCAAGGGCATTGTTCGCAAAATCAGATATCCGCCCTTATGGTTTTCGTGTTGTAGAGCCTCATCATGACGGCTGCCCACACTGGCACATGCTGCTGTTTATGGAAAAAGGCCAAGCGATTAAAGCCCGTAAAATCCTTAAATCATTGGCACTTGAAGACACACCAAGTGAAGTCCGTACATCATCAACCCGTTTTAAGGCTATCAGCATTGATCCCAAAAAGGGCAGTGCTGCGGGATATATCGCCAAATACATCACCAAAGCTGTTAACGGTGAACACATCAATCAAGTGACTTGCCCTGAAGCGGGAAAGATTTCCATTGCTCCCGCTGATGCAGCCGAACGCGCATCCACATGGGCGAGTACTTTTAATATCAGACGTTTTCAGCAAATTGGTGGTCCGAGCGTTACCACATGGCGTGAACTTAGACGCCTTGGCATGGGTGAAAGCGGCAAATGTGAGGTTGCAAACTCTATGAACACAAACTTAGACACGGTTTCCCGTTACGCCCTTGAGAAAGTGAGAGCTGCGGCCGACGCTTCCGATTGGGCGGCTTTTTGTCTTGCGATGGGTGGTGTGCAGGTTAAACGTAAAGACCAAGCGGTACGCATTCACTATCAAATCCCTGACATCGTTGACCAAATCACAGGGGAAATCAGCCGTAGTGAATCTAATAGCCCGTACTTCACCACCAAATATGGCGATATGCCAGCTAAACGTATTTTGGGCGTTGCGTGGGATTCGGTTGTAGTTATTACCCGTCGCGGTACGAACCAAGTACTAACCGAAAAAGACATTCAATCACAGCGCAAGATTATGTTTGGCGTAGCTGAATCTATCCAGAACTGGGTAGACGATGGCCGCTTTGAACAACCAAGCATTGAGGAGATGCAGTTCTTAGAATCCTGCGCAATCGAAGACTATCAGAACATGTGTTTGTTTATGGATTACGAGGCACTTTCTGTAGTCGGTAGCGACGAAGTCGCCTTGGACTTGTGTCATTAACTGTAACCCTAAGGAATTCACATGCAACACAGCAGATTAAACGACCTACTACGGTCACAACATCAACTTATTGAAGACTATTCAAAGGAGCAATAACCATGGCCAGTATTGAAGGTGCAATCACAGACTTACAACGTGTCAACCGTACGGACGACAAAGGCGCACCATTGCCTGAAACCGCTGAATTTAAATTTCACACTAAAAGCCCCGCGAGCATTTGGACGGTAAAAGTGACTAACGACCAAATGGCTAACGGTACATTCTCGCAGCTAGAAAAACTCCAATCCGACCCGAATGGGTGGGGCTTAAAACCTGTGCTACTTAACCTTGAGTATTACGAGGGCGCAAACGTCGCACGCCAAATGGAATGGAAAGGCTTCCGCTTGAACTCCATTGCAACACAGCAAGCGAAGTAAGGAATTAACATGCAATGCGTCACTATCACCGAGTCAGGGCAACTTATCGCCACCACACAACCCGCGTGCGAATACGTGCTATTGACTCAAGAGCAGCTGACGCACTTGCAGTTTGACGGATTGGTGAACACGCTCAACGAGCTGTTTGCCTTTGATACACCCATGTTTGGGTTAATTAACGCGGCAGCATTAACCGCATTTTTCGTTGGTCATAGTATCGGGCGTATCGTTCGAACCATGGGCAAATCATAAAACACACACTCAATGTTAAATAAGGAAAATCACTATGAAATTAGTATCTAAAATCGCACTTGGCGCAACGGCTGTTATGGGTTCAATGGCTGCATCTGCAAATGAAGACGTAACCACTGCGCTTACTACTGCCATCTCTACAGGCCAAACCAACTATACGCTTGTTGTAGTAGGTCTATTGAGCTTAGCCGCCATTGGTTTTGGTGTTGGCTTTATCGTTAGCAAATTATCTCGTTAATGGTCACCACTGTTTTACTCGGTACGTTCCTCGTGTGGGTCTTCGTTGAAGGCTTCACAAGCGGGGTTCGTACCTCCTAAACCAAAGGCGTTAATATGCGAATTATCCTATTGATGGCGCTTTTTAGCGCCTTTTTTGCCTCTGCCGCTTTCGAACACCCCAGCTATCCGGGCTATGTATTTGTTGGGGCTGGCGGGGACGTAACAACAAAATATTTTCCAGTTGACGGCGGTGGGTGGTTTAACACGCCCGGAGAGGCTTTCGATGCACGATTTCCTAACTATTGTCAGGATTGGGCTAAGTGTGAGGTATTATCTGGTGATGTAGTAAGCGCCGGCGAAAATAGAGTTAAATATACTCGCAATGTTAAAGTGTGGCAGATGTGTCAACACGGCCTATGTAACCCAAGAACAAAGGGGGCCAGCATTGAGCTGATTGTTGATGAAACGTTTGTTGATAAATGCCCACCACCTACCGCACCATCATTTGAAATGGGTCCCGTTGAAATTGATGGAACTAAATACTGTGGAAAAATAAAGAGCCACTGCCCAGAACCTACGGACGATGACCCATTTACATTTGGTACAGGTCAACAGCGCACTGTCTGTTATGACAATGCGGACGGTACACAATGCCGTATTGAAACGGATGAAACGGGCGGTTATTACCACCCAAACGCCTATGGTAGTCAAGAGCCGACCGCTTGTCGTGAACCCGAGCCACCTGAGCCACCCGATTGTGATCCCAACGACCCAAATTGTGATGACACAGACCCACCACCGCCAACGGATTGTGAACCGAACGACCCCAATTGTGATGATGGGCCAATTACTGACCCACCTGATTGTGAGCCGAACGACCCTAACTGTGATGATGGGCCAATTACTGACCCACCTGATTGTGAACCGAACGACCCTAATTGTGATGATGGGCCTATTACCGACCCACCTGATTGTGAGCCAAACGACCCCAATTGTGACGATGGCCCACCGACGGACTGTGAACCCGACGACCCCAATTGTGAACCGTGTGTCGGTTTAGATTGCGGCAAACTCACGCAAGGCGGAAAGCAGGGCGGATTAAATGATTTATTCAAAACAGAAGATATTGAGGAGCTTAAAAAGCAGATTGAGGAGCAGCTCGAAGCGAACACCGCTCAGCTAGAGCGTATCGAATTCGAGCTTTCACAAATTATAGATGTTGCACCATCACTTAGCGCCAGTTACCAAGACAGGACGTTAAATCTCTATGGTGAAAACATTGATATATCTGTTGCTCGATTCCAATCGTTTTACCAAATGCTAGCCGCCCCATTGATGTTGATTGCGGTTATCTCAGCCATGTTTATTTTATTGAGGGAACGTCATGACTAAAACTAAAACTAAAACTCACGTACTTATTGCGGTACTGCTTTTTATTCCTGCGCTGGCTATGGCAACCAGCGCCCCGACTACTTATGAAGGAACAAAGGGGATGTTAGATTTTATCAACGACTTTGTGACCGATATTTGGAGTCTATGGGATACCGATATCCCTGAGTTTATTACCCGCTTCTTTGCGTGGTTCGTTGAGTATGCAACGCTCCTAAAACTCAAGATTGAGCTAGAAACGATTAAGTTCTCTTGGGAAGTTTCGAAGAACATTATCGACAATTTTCAAATTGGTTCACGTATTGCGGCTGCGGCCAGTGCGCTTCCTCAAGATATGCAAGCGGCACTGGTTGATATGCGTGCCTTTGATGCCGTGAATGTTGTGATTAATGCGTTAGTTACTCGATATGTGATGAGGTTCTTATAATGGCAACGTCAATATTTCATGGTGCGCCTGGTTCTTTCAAATCCGCCTCAGCGGTGTGGTTCGAATTACTGCCAGCGCTGAGAGCAGGGCGCTTAGTTGTCACCAATATTGAGGGCATTAAGCCAATCGAAGACATCGAGCAGGAACTCAATGAAACCTTTCCAGAAACCGCCAAACTATGGCGTATGTCGAGCCAAAGTGACACAGGGCATAAGCTTTGGCGAAATTGGTATCATTGGGTGCCATGTGGCGCTCTCATCATCATGGATGAAGTCCAAGACATTTACCCAACGGAAACCACGCAATTCAAACCTGAGTCGTGCGACTATCAGCCCGTTCAAAACTACCAAGAAGTGCTACCCGAAGACTGGTATCAATATCACTTAGACACCCTAGAGACCTATAAGCCCGCAGACCTAACCAGTGGTGATGTCGATGATTTAGGTATCGAGATATTTAACGAACACGGACATATTATCTACCCCAAAACGCTGAAAGAGGCGTACATGCGCCACCGTAAATACAACTGGGACATCATCTGCTGCACACCTGATATTACGTCCGTGCATAAATACATTCGCAACGTAAGCCAATACGCCTACGCGCATAAATACTTCGACGGCCTAGCCAAAATCCCGTATTTCTATCGGAGACCACGAATTCATGAACATAATCCAAAATTGGATGGCAAAACGCCAAACAAAGCCGACCCGAAAAAATGGCGCAAAATCCCCGTCCGCGTCCACGACCTCTACAAATCCACAGCGACCAAATCTATTACAAGTGCCACAGGAAAAAATTTCCTACTCAGTCCTATGTTTGCCTTTCCGGTGGTTGTGGTCACTCTGTGTCTTGGTTACTTCGGCCTATATTTCGGTGGTGCTTTTGATGTGGAAGAAAACCAAGAAACCGCGACAATACCTGTGGAACATCATCAAGAAAGTGCTGTTGCTCCTAGTGATAATGACAGCAATACGCCTGTTGTTTCTCCAACAATTCATATAGGCCTACCATACGATGCTAAGCGTGCATACATCAGCGCCATTATCACCACGGTTGATGGTGAGCGGGTAGAAAAAGAGGTGGTTATCGAGTTCAAAACACAAGACGGGACAGTCTCGGCTAACTCCAAAGATATAACCCGAATGGGTTATTCGGTCATCGTTTTTAACTCATGCCTAGCACGTATCGAGTACCAAGGCTTTCAGTATCATGCTATCTGCAAACCAACGGACACACCGCCACCGATACAAGAACAGCAATATCAGCAACAAAACAAACAAGGACAGCAACAGCCCATCAATTTAGCTGGATTTGGTGGCGACGCGCCAAGCGAAGCCTGAGCGCAGCGCGGCGACACCAAACCTTTCTTAAATCTTATAGACATTTGGTATCTATTAGTTGAAATTTTTTTACTTGACCAGATATAAGCTAATGCCCATTACTAAGGAGGAGCAAAAAATGAATGGTATTTTGCGTGCAATGTTTGAGGCAGAAAAAAGTGAGTCAGATGTAAAAGAAAACTTGCTACTTGTCTACTCTGTTAATACCAAGAATGGTAAAAATAGTGATTCTAATAATGTTCGTAACGATATAAGGAATCATTTCAATGAAGATAAACGTTATAAGAATATTAGTAATATAGATACCGCCTATATCGCTAAACATTCAATCTCAAGTGAAGATGTTGACGATCAAAGGGCAAAAGCTAAAAAGGAGTTCATAGATATGCTAACTGATATTGCCAAAAACCGCGAGTGTAGCATCAATGCTTTCATTTCTATAACTGAGTTAGGACTTATCGAAATTAATCTTGATATTTAATTTGGCTCTAGGTATCAATCTAAGTGGTTCATTGAGCCACTTTACTAACCCTACTCGCTGCAGCTGACAATTAAGTGGGATTATTAAGGGGCGTGCCCCTTGATGGTTAACGCAAGCACACTCCGTTTTTACCTGTTCACAAAACTTTCCATGCGCGCAGAAAAAATATTTTTGAACTATGGCAATGTACCGCCCTGATGAACAAATTGCGGACTTTCAAAAAACAAATGTGGTCACGATGTGGACACTTTGCTTCAGGCGTAAAAAAACCAGTTAAAGAAGCTCTCTCTAACTGGTTGATTTAAAACGCTAAAATTTGGTGGAGCTGGGGGGATTTGAACCCCCGTCCGGAAAGCGTCGACCTTCGGTCCTACATGTTTAGTATCGTCTTTTGGTTAACCTTTAAATCTCGGACGAACACGATAAGTAAAGGCGAGGCCGCTTAGTTTTAGCCCTTCAACCCCGGCCAGGGTTTCCGTAGCGATCTTGTGTAGGGTGACACTCCAGAACCAGATCCACAAGAATATCATGGAGGAGTGCTAGCGGGCTATTATGCCGCTAGAGCGTAGTTATCGTCGTTTGCGATTACTTTAAATACGGCTTTTTTACGAGGCCAGCCGCACCTCGACATGCACCTTAGGCTTCTTGAATCCCGTCGAATCCTAATCAGCCCCTGAATAAATTCAGTACTGTTAGTGTCTATACATCTAACTATGTCTCGCATTATACATAGGATTAATGTCATTACAATGGCTTAGCATGTGATTTACGCTGGGAGAGGTGTATTTGCTTAATATCTCACCGATAAATACACATAGAGACAAATTAGGGTGATGTAACTGAGTTTATTGTTTGGATTTGTATGATCGCTAATCCTGAATCCGCTGCACTCACGTCAAGTTGATTCACACAGTGCGTTATAAAATTAAGCTTTGGCTAGCCCTTGAGCTGTCGATAGCAAACGTTTACGTGTGGGTAGTTATTAGAGTCGGTAAAATAGAGGTGTATGTATTTTGTCATGGTTGTCCCTAAAAAATTCATTTTCTTTTCGCATGGATTGAAATTACCCTATCTGTGGCCAAACGCAAACGCAGGTGAGACTTAGTTATTATTTGTCGAAACTAAGCTTGAAATATCTTAATTTGCCTAAAGTTTTGCACTGTAAAGCCGATAAATCTAAAGAAAATAATAAGTTGTCTTTTTAATGCACAGATTGATTTACATTCATTTATAATTTGTAGCAGTTCAGGTGATGTTAAGCTTAACAATTTGGCGAAGTTATGCTCAAATGAGTTCGCTGCATTAAAAATAACAACATAACAATAAGATCGTGCATACTTTTCAGGGTTGATGAATGTCATTATTTCGTTTTGATGAGGATGAGGGCTATGTCTACTTACTCTCTCATCCTGTGGAATCCGGATTTCCGGCGAGCTCGTCTCAGCTAGTTGAGATGATAGAGGGGTCGCCATATGCGGATTTTGAAATCATTCATGCCAATATAGGTCAATTATTTGCCGCTAGTGAGACGCCCGAGCAGGACTCGCTCATTGTGGCTCGTGCCATCGATGCGTCTATTTCTGTGCGTATTGAAGAAGGCAACATGCTTGCTGAAGCGAGAGTGACCACAGCCCGTGGTGGTAAGTTGGTTTGTATGAACAAGGCCAAACAAGCGTTAAAACAAGCGGGTATTAAAAAAGGCGTCAGTGGCAAAGCCCTCGATAATCTTCTCGGTCAGCAGTTAGAACTCCCTCCTGGACACACTTACAATGGTATTGTTGCGCATGGTCAACGAGCCAAAGATGGCAATGACGCACGGTTTGTGCGCCTGTGTATGACTGCACAAGATAGAGTGCTCAGCCCACAAGAGTCGAGCGGTGGCAAAGTCGATATGCGCAACCTAGGCGCTATCATCACCGTAAAGCCGGGCAGCCCATTGATGAAAAAAGTCCCGCCAACTAAAGGGGAACCAGGTTATACCGTATTTGGCGATGTGATTGAGCCAAAACCGGGTAAAGATGCGCCACTTGAGGTGTCGGAAGGAACCAAACTTGATCCAAGCGACAAAAACCTACTTATTGCCGATTCAAAGGGGGTGCCAGTAGCCATTCCTCGAGGCATGCGCGTTGACGATGTGTTGTGCTATGAAAACATTGATGTGACGACTGGGCATGTTGAGTTTGATGGCAGCGTGATTGTGAGCGGCGATATTAAAGATGGAATGCGCGTTAAGGCTTCGGGCGATATTACTGTTATTGGTTTTGTGGAGTCGGCTATTCTTGAAAGTGGCAGCGCGGTTACGGTTATGCTTGGTACGATTGGTCGTAAGCGCACCGAAGGTGAACCTTTTTCATGTTCGATTAAAGCAAAGCGCAGTGTTTCGTTAGGTTATGCGCAGTACTGCCACATTGAGAGTGAGCAAGATATTTTGATTGAGCGTCAAGCGCTGCATTGTGATTTGGCTTCCAAACGTTTAATAAAAGTGGGTAAAGGTGAAACCCCCAGAGGCAAACTGATTGGCGGAAATGTATTAGATGCCATGCGTATAGAAACGGGTGAACTTGGGGCACCTTCAGGCACAAGAACACGTATTTCACTAGCCCAAGACTGGGATAGTTTGCACGATAAGCACCGAGAATTAGTGGAGCTGGAAAAGGTGCTGGCGTCCAAAGTCATCGATATTAAACAAGCTATGAATAAAGCACAGGCGTCGCCGCAATCGCAAAAACGAGATGCATATCTTGCCAAGTTGCAGCACAGCGAAGCGCAGATAAACAAGCATTATCGCCGCAATCAGCGTAACATCGGTTTAATACAGCAAAAAATACATCGATTAGCACGCTTGAGTCGAATCACAGTCAATGAGCTAATGCACCCCGGAACTGAAGTAAAAATAGCGAAAGACACTAAGCTGTTTTCGCGAATTTACCCGCCTAATTTCGTTAAATTGCATGAAGGTAAGATCATGCAACAGTTTACGACTGCCAAAACCGCAGAAATAGCGTAAAAACGAGCACTTATAAAAATGCCAGCTGGATTTGCTGGCATTTTTATTATTCGGTGTCGGTTGTTGACTCAGGTTCTGACTCGGCTTCAGGCTCTAGTAATGGCCAGCCACCTAATGCTTGCCACTTGTTGACTATGTAGCAAAAGAGCTCTGCGGTGCGTTCTGTGTCGTAAAGTGCGCTGTGTGCTTGACTGTTATCAAACTCGATACCCGCTGCACGACATGCCTTTGCAAGCACCGTTTGGCCTAGAGCTAGCCCTGCAAGTGATGTGGTATCAAAACTGACAAACGGGTGAAAAGGCGTGCGCTTTATCTTGTTACGCTCAATCGCTGCATTTAAAAAGCCGTGATCAAAAGCGGCATTATGGGCGACGACAACGGAGCGCTGACAGCCTGCGGCTTTTTGGGCTTTACGCACGGCTTTGCAAATTTCTTTCAGCACTTCATCTTCTGCAACCGCGCCTCTGAGTGGTGAAAATGGATCAATGCCATTAAAGTCAATCGCAGCTTGCTCAATATTTGCGCCTTCAAAAGGCGCAACATGAAAGTGTACTGTCTGATCTAAGCTTAATACCCCGTCATCGTCCATTTTTAACATACTGACGGCAATTTCTAGTAGGGCGTCAGTATCTTTATTAAAGCCAGCGGTTTCCACGTCGATAACTACAGGAAAGAAGCCGCGAAAGCGTTTTGAAAATAGCGTTTGCTCGGTATCAGACATAATCTTCTTGGTTTGTGAAATTTAGCGGCCTATTATACTGATACCTAGACAAGAAGCGAGCAGCTTGAGAGCGCTTAGTATGGTACATTTATTGCTTAACTCTAAATAGCGCGAATTGGTAGAGACAATCTCTAGTTTTTGGCGTGCTGAGCGAGTGTAGATTAATGGTTGATGTTGTGAGGTGTGGGGTGATCAAGTTATATAAATCAGTAGGTTGGGTTGGTATATCGTTATGCGCCATCACCTTTAATAGCGAGGCTGCAATGCGGCAATACGCTGCCGAAGCTGATTCATCACATTGGAATGTTGACCAAAACAATCGTTTGAGTTGTGCGCTTAATCATGAAGTCCCGTATTACGGTGAAGCTATATTTTCAAGTAATGCCAGTAAAAATAAAGACTTAACCTTTAACCTAGATATGATGGTACGTCCTGAAAGTTACGATTTTGCAGGACTTGAATCGGTGCCACCGCTTTGGCGAGCCGGCAAACCGGCAAGAAGTATCGGGCAAATGAAATTACTGAAAAAATTTGACGGTGAACTTGAAAATGACGTCGCGTGGCAGTTGCTGACTGAGCTTGAAAAGGGCTACTTTCCTACTTTTTATTATAAAGATTGGCACAACGACGTAGATAAAATCTCGGTTTCTTTGTCGTCAGTGAACTTTAAACAGGCATATTGGGCGTTCTTACAATGTCGCGATAACTTGTTGCCATATAGCTTTGAAGACATTGCTTTTACGGTGATGAATTACAAGAAAAATTCCAGCGAACTGACAAAATCGTCACGTAAACGCTTGGATATGATCGGCGAATATCTTAAAAATGACCCGAAAATTGAGCAAATTTATATTTCGGCCTATAGCGATAGTTACGGTGGCCGTGATACCAACCTGAGGTTGTCAAAGAAACGTGCCGAGGCGATTAAATCATATATGGCGAGCTTAGGGGTTGAAGAGAATAAGATTATGACCGATGGCTTTGGCGAAAAACGCCATATTGATACCAACGACAACGCCATTGGTCGCGGTAAGAACCGTCGAGTCGTGATCCAAATTTCGAGACCTTGATGTTGTGGTTTTGTGTTTTTGTAGTTGGTTGCGGGTTGTTGGGTTAAGTTGTCGGCTTAAAAGCCGACCTACGAGCCGACCTACAAGCCGAGACACGGTGCTGATATCGGTTCTATTCTAATACCGTACTACATGACGCTTTTAATGCATTGGCATGGCTTAGCTGATTGTGATAGGTGATGGTAATGGGCTGTGCGGTGTTTATCTCATAAGCCAGTGCTAAATCTAATTCTACGCTTTTACTTTGCCCTGCATTTAGGGTCATAAATTCATTGGCTGTCGGCGCGAGTCGTTTCGCCATGGGTCCTTGATAATTAAGTGGCTTGCCATTTTGTGTTACCTCTAAAAATTGGCTCCACCAGCCTTCAAAAGGGGTATGCCAAATTAGAAACTTTTCATCATTATGGCCTGCGTTGGTAAAAGTGAAATTAATGGGGTAGGTCATACCTGAGTCGGAACCCTTACTCACACTGCATTGAATGTTACTTTGTGCATTCATCGTTGCCTCTGATTTTGTAGTTGGGGCGGTGTCGTTGCAAGCTTGAAGCAGCATCGCAGCGGTGATCATCATTAGGGGTTTCAACATACTGTTTCTGAGCCTGTTGCCACGCTCATTCCTTTTTTATTTTCAACGTAAATACTTTGCACTATGCTGAGTATTACAGTCGAATAACGAATCGCATACTCTCATGACCAAAAATAATAACAAAGAGTTCAATTCTTTTGCATCGTTTTACCCCTATTACCTCGCGGAGCACAAAAACAAAACCTGTCGTCGCTTGCATTTTATTGGCTCAACCTTAGTGCTCTTGATTTTGCTCTTTGCGCTTGTCACGACACATTGGTCTTTACTGTGGTTGTTGCCAATCACGGGTTATGGTTTTGCTTGGGTGGGGCATTTCTTTTTTGAAAAAAATAAGCCTGCGACATTTCAATATCCGCTGTATAGCTTGATGGGTGACTGGGTCATGTACAAGGATATTATCCGTGGTAAAGTACCTTGGTAAAGGAGACTCAGTAGATAATAAAAATGAATGTAAAACAAAGTGTTATAGCCATGAGTTGTGCCGTTTTATTGGCAGGTTGTCAAAGTGTCTCGGCCACTAGCACACGCACGCTGGCAACTTTTAGTGTAGATAATACCCAATGTTACGACCGCAAGGCGCAGCCTAGTTATTTTGCCGTTGATTCCCATCACCATTTTCAGCCATTTAGGGGAGATGCGGTCCCGTTTGATAAGCTCGTTACTTGGGCAGAGCGTGCGGAAGTGGTGTTTATCAATGTTTATGGCATTGGTCAAACTTACGAGCGAAGGCCTGACTGCTTTGGTGAGCGTGGTTGCTACAGCCAGTTGATTTCACCCAGCATTCAAAATGACTTTAAAAATGCAAGCAATTATCTTAAATATGGCGCAGATAACGTGCATATTACTTTGTCTATGACCTTTGCTGACTTGCATAAACCAGAGACTATTTTGCCAAAAATGGCACTACTCGAAGATGAGTTTGGTGACTTATTTCGTTGGATGGGAGAAGTGAATTTAGTCAAAGCGGCGCACTTTGGTAATGGCCATCAAGCGGTAGATAAAGAGACTATCGCAAAATGGCAGCCATTTATGGCTGTGCTAAAAGAAAAGCGTATTCCGCTTGCTCTGCACGCTGACTTAGGCGATAACGCCGCGCCACTCCAATACTTGCCTTTGCTTGAGGAAGTGCTAAAGCGCTATCCTGATAATGATATTATTTGGATGCACATGGGAGTCTCAAAAGAGTTAAGCCAAATTGACCCTGAGCTGCACATAAACACCATGGAGCGGTTATTCTCCCAATATAAAAACCTAAAGGCCGATCTGTCATGGCGGATTTTGTACGACTATTACTTTAGCGACCCGAAAATTCAGGCGCAGTATGTTGAATTTATTAATGCCCATGCTGAGCGCTTTTTGCCAGGCAGTGATTTCGTCGCTAGTAAAAATAAACGCTTTTTCGATTATTTAGAAGAAGTCGATATCAATAGTCGAATTCTCGCCTCTCTTGACGACAATGCTTTTCGCCGGATCGCCTTAGGTCAAAACTACTTTTCGCTATTAGATTTACCTTATCGTGCGCCTGAGATTTGTATTATAACGTCTCCTTGAGCATGGATAGCACATCGTTTACGTCTAGCTTCATCACTTTATCGGTGTTCGCGAGCAATTGATCCGCGAGGTCTTTTTTATGGTGATGGAGCTCGACAATTTGTTCTTCAATCGTGCCTTTGGCAATTAAGCGATAAATAGTAACGGGGCGTGTTTGTCCCATTCTATGTGCGCGGTCTGACGCTTGCTCTTCAACCGCAGGATTCCACCAAGGATCCATGTGAATAACGTAATCTGCTGCGGTAAGATTCAAGCCAGAGCCGCCGGCTTTGAGGCTAATTAAAAATACCTCGCCTTCACCTTTTTGAAACGCATTCACAGCTTGCTGACGAGCTTTGCTTGGGGTGCTGCCATCTAAATATTGAAACCTGATCCCACGTTTTTCCAAGCGAGCTTTAATGAGTTGCAAGTGGCCTACAAACTGACTGAATATAAGCGCCTTGTGATTGTTCTCTTGCAGCTCGGTCAGAAGCTCATCCAATGCCGTTAATTTCGAGCTGGTTATCTGACTTTCTGCCATTAACAGTTTTGGATGACAACAGGCTTGGCGCAAGCGGGTTAGTGCTGCCAGCATTTTAAAGCGTTGTTCGTTGGCACTGTCTTGCTGTGTTGACTGTGAAATTTCGTCAATGGCATTTTGGCGCAGCGCTTCGTAAAAGGTTTGTTCTTCTTGGCTCAATTGAATTGGTACATTGATCTCAGTGCGTGGTGGCAATTCGGTTAATACCTGATGCTTCATACGGCGCAGAATAAAAGGCTGGATCAGGTGTTTGAGGCCTTTACGGGCACGGTGTGCTGCTAGTTTATCTTCATTGGCGTTTTCAATGGGAGCGGAAAACTTCTCGCTAAAGCGTTTGAGGTTACCGAGCAATCCTGGGTTTACAAAACGAAAGAGTGACCAAAGCTCTGTGAGGTTGTTTTCTATTGGTGTCCCTGTGGTGATCAGCTTAAACTTGCCTTTGAGCGCGCAGGCGGCCTGAGTACGTTTTGCTAAAGGATTTTTTAGCGCTTGGGCTTCATCGGCGACAATGGTTTCAAAAGCGATAGGCTTTAAGATATCAACTTCGCGCTGTAGCAGACCATAGCTTAAAATTACACAATCCAGTGGTTGCAAGTTGCTCAGCATCTCAGCTCTGGCATCAGAATGTGGATAGTCAGAAAAGAGCTTCACCGACAAAGTTGGAGCGAATTTTTGGATTTCTTGTTGCCAGTTGAAGCAGACCGATGTTGGCGCGATGACAAGCGTCGGGCCGACATTGGCACGGGCCAATATCATCGCCAGCGCTTGGATGGTTTTACCCAATCCCATATCATCGGCAAGGCACGCACCTGCCCCCCAATGGGCAAGTCGCATAGCCCAGTCAAATCCCGCCTGCTGGTAGTCGCGAAGCTCGGCTTGTAATGTTGAAGGAAGCGTTGGAGTCAATCCGACGGCTTGCTGCATTTTTTCGTTTTGCTCTTCCCAGGCTGGCAAGGTTTTCATCCGCATTCCAGTGGTGGCTTCCGCAATTAACGGCGCGGCTAGCGGGTGAAACTTTCCGCCCTCGGTCGCGTTATTGAGCTGGTCAAGTTGCGCTTTTAAGTCACTTGAAAGGGCGAGTACTTGCTCACCGTCCAGCGCAATAAAGCGGCCATTGCTGGTGGCAACCATTTTGAGAAGCTGTTTCAGTTCGATAACTTGGTCATTACTTACTTGAAGCTCGCCGGTCATGTCGAACCATTCATTTTTCTTGCTCATGGCAAGTTGCAAATGTTGGCTTTCGAGCTTGCTACTGAGCTTAACCTTTTTACCTTTAGGCCATCTGAGCTTGAGCGCCATAGGGCAAAGCTCTTGATTGATCACCAGCTCAAGTTCTTGCAGCACCTCTAGCGCTTCGTCCATTTCGGCTAAACTTAAGCGATTATCCGTCATCTCCAAAAATAGCGGACAGTGCGTATCTAACTCATCCAATCTTTGCTGCTCAAGTAACAAGTTTCGGGTGGTGGATAGGCGTTTACCATCGATCTCGGCGCTGACAGTGGCAATACCGTGTCCCGGATGAAAAATCGGCCCTTTTTCGCCAAAGGGCATGACCACGCAGTGAAAATCGAGGCCTTGATGATAAGGTTGAATGTTAATAACAAGCGCCGATTGCGCCTCGATACTATCCAGCCCAGTATCTATATCAGCTAAATCAGACTGTACATTAAGATAAGGTGCAATGGCTTTAATACTCGACAGCACTTTTTGTTTTGCACTAGCAGGCACGGTTAATCCGGATTCACCAATAATCTCAGCGACCTGTATATGTGACTGGTTAAACACAATAAACTCGTAGTGGTGCTCAGCTTGCTGAATAAATGAGTAGGTTTGCGGTTGACCAAAATAGCTGGGTAAATTAGGAATAGAGAGTAGCAGATCGTCGCCATGTTGACGGATGTGTAACTCGGGAGATTTCTCGGCAATGGTAATGGCTTGTTTTAAGTCTTCTTCATGGTATAGGTTGGTGGCACCGACTGCGGCTTTTAACGCTGGAATTCCAGCAAGGGCGTAGTCCGCACGACCATTGTAGCCATAACCTGACTGTGGTGCGATGGCATCGATCAGCTTTTTATCAGACTGGCTAATATAACTAAATTGCTCGGGGTGCTGTTTCAGTTGTTTGCAGGAAATTGGCTTACCTTTTCCCCAGCCTGTTTTACCCCGCTTTTGCTCGCGTGCTAAAAACTCAATATCAAAGCGACCTTGCCTAATTTGCCAAATAAGGCGAAATTGTTCGTCAACTTCTTGGCTGGTATTTGCGTTCGGGTTGAGCGCAATAAGCTTGTCCAGTGCCAGATCCCATGCCGTCTTTTTGGCAACGAGATGACTAACATTAAGCTTGGGATTAAACGCAAGCGGATATTGCTCACCGTGCATTGCCAGCATCAACTGCTTTGCAAGCCCAGCAAAAAGAGGTAAAGAGAGGCGCTCAAACGTTGCGATGCAGTCGTCGAGACTGGCAAGCGTTTTGGCATCTAAACTTTGATTACACCAGAAGTGTGCAAAGCAGTCGAGCAAGCGACCTAAGTAATAGTCAAAAACATGAGATTTCTTCAGGCTTGAATAATTTAAATGGGCGCTGCTGTAGCTACTGTTTTGCGACAAGCTCTCTGCGCAGTATAACAGCACGTTATTGGCAAAGAAGTTGTTATAAGGTGCTTTGCTGTCTTGGCTTTCAAACTCAAGCTGTTGTGAGAGGGTGTCAAATAATGCGGCATCATGGCTATTGGCTTGCTGCAATAACGCCAACTTATGAAACAAACCCAGTGTTCTACCTAGGTACTGCTTTTTACGTTTGGTGATTTTGTCTTTGGCTTTTAGTGCTTGTTCAAAACAAACGATAAGGTCGTCGTGTTGATGTAAAAAAGCAATGCTTGCCATAATTTGTGCACTATAAGCGGTTTGGATATTGGCTACCAACGTCTGAGCCTTATCCAATTGCATGGTATAGATTTGGTATTCTGCTAATAAGCAGGTCAGTAGCGGGCTTTGTGTCTTGGCTTGAACCCGGGTGAGTATTTCAAGTGCATAGAGAATGCTGTGACCACCTTGTAGTAAGGTATAGAGCAAAGTTGCAAAAGCTTGATATTGCAAGTCATCAGCAAGCGCCGAAAATCCTTCAACTGTAAAAGGATAAAAATACAGTGGTAAGAGCACTTGATTGGTCTTATGGCACACCGCCTGTGGGTCTTTCGCCAGTCCTAAATGATTGCGGGCTTTTGGTAGTTGATTGATAAATAAAAAGTCTCGAATGAGTCGCTGTTCATCGGCAAATTGGCGCTCCCATTCATAAGCATTCAGTACAGGGATAAACTCTTCAGCAGCGTTAAGGATTGCTAAAAACTGGCCATCAGCCATGACTCGATGGCTTAAACTGGTCGCGAGCTTTAGGTTTATTTGCACTCCATCTTCGTTAAAAGTCACTAACCCGTCTGAGCGCCATTTCATAATTTGGCTATGACTTACACCTTGTTCAAAGTCATTTTCGGGGATGATCTCTTTTGCCACGAGTGCTTGAACTAGGCGTTTGAGTTTGATTGCTGAAACTGGTTTATAGACGACCGCCAGCACACTCAACAGCATTTGCTCGTGCACAGGTAGGTTATGCACTTGATTGATTAGCGCTGTGATTTCTTCGTTAATTGCTGGTGGAAAGTCAAAATTCATCGTTTGGTTGTAGTATTCAATTTAAGACACTGAAAACTACCATAATATAGGTTGAACTGCCATGAAGATAAACAAAGTCAAAGTTCATTTTTCGGTTATGGTGGTTCATTCAATACACTGAAAACTAGTACTATATTTAGTCTGAACTGCTATGAAGATAAGTAACAAGAAAGGTGAGGGAGGCGATGCCTCCCTTTTGGTTAGCCTAGCATGTTATACAGTAATGCAGAAACCGCCAGCAAGCCGACGAATAGCACAAAATAAGTGCCAATGTGGCTTTTGTATTTTTGTAGTGCCGGTACTTTAAACACGGCAATGGTTGGCATGATAAACAAGATCATCGCAATGATCGGGCCTGAGATAGCTCCCATCATGTCCAAAATACTTGGGTTTAATACGGCGCATACCCAAATAGCAACAAACATAAATACCACGCCTAGCTTGTCAGCAAGCTTATAGCTCATGCTCGTTTGCTTGTTTGCAAGGCCGTTAAAGCTTTCACGTGCACCAAGGAAATGGCCTAGGAAAGACGAAGTAATCGCGATAAATGCCACAAGAGGGCCAAGCATTTCAATAAACGGATTGTTATACACGTTAGCTAAATAGGATAAAACAGACACGTTCGCCGATTTTGCTTCTTCCATTTGCTCTGGTGTTAAAGAGAATACGCAGGAGAATACGAATAGCAAAACAAACACTATCAACATAATGGAGGTCGTACGAAGGATCGCTTCTGATTTTTGAACTGCCTCACTTTTGTAGTGACGACGCTGTACGTTAGCAAAGCTAGAAATGGCGGCTGCATGGCTAAATGAAAATACTACGATAGGAACGGATAGCCAAAGTAACTCGGTTAAGCTCGCAACATCAGGCGTGCTTACCACTGGCATTTGCCAGTTAGGCACTAAATAGAGTGACAAAAACAGTAATACCCCAACCAGCGGGTAAACCAAAATAGCAAAAGCACGCAGTAGCAGTTTTTCGCCGCCTAGCATAATGGCAATCATCCCGGCAACGAGCACACCAGAGAGTAAAATACGAGACGGTGACTCAAAGCCAAGTTGATTGACGATAAAGCTGTCGACGGTATTGGTTAGGCCAACACCATAAATAAGCAAAATAGGAAAAATAGAGAAAAAGTAAAGTAAGGAAATTAAACGGCCAGCACCTGCGCCGAAGTGCTCTTCTACTACATCCGTAAAATCGGCATCTTTTTGCTTTGATGAAAGGACGAACCGTGCCAATCCTCGGTGTGCTAAAAAGGTCATAGGGAAGGCAAGCACGGTCATGATTAGTAGTGGCCAAAAACCACCAATACCAATGTTAATTGGCAAGAACAAAATACCTGCGCCGACCGCAGTGCCAAATAAACTTAACACCCAATGGGTGTCGTGTTGGGTCCAGCGCCCATCGCTGATGGTATTCATCTCCATCGTCGCTTCAGAGGAATTACTCATATACTTGTTGTCCTGGATTTAGAATTATAATCGGGCGCATCATATAAAAAATGACGAAGTGTTGCATGTATAAACCGTCTACTCCGAGGAGTTATGCGGTGAAATTCGTTTTTTTGACTAAAACTTGCTCAAGGTGTGGTGGGTTCCTAACCAGCTTTTGTAAATCTAAGTCTGCAAATGTTCTTAATTGTTACCACTGGCAATGAATTGCTAGCCGACTTATAAATAAATTTTTATTCTAGTTTGCAAAGAGAATTAAAATAACCAAGTGGAAAAGTATGTTCAAGCTAAACTCTCTATTGCTCGCTTCAACTTTGTTGGGAAGCTTCGCTGCTAATGCAACGATTGTCGAATTTCAAACTTCTCATGGTAGCTTTCAGGTCAATCTATTTGATGAAAGCACGCCTAAAACCGTGGAAAACTTTTTGAAATACGTAGATAACGGGCGTTATTCTGATACGGTTATTCACCGCGTTATTCCAGATTTTGTTGTGCAAGGCGGCGGCTTCAAATATGAAGGAGACGTGCCTCTTGACGCCATCGCTACTTACGATGCTGTAAAAAATGAACCAAAGTGGTCTAACGTAAAAGGCACCATTGCAATGGCAAAGGTAGCAAATAGACCTGACAGTGCGACAAGTCAATGGTTCTTTAATTTGGTAGATAACAGTAAAAATTTGGACGTTGACAACGGTGGCTTCACAGTTTTTGGTCAAGTGACTGGTGATGGCATGGAAATATTAGCAGCGATAGCAAAAATTCCTCGTTGTGGTAATGTGCCATTAGTTAACTTCACTGATGAACAGTGTAAAGATAGCAATAGTGAGCCGGGGGCAGCTAACTTTGTAACCATAAACGCAATTACTGTGCTGGATGATGACCCCAAATCAGCTCAAGGCTTAAGTCCAAAAGCAAATACCTTGATTGATCAAGTGCCTGATAAGCCTTCAACTGACTCTGATTCATCTGGCGGTTCAATGTTTGCCGGCCTTATGTTGCTAGCTGGTATTGTCGGATTTAGACGTAGATTTCATAGGTAACCAAGTCACTTTGGTTACAGATGCTAACGATAGCATCACAGTCCCTAGTTAACCTGATCTCAGGTTAATAACTTGGAAGCGCACTTCGGTGCGCTTATTTCTTTGTTATTAAGTTATTTTTTTCGTTATTTGTCTTCGTCAAACAGTGCAATTGCTTTTGTCGTCAAACTATACTGATCACGGCCATCCGCTTGGATAAGCCCTTCATTGAGGTGAGTAGTCACAACATCTTCAAGTAGTTGTTGATCTGCGTGTGGGAGTGAAAAAGTGTGGTGATTGATATCGCACGATTCTGGAAAGCTTGCTTTCAGCTTAGACAGCAACATTATTGAATACATATTCTGTAAACGTTCCATAGCCGACCCTTTTATTATTCCAATTTTTGCGAGAACAATCCTAACAGCAAAATTGCAGGTTTGTCTATTTTTTGTGCTGGTGAGTGAGGGGGGAATGATCTGCTGTTTTTAAGAAAATAAAAAGGGCCAATCATTGGCCCTTAACAGTCTAATCCTATACGGCTTCAGCGGCTTTCTTCGCGAGGTACTCGTCGTACGTACCATGGAAGTCGGTGATCTTACCGTCTTTAATTTCCCAAATGCGCGTTGCAAGTGATGAGACAAACTGACGGTCGTGCGATACGAAGAATAACGTGCCTTCGTATTGTTCAAGTGCCAAGTTGAGAGACTCAATTGATTCCATATCCATGTGGTTCGTTGGTTCGTCCATTAGTAGGATATTTGGCTTATGCATCATGATTTTACCAAATAGCATACGGCCTTGTTCACCACCTGAGATCACCTTAACTGACTTTTTGATGTCGTTTTGAGAGAACAGCATACGGCCAAGGAAGCCGCGTACGACTTGCTCATCATCGCCAGGCTGTTGCCACTGTTCCATCCATTGGAAAAGATCCAGATCTTTTTCAAATTCGTCAGCATGGTCTTGCGCATAGTAACCAATATTGGCGTTTTCTGACCATTTATACTCACCCGCTTGCGGCGCTTTACGACCCGCTAAGGTGTTGAGTAATGTTGTTTTACCGGCACCATTTTCACCGATGATGGCAACTTTCTCGCCAACTTCAACAAGGCCATTTAGATCAGAGAATAGGGTGTCGTCATAACCTTGTGATAGCGAGATAAGCTCAAGTGCGTTACGGAATAGCGGCTTTTCTTGCTCGAAACGAATAAATGGATTTTGACGACTTGATGCTTTAACTTCTTCCAGTTGGATCTTGTCAATTTGCTTAGCACGAGATGTCGCTTGCTTCGCTTTTGAGGCGTTTGCAGAGAAGCGCGAAACGAACTGCTGTAGCTCAGCGATTTGCGCCTTTTTCTTGGCATTGTCTGACAACAGGCGCTCGCGAGCTTGCGTCGCAGCAAACATGTATTCATCGTAATTACCTGAGTAAATACGCAGATCGCCATAGTCGATATCCGCCATGTGTGTACACACTGAGTTTAAGAAGTGGCGGTCGTGCGAGATGATGATCATAGTACAATCACGCTGATTCAATACGTCTTCCAACCACTTGATAGTATAGATATCCAAGTTGTTGGTTGGTTCGTCTAAGAGCATGATATCTGGCTCTGCAAATAATACCTGTGCAAGTAGTACACGCAGTTTCCAGCCCGGAGCAACTTCTGACATCAAGCCATAATGTTGCTCGGTTGGAATACCCACACCGAGGAGTAATTCACCCGCTTTTGCTTCTGCGGAATAGCCATCCATTTCAGCAAATTGCGTTTCAAGGTCGGCAACACGCATGCCGTCTTCTTCGCTCATTTCAGGTAATGAGTAAATGCGATCGCGCTCTTGCTTGATTTCCCACAGCTCTTTATGACCCATGATCACTGTGTCTACAACCGTATATTGCTCGTATGCAAATTGATCCTGATTTAGCTTAGCGATGCGCTCGTTTGGATCATAGTTTACGTTACCTGCACTTGGCTCTAGCTCTTTGCTTAGGATTTTCATAAAGGTGGATTTACCGCAGCCGTTAGCGCCTATTAGGCCGTAGCGGTTGCCGTCACCAAACTTAACGGAAATATTCTCAAACAGTGGTTTTGCACCAAACTGCATAGTGATGTTGTTACACGAAAGCATAAATTTGACTCATTACTGACAATTGCGGCGATCCTATCATTTATGGGTGACAAATGATGTAAAAAGTTTGGCTAACTCACACATTACTTTTGCGGCTGATATAGCAAAGACCCAGACGTTGAAAACTTATCGTCATAAGACGTTTTATTTACGATTTTATTAAATTTTATTTACCAATTGAGTGGTTAAATGTTAGCCTGTTTTAATGCGAAAGGATGATATAAAAAACTAACTCTGGTGAACAAGGATGAAAATAGTTGAAGAAAAACATAATTGGTTGATTGACCAACAAATCGATGAGCTGGAAGTCTTACCACCCCATACCACAACCGCTCATTTACCGTCAGAAATTAGAACGCAACTTAAGCCTCATGCCAGTGATTGGATAGTATTGCAACAAAGACATAATTGGCGCCATGTTAAGCGTGACGAATTTACTCGTGTTTTTATAAAGACCAAAAAGGGCTTACAAAGTGTAAGGTCTGGCAGTGCTGCCGGTTCTAAAGAGCAGCTAATCATCGTTAAACGCAAGTCTTATTTCAAAGCAGAGATTAGAAACAATGCCTTTACAAGCAGTGGTGGGGTTGATCCTAATCAGCCCATTGGCGCAAGCCAATTAGACCCGTTAACACCGGTTGAACAGGTATTGGCCTCGATTAACGTCGATAAATCACCTGAGGTGGCTGAAAAGCGCATATTGGTGTCGCTGGAGGGAGAGTTGGCGGTGAGTTTTGTGATCCAAGGCGCTGATACCCCCACGTTGTCGAGAGCCTCTGAAGGGGCAACGCAAACGCCTCTCGTATTCGGAAAGTTGAGTGAAGATGGCAGCTATAGTCTAAAAGCAAAAATCTTAGGTGTGCCGGAGCAGGTGCTTTTTAACAATGTGCCATATGCTGACTTACTTGATATAGAAAAAGTAAAAGCACTTAAGATTGGCGCTGAGGGCGGAGTGCAGCTGATTAAACACAATGTTTCAGGCGAGGGTAATGTACACCTATATTTTATTAGCGAGCCTCCGAGCATCGGGATCTTCTTTGATGGTACAGGCAACAACAAGTACAACGATATTTTGGACCCCTTTGATGATAAAGAGCCGACGAATATCGCTAAGCTCCATGAGTTGTATGAAAATGAAGGTAAGTTTACCACTTCAGTTTATATTGAAGGAGTTGGTACAGCTGCGGGAAAGAAAGATTCAATCGTAGATTTAGCTGTCGCTTATTCATTTGATGAAAGGTTAGTTGAGGCTGGTTCGAAGCTATGTGCGTTTTTACAGAGTTATGATTTTGAACTTTGCCAAAATGTACTGCTAGATTGCTTTGGATTTAGTCGTGGTGCAGCGGCAGCAAGAGCGTTTGTTAATCTGGTTAATGGAATGAAAGAAAAGCAAGATACTAAATTAGCGAATAAAGAGGTGGTATTTCGCTTTGTTGGTATTTTCGATACCGTCGCGTCTATTGGAGGGGATGGAGATAATGATCATGGTGAGCTGTATGCCAGAGATGAGTTAGAGGAGGCGGCTAGACTCGATCTCAATCAGGCCAGCGCAGGGGCTGTGTATCACTTAACGGCTTGGGATGAGCGGCGCGATAAATTTCCGCTAAGCTCGTTAAAAAATAAAGATGGCAGCTTGTTTGCTAACCATAAAGAAGATTATCTGCCAGGCGTTCATTCTGATATTGGGGGCGGGTATGCCCCTATCAGTATTGATATTGAGTATCCTTTAAAGCGCATTCGTGGTATTCCCGGAAATCCAGAGCATGAAGCAAAAGTACAACAGGCAAAATTGGCAATTGAACATAAATATCAGTGGCCTGGCATTAATGTGGATATGGTCTATCGCTTCAAAAGACTTAGATATGGCGCAAGTCGCTCGGGAAGAGACAAGGATTTTTACACCACATACCGGCCCGTTTGGAGACGTAAAATAGATAATACCCTCGCCCATTTTGGACTGCACCAAATGTATAACGAGGCGGTTCAACATGGCGTTCCGCTGAGAGCTATGGCGCGTCTTCAAAGTATCTACCCTTATGAACTTAGCAATGAGGTCGCAACTTTGGTACCTAAGGCTCTTAAAGCTGGGCCAACAAGCCAAGCTTGGCAGAAGTTATACGAGCATTATATTCATATTAGTTCTCGGTTTACGGGAACTACGGATAAACTGGCTCACGGTGAGGAAACGAAAGCAAAGTACGTGACTGAAAATGGACAAAGGGAAATGTTTTACAATAATGCAAAAGCGCTACCGCAGGTGCGAGTGTGGAAAGCGTATAAAAATGGAAATAAATCAATTTGGAGAAAAGGATGAACAATAAGCTCTATACCGTTTTACTGGCAGTAATGCTGCTTTGTAGCTGCTCTTCACATACCGAGCTCGAAAAATTAAATATAGGTATTTCCGCTTATGAAAAAAGCGATTTGATGGTGAAATTGATATTTGATGATAGGTTTTCCCCCCCAGCGGGCGCAATAGGTTGCTGTTGGGGAAATGCTCAGAAAGTTGGAGTATTTTGGGGAGCTGAGATCCCACATAAAGTTCAAGCAGAATGGTGGGATTATAAGCAAGGCAGGTATTATCGTGCTGTGTTTATGGTACAGCGAGATAAGGCGTACAAAATCGCGGGTAATTTACCGAGCGTGACTTATTACACAGGCAAAACGGAGACCGATGTTGATCCTTATATCATCTTTGGGTTTGGTGAAAAGGGAGAAGTAAAAATGTGGATTTCTAATTCTCAGTTTGCTAGTGGAGTTAAAGGGCGCATTTTAGAAGAAATTGGTTCAGCGCAAGCGACTTGGGAACCCTTTGAATTAACCGATGAGATGTTTAATTAGATAAGTGCCCACAATCCAAAGTTAATATCTAAAACGAATGAGACTAGGGATGTTCGAATTGGAGAAAAGGATGAACAATAAGTTCTATACCGTTTTACTGGCAGTAATACTGCTTTGCAGTTGCTCTTCACATACCGAGCTAGAAAAATTAAATATAGCTATATCTGCGTATGAAAAAAGCGATTTGATGGTGAAATTGATATTTGACGAACAATTTTCTCCCCCTGCTGGTGCGGTAGGGGGGGGTTGGGGAAATGCCGCAGGAAGTGGGACATTTTGGGGAGCTGAAATCCCATATAAAGTAAAAGCGCAGTGGTGGGATTATAAGCAGGGAAAACACTATCGTGCAGCGTTAACTGTACAGCGTGACAAGGCGTACAAAATCGCGGGTAATTTACCTAGCATTACTCATTACACAGGCGAAACAGAAACCGATGTTGAGCCCTATATTATCTTTGGTTTTGGTGAAAAGGGCGAAGTAAAAATGTGGATTTCTAATGCACCGTTTGATGGCGTGGAAGGACGCATTTTAGAAGAAATTGGTTCAGCACAAGCGACTTGGGAACCCTTTGAATTAACCGATGATATGTTTCGCTAAAAAAGTGAAAACTAGGCGTTTTATCTTGGTACTTTCTGCATGGTTGTTTACATCGGTTTATCGAATTCCACCGAAATAAATTGCTATTTGGCACTATCTTGGGTCACATTACTGACCGCAATTAAAATAATATAACATTTAGGATTGGAATATGCGTATTAAAGCTATCTCCGCGGCCATGGTGTTGGCCTTTTCTCAGTACGTTGCTGCCGATGAAGGCATGTGGCAACCACATCAACTACCTGAACTTGAATCTATTTTAAAGTCTAAAGGACTAGAGATTGATGCTAAGTCAATTTCTAAACTCACAGAGTTCCCGATGAATGCGGTGATTAGCTTAGGTGGCTGTACGGCGTCATTTGTCTCTCCTAAAGGTCTGGTGGTGACAAATCATCACTGTGCATACGGCTCTATTCAATACAATTCAACAACAGATAACAATATTCTTGAGAATGGCTTTTTAGCAAAACAGCCAAGTGAAGACTTACCAGCGGCACCGGGCTCACGCGTTTATGTGACAAAAGAAGTATCGAACGTAACGGATAAAGTTAATGCCGGTACTGATTCACTGACCGGTAAAGCACGTTTTGATGCCATTGACAGTAAGCGCAAGCAACTTGTTGCCGAGTGTGAGCAAGATGAAAGCTATCGCTGTAATGTTTATACCTTTCATGGTGGATTGGAATATTACCTCATTAAATCGCTAGAGATAAAAGACGTCCGTCTGGCATACACGCCAGCGATGGGCGTGGGCAAATATGGCGGCGATATTGATAACTGGATGTGGCCTCGTCACACTGGCGATTTTGCTTTTTACCGTGCATATGTGGGTAAAGATGGTAAACCCGCTGAGTTTTCTAAAGATAACGTACCTTATAACCCTGAATCATTCTTGAGTGTGAGTGCAAAAGGCGTGCAAGAGGGCGACTTTGTAATGGTGACGGGTTATCCGGGTCGTACCAACCGTTATCGTATCGCTTCTGAAGTAGATTATGTGTTTAACACGGTTTACCCCATGGTACGTAAACATAACTCAAAGTATGTGGCACTGATTGAAGAAAATGCACCAGAAGGTTCACAAGCTCGTATCGCTTATGAAAGCACCATTGCAGGTTACAACAACTACATTAAAAACTATGGCTCTATGATTGAGAGCTTCAAAAAAGGCAGTATGTACAGCCGCAAGCAGCAATTTGAGCGCGATCTTAGCACTTGGATTAATGCCGAAGTAGATCGTAAAGCAAAGTATGGTGCTGTACTAAACGAATTGAGCGAGTTGGTTGCTCAATCTCAAGCTCATTATGAGCGTGATATGATGGTTGGCTATATCCACCGTTCGCAAATGATGTCGACAGCGCGCAAGCTGTATCGCTTGGCGGTTGAAAAACAAAAACCTGATGCTGAGCGTGAAAGTGGCTATCAAGAACGTGATATGCCAAAAATCAAAGCGGGGCTTCAGCGTATGACGCGCCGCTATGATGAAACAGTTGATAAAGCGATTATGCTTTACTTCATGGAGCTTTATGCAGCCTTGCCAAAAGAAGCGCGTTTAGCTGAAGTTGATAAGCAGCTGCAACTTGAAAGCGGCTTCAATAAAGCAAAACACCAAGCGCTGCTAGATGAGATGTATGCTAACTCTAAGCTTGCTGATGAAAAAGCCCGTCTTTGGATGTTAGACTTAGAGCTTGAGCAGTTAAATCAAAGCTCTGATCCATTCATTCAATATGCAAAAGCGATTTTTGCAGTGATGAAGCAAATCGAAGATGAAGAAAAAGAATTGGCTGGTAAGCAGCAATCTGCACGTCCTGCCTTAATGGAAGCTATTATTGCTTACAACAAGTCGCAAAATAAGCCAGTTTATGCAGATGCTAACAGCACTCTCCGCGTCACATACGGTACAGTAGGTGGCTATTCACCGCAAGATGGCTTAGTGGCAACGCCATTTACTTCACTTGAAGGGTTACTGGCTAAAAATACTGATGTTGAACCATTTAACGCGCCGAAAAAGCAACTGCAGTTGATCCGCGAAAAAGTATATGGTCAATATACAGGTGGCATGAATACCGTACCGGTGAATTTCCTTTCTAACGTGGATACCACAGGTGGTAACTCAGGCTCGCCAACTTTAAACGGGAAAGCGGAGTTAGTAGGTTTACTGTTTGACGGTGTATATGAAAGCATTATTGGTGACTGGGATTACGATAAAAACCTAAACCGCTCAATCCATGTTGATTCGCGTTACATGTTATGGGTAATGGATAAGGTTGATAATGCGCAAAACCTGCTAGATGAAATGAAGATAGTAAAGTAGGTCGACCTTTAGGTCGACAATCCCCCCAATGTTTAAAGGGTAGCCTTTGGGTTTAAACGTTAGTCGGCCTAAAGGCCGACCTACGGGAGATATCAATTTTTCGAAAAAATAATGCCGGCCATTAGGCTGGCATTATTATGTTACTTCGCCATTAATTGGCGGATATACTTCACCGGAGCACTACCAAAGCTTAAGAATTCTTCATGGAATGCTTTTAAGTCAAATTCCTTTCCAAGCTTTTGTTTTTGCGTTTCACGGAAGTCGTAAATTTCGCGATAACCAGAGTAATAGCTGGTTAATTGTACTTGGCTCAAGGTTGCACGGCGCCATTTACCTTCGGCTTCTGCACGCTCTTGGAAAGCCCCATTCATCAGCAGATCTAAGCCTTCTTCTTTGCTTATTCCTTTTACTTGGATACCGTAATCTAGGATGGTGTTACAGATCACACGTAGATTCCACTTGTAGTACATTAACCACATTTCAGGCTCAAAGTTACCATAGCCTTCTTCTAGCATCATGCGCTCAGTGTATACTGCCCATCCTTCAATCATCGCGCCATTACTTAAGATACTCTTCACCAAAGACGGAGATTCGTTAGAGTAAACTAACTGCGTGTAATGACCTGGCACGGCTTCGTGAATATTTAGGATCTGCGGGATCCAGTGGTTGTATTCACGTAGATACGATTCAGCTTGCTCGTCGCTCATTGAGTCCAGCGGAGACACGTTATAATAGGTGTTCTCTTTTTTGTCGTATGGACCCGGAGCACTGATTGAAGCACCAGCAAAGCCACGCATATATTCAGGCGTCTCGCGAACAACCAACGGCTTTTCTGGGTCTAGCGTGATGAGATCTTTTTCCATCACAAACTTTTCAAGTTCTGGTATTTGCGCCTTGATTTCGCTCACAAAGTTTTCACGCTTTACGTGTTTGACTGAAAGGTGCTTGATAAGCGTGGCAATCGCATCAATGTCAGATTCTGGGCGTGGCTTGCCAGCAAAGTACTTTGGCCAGAGTTGATCAACAATCTTAACCATTTCATTAGTAACACGGGCTTTGTCGGCCATTGCCTTTTCATACATTTGCTTGGCGGTGTAGCCAGACTGAATATCAAAGGCAAATTTTTCTTCGTACAGCTTCTCACCAATTCTAAATGAGCGCGCATTACCGCTTTCGCTTAACTCTTTTTCAAGGTTGCTAAGGTAAGATACATATCCATTAATGGCAGATTTCGCGGCAGCGAAGCGCTGTTTGAATAGGGCTTTTTCTTCGGCTGTTAATAATGAAGTAGCGAGTTTATCAAGCAACTCGTCGTTTAATACACTAAATGCGCCTTGGTTTTGTGCAATCGCAAGCTGAGTATATTCAAGCGTTGGATTGTTAATATTGTTTTGTGCTGCTTCATAATACGCTGGCACATATTGAAGACGTGCTAAAACGAGCTTGAGCTTTTCGTCATCCGTTTTAAAGCGGCTGTTGAGTATCGTCGCAAAGCCATAAGAAACATTGTAGTTTGACGGATTCCACTGCCAGCTTTTGAAGGTTTCAATATGCCAGATATCGCGTTTTAAGCGATTTTCAATTAAGTGATAATCGATTTTTTGACTATTGCTTAAGTTAGCAAGGTCGAACTGTTGTAACTTAGCCAGTTGCGCCTGAGAGAAGGCAACACTTGCATCACGAGTCGCTTGGGTTGGTACCGTGATAATATCGTCGTACTTGCCAAAGCCTGCCCATAGCGACGCTTCTGGGTACTGCTTCCATAAGTCATTGATAAATTGCTGAGAAAACTCAGCGAATTGTGCATTTTTTGCTACTGCCAGCTGTGAAGTTGAAGGCGTCGTCTCGACAGACGAAGAAGAAAGTGAGCAGCCAGTCAGGCCCATTGCCATGGCTAGCGCCATGCACAAGGCAGTTTTTTTCATTATTGTGTCCTATTTAATGGTTTTCGCTATCATAACAAGATTTCGCTTTATTTGCTTTGTCTGGCTCATCCAACCACACAGCGCCGTTAGCCTCCTTAGCAACGATGTCATCTGGGTTGTAGATAGGACATGATTTCATCGACAAACAGCCACAGCCAATGCAACCATCGACATAGTCTCTTAAGCGCTGCATGTAAGCGATTTTTTCGTCCAGCTTTGCTTGCCAGGCTGTAGAAAGTTTGGCCCAGTCCGCTTTGGTTGGTGTTCTTGAATCGGGTAGGGTATCAAGGGTTTCTTTTATCTCCCCTAGGGTTATCCCCATTTTTTGACCAGCTTTAATAATGGCAATTCGGCGCAACACATCCTTTTTATAACGGCGCTGATTACCGTTATTACGCCAACTGCGAATAAGCCCTTTGTTCTCATAGAAATGCAGTGCAGACACCGCAACGTCGGCTCTTTGAGCCACTTTGCCGACACTGAGGTTCGGTTCGTCTCGTAATAATTTTTCAGTTTTCATAAATTAATGCTTTACCTTAACTTAAGGTGAGGTTTTAAGGTAGCACCCAATTTATTATTAGTGCAACCGGAATTGAACATTATGAAAACAGTCGTTATTTACTCAAGCTCAAACCCCAATGGAAATACCTACCAATCTGCAAAGGCACTAGCAGAAGAAAAAAGAGCTGAACTCATCTATTTAGACCGTTATAAAATTGGTGAATACTGCTACAAACACTCTCACAGCGATGATGACTTCGTTAACCTGTTTAGGTGGGTGCTTGGCTTTGAGCACATCATTTTTGCATCTCCCGTTTATTGGTATGCAGTAACACCCAGAATGAAGGCATTTATCGACAGAATAACCGACTTTATGGACATCGAAGCGCTAAAGCCAGAATTAAGAACATTGCGCGAAAAGCAGTTTTCGATTTTATCAACCTCATGCCAAGAGAAAGCGCCGGCGCCATTTACTGAGATGCTGGTGGGGACCTTTGAGTATTTGGGTATGAAATTACAAGAGCAGCGTCATGTTCATTACCCTTACGCTGATTAATAGTAGTGGATTTTGTTGGGTGGGGCTGTGTGACGATAGCTTTTAAAGATCGCTGCGTGAAGCAGCTCCTACTCCGAAGCAAAACCTGTCTAGTAGGGGGCTTTTTACCCGCCGAGCAGGTTGTGACTGGGTTATATTTAGAGGAGGGAAAGGGCTTTAAAAATTGCTGCGTAAAGCACCTCCCATTCCGAAGTAAAACAGGTTATATTGGGCGGGATTATGCGTAATGGCTTTTAAAGATCGCTGCGTAAAGCATCTCCTACTTCGAAGTAAAACCAGTCTAGTATGAGACGGTTTACCCGCCGAGCTGTTTTGTTACCTGTGTGTACTTGCAAAGGCCGAAAATATATAGAGTGCTATTAGTTTGAGTCTTGACTGTGGAAAATTGGTGTGGCTCAGCGTAAAACGTCAAGGAAGAAATATGAAGATCTCCAAGATACAAAAAGAAAGAACGATTATTTTGCCAGAAAAATATTTGGCGTTTCTTGCAAATATAGAGGCGGGTGAGGACTATTTCTTCAACGAATTTCCAGAAGAGTATCCTGATTTTGAGGGACGGTGCTGGGCTTTCTATGATGAATCACTATTGAGTGAAGAAGTTGAAATGATTGGTGTTGGTAAGGCACCTGCACATCAGCAACTCGCGCTTTACTTAAAATGTTATCAACAAAGCACTAAAAAAGGTGAAATTCATTCGCCTGAAGGACAGATCGCTATTGGTCGAGTCGCCAATGCTTTTGTTATTGCAGAAGATGACGGTGATTTTTTGTATCTAGACCCTGAAGATAACTTTTCGGTTTGGGTATTTTATCATGATGGTTGTGATGTAAAGAAAGTATCAAATTCAATGGCAGAGTGGTTGAAGCGCGCTAAGGCTGCTTCATAGAGTGGGGCGCTAAAACCCCTTGCTACTCAACATTTCTCAGCGGAAGTACGCACTTCCGCGTCTGCAAACAGGTGTAAGATCACACCTTGAATTCATTTACCATTTGCGAGAGTCGTTGTGACATTTCGCTTAATTGTTGGCTCGATACTTTGGTGTGTTCAGCGCCGAGAGCGGTTTGGTTTGCAACTGCTGCGATGCCACTGATGTTGTCAGTCATGTCATTAAGATCTTCAGACTGCTTTGCACTCCAAGTGGAGATATTAACGTTGATATCATGCACGGTTGCGATGGAGAGGTTGATTTGCTCTAGTGCGTGCTTACATTCTTGGCTCACTTTGAGGCTTTGCCCGGATGCTGCGCGGCAGCTCTCCATTTCTTCAACGGTTGTGGCGACGCCATTGTGCAGTTTATCAATGATCGCTTGAATATCATCGGTAGATTGTTGCGTACGTTGAGCCAGCGTTCTTACCTCATCGGCCACCACGGCAAAACCGCGACCTTGTTCTCCTGCTCTGGCAGCCTCGATGGCCGCATTTAATGCTAATAAATTAGTTTGATCTGCCACTTTTTTAATGACGTCAAGTACTGCACCAATCTCGGTTGATGAGCGTTGTAGTTCGAGCACAGCTTGTTGCGCTGAGTCGACGCTACGTGAGGCATGCGCTATGACTGCCACATTTTCGTCTACATGCGCCAGCCCTTGGGTCGTCAATGTGGTTGTCTCTGTCACTTTATCAAGCGCACGCTTTGACTCATTATTGACAGCTTGCGCCACTTGATTAAGCGACTGCATGCGGTTTTGCAGCGATTCTGTTTCACTACTTTGTTGTCCAATACCTGCTTGGATCTGCTCGGTAATACAGGATAATTCCTCTGCTTGGGAGGCCAAAGAATGGGTGTTTTCGTTGATATCATGCAGTACATCACGAAAATGCGAATTCATTTTATTAAATGCGATAGCCATTTGGGCAAGCTCGTCTTTTCCGTGGCTTTTCAGTGCAATGGTAAGGTCTTTTTGCGCTGAAATAAGTCCCATGGTTTGGGTGAGCTTATCCAGTGGCTTGGTAATATTTTTGCTGATCAAGCTAGAGAGGAAAATAAGTAATATCGCATAGCCGAGCGTTTCAGCAGTCATCAACATGAGTCGGTCATAAAACTGTTCTTCAACGTCTTGAAGGTAAATGCCTGTTCCAATTGCCCAGTTATAGTGCCCTAAGTTAGCAATATAAGAGAGCTTGCCCTCAAGCTCCTTTGTCCCCGGTTTTGGCCATTGATATTGGGCAAAACCTCGTTGATTTTGATTGGCAATGACGACGAACTGGCTGAATGCCTCGCGAATAAAGCGTTCATGATGGTGAGTCATTGAGGTGCCATTGAGTAGTGGCTTAATGGGATGCGTTACCATGTTCCCTTTTAAGTCAAACAAGAAGAAGTAACCTGCATCACCATAGCGTGCAGCATCAATGAGCTTTTTTATTTTTTCTTGTCTTTGTTGTGGAGTGAGCGAGGTCTCGGTGGCCACCATATTAAGTTGTGCAACTGTGGTTTCCATTAGGTTTTTTGCATTAATACGTCTTTCTTGCGTTAAGCTGTCTCGTAAAACGAGTGCTGATGAGAGCTGCACAAGGGCAATGATCACGACAGACAAAAGCAGACTGAGTCTGAGTTTATTGGGCACTTTCATAAAACCTAGGAGTTTATTCAGCTGCTTCATGAGATCCTCTAGTAACAATGGATTAGTGAAATGACAGCGATGTCAATTGGCGGGGATCATACTTAGAACGAACCAAAAATAAATAGCATGAACGTAGAATGAATATTCTATTAAGCGATAAAGCTGACTATCTGATTGATAGATAGTCAAAATGTTAATATTTACGTTTTGTAAATGATTGTGAATGAGAACTATTGCCAATAAGTGTGTTTAAGAATTTTGTCTTAGGTAAGGAAGAAAGTTAGAGGTAGATTAAGATAATTTGATATAGATCATTGCAGATATCGCTTGAATCGAATAACGACTTTGTTATACTCGCAGCGAATTTTCAGTTTAGACTGAAAGTTCTGAACTAATCAATTCTATCAAGATAAAAACATCAGGATAATCTGTGCCACTGTTAAGCTATGCTCGACAAACTGCTACTACTAACGACACAACCTATCAAGGTTGTGCGATGACGCGTGCGCAGTTATTTGGTCGTATTTTCAGTGTGTTAAGCGCATTGATGATGTTTAACGCGGCATTATTATTCACTGGCATGCTAGGTGATGTAGCTGAATTAGAAGCACTTTTTGCAGATAATTCACTACCTGACTCTGTTTTGGTGATGCTCGGAGAGTTTTTGGCTCAGCCTATCTTGTCATTGCAATTATTGATAGGTCTTTATTGGTTAGTTTTCCATACTATTTTGCCTACACGCGCGGGCGTTGTCCTGCGTAAAACGGCATTCGCCTCTACTGAGGCTATTCAACCTCAACCGGTGCCTAGCGCACATGGTTGTCGTGCTCCTCCTTTTGGGTACCGCTGTCTGTTTGCGTAATCGCAATATTTGAGTCCAGTGCGTTTGATTTACGCGATTTGGATCAGCAGTCAGCAATTCAGTTTCAATTACATTAATCGGCTACTTACAGTCCTATTAGGGCAAATTGTAAGCCTAGCAAATGTGATTGTCCGTTTACTGTATCGATTATTAGGTAAATGGTTAGTGACTGGTATCAAAGGAGCGTTTCCCTTCACTAATGCATTTTCCCTGATGGATACAGTGCAATTCGAACTTGTGCAGCATAGCTTGCACAAATAGATACTCAGCGTGCTTGATAAATAAGCCGCAGCTTATCGTTGAAGGGTAATCAATTGAATAAACGTAGTGTTGTGAATTATGCGTTCGCTTCATTGGGGCTTATGCTCACCGGCTGTAGTGGTGGCATTTTAGATCCCAAGGGGCAAATTGGCATGGATGAGAAGTCCTTGATCATCATTGCCACTGTACTGATGTTACTCGTTGTAGTACCAGTTATTATTCTTACCTTATATTTTGCGTGGAAGTACCGAGACGGTCGTGACCACGAGATCTATGCACCTAAATGGGCTCACTCTAACAAAATAGAAGCCGTGGTTTGGACCATTCCGATTGTGATTATTATTGTACTCGGGGTGATCACTTGGCGCTCTACACAATCACTTGATCCGTACAAGCCGTTGGAAGGTAAGGGTGAACACCTCACTGTTCAGGTGGTATCGCTAAACTGGAAGTGGTTATTTATCTATCCAGAGCAAGGCATTGCCACAGTGAATGAGCTGGTGTTTCCAGCGAATGTACCAGTGGAGTACAAAATCACTTCCGAAAGCACCATGAACTCTTTCTTTATTCCACAGCTTGGTAGCCAAATCTACTCGATGGCTGGGATGGAAACACAGCTTCACCTGATTGCCAACGAGCCGGGGACGTTCAAAGGCTTTTCTGCTAACTACAGTGGAGCGGGCTTTACGGGTATGAAGTTCGATGCCATTGCGACCAAAGACAAAGCAAGTTTTGATAACTGGGTTGCCGACATCAAAGCAAACGGCGAAGCCTTAACCGCAGGTCGTTATGCGAAACTGGCTGAGCCTTCGGAATATCACCCCGTTGAATATTTTGGCTCGGTAGAGCAGGGCTTATTCCACACCATAGTTATGAAATACATGCAGGGCCATGGCGAAATGAGTTATTACGCCAAACCAGAGCATGCTGCGCACCCACATCACGGCAAAGCTGAGGAGTAATTATGTCGTTGTTTGGTAAATTATCCATCGAGGCAATCCCTTATCACGAACCCATCATTATGGTGACGTTAGCTGTGGTGGCGGTTGTTGGTCTAATTGTGGCGGCAATGGTCACAAAACACAAAAAATGGGGCGTACTGTGGCACGATTGGATCACTTCAATCGATCATAAACGCCTAGGCGTGATGTACATTATCTTGGCATTAATTATGTTAATGCGTGGTTTTGCCGACGCCATCATGATGCGCACACAGCTGGCGATGGCCACAAGCGGCGCTGCCGGTTACTTACCTCCTGAGCACTATGACCAGATCTTTACCGCACATGGGGTGATCATGATCATCTTTATGGCGATGCCATTTATGATTGGTTTGATGAATATCATCTTGCCACTGCAAATTGGTGCTAGAGATGTTGCTTTTCCGTTTTTGAATAACCTCAGTTTTTGGTTGACGGCGGGCGGGGCAATTCTGATCAACTTGTCCTTGGCATTTGGTGAGTTTGCAAAAACCGGTTGGGTGGCGTATCCGCCATTGTCGGAGTTGTCGTTTAGTCCTGGTGTCGGGGTTGATTACTATATTTGGGCGCTGCAAATATCCGGACTTGGGACATTGCTCACCGCCGTGAATTTCTTGGTAACCGTATTTAAGATGCGTGCGCCTGGCATGACGCTAATGAAAATGCCTATTTTTACTTGGACTTGTACTTGGGCAAATATCCTAGTGGCGGCGTCTTTCCCGATTCTTACTGCGGTGCTAGCGATGCTAACGCTTGACCGTTATATGGACTTCCACTTCTTCACCAATGAAGCCGGTGGTAATGCCATGATGTATATCAATCTGTTCTGGGCATGGGGTCACCCTGAAGTTTATATTTTGATCTTGCCTGCGTTTGGGATTTTCTCAGAAATTATTTCAACCTTTACAGGCAAACGCCTGTTTGGCTATAAGTCGATGGTGTACGCCAGCGGTGCGATTTCTATTTTGGGCTTTATTGTTTGGCTACATCACTTCTTTACTATGGGTTCAAGCGCCAATGTTAATGCTTTCTTTGGGGTCATGACGATGGTCATTGCGGTGCCGACGGGAGTAAAACTCTTCAACTGGTTATTTACCATGTATCGCGGTCGTTTGCGGATCACGGTGCCGGTTCTTTGGACATTAGGGTTTATGGTGACCTTTACCGTTGGTGGGATGACCGGCGTATTGCTTGCAATTCCTGGCGCGGACTATGTGCTGCACAACAGTCTTTTTCTGATCGCACACTTTCATAACACCATTATCGGTGGCGCAGTGTTTGGTTATCTAGCGGGTTTTGCTTACTGGTTCCCTAAAGTAATGGGTTACAAGCTTGATGAGCGTTGGGGTAAAGCCTCGTTCTGGTGCTGGCTAGTTGGTTTTTTTGTGGCCTTTATGCCGCTTTATGTGCTTGGCTTCTTAGGCATGACACGTCGCCTAAATCATACCAACACGCCAGAGTGGAACATTTGGCTATACATCGCGTGTATTGGTGCCTTTATCATTATGTTTGGGATCATCTTCCAAGTGGTACAGCTAGTGGTGAGTTACAAAAACCGCGAACAATTGCAAGATACCACAGGCGATCCGTGGAATGGGCATACGTTAGAATGGTCAACGGACTCTCCACCGCAGTACTACAACTTCGCGAAAACCCCTGTGGTTGACGATATTGACGCTTGGACAGAAATGAAAGAGCAGGGACAGGCATATCAAAAGCCTGCACAGTATCAGCCTATTCACATGCCAAAAAATACCCCGGCTGGAGTGCTTATCAGCGCGTCATTGACCGTGTTTTGCTTTGCCATGATTTGGCATATTTGGTGGTTAGCAGCGGTGGGTTTTGTCAGCGCTATCGCGGTATTTATTAAGCGTTGTTACACCAGCGACGTTGATTACTATGTTCAGGTTGACGAGATTGAGCAGATTGAGTCTGCCCACCTTTCTCGCGCATTACAGGAGGGTTAATTCATGAGTGCAATTACTCCCGCTACGCTGCATGCGTTAGAAGATGCTCACGAGCATGCAGAGCATGACACAGGTTCAAATACCGTATTCGGTTTTTGGCTATATCTGATGACGGACTGTTTGTTGTTTGCCTCTTTCTTTGCCACTTATGCTGTGTTGTACATGAACACGGCAGGTGGGGTGTCTGGCAAAGACATATTCGAGCTGGGTTTTGTTGCGGTTGAAACCGCGGCCCTACTGTTAAGTAGTATTACCTTTGGGTTTGCCATGATAGCGGCAAACAAACAGAAAAAGTCGCAAACCTTATCTTGGCTTGCGGTGACATTTGCTTTTGGTGCGGTGTTTATTGGTATGGAAGTGTATGAATTCCATCACTTAATAGTACATGGTCATGGACCGCAGCATAGTGCTTTTCTGACTTCTTTCTTCTCATTGGTGGGTCTGCACGGCATGCACGTGACGGCAGGCTTGATTTGGATGACAGTGATGATGATTGAAGTGACACGTCGTGGTGTTAAGCCACAAACGGTAACCCGTTTGAGCTGCTTAAGCTTGTTCTGGCACTTTTTAGATATCGTGTGGATCTGTGTATTTACCGTTGTTTATTTAATGGGGGCAATGTAATGAGCCATAGTGAATCTCAAGCGTTAGCACAGATGGATGTTCATGAGCATGAACACGACAGCCACGGTAGTGTGAAGTCGTATCTAATTGGTTTTGTGTTATCCGTCATTTTGACAGCCATTCCTTTTGCTGCCGTGATGAGTGGCAGCTTGTCATCTAGCACGACATTCTGGACGTTAGTGACAACGGCGTTAGTGCAAATTTGGGTGCACCTAAAGTACTTTTTACACCTGAATTTTGTTACGGAAGAAGGCAAGGCAAGCACGCTTTCCTTTATCTTTAGTGCGTTGATTATTGTGATGGTAGTGGGGCTGTCGGTCTGGATCATCTACGAATCGAACGCCATGATGATGTATTAACAGGAGAGTAGTCATGCTGCGTCGTTATTTTCAGGTGACAAAACCTGGGATCATTATGGGAAACTTGATTTCAGTCGCAGGAGGCTTTTTATTGGCCTCTCGAGGTGAAGTTGATTGGCTGCTATTTGCCTTGACTCTACTAGGGCTATCTTTGGTCGTTGCGTCAGGTTGTGTAGTTAACAATGTCATCGACAGGGATATCGATGCGGCAATGGCTCGCACTAAAACTCGCGTGACAGTAACTGGGGAAATTTCCTCAGTTGCTGCACTGTCACATAGTCTGGTACTCGGATTATCTGGCTTTGGGCTCTTAGCCTATTTCACCAATTGGATTGCGCTGAGTTTTGCCGCATTTGGTTTTTTTATTTATGTCGGTGTTTACAGCTTATACATGAAACGAAACTCAGTGTATGGCACGGTGGTTGGTAGCCTATCAGGGGCAGTGCCTCCTGTGGTTGGTTACTGCGCGGTAAGCGGGGTGTTTGACTCTGGCGCTGCCATTTTATTATTGATGTTTTGTCTTTGGCAAATGCCACACTCTTACGCCATTGCGATTTTCCGTTTTGAAGATTACCGGGCCGCGAATATTTCAGTGTTGCCAGTTGCGCAAGGTGTTGAAAAGGCTAAGCATCATATTGTTTTGTATATCGCCATTTATGCACTCGTGGTGATGTTACTGCCGCTTAGCGGTTATACCGGCATTGCATTTATGGCGGTGGCCTGTACAACCAGTTTTTGGTGGTTATTGATGGCGTTAAAAGGATACCAAAGAGATTTAGATTTACATGGTTGGGCGAGGCAAGTATTTGCATTCTCAATAGTCAATATCACAGTCCTAAGTATCGCGATGGCGATTGATAATCACAGCACAGTTTCTGCGATGCTGTACTGATCGCAGATTATCCCAAAGTAACTAAAATCCAAAGGCCCACAGGGCCTTTTTTCGTTCTTATCTTATTTGTTTTACATCGCTTGCTTTTTACCCATCTTATCTCCATATCCAGCTTATTGAATAGATGAGAAGATAATAATGGATATAGGGATCACAGAAGTATTGTTGTTATTTACGGCGATTTTTATCGCGTCCTTTTTACTTTTTAAGGTCGTGCTATGGGCCAAAAAAATGCCAAAAGGCGCCTATCTATTTTTGGCTTTAATGCCGCTCATTTCTCTTTTTCCTATTCCACCACCCGTTTTTAAAAATGTCGCGAAAGCCAAACAAGAACAACGTAAAAAAGCACCCAAATCAGAACCATAATCACACAGGAAAATAGCTTAATGTCAGCTTCAATATTTATTGTTAATCTTACTTATGTTACCGAAATTGAACAGGTAGAGCCGCTGCTTGCCCCTCACATTGCGTTTTTAGAACGTTTTTATGCCAATGGCACTTTTATCGCTTCTGGCAGAAAAATCCCACGAACTGGTGGGGTTATTTTGGCAAAGGCGAGTAGTGAAGCTGAGCTACTTGACATTGTTCGTCAAGATCCCTTTTATGTCGCCGAAGTGGCTCGGTATGACATTATCGAGTTTGTGCCAAGCAAGTTTGCATCTTGCTTTACAGAGGTGGAAAAATATCTTAATTCTTGAGTGCCCGCTTGGCCACGCCCGTATCGTGACAGGTATAGGCCGTTGAAATAATCCCTTCGCTCAATAGAAACAGGCGCTCGACAGCGGCATCATCAGCGTCGTTGAGCGATTGTTTAAGTAACGCTTTTACCGCAAGTTTGTGCCTCTGGCATAGTTGATTAATTGGACTGGTGAGCTCACCAAATTCTGCCGCCGTGTTGATAAAGTAACAACCACGGAAATCGCCTAGCACCTCCACTTTATTATTAATCCAGTGATCTAGTGCTGAAAATAGCTGCTCTGTGAGCTGTTCATTCGTTTGAGCATTTTCGAGGCAACGAGATAACCAAGATATAAATAGGTGATGGCGCTGCTCAAGTGTTGCAAGCACCAGCGCCTCTTTACTCTCAAAATGGTTGTACAGGGTTTTTTTAGCAATACCAGATGACTTTAATACTTCATTAATACCAATGGTATGAATGCCATGTTGATAAAACAGTCTCATTGCGCAATCGATTAGTTGTTGTTTTTTTGTACTCATCAGTCAGCCATGTTTATTACCGTGATTATAGGTTGACAGAAGTAGACCAATTTGTCTACCATTTGCGAGGTAGACAGATTGGTCTACTTCTTGGAAAGGGAAAGAATACAATGAGAGAAATACAACTTGCTTTAATTGCTGGAGCGGGGGCGTTTATCGCAATTGCAATATTGGCGTTTAGTCAAACGATAAGTGCTGAGCATATTTTTTTAATGGCACCTTTGGGCGCAACGGCAGTGCTGGTATTTGGTGTGCCCGAAAGTCCACTAGCGCAGCCTAAAAATGTCATCTTTGGACATATTCTTACCGCGACCATTGGGATTATTTTTGCACAATATATTGGTGTGAACGAATTAACGTTAGCACTTGCAACGGGGTTGGGGGTATTTAGCATGTTAATAACAAAAACCACTCACCCGCCAGCTGGCGCGAATCCAATACTAATTATGCTGGCTCTAGAAGGGTGGGGCTTTTTATTTACCCCCGTGATTATCGGTGCGGTGGTACTCGTGCTGGTTGGCAAAGCAACCTCAGTGGCTAAAAGCAAGCTTACAACGGTAACTGCTGCCTGAGAGTAACCATAAAAGGATCACTGTGCTTAGCGTGTGGGCCTCTGTTATGGCCTGCCGTCTTCAGGTTCTGTTTGGACGTAACTTTGTCACCAACTTAACAGGTGCGCTATTTAATAAAGCACCTTCATAAATTTGTCATTTAGAACAACCTAATAGCAATATTTTTTCCTATCTGTATCGCTATTCTCATGCTTCAAAATAGCTCGTTTACTTAACCCAATTGGTATAAACTAAGTTGTACAAAATGTATTAACAATACAAGTAACTTTCAATTGTTTGATGCCAAACCAACTTATAATTTCTGTTGGTAATAATAATAACGATAAATCTTACATGGAGTAGATGTAGTTTGGAGCGAATTCAATTTGGCGAGTTTCAGTTTAATACTGGATCATATGAATTAACCTCTCATGATCAGGTGATAGCGCTAGATCCAAGAACGGTGACATTGTTGCTTTTTCTCCTAGACAACCCCAATCGCATTGTCACGCGCGATGAATTACAAGAGGTGATCTGGCAAGGCGTGATTGTGACTGATAATGCGATTAATAAGCTCGTTGCCAATTTACGTAAAACACTCAATGACGACCCTAAGTTCCCTCAATATATTCAAACCGTGCCAAAACAGGGCTACCGCTTTATCGCTGAAGCCACAGTCTGTAGTGATACTAATCCTAACCTCGCCTCTGAAGACAAAAATACTCCAAGCTATGCCGTTAAGGGGCTGATTGGCGTATTGGCGGGTTTACTTGTTGTTGCGCTTGTGATGTTGAACAGTAACGAAGCTAATGAATTAAATTATAGCGAAAATAATGTATTAACCCGTGTCTTAGGTGCTAAGCGAAGTCTGGTTGTGGCTCCAGATGGAGAGACGGTTAGTTTTATTAATGATACCCGAGGCAAGGGAAATGCGCTTTGGGTTAAGCACCTGAGTAACAATGATGATGACGTTGGTAAAGAGATATCCAGTGGCGAGTATTATATTGAATCTTTGATAGCCCAAACGTCTAACCATCTTATTTTTAGCGGTTACCTTGAGGAACATTGTGGTTGGTTTAAAGTACCATTTAATGAAGGTACTCATACTCTGCAAGCGGGACAGGCACAGCAACTTGGCTGTGATGAGCTGGTGTCTCATCAGCTAACCTATGATACGCAGCAAGATGTAATCTGGTTACTAGGACACCCAAGGCGACATGAACATAAAAACACCCTGTATAAAGTTGACTTTGCCACGGGGCTTGAGCCTGTCACAGTGACTTTATCTGAAGACTGGCAGTTTGTGTCATTAGATCTCAAGGCCAATTCAAATGAACTGCTGTTGATTGCGCACAATAGTCAAGGTGTAAGCCAGTTGTTTACGTTTGATACCTCTACTCAAGCCCTCTCGGTAATGACTGACGTGCAACAACAAATTGAGTTTGGTATATGGGGTCAAAAGGAGGGAGAAATTATTATGGTTTCTGCTTCAAAACCCACCCAACTTCAGCTGGTGGACTTGCAATCAGGTGTTGAACGTACGCTGGCAAGTTTAAGTGATAGAATTTGTTGTGAGTTAGCACGTCATCCCAACAAAAAGGATTATGTGTATTCTACTTATGATAAGAATATCGATTTAAATTGGCAGCTTGCCGGTTTTGAGCTAGATAACAGTAACGGTAACGAAAGGCTGCCAGCCTTTGCAAACAAGCAATCGGGTATTTATTTCACCTCTAATCGAGCCGGTGATAATGCGATTTATTTTCAAGCGCCACAACAACGAGCTACGCCGGTTATCCCGTTGGCCGAGCATACAGTATTACGAGGAATGTCGGTTTCTCCTGATGATAAACTGATGTTATTAAATCATGATAATCACCAGCTATGGTTGGTTGATAGCGAAGAAAGAAAGGTCACTGAGCAAACTTATTTAGATGGCTATGGCTTTGCTCAATCATGGATAAACTCCACTTTATTTGCTGTGACAGTGAAAAAAAGCAAATCTCGTCATGTGAGGATTTACAATCGTCAGCTACAGCTAGTTGCTGAGTTATCAGCGCCTTGGGTAAAGCTGATGGTTGACAAAGGAGATAGAGAGTTTGTGTACGCATACAATCAACACAACGAGCTTTATCGTTTTGCGTTGGCGGATGTATTAAACGGGCAGATGCAAAATGGGACGCGACTTGGGGAGGTAACACATTTTCATCAAGGTGTTATCGAGCATGGTGTACTGTATGCTGCCAACGACAAAGAAGCGAGTTTAACTACTTATAAGATTAACGACGAGTCATTACAATTGCTGAGTCAAAAGCGTTTTGATGGTTATTACGGCTTTGACGTTAAAGAGGGGCAAATAATCTATGCGAGTACTCGAGCGTTTAGTAGTGATTTATATACCACTCGAGCACAGTAGATAACCCAACTCGGGATAACAACTGGTTCTATAGCAGCTGTTATCCCTGACTACAGCGCTAAGCTTACCTTGTATTAAGAAGTAATATTACGCTTTTTAGTCTAGGTATTTTAGTTGACTAACTCACTTCTTATCCCGAGTTCAGATTTGATAAAATGACAGCTGATCACCAGCGATAAGTGTAGGCCAGCTTAATTGCTGTTTCATCTGTAGTTTCCACGCGCTGATGCCAACCAGCTTCAATATCATAACCTCGATTGATACTGGCAATGTAGATTTCATTTGGAGATGGCTCATAGCGCACACGACTAAAGAGTGAAAAGTTGTTGGTTTGGTTGTTGTGTTGCAATAGGGTGTTCCAAGACCATTCCGTATTGAATGCAACATTGATCTTTAGTTGAGTGTTGAATAGCTGGTCGTTTATTCCGTCTCTTTCATAGTAATACATGTTGCGACTTAAGTTTAAAAATAAGTGTCGGTTTGGGCGATAGTTTATATCTACACTCACGCGTTCAAGGTCTGCGTCGTAAAACTCACCCTTAGAGAATCGAGTGATAGCATAGACGGGCCTGCTATTAGCACTGCTGATATAAAGCTCATTTTGGGTATAGTTGTATTCCCCTGGAGTAAAAATAAGTTTATCGGTAAAGCTAAATGGCTTTGTTAAGATCCTTTGGTAGCGATTATGGCTAACGAAGAAAAAGTCATCACTTTTAAAATCGATTTGTAGTGGTCGAATAAATACACTTTGTCCCTCACGGTTTCCCTGAGTATCCTCCCATAAGTAATAAAACCCAGTGGCTTGATAATAATTAATTTGATCGCTTAACCAGCCTGATTGCGGTCTCACTCTGTAGTGGCTTACTGCTTCGTAATACTGAAGATCCTTTCTATTTACAAAGCCCAAAGCGGGGCTAAAATCTTTGCCTATATATTGATAACGACTACGAAGATAAAACGTATCGTTGGGCAGCCTCACAGAGACCCCATAAGATTTGTTATCTTCATTAGTTGTTTCTTTCGGTGGCACAGATTCAGCTTCTTGATAATACGCATGTGTAACCACAGGGTATTGGTCGAGTATATTGCCCTGGAAGCGGTAGTCTGCTCCTAATAATGTGTTTTCATCTTGCCCGTCAGGACTGCCTGTAGTTACGATAGCGCCTACTTGATGGTTATCAGCCACTTGTTGAATGACTCTGGCCACACTTAATTGGGTATCTTCAGATAGACTGCCGTCCCGCTCTTGATTTACGCTTAAGATCCCCAGTCGCGTATCGCCGATTTGCCCGGTTAGTTTGGTCCCCCAGTTAATGTCTAGCAAGCCAGAGCGACGACCTTGTCCTATTCGCCTTGAGTAGAAGGGCATGCCATTGGCGTAGTTATCATCCATACCGCCAAAGCGAAAAATTTGACTGTCTTGTAAGAAAAAGTCGCGCTTTTCAGTGAAGTACTGGCTATATCGAGTGGTGTTCAATGGCACTTCATCGACTTCTGTGCCTGAAAAATCAGTATTGACAGTCAGCATGGCTGAAAGGTTGGGGGTAACTTTGTAAAGCAGATCGACAGCTGGTGTAAGCTTACTTTCTCCACTGGTATTTTTAAGCGCTAAGCTGGGCTTAACTTCTAAACCCAAACCTTGTGCTAATCCTTTAGGACCCTTGATTGGCGCGAGTTGATTTGTGTGCCAGGCATAATTACTGGGGTTATTGATGTTCCAATAAATTTGGGTGTTTGGACTGGCCACTCTGTGTCTTAATTGCAATCCCCAATGCTCGGCATTTTGTTCAAATGAGATAGATTGCATCGGTATTGCTATTTCCACTGACCAGCTGTCTACATCAATCGACGTTTTGGCATGCCACAGGGTTTTCCACTGTGCAATATAAGTGGTGCCATCGACCAAACCGTCTTCTTTTACGCCAGAGGGAGTCACGTGAAATAAGTAAGCATCTGATCTATCGAAATTGGTGTCCAACACTAAGCCAAAGTAGTCTTCATTCCACATAAATTCACCTTGGGTAAGGACTCGGTCTGTCAACGCATGCTCTGGTTGGTAGATTTTGGCGGCTACATAAAAATAGTCACTATCATAACTGACATAGGCCTCAATATGATGGTCGGGTTTATCACCAACATTGGGTCTAAATACCGCAAAATCTTTAATCAGCTTGGCATTTTCCCATTCTCGCTCCGACAGTTTACCGTCAATGGTAGGAGTGGTATTAATTTTTGGTATTTCGGTTTCTGCCTGGGTGAATTGTTGCCAGTTTGCTTGTGTTTCAAAAGAAACTAAACATGACATTAGACTAAAGGTAAATAGGCAAGAGGTTGTGCTCAGTGCATTTCTCATTGTTGTTTTTTCCGTTACGAAAAGATAACAAGATGATGCTTGAGTCATTCAAAGAAGAAGTGATAAAGACGAGAAATTAGGTGACAAAGTTGTGATTTAAGATGACAAAGGTGTGCCTAGCTAGTTGAAACTAATAGAAATAACTTTCAATACTGAAAATTCACTAAGTGGGCTTTTGTGTTTCGTGATAGCATGACCGCAAGGGAATTTATTAATCTGATCTACCAATTGATAGCATTACATATCTTTAGTCGCTTATTCCACCGAGTTCGTGGTGTCAACTGCTCCAAAGAGGGCCTGTATCTGCGTCATCATTCAAGTGAAACCTTTATTTCATTTGCTGAAATGCGCGAGCCACCAACACTTAAGAAGCACTGGCTGTATCAAAGTTTACGGATAAAAACCGAGTCCAACACAGCTGTTTTAGCAATAAAGCATAAAGGCGCGGAGGCGGTGGGAAAGCGTTTGCAAAAACTTTGGGTGTTACATCACTATAAGCAATTACACAGTAAAGCCAATAAGATAGAACAGCTACTCAAACACAGGTATCTGAGTCAAAGTAATCAGCGTCTCGTTCAGTCAGCGAGTCAGGCGTTATGGTATGGTTGGCAACATGTTGCACAAGATGTGGTGCCTGTCCAACTAAAAGGAAAGCTTGCTACTGTGCGTGAGATTGCGCTGTGGGGAGAGAAGGACATCGCTGAATTTCAAGCTGCGTTTGTCGCGCACTATCTAACAAAAGATGCTGCTTACTTCGACAAAGTTGAATCGAACCCATTGACGCCAGCGCAAAGAAAGGCCTGTATTATCCAAGACGATAGACAGCTGTTGCTAGCGGCAGCGGGGACCGGAAAAACCAGCGTGATAAAAGCCAAGGTCGGTTACTTGCTACATCGAAAACTGGCAAGTGCAGAGGAAGTGCTATTGCTCGCATACGGTAACGATGCGGCGGAGGAAATGCGCCAGCGCTGTCAGCCTCTCTGTAATACTTTAAATTGCTCTACCTTTCATTCGCTTGGCATGCAGATCATCGAAGCGGTTACCGGGGCAAAGCCGACAATTTCAACTCTAGCAACGGATAAAAAACTATTTAAACAATTTATTGCAGACACTGTGCAGTCGTTGCGACAAGAAAGCCACTTTGAGCGAGACTTTGCGCTATTTCTGAAAAGTTCGAGTACACAGCAAGCGTCACAGGCGATAGACTTAATAAGTCAGGTATTACCATTGATGAAGCATGCTCAAATCATGGGAGAGGTTGAGCAACTGCTGACGCAATTTAGCAATCAAATGAGTGTGATAATGCCAGTTCTTGCAGAATATCAGCTGTATCTAAGCAATGAATCTAGCATCGATTTCGATGACATGCTGGAGCGGGCTATTTATTACGTCGAATCTGGTCAGTTTATTTCACCATGGAAATTCATCTTGGTCGACGAATTTCAAGACATCTCCCGTGTGCGGGCAAAGCTCATCCAGGTGCTGCTAGATAAAAAAACCGGCTCGCAATTGTTCGCCGTTGGTGATGATTGGCAAGCTATTTATCGCTTTAGTGGTGGAGATATGCGCCTAACTACCGAATTTACTCAGTATTTTGGTAAGTCGACGACCACATACTTGGATAAAACATTCCGTTATCCTCAAACCATTTTAGACACGGCGAGTGAGTTTATTTGCCGCAATCCAGAACAAATAACCAAGCATATCACTTCTCATACCACCGGCGTGGCAGGGCAGGGCGTGGTGAAAGTTATGGTGGATGACGAATTGTCGCAGGCGCAACAACTGCTCAATCTTATTGAGCAGCGCAACGAAGGAAAAGCTTCCGTTGCCCTACTGGCAAGAAATCACAGAGCATTACCTGATAAATCAAAGATTGCGCAGTGGCGACAGCTCTATCCAGAACTTATTATTTCACATAACACCTTTCACGGTGCTAAAGGGACTGAAGCAGACTTTACGATCGTATTTGGTCTTAAGCATAGAAACTTTCCGTCACAGGTAAAAACGCCAGCATTTGTCGATGCGCTTTTACCTGCACAAGGGGCATTTCCCGACGCAGAAGAGCGGCGCTTATTCTACGTGGCGTTAACCAGAGCGAAGAAACAATGCTTTTTACTAGCGCCAAACGATGCACCTTCCTACTTTTTAGAGGAAATCGCATAATTATTAATCCCTGTTGATGGACTTGATCTTTTTGCGCCATGCACTCATACAATTACTTGTTGAATTAAAAAATAAGCGAGGAAAGGATGAGTACGGATCTACTAAAAGACGCGTTGAAAAGATTAAACCATATAGTCGAAAAAACAGGAATTAACGAGTCTACCTACCAAGCGTTAGCCCAGCCGCAAAGAACGCTGTCGAGCAATATCTCAATTCGTCGTGATGACGGTAAGCTTGACTATTTTAAGGCATATCGTTGTCAATACAATGATTTGCTAGGTCCAACAAAAGGCGGAATACGCTTTCACCAAGAATCTGATATGAGTGAGGTGCAAGCTTTAGCCCTTTGGATGACGCTAAAGTGTGCCGCGGTTGGCGTACCATTTGGTGGTGGCAAAGGTGCCGTAACCGTTGACCCTAAATCACTGAGTCCCATGGAGCTTGAGCGCCTTGCTCGAGCATATATTAGAGCTAATGCTGATTTTATTGGACCCGATCAAGATATTCCCGCACCGGATGTGTACACCAATGCCAGGATCATGGGTTGGATGATGGATGAATACGAGAAAATCGTCCGTAAAAAAAGTCCTGCAGTGATCACTGGTAAACCGCTTATTTTTGGAGGGAGTGAAGGGCGAGAGTCCGCCACGGGTCGCGGTGCATTTTTAATGATAGAGCGGCTTAGTGAAAAAAATAATTGGAATAAAGCGGAACAAACGGTAGCTATTCAAGGCTTTGGTAACGGTGGCTATCACTGTGCAAGGCTATTGCAGCAAGCGGGTTATAAAGTCGTTGCAGTAAGCGATTCAAAAGGCGGGATTTACTGTAAAGATGGCTTAGATATAGAAAGCATTTATCAAGAAAAGCAACGCAATAAGGCGCTTAAAGCCGTGTACTGTGATGATTCAGTATGTGAAAGCGTTGAACATAAGGTGCTGAGTAATGAAGAGCTGCTTGCGCTGGATGTGGACATTTTGGTGCCCGCAGCACTATCCGGCGCAATTACCCGAGATAACGCCAAAGCAGTATCGGCAAAGTATATTGTCGAAATTGCCAATGGACCCATTGAGGCGGACGCCGACGAAATCTTGCATCAGCAGGGCGTGATAGTGATCCCTGATATTTTAGCTAATGCTGGCGGTGTCATCGTAAGCTATTTTGAGTGGTGTCAGAATCGCCAAGGAGAGGCTTGGGACGAGCAAACTGTGCAAGATAAATTGGCGCAATATTTATCGAGTGCGTTCGAAGCGGCGTGGCAGCTGCGAAGTGATGAAGGGCTTGAGATGCGAGATGCTGTATACAAACTGGCGTTAAAACGTATTGAGAGCGCCTTGGAAGCTCACGGGACACAATCTTACTTTGAAAATCGTGAGTAGTTTTTTAGATTGTGTCGATAAATTTTTTTTGCTGTACTGTTTTCGGGTGAGTCCACATAATCGCGCTTTTGTTTGGGGGGCGGTGATACACGAGCCTACTTAGGTGTTTTCACTTAACGATTCGTGTCGACAGCGTTCCTCTTATTCCGCTACTCAAGGGGCAATTCGTATGCGCGGTTGGATCATTTACAAAGACTCTGCCAGTTTGTTAAAACCTGAAATTTATGAAATAGATAGATTGATGGCGGTGGCAAAGGAAGAAGGTATTGATCTTCAAGTTTACTCACCTGATCAATTCGATCTATTGGTAACCAGAGAAGATGAAGAAAGTATTCTGATTGATGGTCAGCCGGTTGCGTTACCTGACTTTGTACTGCCGCGTATGGGTGCAGGCACGACTTACTTTACGCTTGCGATTATCCGTCACCTTGAACGTTTAGGCGTACATTGTTTTAACTCTTCACAGTCTATCGAAACCGTAAAAGATAAGCTGTATGCTCAGCAGATCCTTGCAGAGCAAAATTTACCAACACCAAAAACTATGTTGGTTAAGTTCCCTGTAAATATTGAACTGGTAGAGAAGCAAATAGGCTTCCCGGTCGTGATTAAAACGCTATCAGGCTCGCAGGGCAGCGGCGTATTTTTGTCTAAATCACGCGGTGAATTTGATGATTTGATGCAACTCATTGAAGCGACAAATCCAAAAGCGAATATCATTTTGCAGCGTTTTGTGAAGTCGAGTCATGGTCGAGACTTACGTGTATTGACCATCGGTGGCCGTGCTGTTGCGTGTATGGAGCGCAATTCTGGCGGTAAGAACTTTAAGGCCAACGTCAGTTTAGGTGCAAAAGGTAGCCCACACCCGATCACCCCTGAAATCGAATGGCTAGCAACACAAACCGCTAATATCCTGAATCTAGATGTTGCTGGCATCGACTTATTATTCGATGAAGAGCATTTTAAAATTTGTGAAGCAAACTCAAGTCCAGGTTTTGAAGGGCTTGAACAGGCTGTAGACATTGATGTAGCGAGAGAGATTTTACACTTTATTCGAATTCGCTTAGGGATCTTTAACCGCACTGGTCAATCGAAGAAGAGCAGTAACGGCACTAAAGCGAGCAAAGAAAAAGCAGCGGAATAATACCGCTACGTCACAACACGAAAGGAGCTAGGTCAAGCTCCTTTTTTATTGCGTGAAGGGCTCAAGCGCGCCTCTTAGTGCGTCAAGCTGAATTGGCTTAGACAGAAAGTTATTCATGCCGGCTTCATAACAGGCTGCCTTATCGGACTCAGAAGTATTGGCAGTCAACGCAATAATATGCGGCCCTTGGCGTTTATCTTTTGCAAGCCGACGAATACTGCGAGTGGCTTCAAAGCCATCCATAATCGGCATGACGCAATCCATAAACACAATATCAAAGGTTTTGTCTTGGCATGATTTTACGGCTTGCTCACCGTTATAAACTTTGTCAATGTGCGTTGCACCAAACTGATTCAGTAACTTTTCCATCACCAGTACGTTGATTTGATTATCATCTACAAGCAGGATTTTACATTCTGATAAGGAAATATGCTGCTCTTCAGTCTTTTGATCTTGTACGTCGTCGGCCTCGTCTGCAAACTCTATAGGGAAGGTAACGATAAAGGTACTTCCTTTACCCAACTCACTTTCTACCTGTACTTCGCCTTGTAACAAATTACAAAGCTCAAATACGATTGAAAGGCCAAGACCAGTACCACCAAAATGCCGACTTACACTGACATCGCCTTGGCTAAATGGCTGAAAAAGATGTACTTGATTGGTCTTAGCAATCCCTATGCCTGTGTCTGAGACACTTAATTGTAGAACCGGTGAAGTTTCACTACCCAGTACGTCGGCATAAATATCGATACTACCCGTTGGTGTAAATTTGATGGCGTTACTCACGAGGTTTGCAATAATTTGTTTAACTCGAGTCGGATCTGAATAGAGCCAATTTGTGCCTTGGTTATGAATATGGAAATTGATTGAAAGCCCTTTTTCGCGACAGGCTGGACTGTACAGGCCAACAACTTGTTCGACTAACTGATGAAGATCAAACGCGGTATTGTCTAGCTTCAGGTTGTTACTATTTAACTTACTGAAGTCTAATACGTCGTTTATCAATGTGATCAACATATCTGCACTGTTGACTGCGACGCTCAGGTTACTCTTGATTTCTTTTATGTCGGTTTCTTTTCGGCACGCTTGCAGCATGCCGACTAAGCCATTTAGCGGGGTTCTTAATTCATGGCTAATTTTGGCGATAAATTCACTCCGGGTCTTAAGAAGTTGCTCCGCTTCTTCGCGTTTTTGCTCCAATGCAATACGCATTTTGACTTGTTCATCTATATCTTGAATGGCACCAAAAACCCTAACGCATTCACCATTTTCATATTCACCTTGACCGTGAGAGGCGACCCACTTTTCGTTGCCGTTGGCATCAATAATAATGGATTCTATGTCCCATTTGGTTTTAGAGGTGATGGCATCGTCTATGGCCTGTTTAATGTTTCCTTGGTGAATGCCGGGTTTGTAGAAGCTGATGGCATTGTCGAGTGTTGGTGTAAAGTTATCATCAACACCATGAATGAATCGCGTTTGTTGGCTCCAATACACTTTGTTCTTTTTAAAATCGACTTCCCATGAGCCAATATCAGCAAGACGGCTCATTGCTGCTAATGCTTGTGATCGGTGTTGTATTTTTTTTAACGCCTTTTGCCGAGAAATTTCAACACCAATCCATTGACCTAATAAACTCACATAATCTAAGTGTTCTTGACTGAACGCTTGGGCTTTGGCACTGGATGCGGAAAAGTTGACGGTACCATAGCGTTTACCATCAACAATAATCGGCGCACCAATGTAGCTTTCTAGGCCAAAGTTTGCGTAGCAAGGGTGAGTGGCAATTTCGCTGGTACCAGCGTGATGAAAAGACAGCGCGCTGTCAGCTTGTAAAGTGTGCCAGCAATAGGTGTTTGCCAGTTCAAAATCCGTACCTACCAACAAAGAATTATCTGGAGTGATCACATGCCTTACTGTGTATACATCAGCTTGGATTTCACTGACGATTGCAATATCAAGCTCAAATACATCGAGGCCAAGAGTCAGCAGCGCCGTCACTTTTTCTTCAAATGTGGTGTCTTGGTTTGTGGTGATGAGGTGTAATCGTTTTAAAATACTCACAAATTTCACATTGGCAGTACAAGGCAGTTAATCATTTAACTTTAACCGCTCTTTGCTAACTTGCCAACATTAAATCGTTTGAGTCTGTCGAGATAATTTCCGTTTTTCAAAGGATTATGAATAAAATAGTCATCGCGGGATTTATCACAATTTTTTAAGGCAAGTCTATGAAATACGTAGGTCTACTTTTTTTATTAATTACAACGGTCGTAAGTGCACAAACACTTCGTGTTGCTACCTTTAATGTCAGCATGGAAGCAACGAACTATCAACAAAAAGGGCAAGCGCTGGACTCTCAAAAGCTCAGTAAATTGCTACAGAATGGTCAACATCAACAAATCAAGAATATAGCAGAAATCATTCAGCGTGTTCGTCCAGATGTGATTCTACTCAATGAATTTGATTACATCGCTGAACCAAATAAAGGTGTACAGGCATTTGTAAATAACTATCTAGCACAACCTCAAGCGGATCAGCAGCCGATATCGTACCCTTATTTTTATATTGCGCCAGTCAATACTGGATTACCAACACCGTATGATTTAGATAATGACGGTAAGCAATCTAACTATGGCGGTGATGCCCAAGGGTTTGGTTTATATGAGGGGCAATATGGGATGGTTGTACTGTCAAAGTACCCGATTAAAAAAGAACAGGCCCGAACTATGCAGACATTTCTTTGGAAAGATATGCCAAACCATATGGTGACAATAGATCCGACGACGAGGCTGCCTTGGTATAGTGAGCAAGAGTGGCAAAACTTGAGACTAAGCTCAAAATCTCACTGGGATCTGCCAATTGAAGTGAATGGTAAATTGTTTCACCTGTTGGCGATGCACCCAACGCCCCCTGTCTTTGATGGTGAAGAGGATAGGAATGGTAACAGAAATCACGATGAGATCCGCTTAATGACCGATTATATTGACCCTAAACGTAGCCAGTACATTTATGATGATAATGGCGTTAAAGGTGGCCTTAAAAATGATACACGATTTGTCATTGTCGGTGATTTAAATGCTGCCGATACAGGGGGTAAATATAGACCCGGTGTGATAGAACAATTATTAGATAACCCTAAAGTACTCTCGAACTTTACGCCAAAAAGCAAAGGGGGAAGTGAACATAGCAAGGACAGTGAGAGTCGTAGTTATACCGCCCATTGGGGAGCGCGTGTAGATTACGTATTGCCATCCAAGTTCGGCTTTCAAGTACTTAGCAGCGGGGTTTTCTGGCCAAGCAAAGAAGACGAATTATTCCGTTTAGTGGAAAGTCGTCATGCCAGCTCCGATCACCGTTTAGTTTGGGTAGACGTGGAAGTTAAGTGACCTCAACGATTGGTCAATTGTGTCGCTTATTACAAATTTAAACAATGACTAACGGAACTAAACCGAAATAACCCTTAAGCTTGCGCTTAATGAATAGGAGAGTGTGATGAAAAGAATTCTATTAAGTGTTGGTTTAGCGGTTTGGTTATCCGGGTGTGCTCATCATGATGATGTGCGTCCATCGTCTGATGGTGTGCATAATATTATGTTATTTTCCGACAGTCGTGATGCGGGGAGTAAAGAGGCATTAAAGCAGGCCAGACACTATTGCAAACAAGCTGATATGGTCGCGTATGTTGTGAATCTAGATATCATTTATAACAGTGATACGCCTGAGAGTACTTATATCACGCAAAAAGGCGTAGCTAACGCCGTTGAGGCTGCCGGTATGGCGATGTGGATTTTTGGTCGAAATAGTGTCGATGATGCAGGGGCTGCAATGACCATAGGTGGAGGAATAGCCGATGGTGCGCTCGGTAAGCCTTATGATGTGCGATTAAACTTCAAATGTGGATGAATGCTTAGTCAGCACGTTTAACGTCGCAACATGCTTCAATCTTCATCCTTTTTTGGATTGTTTTGAGGCGTGTTGTTTTTGGGCGTTGCCTTATCTTTGTCAAAAGGCGCCGTCTGCTCGTCGATTTTCTTTTTCATTTCAAATTTGGCGGAATACTTTAACAACGCAATATTGCTCCAAATCACCCCTAACACGCCAACAATGATCAAGATCACTTGCCATGTCTCTAATTGATTGCCCATTCTAGCTCCTTAAAAAAGCCCTATTTTTTAAATTTGTCCTGAAATAGGTGAGCATTTTAGCGCGACTGTTGATATTATTCACCACCTAGTCATTTCGCGATAATTATGCTGCATATATTTACATTCTGAGGATAATAGCGCATTCATGGAACAAGTGTTAATTTGGCCTGCCCAGTATCCCATGCTGTTAAAGGGGTTAATCGAACAAAACGGTGCTTACATTCTAGATGCCATAGAGGCATGGCCGAATTGCCAACAAATGAAAGATGAGCAGGGCGTAACGACCACTGTTCTACCTCCTTTATTTTATCTCGCTTGGTTACGACCGCTAGAGCCGTTCGAAGCCTGTTATTTTCAGCATATTGATGACTATGACGATAAACAGCGTCAATACGTTAATAGCGTAATTCAACACATTGAGGAAAATGATACTGATCAGGATGAGCTAATAAAAACACTTATTCAGCGTCTTGGTCAGTACTCTAACATTCAAGCTCAGGCACAAGAGCAAAGTTTATCGTTTGTAGAGCTGCTCTGTGACAAACATTATGAAAAAACGCTGATATGGCTATTGGAGAAAGGGCTTAAATTTAGCGCGAAAGAAATTGTTGCTCTGTGGTGCAACAGCTCGGAGGCAACACATACGGCACTATTGACGCATATTGATACTTGTCTGCTTGACAGAGCAGCTACTGCTAAACTAGCAACGGATAGTTTGCTGGATGGACAGCAGACTTTTGAGCTCCTTTGCGCTATGTGTGACAAAGATGAAGTGACGGGTCTTTTGGAACAAGCGCTATTGTTCCAGCTAACCCAGCAACAGGTGAAACAATCAGCGATTATTACGCTAGTAACGCAGGGCGCGAAAGGAACGGCAAGAGATAGCAGCGGGCGTTCTGCCATTATGTTGGCGGTTGAAAATGGCTTTGTGAGCGCGGTTGAAACCATGTTGCCGTACCATAAAGTAAATGAATTGGACGAGTCGGGCAGGAACTTAATGCACTATGCGGCGGCGTCAAACTCTGCTGCTATGATCGAAATGATTTTTGAACATGGTGATGACCCGACGCTTGCGGATATTCATGGCGACACCCCTTACCGTGTGGCTATGAAAAATCAGGCGCTTACTTCTAAGCAAACATTTGAACAGCACGGTATTATCGAGCTTTCTAACGAGGCAAAGTATCAAAAAATAAAAACCGTCCATATTCTTTATGCCTTTGCTGCTATTTTGCTACCACTTCAGTTATTTTTATTTTTTACTGATGAGGTTGATGAAAAAACCATTGCAACACTTGTCACTACGGCTGCTTCTATCGCAATTTTTGTTTTCGCAAGACGAAAACGCAGTAATCCCCTCTATCCGAGCAGCTCAACACCTTGGTCACTCATCGGGGTAAATGCGTTAGCATGGCTCAGTATTGGTGTGCAGGTATTGTTTTCAGTATTGGTGTTGATAGCTGTACTCTCGTTGCAGTAGCTTACCATATCGAATAATGCCAAGGCATGAATGCGAAAAAGCGCAGTTACTTCATTGAAGACTGCGCTTTTTAATGTAGTTACGCAAGCGAGATTATGACTCTTTGTGTTCGTGAGCTGCTTTTTCGTCAGCTAGGTCTTCTTTTAACTTGCGGATCTTCAACCCTAACTCTTGGCCTCTGTGTCTTGCATAGTAAGTGCAACCAATAAACATGGAGGTTGCAAAGCCAATCTCAAGCAGGACTAACACTAGCTCGTCAGGAGATGTCCACAACAGGGTAAAGCCGTGGATAAAATAAAACATCACGACAAAGTTTGCCCACGCATAAGTGTATGGCTTATCTTGCAAAATACCTTTAAGCGGGAGTAATAAAGGCAAAACGTACACCACAAAGACAAAACCCAAGCTGTAACCTTCTCTTGGTGCAAGCACAAAGAGCCACAGTGGCATCAGGATCAACAGACCAAAATACCCGACTAGCGCAAAGAGTTGAAAGCGTCTAGTGATGGGCTTTTTTGCAATTTCATTCATGTTAACTTTTCCGCGACGCGTAGCAGTCGACTCGCTGCTGCACGACAAATTTTGATTTCTGTTTGAGTGAGTGAAGTATTGTTTTGGCTGCCTGCAACGTGTGTTGCACCGTAGGGGGTCCCGCCCATTTCGGTCGCCAAAAGCTCTGGAACATCATAGGGGATACCTAACAACATCATGCCGTGGTGTAATAACGGTAACGAGAGGTTAAGTAGGGTAGCCTCATTGCCACCGTGCATACTGCTTGAAGACGAAAATACGCAGGCTGGTTTATCGATGAGCGCGCCTTTAAGCCACAGATCGCTGGTGGTTTCCCAAAACGCTTTCGCTTGAGCCGCCATCATACCAAAGCGTGTTGGAGTGCCAAACGCCAAACCGTCGCACCCTACTAAATCTTGCTTTGTTACGACCACATCATGGTCTTGACGTTTCTCAAAAACGCGTACTATGGCTTCACCGCCTTGTGAAACTATGGTGTCTGCAAATTCGTGCGCCATATTCGCCACGGAGCCATGACTGGAATGGTATAAAATAAGAATTTTACTCATTACAGGATATCAAGCACTGACTCTGGGGGTCTACCAATTGCTGCCTTGTCACCTTTGACAACGATAGGACGCTCAATCAGTTTAGGGTTTTCAAGCATGGCTGTGCGCAGTGTTGCTTCGTCCGAGTCTTTCGATAGTCCAAGCTCTTTGTAGAGCGTTTCTTTGCTACGGACGAGCTGGTGAGCAGAACTAAATCCAAGTTTAGAAAGTAAATTAGCCAAAGTGTCATTATCGATTGGCGTCTTGAGGTATTCAATAACGGTAGGATTAACGCCATTGGACTCTAGTAAAGCTAGGGTTTCACGTGATTTTGAACAACGCGGGTTGTGATAGATTTCTACTGACATGATTTCGCTCTATTTTGCTCTAAGTCGTAATGTAAACGGATCATAGCTTAATGTAGAGATGACGAAAAGCGATGTGCAAGAAAATTGGCTTAAATAGGTTTCTACTATCGCTGTAAGCAATCGCTAAGCATTACAGCTTAGCGATTTCTTTTTGCATATTACGATATTGGCTAAGTAGTGCCTTTAACCTTGTACGCTTGATATCTTCTTTGTCTTCAACATGATTGAGTGCACGTTGTACTTCGTCTGCTGCCTTATTAAATGCACCGTACTGGGCATAGACACTCGCTTTTGACTCATGGTAAGCCGCCTTGTTTTCTTGGGCTTCATAGGCCTGTGTGAGTAAATCACGAGCGAGGATATGATCTGGTTTCTCAAGTAAAAAGATCTTAAGCAATTGCTCGGCAACTTCATACTGTTTTGCTTTTATGGCGGCATTAGCATAATTCAGCGTGATAACTTGGTTATTGGGCCTAAGTTGATGTTGAGCTTGAAGCATCTCAACGGCTTTGCCAGAATGCTCTGTCGCAATTAAATAATCGGTATACACATCAAGATAAAACAGGTTATTCGGATCTTTTTCTAACAACTCATCCAATAATTTGCCAGCTTCTTCGTACTTCTTTTGATCGAGTAACGTAATTGCTAACCCGTATTGTAGGGCGCGCTTGTCGAGTTCTGTTGAGTGTTTTAGAGCGTTTCTGAAAAACGCTTCTCCAGCATCTTCTGAATAATAATATCGTGCAAGCACACGGCTTTTAGCTAATGCGTAGGAAAGGCTTGAGGGGTAATGCTTTTTCTCAAATTGTTGTGCCCTAAGCCTAACATCCGATACTCGACTGTCGGGTAATGGATGCGTAAGCAAAAATGCAGGTGGCTTATTTTTAAAGCGAATTTGATCTGAGAGCTTAGTTAAAAACTCACTGGCCGCATAGGGGTCAAAGCCTGCTTTATGTAGTGTATTCATACCAAATCGATCGGCTTCTTGCTCGGCTTTTCGGCTATGCGTTAGCTGATTCAATGATGATTGAGTTTGGCTTGCGGATAAAATGGCGATACCCGCATCTGGGGCAACAACGGTTGCTAAAATGCCAGTAATAAGCCCCGCAATAGTCATGGCGCTGTTGTCTTTTGCGTTTTGTACGCGGCGTGCTAAATGACGTTGGGTAACGTGCGCAATTTCGTGGCCAATAACGGATGCTAATTGACTCTCGTTATCGGATTGCGCAATGAGTCCCGTATGTACACCAACGTGGCCCCCGTAAAAAGCGAAGGCATTAATATCTTTGTTATTTATCCAAAAAAAAGTAAATGGAAAGCGTACGTCATTAGCATTGGCGACGAGGCGATTGCCCAGGCTAGTTAAGTACTCTTCAAGTACCGGATCGCCAACCACAGGGGAGCGCGAGCGTAGCTGCATCATCATGACTTCGCCGATCGCTTGCTCTTTTTCAATAGGTAGTGCTTGGAGAGCTGAAGTGCCTAAATCTGGTAATTTTAGCTCTGTTTGTGCAATAGCGCTGCTTGATGCAGCGAGCGCAAATGTTAAAACGATTGAATTTAATAGGGGCTTTAACCGCATTTTAATCCCTTTTAAGGTCTTCTCCGAGCATGATCCTAGCTAAGTCGACTTCATCATTGCATGCTCGAGCATCTTTTTCGCAAAGTTGGTAAAAATCTTTTATTGAGACCCCGCCAACGCTGGTGATGTTCAATTCTTTTTGCAAAAACGTCACTGTCATATGTAGCACTTTGTGCGCATGAAGTATTAAAGCTTTGTCGGCTATATCACCACGTTCAAAGTAAAACGCAATGAATTTATGGAGCTGGTTGATGCGCAGTAAGTTTTTCATCGTGTGCGGATCCCACACTCGGAATTCTAAAAAACGATTATCTTTAACATAGGCATCAATCTTGGTGCCTTTGGCTATTGGGTAAGCCCAAAGCTCAAAGCCTCTATCAGTAAATGCTTGATGTAATGCTATTTGAGGTTTATTGTCACAGTGGATTATGCCACTGTCGTCTTCATAACCACCTAACAGTTCTATATTCCAGTTTCGCTTATCTAGCAAACGTTTTACTGCATTATCAAAGCCGTGATGGAGCAGACCTTCGCATTCGCTTACCGCAGAAGCGACAAGGTGATAAAAAGGCGGAAGTTCACCCCAATTAATTTGCTTTTTGTACCAATTTATTTCTTTTAGTGTTGGATTGGCTGGCAATCGGGCCTTATTATTAACGCCTGGCATTAAGATTCCCAAGAAGTAGAGTATGCTATTAAGAATAAACCATCAACGCCTTGAGGGCTACCGCATTGAGTGATTTGTGTGGAGACAAGACAACAAAATTTGTACATGATTTGCGAGAATTTACCTGTCCCGCATTATTTGTTCAGTTTAAGTGGCGGTTAAAGCGCCATGACTATACTCTAGGCAAACTAAAGTTGCTGATGAGTCAGGATCAAAGCTTGTTAGACATAAAAAAATATTTGGATGGTAACTCAGTGAGTTACCAAATTATTGAAATTGAAAGCGGTGAAGTGTGTTTGGAGATCATGGATGTTTGAGTTAGTAAAAGCGTGGTATATCAAAAAGTTTTCAGATCCACATTCCGTTACTCTATTGCTGATGCTAGTTGCTACGGTTGCTTTGCTGTACTTTTTTGGCAGTTATGTCATGCCGGTACTGGTCGCAATTGTCATTGCTTATTTACTAGAATGGCCAGTGAACAAGCTCACCCGAGTGACTGGCAGTAGGATGTTATCAGCAGTAGTGGTAATGGCGGTATTTGTGGGGGTCGCTTTGGGGCTGGTATTTGGTATCGTTCCCGTTTTGTGGCAACAGTTAAGTAACCTGCTCCAAGAAAGTCCAACCATGGTAGAAGAGGGGAAAGACTTCCTTTTACATTTACCTGAATACTATCCGACGCTGATCTCTACAACTCAGGTACAAGCTATTGTGAGTTCTGTGGAAAGTAAATTGCTAGAACTTGGCGAAGTTATTGTCTCAGCCTCATTAACCTCATTAAAAGACGTTGTCGCTTGGATGATTTATTTAGTCTTAGTGCCGCTGCTTGCTTTTTTCATGTTGAAAGACAAGACAGAGCTTACATCTGGAGTGTCAAAAATTATACCCAAGGACAGAAAACTCATTTCACAAGTATGGCATGAGATGGACCAACAAATCATGAATTATATTCGTGGTAAAGTTTTTGAGATTGTTATTGTTGGTGTAGTGAGCTTCGTGACATTTTCCATTTTGGATTTACGTTATGCTGCACTATTGGGGACGTTGGTTGGGTTCTCTGTACTTATCCCATTTATTGGTGCTGCACTCGTTACCTTACCCGTTGCCGCAGTTGCTTTGTTTCAATTTGGTCTAGCGCCAGAATTTTGGACTATTCTCATCGCGTACGGCATTATTCAAGCTTTGGATGGTAATGTTCTAGTGCCGTTATTGTTTTCAGAAGCTGTAGATCTTAACCCTGTTTATATCATTGTTGCAGTGTTATTTTTTGGTGGTTTATGGGGTTTTTGGGGGGTATTCTTTGCGATTCCACTTGCATCTCTGGTCAAGGCGCTGATCAATGCATGGTCGAGTAAGAGTGAAGAGCTGTTGGCGAAGTAGTGAGAATTTTTGATGTTAGTCGGCTCTAGAGCCGACTAAATAAATAGCTATTGTGTGAGCCTACCCGTGCTTTCACGAACCACCATACTCGGTGTGAACACATGTGAGACTTCTTTATCATTTTTTCGATGTCCCCGTGTTTTAGAAAACAATAAACGCGCAGCATGTTCAGAAATAATGTTGTTAGCCTGATGTGCAGTCGTAAGCTTTGGCCAAGTTTGGCGGGAGAATGGAGAGTCTTCAAAGCCACTGATAGACAATTGGCCTGGGATCTCTATATTCATCAGCCGCGCAGCAAATAAAGCTCCAGCTGCAACCTCATCGTTACCACCTAAAATCGCAGTGATTTGGTTTGGATTGCCATCGGCCAGCAGTGCTTTAGCGCCTTTTACTCCAGATTCAAATGAGTAAGTACCGTGATAGAGCAGTGTATCGTCTTGTTTTATACCGTGTGCTTTTAGGGCATCGCGATATCCGGCTAACCGTTCCGTCGTTGATTTGTGTTCTTCATCGCCAAGTACAAACGCAATTTTTTTATGTCCAAGTTGGATCAAATGCTCAGTAATTTCATAGGCTGCAGCGTAGTCGTCAACAAAGATACAGTTATTTGCGCTATTTTCCGCTTCTTGCGCTCGACCTGAAAGTAGACGAACGTAATGAATGCCCAGCTCATCTAGCATATCAATAATGGTTTGTTGTTCGGATAGAGGAGGAGTCAAGACCAAACCTGCAAGACGTGAGCGTTTGATCATAGTGACGAATTCTTCGGCCATATTTTCCGAATTGGATTCACAGGGGTGGATGACGAGCTCATATCCTTCATCTCTACAGCGAGATAACACCCCGTTTTGCATATCAATGACATAATACGCATTGGGATTGTCGTAGACCAAGCCAATTGCAAATGAAGAAGTACCAGCTAAGTTTCTCGCAGCGATATTAGGCTGATAATTAAGCTCTTTTACAGCCTGCATTACTTGATCGTAGGTTTTTTTTCTAACCGAAGGTTCTTTATTGATTACCCGCGATACGGTTTTCATAGATACGCCAGCTAGCTTGGCAACATCATTAATAGTGACTTTCATGTAGTTGTTCTTCTATTTACAGGTCTGTATCGATCATTATTAAGCACAGAGGAATAGTAGCGCTTTATGTATGCAGAAGCTAGCGCCCAATTTCTGTGATATTAAGCCGTTAAGACGAGCATCGGCTTAATAAAAGGATCATCTGTTTTTCTTAGTCTATCTAATAAGTACAGAATTTAGCACTACAATTCGCAGAAATAAATGAATGATACCGGTGTCAAAAATTTTATTTTAGGTTATTATTCGCAATGTAAAATTGAAAAGAAGCAATTTGACAGCGTTGTCATTTTGGCATAATGTGCTTGTTTAATAATGTTTCTTTGTTGTTACTACCTGAAAAGTAAGGTAACTAACAATCACTTACGTCTTAGGGGAATATGTAATGGGTGGTCGTGTAGATTTGGATAGTTGGCAAAAGCTCAGTGGTTCTGCGCAGCGAGTAGAGCAACAGCATTTAAAAACGATGTTTGAAAACGATGCACAAAGATTTGAAAAGTTCTCTCGTCAAATCCCAGGTGTGTTGTTCGACTTTTCCAAGCAACGCATTGACGACCAAACATTCTCTGAAATGATGCAGCTCGCAAAAGAGAGCGATATCGCGCTTTGGCGAGAAAAGATGTTTTCTGGTGAAAAAATAAATATCACCGAAGACCGAGCGGTTTTACATACAGCACTGCGTAACCGAGCTAATACACCTATTTATGTGGATGGTGTGAACGTTACTGAACAAGTCAATGCAGAATTAGAAAAACTACAAGCATTTAGTAACCGAGTTCGTTCAGGTGAGTGGCAAGGGTATACAGGCAAAGCTGTAAAAGATGTGGTTGCGATTGGCGTTGGCGGATCTAACTTAGGCCCGCAAATGGTAACTGATGCGCTTGCTGCGTATGCAGATGACAAGCTAAACGTGCATTATGTTTCGAATGTTGACGGTGTACAGATTGCTTCAGTACTAAAAGGTTTGGACGCAGAAACCACGCTGTTTGTTGTGTCATCAAAAACCTTCACAACCTCTGAAACTATGACCAATGCAAAGACTGCCGTTGAGTGGTTTTTGAATGCTGCAAATGATAGAGCGGCAATCGCCAAGCATTTTGTTGCGGTGAGCACCAACCTTGAGAAGACCAGAGCGTTTGGTATTAGCGATGACAACGTGTTTACGATGTGGGACTGGGTTGGCGGTCGTTTCTCGCTTTGGAGCGCGATAGGATTACCAATCGCACTTTATTTAGGCTTCGATAAGTTTGTCGAAGTGCTGGAAGGTGCGTTTGAAATTGATGAGCACTTTAAAACGGCAAACAACGAAGACAATATTCCACTGTTGATGGCGTTACTCAGCGTTTGGAATACCAGCTTCTTAGGGTATCAAGCACAAGCGATTTTGCCTTATGATCAGGCGCTTCATATGCTGCCTGCGTATTTACAACAAGGTGAAATGGAAAGTAATGGTAAGCATGTTACTTTTGCAGGAGAGCAGGTAAACTATACGACTGTGCCAATTATTTGGGGCATGACAGGGATAAATGGCCAGCACGCTTTTTATCAGTGTTTACACCAAGGTAATGTGATTGTACCGGCCGATTTCATCGCTTCGATTGAACCGCAAAACAAAGTAGGCCAGCATCACGATATTTTACTGTCTAACTTCTTCGCGCAAACGGAAGCAATGATGACGGGTGTAGATGCACAGCAGGTACGTGAAGATTTAACGGCTAAAGGTAAGTCGGATGCGGAAATCGACAAGTTGATCCCGCATAAAATACACCAAGGTAACCGTCCAACCTCTTCATTTATCTTAGATAAGGTAGATGCAAAAGCTGTGGGCCGACTAATTGCCTTGTATGAACACAAAATTTTCTGCCAAGGCATCATTTTGGATGTGTGTTCATTTGACCAGTGGGGTGTTGAGCTTGGTAAAGGACTGGCATCAAATATTGAAGCCGAGTTAACACAAGAAGACGTTACTAACCCGCATGATAGCTCAACGGCGGGTCTAATCGCTTATTACAAGCAAAAGAGAACAAATTAGTACTTCGAGTGGAACTTGAAGTAAACAGAATACCTTTGAACGGGTAGCGCTGGAGTACTTAGAACCTGTATTTTTGTGAGAGGAAATACAGGTTTCTAAGACTCATTTATACCAACTTACTTAATCCCTCAAATTGAGCAGGTCTTAAGTCAAATTGATATTACTAGCGCATTGCAATCGAAATCATCACCCGTTACACAATGAATTTGGTAGGCTTTGGAGTGGCTCCAAATCGAATAAACACTGCGTGCCTGTAGTGCACGCCTAACCTAATGAGAGTGAATTATGCTTAATCCTTTTGACATCGTAATTTTTGGTGGGGGAGGCGATTTAGCACTTCGCAAACTCCTACCTGCTTTGTATCGTGCATATCAAGAAGGTAACTTACCTGAAGGCACTCGCATCTTACCGACCGTTCGTGAGCAAAACAAACAACAAGAATTTATCGAAACGGCACATATCGCATTACAAACTCACCTTGGCAAAGGCGAATACAACAAGAAAGATTGGTCCGCATTTGAACAGTTTTTAGTGCCTGTGGTAGTCAACGTTACTGAAGAAGACGAACACTGGGATACGCTAAAGAATATTTTGGCTGATGGGGAAGATAAGTCTCGTGTATTCTACTTGTCACTTCCTCCTGCGGTTTATGGTCGTTGTTGTGAGTTATTATCAATCAAAGGGCTAATCACTGAGCAATCACGTGTAGTTGTTGAAAAGCCTATTGGTTATTGCGGTAAATCTGCAGAAGAAATCAATGCCAAAATCGGTGAGTTCTTCTCGGAAGAGCAAGTATTCCGTATCGATCATTATCTAGGTAAAGAAACGGTTCAAAACCTGATGGCGCTTAGATTCTCAAACGCACTTTTCGAGAATCTATGGGATGCTAAAGCCATAGATAATATTCAGATCAGTATCTCTGAAACAGTCGGTCTTGAAAGCCGTGCAGGCTTTTACGACAAAGCAGGTGCGCTTCGTGATATGGTGCAAAATCACTTATTGCAACTACTTTGCTTGGTTGCGATGGAGTCACCACATAAACTTAATGCCAACAGCATTCGCACTGAAAAGCTTAAAGTATTAGAAGCGCTTAGGCCGCTAATTGACACAGATGTAGATAATAATGTTGTGCGTGGCCAATATGTGCCAGGCGACCTTGAAGGCAAGCTGGTACCTGGCTATCTAGAAGAGCTGGGCGAAGGGTCGAGTAAAACAGAAACATTTGTTGCTATTCGTGCTCACATTGATAACTGGCGTTGGTCTGGCGTGCCTTTCTATTTAAGAACAGGGAAGCGTATGAAAAAGCGTTGTGCTGAAATTGTGGTTGAGTACAAGCCTGTTTCTCACAATGTTTATGGCGATGCGGCGGGTCCAATTCAGCCAAACCGTCTGGTAATAAGGTTACAACCTGAAGAAAGTATTCAGTTAACGCTAATGTCTAAGCGTCTAGATAACCTTGAAATGCAACTAGAGCCAGTGACGCTAAATATCTCATTGAGTGAAAAGTATAACAATGGCTATCATTCAGACGCATATAAGCGCTTAATGCTAGACGCCGCTGCAAATAACCCTGCTTTATTTATTCACCGTGACGAAGTGCGCCAAGCATGGCAGTGGGTTGATCCAATCATTGAGCGTTGGCAGAGTAAAGGGGCTCCGTCACTTTATCGTGCTGGCTCTTGGGGTCCTGAAGACGCCGATGAACTGCTAGAAGAAAACAAACATGTTTGGTTCAACGCGGGAGAGCAAGCGTAATGGCACAGTTAACAGAAAGAAATTTCAGCTCCAAAGACGAGATGACAGCAGCGCTTGCAGAGCTACTTCAAGCTGGGCTCAGTCAAGGTATTGAGCAGGACGGTGAAGCTGTGCTGTTAGTATCTGGTGGTTCATCACCGGCTCCAGCGTATAGTTACCTTTCTGGTGTTGAACTAGGCTGGGACAAAATTACGGTTGCTATGGTTGATGAACGCTGGGTCGAACCGGAACACGAAAAGTCTAACGAAGCATTTATCAAGTCGACATTACTGCAAGACAAAGCGGCAAATGCTCGATTTGTGACGATGAAGAATGCGGCAGTGTCAGCAGAAGAAGGCGCTGATTTATGTGAGTCTGCTTATGCAGCGTTGAAAAAACCGTTCGATGTTACTATTTTGGGAATGGGACCTGATGGTCATACCGCCAGTTTATTTCCAAATGCAAAGGGCCTAGAGCACGCGTTAACGACCACAAACACTGTTTGCGCAATTAATGCTCATCAAAGCGAAGTGACAGGTGAGATCACCGAGCGCATGAGTTTGTCTTTGGCGGGAATAGCTAACTCTAAGGCGGCTGTTTTATTAATCTCTGGTGATGAAAAAAAGGCGGTGTATGAAGCGGCAAAACAACCCGGCTCAGAGTATGAAGTACCACTGCGCGCTGTATTAAATCACCCTGATATTAATTTGACCGTATTTTGGTGCCCGTAACCCGAGTGCATCTACTAGAAATAGTAAAATGTAAGGCTGGCGTGATAGCTGGCCTTACCTTGATTACTTGAGTCAACTGATTGAATATCTCTGGACATTCAGCTCGGAGCGACAACACTTCTTACTTCTTACTTCTTACTTCTTACTTCTTACTTCTTGCGAATAAAAGCAATAAATTTTTCCTATTCAAAGCATGACCCCTAGAAAATCAACAAGTCCCGTAATGGGGTATTCAAATTTGTGCAAAAGATAGTGATAGCTAACTCGCTAATTGTAGATTTTATAAGCCTTTGTCATAAAAAATTCTCTTAAAAGAACTAGACAGTACTTACAGATAAACCTATAATGACAGCGTTGTCATTGATATTGGTTCTCATCTTTAGCTTCTGCCCAAGCTTGATGAGGGAATTGAATACACATCCCCTTGTGTGTATTCAGATAACTAAAATGTCCCTTTATTGAGACAATTCCATCTTAAAACCCTACAGCAGCAAAATTTTTTGTGCTATTCTCCAATCGTTTTTGTAACAAACCATATCTTGGCTATATTTAAGTTTATATTTATCAATAAGATATATATCTATATGAATATTTTTTGAATAACAGGCCAAAAAAATTGTAGCGAATATGTAATTTAGGGTGTATGGTTTGTTATTAGATGACAGCGTTGTCATCATCACTGGGCAGAAGTGATTTAAAAAACCAACAAAATGATTCAAGGGGAATCCTGTGTTAGCTAATAATTTCAAAAAAAGCTTACTAGCAGTGAACGTCGGTATCGCACTAGGTGCGGGCTTTTCAGGCGTTGTAGTTGCAGAAGAAAGCCAAAATCAAGTACAAGAAAACGTAGAAGTCATTGAAGTTCGTGGTATTCGCCGTTCTTTAAAAGAATCTATCAATACCAAGCGTTTTGCAACGAGTGTTGTTGACGCCGTATCTGCAGAAGATATCGGTAAGTTTCCTGACAGCGATGTAGGTGAAGCACTTGGTCGTATTCCAGGTGTTGCGGTAAACCGTCAATTTGGACAAGGTCAACAAGTATCTATCCGAGGAGCTTCAAACCAATTGACACTGACCACTTTAAATGGTCAGTCAGTTGCGTCGACTGGTTGGTATGACCAACAAGCAATCGACCGAAGCTTCAACTATACATTGTTACCACCTCAATTAATCAGCGCTATCGAAGTTTTTAAGTCTTCACAGGCCGATTTAGTTGAAGGAGGAGTGGGTGGTACTGTTAACGTTAAAACTCGCAAACCATTAGATTTGGACTCAAACTCAGCGTTCTTCTCTGTTGAAGGTGAATATTCAACAGAGTCAGAAGAGACAGACCCTGGCCTCTCAGCGCTTTACAGCTGGAAAAATGCTGATGAAACTTTTGGTGTGATGGGGGCGGTTGCGTATGAAGATTCTACATATGTACGTCGCGGAAATGAAGCGTCTTATGGTTGGGATGGTGCGGAGTCAGTAAACTATTTCGAACAGCAGCGTGAAAGAACTTCTATCGATATCACTGCACAGTACGCACCAACAGAAAATTCAGAGTTTGTCCTACATTACTTGGGATTAGAACTAGAAGCTGATAACGCTAACAACAGTATTTTCTTATTCACAAACTTGAATAACTGTGAGAAAAAAATCGCAGTGTCAGATGTCTGTACTGTTCGTTCGAACACAGCAGAGAATCCAGCGCCAAACCGTGCATTCTTACAAACGTTTGCTCGTTTTGCTTCGATGGAATCTGAAGTTATTGATTTAGCCTATAATTATCATGGCGACAACTTTAAGGTTGAGACTCGTTTAGGCTCAACTTCAGCTGAAGGTGGAACGGATTTAACAATAAACCACGCAGCATACTTAGGAACTGCGGCAGATCTTAACGGTTTAGTTTTAGATAACTCAGGAAAGGTGTCTTCAGTAAATCTGCCAAAAGGCGGCTGGAATATTTCAGAATTTGACCCAAGTTGGGACGGTCGAGGTCTGCAAAATTGGGCTTCTCAAAAAGCACCAAATAAAGATGAAGAAACATATTTCCAAGCAGATCTTACCTACAATCTAGATCATGATTATATTACGTCAATAAAAGCAGGTGTTCGTTGGACCGATCACGAAGTAGAAAGAGATTCGTATCGCCCAACGCATAATGCACACAATACTATCGACCCAACGCAGTTTTGGACTGGTAGTGATACGTCAGGAACGGATGCAAATGTCGCAATTCCGACACCAGACATTAATGCAATGAGAGCAAATGCAGAAGCAACTTTTGGTACTTGGTATCATGACCGTTCAGGTTATTCTACGGTTGAAGAAGAAAACTTAGCTATTTACTTAATGGCTAACTATTCAGGCGAAAATTACAGAGGTAATTTTGGTTTGAGATATGTATCAACAGATGCATCATCTAAATACTTTGCGCCTATGCCAGGTTTTGTTGATCCAAATGGTATTGGCCAAAACAATGGTCTGAGCTCAAGCATTGTTGAAGATAAAGGTGATTACAGCGAAATCTTACCTAGCTTTAACTTAGCCTACGACTTAAGTGAAGATAGCATTGTACGTGTTTCTCTAGCACAAGTTATTTCTCGTCCTAACTACAACGATATGTTTGCAGCAACGCAGATTGCAGGTTATGGTGATACTCAGCGCGGTAATGAGACGCTTACAAAGGGTAACCCTAATCTTAAGCCGTTTAAAGCTACTCAAGCTGACCTAGGATATGAGTATTACTACGGTGATGCAAATATGGTTGCAATCACATTGTTCTACAAAGATGTCAGTAACTTTACGACTAGTGAAACCACGTTGAACCAATCGGTTGGAATTGTTGACCCTGTGACTGGTCAAGATAACTGGCAGGTAAACACTCAGGTTGATGGTGATGGTGGTGATATTCTTGGTTTTGAATTCCAAGTTCAGCACGAACTAGGTGGTGGATTTGGCACGCTATTCAACTACACCTATGCTGACGGTTCTGTTGATGAGTCGAACTTCTCTGATGCTGTAGGCTTATTCTCAGATAGTTCTGAAAACACAATCAATGCTGTTGCGTATTATGAGCAAGATGATGTAAGCGTAAGACTTGCTTACAACTGGCGTTCTAAGTATATGATCCGTGAGACAGGCTTCTACGGTAACCGTATGCACGATGATTATGGATCACTCGATTTAACCGCAAGTTACAATGTTACTGACGCAATTACGCTACGTTTTGCAGCTGTGAATTTGACTGAGGAAGATAGTGTACAGTATGGGGTAGCTGAATTCCCTGCTGGTACTAAGCCATCAATTCGTGACGGCTATGCTGCTTGGTCATATAAAGGGGATGCGAGATACTCTCTTGGTGTTGATTTCCGCTTTTAAGATTTAGCATACTATCAAGGAAGCCCCTATATGGGGCTTCTTTCTATTTAGCAATATAGAAATTCGGTTTTGATGTTTTACTATGTTTCGTAGGTAATTAATTTGAAAGAAATTAGCAAGGTCGTAATCGTTGGTGGTGGGACGGCTGGATGGATTGCTGCATGTCATATTGCCAAAAAGTTAAACCCTAATGAAAATGACAATATTTCAATTACTTTATTAGACTCGCCTGATATTCCGACCATCGGAGTTGGAGAAGGAACCGTCCCTGTAATCAAAGACACGCTAAAATACTTTGGAATAAAAGAAAGTGATTTTATAAGTCAATGTGATGTCACTTTCAAACATAGTATTAAATTCGTGAATTGGTGTCATAATCCATCAGCTGTAGAAGAAGATTTTTATCATCACCTTTTTGATTTCCCAAATATTCGCCCTTTTGATGTAACACCTCATTGGTTGTTAAATAAAGATTTAGCCAGCAAAAAGTATGCAGATTTAGTATCAGTACAGTCGTATATTTGTGCAAAAGCATTACCACCAAAACGGTTATCAGATAAAGAGTTTTCAGGACTCTTTAATTATGCCTATCATCTTGATGCTGGTAAATTTACAGAGCTCCTGCGTCAGCATGCAATACACAAGCTTGGCGTTAAGAATCTAAAGTGTAATGTCACAAAGGCCAACTTAAATGAAGAGCACTTTATCGAGTCTTTAGAACTCGGCAATGGTGAAAGAATGAAGGGAGATTTCTTTGTTGATTGTTCCGGTTTTCAATCGTTACTGATTGAACAGTCACTTGGAGGGAAGTTTATTGATAAAGGGAGTGAGCTTTTAGCAGACACCGCGTTGGCTGTTCAAGTTGATTATGATACTCCAAATGCCACGATCAAACCTTACACGACTTCAACCGCTCAAAAATACGGGTGGATTTGGGATATAGGCTTAACAACTCGCAGAGGAATAGGGTATGTTTATTCCAGTAAGTATCAAACAGAGGAGAGTGCGAGATCTACCTTACTGAATTATATAGATGATAGTAAGATGCTCAGCCAAGTCCGAAAATTGCCAATGAAGGTTGGATACCAGCAAACGCCATGGATAAATAATTGTGTTGCCATGGGGCTATCACAAGGGTTTGTAGAGCCATTAGAAGCTACAGGTTTGCTTATGTTTGATGTTACTGCAAGGATGTTTGCAGAGGCTTTTCCGAGTGATGTAGAAAATATTACACTTAGGCAAAAGCGTTTCAATGAAGATGTAACGCAGATGTGGGAGTCAACGACCGACTTCATCAAACTTCATTATTATTTATCAAAAAGAGATGATAGCGCTTTTTGGATTGATAATAGAAATGAAAACTCGTTATCGAATGAGTTAAAAGAAAAGCTACAACTTTGGCGTGCTAAAATTCCTTCTCAATTCGACTTCCGTTCCAATTTAGATCTGTTCCGTGTCAGCAACTACCTCTATGTTCTATACGGCATGAATTATTATACCCACCTTTCGATTCAGCCGCCTTCGGGAGAGGCTAGTGCATTATCGAAGCTATTGGAGGATATTCAGAAAGGAGTAAGCTATTGCAGTAATAACTTACGAGGGCACAGAGAAACCTTAGAGCATATTAAACGTTCGGTAGTTCACGTCGGTCAAAAATAATGAAGCTCGTAATCGTTAAACGTCCATCCAATATTACGTCTGAGTTAAGTTGCGATTCCGCGAGACACGCTGAATGAAGTCGAGTGCTAGGGAAAGCCACGATGCGGCCAAACTCAGCTTCGATATAATGCGTTCTGTCAAAAAGTGGATGGTGACTGGAGATATATTGTTTTTCTTTGTAGCCACCTTGTGACAGCTCAATATCTAAGTGATCTCGATAGCGGTCATGATTTGCACTGATAACTTCCTTCACTCCCGTCGATTTGTGTTGGTAAAAGCCAGTTCCACCAAATTCACCACCACAAAGGTAATGAACCAATGCTATCTGGTTTGAGTTTAAATTGTCGAAGTGTGGAATTGTTTGATATGCATGAAGTTCTTCATTTGACTTGGTGGCAATTGCATAATTGCAGCTGATACGTTTAATTGATTCTAGTGATGGTGATGCACCAAAATAAGGAGCCAGTTTAAGTGCTAATTCCTTAACAAATTCAAAATAGTCATTTGAAACTCGAGCCCATAAGCCTGGATAACTGTTGATCGGTTTTACCCAATCAGGACGATAACTTGGCGCTTGCTGTTTCCACACTGTGCTCATATTGCCAAAGTCCATATAAATCATCGGTGTGTCTCTTTCATAAGGCGACAATTGAATGGGTTCAACCTTTTCAATAGATTTTATATGTTGTTTAATTGCTTCGTTCATTTAGCTCTCTTTTTACACTAGGGAAGTTGGCAAGACCATCAATATATCAAACTCTTAACTAAGAGTTTAATATATTTCTTTACTTCTTTAGTCATTGATTCGCACGATGCGTCTAGATTGATTTTTAGACAGATATTCAAGAGTTTTTAGACAGATATTCAAGAATATAGGCGAGGTAATTATTTGGTTTTTGGTTGCCATAGTTATCGGTATCTCTTCTCATAAATATTTAACTTCCAATTTGCCCCGAAAACCGCTAGCCTTAGGGGCAATAAATAAAGTAACAAATACGTAAAATAATGGAGCAGTATTATGGCGGAACAACAAGTGCAGCCTTTACACAACGAAAAGCACGCTAATATCAAAGTAAAAAATGGCGTGAACGTTGATTTCCTTAAAACTCAGCACTTAATGCCTGTAGTGGCGCATGAGTTTGCGCGTGTAGCGACAGAATTCCCAATGGCGTTTGTTAAAAACACTGAGTCAGGTCAATTTCAAGCGGTTGCTATGTTTGGTCTTCAGCCAGGTGAAAACTTATTTGTAGACGGTGACAAGTGGACTGGCAGCTTTGTGCCAATGGCCGCAGCACGTTACCCGTTTGGTTTGGTTAAGCACCCTGAGCAAGATCAGTTTGGTATTGTTATTGATGAAGCAAGTCCGCTAGTTGGTGAAGAAGAAGGCAATGCGCTTTTCGAAGACGGTAAAGAAACCGAATATCTAGGTCGTCGTAAAGAAGCGTTAGTTAGCTATGTTGAGTTTGCTCGCGTAACTGAAGCGTTTACTCAGTATCTTGCTGACAAAGAGCTTCTAGTTCAACAAACACTAACGGTAGAAATCCGTGGTGAGAAAAAAGACATCAACGGTATCTACCTTGTGGATGAGCGTAAGTTAAATGAATTAGGTGACGAAGATTTCCTAGAGCTACGTAAACGTGGCTATTTAGCACCGATCTTCGCATTCTTAACTTCTACACATCAAGTAGCGCGCCTTGCTCGTATGAAGGCACAGCGTGAAGCGAGCTAATCGCTTTTAGATATTGAATGATTCGATAGAAGCGCTTCCAGAGGAAGCGCTTTTTTGTGGATGCTATTTTATAAGTGCTACACCAATTTGCACCTTCAAATTGAGCAAGTATTAAGACAAATTGGTATTACTTAGCGTTTGGAATAGGACAGTATGAACCGCCTCGAGGGATCCAAACCGAGCGTGTTTCCCAACGACAGTTATACGCTACTCGGCGTTCTTCTTGTTGAGTTGAAAGGAGTATTTTAACGCGAAAGCTTGCATCGTTCTAAAATTCACCTCATGCTGAAGTTTAACAACGAACCAAGGTATAAAAATGAAAAAAATCTCTTTGTTAGCAGCCTTATTAGCCTTGTCGGCGACAGCTGCTGTAGCTGACGAGAAAGCGCCACCGTTTGCGATCGCCATTCATGGGGGAGCTGGTACGATTGAGCGCAGTAACTTCACACCAGAAAAAGAAAAACAATACAAAGCTAAGCTAAAAGAAGCCGTTGAAGCGGGTTATAAGGTACTAGAACAAGGTGGAGAAAGCCTTGATGCGGTAACGGCAGCCATTAACATTCTTGAAGATTCTCCTTTTTTTAATGCTGGTAAGGGGGCCGTGTACACTTACGATGAAGGGCATGAGCTAGATGCATCAATCATGGATGGTCGTAATCGCCAAGCGGGCGCTGTGGCGGGGGTGAAGCACATTAAAAACCCAATCGATCTGGCAAAAGAAGTAATGCAGCACTCAGTACACGTCATGCTAAGTGGTGAAGGTGCAGAAGACTTTGCTAAGAAACGCGGTTTTACGTTAGTGGAAAACAGCTATTTTGACACCGATGCTCGCTATCAATCGCTCCTAAAGGCGAAAAAGCGATTGCAGATGAAAGAAGCGGCGACCAAAGACTATCAGGCGGCACATCAACGATTAGAGAGCCAATATAAGATGGGAACTGTGGGGGCTGTCGCACTTGATAAACAGGGGAATTTAGCGGCTGGAACGTCAACCGGTGGGATGACGGCTAAACGCTTTGGACGGATAGGTGACTCACCAGTGATTGGGGCGGGCACATTTGCGGATAACCGCTCTTGTGCTGTGTCAGCAACGGGACATGGTGAGTATTTTATTCGATATAATGTCGCAGCTGATATTTGTGCTCGTGTCGCTTATCAAAACAAGTCGATTGAAAAAGCGGGAAAAGAAGTGATTTTTGATACGCTTTATCCAATTGGTGGCACGGGTGGGGTGATCATTGTTGACCCTAAAGGAAATATTAGCATGCCATTTAATACCGCGGGGATGTATCGTGCGAGCAAGTCGTCAACAACACAGACCTATGTTGGTATTTATAGCGAGTAAAACAATATTTCGTTGAGACTAAGCAAGTTCTTCAAACGCCAGCTACTATTATCATGATAGCTGGCGTTTTTAATGGAGATGAGCAATGCAATCAATAAAAGTCGCAGACTACTTAAATCATCGCCCCGTAACATTCAAGCAAGATATGCGCGTAGAATCAGCTGTAGAGAAGCTGCTACAAAGCGGTCAATCGGGCGGGCCGGTTATAGACGAAGCAAGGCGGGTTATTGGGTTTTTATCTGAGCAAGATTGTCTCAAAAAAATGCTAGAGGCGACCTATCAAAATGAGTCTCATAGTGTGGTGTCCGACGTCATGACAAAAGAGCCTCTTTGCGTAAAACGTGAAGATAGTATAGTGCAAATGGCAGATTTGATGATTTGCAATAAACCCAAAGTGTACCCGGTAGTTGACGATGAAGGGCGCTTACTCGGGGTCATCAGTCGCGCAAACGTGTTATTAGCGTTAGATAAGCATTTACATGATGCTTATGTCTCTGGCCACCGCTACGTATGAAGCGATGAAATATACAGGCCGTTTCGGTAGCTCATGAGGAGCTGCCTTGTAAATAACGGCAAAAATCTCAATTCCTAACCAAATTTTGTTGGGTTCGCCTAATCTGATTTGGTAAACTACGCGGCGTTTTATGTAATCACAAGGTGTCGTGTAGTGCAGGTTGACTCGCTGTTCAAAGAGCTAAATTCATGTCTTAAAAAGGATCACTTCATCCTCAAAAAGCGCCTTCATGGCGCGAAAAAAATTACCGATCAAGAAAAGCAAAAGCAGGTAGTTGCAAAAGTAGCGGCTGCGATTGCAAAAAGCCAAGAATTAAAGGTAACAAGAAGTGCCAATATTCCAGCAGTAGAGTATCCTGAGCAACTACCCGTCAGCCAGAAAAAAGACGACATCAAAGCGGCCATTGCGAATAACCAAGTGGTTATTGTTGCCGGGGAAACAGGCTCGGGGAAGACCACGCAGCTGCCAAAGATTTGCTTAGAGTTAGGTCGAGGCGTGGATGGCTATATTGGTCATACACAACCAAGAAGACTAGCGGCAAGAAGCGTATCTACCCGTATCGCAGAGGAAATTGGCTGCGAGATGGGGCAAGAAGTTGGATTTAAAATTCGCTTCTCAGATCAAGTCTCTGACAATACATACGTAAAACTGATGACCGACGGTATTTTGCTCTCGGAAATTCAACAAGACAGATTCCTCAACCAGTACGACACAATCATCATTGATGAAGCGCACGAGCGCAGCCTGAATATTGATTTTATTTTGGGTTATTTAAAGCAGCTGTTGCCGAAGCGTCCAGATCTTAAAGTGATTATTACCTCAGCAACCATTGATCCTGAGCGTTTTTCCAAACATTTTAGTGACGCACCTATTATTGAAGTGTCAGGACGAACTTATCCAGTAGAAGTGAGATATCGTCCAGTTGAAGATGTAGACTCACAAAATAGCGAAGCAGAAAACGACCAGTTACAGGGCATTTTTGATGCGGTTGATGAGCTTTGTGCCGAAGGACCTGGGGATATTCTGGTATTTATGAACGGTGAGCGTGAAATTCGTGACACCGCTGACGCGCTGGCAAAACGCAATTTAAAAGGCGTTGAGATTTTACCTTTGTATGCGCGCCTGTCTAATGCCGAACAAAATCGCATTTTTGCGCCCCATAGCCAACGGCGCATCGTATTGTCTACAAACGTTGCAGAAACGTCATTGACCGTACCAGGTATTCGCTATGTTATCGACCCAGGTACTGCGAGAATAAGCCGCTACAGTTATCGAACCAAAGTGCAACGCTTACCGATTGAAGCGGTATCACAAGCCAGTGCAAACCAGCGTAAAGGTCGATGTGGGCGTGTGGCATCCGGTATTTGTATTCGTTTATATTCTGAAGACGACTTTTTAGGGCGCCCTGAGTTTACCGACCCTGAAATTCTAAGAACCAATTTAGCTTCGGTTATTTTGCAAATGCTTGCACTTGGACTTGGTGATATAAGTCAATTCCCATTTGTACAAGCGCCTGATAGCCGTAATATCAAAGATGGTATGTCGTTACTTGAAGAGCTGGAGGCGATAGTTCCTGCTAAGCGCAGAGAAAAGGCTAAGCTCACAGAATCAGGTCGTAAACTAAGTCGCTTACCCATAGACCCAAGGCTTGCCAAAATGGTGATGTCAGGGGCACAAAATAATGCGCTTTGGGAGGCGATAGTGATCACCGCGGCACTGTCTATTCAAGACCCAAGAGAGCGTCCTCAAGACAAACGTGCAGCCGCTGACGAAAAACACAATCGCTTTGAGTGCGAACACTCTGACTTTGTTGCATATCTAAATCTATGGAACTATATTGAAGCGCAGCAGCAAGCACTGACGCGTAACCAGTTTAGAAAGCAATGCCAAAAAGACTTTTTGGCCTATATGCGCGTACGTGAGTGGCAAGATATTGTATATCAGTTGACCACGGTATGTGAGGAGCTTGGCTTTAAAATAAATAGCAGTCCTGCAAGCGATGAAGCTGTCCATCAATCATTGCTAAGCGGTATGCTTAGCCATATTGGTGTGAAGGACGAAAAGCAAAAGCAAGTCTTTAAAGGCGCACGTAACAGCCAATTTCATATTTTCCCCGGTTCAACACTGTTTAAGAAAAGCCCTAAGTGGCTAATGTCTGCAGAGCTTGTGGAAACTAGTAAACTTTATGCTCGGGTTAACGCCAAGATCGATGTAAATTGGATTGCACCGCTCGCCAAGCATTTAGTTAATAGCAGCTATAGCGAGCCGCATTGGGAAAAAAAGGCTGGAGCGGTTATCGCATTTGAACAACAAACCTTATACGGCTTGATCATCGTTGGCCGCAAACGCACGGTGTATAGTGATATTGATCCTGTGGTTAGTCGAGAGATATTTATTCGTGAAGCGTTAGCAAACGGTCAACTTGGCCAGAGCGAAGGTTTTTTAAGCGCAAACCAAAAATTGGTTGAAGAAGTGCAGGCGCTTGAAGATAAAGCGAGGCGTCGCGATATCCTAGTCGACGAAGAAGATGTGGTTGCGTTTTATAACGATCGAATTCCACAAGACGTAAATAATCGTGCTGCGTTTAGTAAATGGTGGCGTTCACAAAAGCAAAAAGACAAACGCTTTTTGCATATGACGCGCGATCTATTAATGAAGCATGACGCTGAACATATCACGGATATCCATTACCCTGATACGTGGCAGCAAGGGCATTTGATCTTGCCTCTCAGTTATCACTTTGACCCAGGCCAAGCACTAGACGGCGTGGTGGTCAATATTCCTTTGGCATTGTTAAACCAAGTTCAAGATGAAGGTTTTGATTGGCATATTCCTGCACTCAGACATGAGCTGGTTTGTGGGCTTATTAAGTCACTGCCGAAGACCTTAAGACGTAATTTTGTGCCAGCACCAAATTATGCCGATGCGGTGCTTGCCGCTGTTGAGGTAATGCAAGGTTCATTTATAGAAGCGGTGGCCAACCGTTTACTCAGAATGACAGGTGTCAAAGTCGCCGAGTCAGATTGGGACGTTAGTGCACTTGAGCCGCACTTAAAAATGCAATTTCAGGTAGTTGATGACAAAGGTAAGGTGATAGCCCATGGCTTTGATTTATTGGCACTTAAAGCAAAGTTGCAAGGGCAAGTGACCGAGACGCTGTCGCAAGTGGCTGAGCAAGGAATAGAGCAAACGAATATTCAGCAGTGGGATTTTGGCGAGCTGCCTGAGCAATATACTAAAAAGCAAGGAAATTATGAGATTAAGGCTTTCCCTGCATTAGTCGATAAAAAACAAAGTGCGGCTATAGAACTGTTTGATAACGAAATAAAAGCCCAAGCGGCGCATCAAGCAGGATTGCGCCGTCTTGTGCTACTCAATGTTCCTTCGCCTGTTAAATACCTGCAGCAACACTTACCAAATAAGGCTAAGTTAGGATTGTACTTTAACCCTTTTGGTAAAGTGCATGATTTAGTTGATGACTGTACGCAAGCTGGGGTTGATAAGTTGCTGCGTGCATTTGGCGAGATCAGAGATGACGTCGCGTTTGAAAAAGCCAAAGAGCACATTCGAGCTGAGCTAGGTGACACTGTAGTTGAAATTGCGAAGCAAGTTGAGGCTGTGCTTAGCATTGCCCACAGTATTAACAAGCGCATGAAAGGCAGAGTGGATCTCACGATGATCACCGCGCACGGCGACATAAAATCTCAGTTATCCGGTCTTATCTTCAAAGGATTTGTCACCGCTCATGGTGCTGACAAAACCTCTGATATTTTGCGCTACATGAAAGCGATTGAGAAAAGGCTTGAAAAACTTGCGGTAGATCCAAACAGAGATAGGCTGTGTGTACTAGAATTGGAAAAAGTTGCTGCGGCCTATCAAGACAAGTTGGCAAAAATCCCTTCTGGATTACCTGTACCAGAGTCGCTTATAAATATTTTTTGGATGCAACAGGAACTTCGTGTGTCTTTGTTTGCTCAAACATTAGGAACGGCTTATCCGATTTCGGCTAAACGCGTTCTGAATTCGATAAAAGAGTGCGAAATATAAACTTGCATTTTAGAGTACGACAGTTACTTTATTATATGAGGAAGTAAAGTTTTGGATTGTGAGAAGGAAGCGGCATTGAATATGTCCACACGAGAGAAAAGGAAAAATGCACCGCATCTGCTAGTGGTTGACGACGAGTATTTTAACTATGAAATGCTTGAAATGGCACTGTCAGGGGCGTTTGAGCTGAGCTATGCAAACTCGGGTACGAGTTGCTTGTCTAATGCAATTGCTGATCCTCCAGATGCTATTTTGCTTGATGTGTGTATGCCGGGTCTTGACGGTTACGACACCTGTCGAATGTTGAAAAATACACCAGAAACGAAGGACATTCCGGTATTAATGGTGTCTGGTTTAGAGTCCGAAAAAGAACAAAAAGCGGGATTCGATGCAGGCTGCGATGCCTATGTGGTAAAGCCATTTTCAATGCAATCGCTATTAGAAAAAATAAAATCAATGGTGTAGGAGCATTATATGATCAATGAAGATAAACGCCGTTTTATGCGTATGTCGGTGGATGCAGTAGCAAAATTAACCGAACTTGAGTCGGGTAAAGTGCACCAAGGAGTTTGTCACGATTTAAGCGCCACAGGGTTGTCGGTGACAGTGAGCGACCCAATTGAAGCAAATTCAACCGTTGACATTTTCATTGATTCCAGTGGCGATATGATCCTGCCGCTTAGTGCTCATGCAACCGTGATCCGTTGTAGTCAAGAGCAGGATGAGCAGTGGATTGTAGGGCTTGAAATCACCAAATTTAATTAGATTACCTAAGCCCTAAAGGTGGTATTGAAACTTCCTCCAATACCACTATAAATTGCTAAATCAATAAACTTTACAAATAAGGCCTTTCAGGTAAAAACCCTCTGGATAATTGCCCGCAATAGGGTGATCGGCTGCTTGATTTAGTCTTTCCATAATCAACAATTCTTTACCGGCATCGAGCGCAGCGTCTGCAACGACTTTCTGGAACAGGTTTTGTTCCATAAGACCAGAACACGAGAAGGTGAGTAACGTGCCACTAGGCTTTAATATCTGCATGGCAATCATATTGATATCTTTGTAGCCACGACAAGCACCGTTAAGCTGCGCCTTACTTTCTGCAAACTTTGGTGGATCCATCACAATAGTATCGAATTGACGGCCCTCATCACGATATTGTCTAAGTAGTTTGAATACGTCTTGCTTAACAAACTCAGCTTTCGATAAGTCTAGTTCATTATGTTCTACATTGCGTTTAGCTGTGTCGAGTGCAGGCTGCGATACGTCAACGTTGATTACTTTACTGCAGCCACCGCGCAGTGCATAAAGACCAAATGTACCGGTGTAGCAGAAGCAGTTAAGTACTTCTTTGTCTTTTACAAAGCGTTCTAACGCGGCTCTACTGTCGCGTTGATCTAGATAAAAGCCGGTTTTATGGCCGCCGATGATATCGACTTCAATCTTTAAACCATTTTCGCTTATAAGGACGGGTGCGGTTGGCGCATCGCCAGCAAGCGGTCCGGTAATTTTATCAAGGCCTTCTTTTTTGCGCACATCAACATCTGAGCGCTCGTAAACATGACAATCGGGAAATAGTGATTGCAATGCCATTACTATTTCACCCTTGTGGCGCTCGGCACCAGCGCTTAGCAACTGACAAACCAAGTAGTTATCAAACTTATCAATTGTTACACCTGGCAGCCCATCGGACTCTGCGGCACACAATCTAAAGCCAGTTAAACCACCTTCAGCAATAACATATTCTCTGGCTGCTAGTGCGCGTGCGAGTTTTTGCTCAAAGAACGCTTGGTCGATATGTTGTGATTCATCAAATGTCCAAATTCTGGCTCGGATCTGAGAGTCTGGACTGTAAGCGGCTGTCGCGAGGTATTTACCCTCATTGCTGTAAATCTTAACGGTATCGCCAAGGGCAGGTTTACCTTTTACTTTTTTAATGGCCTTTGAGAACACCCAAGGATGTTTTCTGTTAAGGGATTTTTCTCTGCCTGGTTGCAGATATAGCGCGCAAGTCATATATTTTCTCTAATCTTTCCTGATAGCTGCCATTTTAGTGAAGGGTGTGGCAACATACAATCAGTAATGCCTTTCCCGCTGAATTTGTGTGGGTTTATTTGTCAGATATTAATAAAAGTTGAGCTTAATGACGTTAAAAATGCATGAATTAGAAAAAGCATGTGAAGAGTTTATGCTGTCGACACCATGTGCAGATACCGCCCATGATTTGTCTCATATCAAGCGTGTAGTTAAAGTTGCAAAGGTGCTTTGCGAAGCTGAGGGAGCGGATCCTGCTGTGGTGATCCCTGCCGCTTGGTTACATGATTGTGTTGCCGTAGCAAAAAATCATCCAGACAGGCCGCTGGCGTCGAAATTAGCAGCAGATAAGGCGGTTGCCTTCCTAACAGAGTTGAAGTACGACACGGATAAACTTGAGGCGATTCACCACGCCATTGTCGCACACAGCTTTAGCGCCGGTGTCACACCCACGACATTAGAAGCCAAAATTGTTCAAGATGCAGACAGAATGGATGCACTAGGGGCGATAGGTGTTAGCCGCTGTATGAAAGTAGGTGGGGCGATAGCGCGTAATCTTTACAATGTAGAAGACCCTTTTTGTGAGCACAGAAAAGCTGACGATACCAAATATACCTTAGATCACTTCTTCATTAAGCTGCTGCATATTAAAGATAACATGCATACCACCGCAGCCCGTGAGCAGGCTCAAGCCCGCACCCAATATATGCTGGATTTTTTAGAACAACTGAAATCAGAAATCGCGGATTAAAAATGACGAGATGAGTATCACCTCGTCATTTGCTTCACAAATACCACCACAAATAGCGCTAATGAAAAGCTGCCGGTAAAAGCCTCTACCGCTGCGATCAGTCGGGAGATCCCCACAGGCGTAATATCCCCGTAACCCAAGGTTGTGAAGGTAACAACACTAAAATAAAAGCTGTTCAGCAGCGCCATTACGTTTTCAGATACACTGTTGTCTAAGTCCAGTTGCATTATCTGATCTTGAAACGAAACGCCAAATAGAAAATAGCAAAATGCACAGGTAATTATCATACCTAGACTGAAACGAATGACATTTTCTGGTTTTTCTCCATACCCACATAACAAGTCGACAAAGCTGGAAATAAGGTGACGTTTTGAAAATCGTGGGTACTGGGCATGTCGCATGCGCAGCTCTTTATATGTAAAGCGTCCAACCATTTCAAATAGTCCTTGGTTTTCCGCACCTTTACGTAGTAAACGATAGATCTCTTCGGACTGTAAGAACAAGTCTTCCGCGTCTTCTTTGGCTCGGTTTCTACGAGCTTCAAAAGCTTGCTGCTCTTGCAGTAATTGCTCGCCGAGTTCCATATTATCGATACGGGTGTTTTCCAGCTTTATGCCGAGCAAATTGGTGCTTTCTAAATTACAGCAGTGCAGACTTGCTTCTCTCAAATCAGCCTTCATTAGAGACGCATGCTTAATGGTATTATTAAACAGGTGTGCCCCTTTTAAATTGGCACGATAAAAGTTGCTATAAGATAGATCATAGCCATGATGATTTTCAAAGTTAACAAGATTGAGCCCTTCCAAATTGGCTCGCTTCAACTCTAAGCCTTGCAGCAAACCTCCGCGCTTGGCGTAGCGTTCAAGCTTTTGGCTTAGCTCCAAGCCACCTTTATCGAATTTATTGTCATGCCAAAAGCAGTAACCTGAGCCCATATCGATTTCACTGCATTTTTTTCCCTCAGGTGACACATATTGGCAAATGGGTTTATCAGCCATAGCTTGCCTAAATCAAAATGCCTTTTTCATTAAGCGTAGCAGCAAAAATAATAAATACGGTGATTTAACGAAAAAATCTTTCTAATTTATAGAGTGTTAGAAACCACACTATTGATGAGTGTATTGTCATCATTGGTCGAATTCATTATCTTACATGGCGTTTGCAGTGACTCTGATAAGTTGCTCATACTATAATGCATGCTTTAGTGACTAAGAATTTGTTACCTTGCAATATCAATTGAAGAAAAGCCGAAAGCGTAAGAGCGTTGCGATAAAAATAAAAGCGGGCCAAGTATTTGTGTATGCGCCAGAGCAAATTTGCGAGCGCTGGTTACATAATTGGGTGGAAAGCAAATCCGATTGGATAAAATCAAAGCTTGCTCTAAAAATCATACCAAAGAGCCCTCGGCCACTGGAAACAGGAATTGTGCAAGTATTCGGCGAGACCTTTACCATTCAAAGAGGCGAAAGTACGACCTCTGTAATTGATTTTGAAAACAAAAGGGTTTTACTTAAGGCTGTCAAAAATGAATGGCGTGAATTAGTTGCGCTGTTAAGCGAAACGCTAAATGACTATGTAGATATGGTTATTGCGCGCTATCAACCTGATATTCAAGCTCGCTTTGATACCCTAAAAATACGCGTTTATAAAAGCCGCTGGGGCAGTTTTTCATCTAAAGGCGTGCTTGCGTTTAATACGTTTTTGATTGGTGCGCCTCAGTGGGTAATTGATTATGTGGTAGTGCACGAACTTTGCCATTTTCATGTCATGGCACACAATAGCGCATTTTGGCATTTGGTAACAAAGCACTATGGCCACGACCATAAAATGGCTCGGCGTTACTTACGTGACCACGGTCGTGACTTGATGATTGAGCATTAGCATAGTGTCCTGTTTATGCCTATTATTTGTCGGGCCTCACCTTTGCCGCTCGTTTTAACAGCTTTTGAAATGTCGGACATTCAAAATGGCTTGGCGCAGGGCATTTTGCAGCGTGATAGAGGCCATCTCGCATTGCAGTTAAATGCTTAATGGTTTCATTTAATTCATCCGCTTTGGATTGTAACTTCACCCTATCAATATCCGCTTTACCCTCGGGGGTAAACATGTCCGCTATTTCATCTAACGAAAAGCCTGCGTTTCTGCCAAGTGTAATAAGTGCTAGACGTTCAAGTATCGAAGGGGGGAAAACACGTTTGAGCCCTTGTCGACCAATCGATCGGATCAGTCCTTTTTCTTCATAATATCTAAGCGTGGATGCGGGTAAACCTGACTTCTTTGCAACTTCACTGATATCCATTTTTGCCCTTGACTTAAAGTTAACTTGAACTAGTAGGATAGCGGCTATCAGTAAAAAAGAGGAGTAAAAATAGTGGAAAACCTATATTCGATATTAATGCCAGCAGTCGTGATTGGCGTAGGTGCAACGCTTGTTATGGATTTGTGGGCATTTATGCTCAGTCGCTTGTTTGCCATAAAGGGCTTAGATTATGCATTAGTTGGTAGGTGGATTGGACACTTGTGTCAAGGTCAACTTACGCATCAAGGTATCGGGCGTAGTAAACCAATATCTGGTGAACGTGTCATTGGCTGGTCCATGCATTATTTCATTGGGATTGTATTCGCCTTGGTGTTTCTACTGAGCGTGGGCAAGCCTTGGTTGATTGAGCCTAGCCTTTTGACTGCGTTAGTTTTTGGCTTCATAACGTGTGTTTTTCCATTTTTTATTATGCAACCCTGTTTTGGTGCAGGGATCGCAGCATCTAAATTACCAGAGCCGACTAAGGCAAGGGTAAAAAGTATGGCAGCACATTTGATTTTTGGCTTTGGATTGTTTTTAAGCTCGTTTATATATGTAAGCTTATTGTGAGATAAAGCATAGAAGGTGGTGGAGGGAGCTGGATTCGAACCAGCGAAGGCTGAGCCGTCAGATTTACAGTCTGATCCCTTTGGCCGCTCGGGAACCCCTCCATCATTTGGAGCGTTTACTTTAAAAGTGGTGGAGGGAGCTGGATTCGAACCAGCGAAGGCTGAGCCGTCAGATTTACAGTCTGATCCCTTTGGCCGCTCGGGAACCCCTCCATACATTTTAAAGCGTTACAATTTGAAAGTGGTGGAGGGAGCTGGATTCGAACCAGCGAAGGCTGAGCCGTCAGATTTACAGTCTGATCCCTTTGGCCGCTCGGGAACCCCTCCGAAATTGTAACTGTTGTTTATGGTGGAGGGAGCTGGATTCGAACCAGCGAAGGCTGAGCCGTCAGATTTACAGTCTGATCCCTTTGGCCGCTCGGGAACCCCTCCTAAACAACGGCGGTGATAATAACAAAGTTTTTTTCGAAGTAAAGAAAACTACTAAAGTTTTTCGGAAAAAGGCCGATAAATTCATAATTAGCAAAATAATCGGTTGGAATACATGCAAATTGATGGCGTTTTAATCAGTGAGTCACAATTAGGGTCCGCGTTGAACATTAGTGTTCATGAGACGCGCTCTGCCGATTTTGCCATGCTGTTATCTATGCTATCAACTGATGCATTAGATTTTAGCCAATTTCACCTACCAAAATCTGAAGCTGCCGCAAAAGATAACTCAGAAGAAACACTAAAAAAGCAATTTGAAATAGGTCCACAAAAGCCGCTTGCGCCAAAAGAGTACAATATGCTTATTGGTCAGCATAACGCGCAGCTGGTATCTACGGGGGCGATGGCGACCTTGCGATTGCAAGAAAATTTAAATCCAGAACCTTTTGCCGCACGAAATGATAAAAAGCATATTCCACTCGAAGTTGTAGAAAATTTGGAACCAGCGGTTAAAAGGCGTTTGGCGAGCGCGCAAGGTAAACTGGCCTTGGTTACTGATAAGGCAATGGATGCAGCTGGTTTTTATGATCAAATTGCAACGGGAGATATGCAGAGTATGTTACGCGCGACGGCGTAACAACATTAGCTGCTTTTACTTCTTCAAATTGAGCAAGTTTAAGACAAACTGGTATTAAACTTGTCATTTTACAGCTGTTTGCTTCGTTACTAGACTGACATAAAACGCCATGCTTATCGCGCCTCATGTCTAATACCAATTGAATTAATTCTCTAATCAATTTGAAGGGTGAAATAGCATATTAGCTTCGTTAAAAATTTCTCATTTAGAACAACTAAATAGCAAAATTTTTGCCTTGCTACTAAAGCTATTTCCCCGCTTCAAGATAGATCATTTACTTAATACAACTGGTATAAGCTAAACGGCCTTTAATCATCCTTTGCTCGTTTCAAGCTTTTTTATTGCTTTATATTTAATCTCTAATTCAGACTATTTTAGCTACCATGGCACTTTTTATACTTTTTACCACTGTCGCACGGACAGACGTCATTTCTGCCTACTTTGGTTGTAGGCGTATCGTACAATTCACCATCTAAGTAATACCATCTGCCTGCTTCGGTAATAAAATTTGACCGTTCATGGAGTATATAGTGCGTGTTTTCTGCGATATAGTGTGCCTTAAACTCAACAACCCCCTGAGTAGCTTCTGCTATTTCTTCTAGCACTTCCAATTTTATAAAGTGTGCATAATTAGCAAATGCAGCAATATCGTCGACACTATTTTGTGCTTGTTTAGCCTGGGCGTACGTGTCATGAATATACTGTGCATCTTTTAAGCAGTATGCAGTATAGCGAGAGCGCATGAGTATTTGTGGACGCTCTGCGAATTTTTGTCCCTTAAGGTACGGCTCACAGCATTGCGAATAGGGAAGGGATGAATTGCAATAACAAGACATAAAAACTTCAGTTTTAACAAATTTATATCCTGTTATTGTAGCTTGTTAAGCGCTTTGAAAACAGTGGATCGCAACGTCAGATACCGGCAGTTCCATTTTGTTGATAGTTTGCACTGATGCAATATCAGTCCAAATCACCACTGCAGCGAAATTACCATTGCTGATAGCACTTTTAAGTACATACTCAAGGTCGTATATGTGCTTTTGCCTAATGACGAGCAACTTACTTGCATCAACTGAAGCGCTTTCTAGTAGTGACTTGTTTGGTACATTATCGGGTGCAACGAGTAGCGTCCAGCCTTGTTTATGCTGACATTTATGTAAAACTTTAAGTAACTCTAAGCTAGCGACGATCTCATCTTCAACTATCACATTATTGATTTCGTTAAGTGTGTAATAAGTTGAATTGTTTGGCTGTAGAAGTGCATTGCTGTGTAACATAATTGTCTCACTGGTTATCTATACAGTATGTGTATACAGTAGTTTATACAGTGTGTGAATGCAAGGAAAATTGCTAGCTTTTTAATCAATATTCAAGCTTAATTTTTATTTAGTTTAAATTTTCATTATAAAACAAGTGGTTGTGATTTTTTTGAAATGAGAGCTTAATTGACGAAAGTTCAGTATGAGTAAAGCAAGGAAGTTTTCTCAGCTGCGATACAGTAGTTTTCCTACTGTATCATTTTGATCGTCGCAGAGGGAAAGCGTACGTTTACTTAAGAGAGGCTTAGCTACGCCTAGCCTACGTTTTTTTGGAGAGTCAAATTTAATTTACTGGCTAATATGCTGTAGTTGATGAATTTGCTCGTAAAGTGTTGCAGCATAGCACTGTGCATCTCTAAAGCGCTTAGTTGTAAGGAAGCGGCGTACATCTAGTAGTACCTGTTCGGCGCCTTTGTGCCCTTGGCTGCTGGCCAAACTTAACCAAGCGGCTGCATGAAAGGGGCTGGGTGGCACTCCTTGACCTTTCATAAACAACAAACCTAAAAAGAACTGTGCCTTCAAATCACCAGACATCGCCGCCAGTCTTAGCCATTTTGCCGCAAGCGGAAAAGACTTTTCTTTTAGGTAATAGAGACCTTTTTTCAAAGCTTGGGTATTGTCATGAAGATCTGGGAATTTTGCGTCCGCTTTTAATGGCGACGTAACAAATTCAAGCACATTCAGCAGCTGCTGTTCTAAGTCATGGTTTGCTGAGTTGTCGGTGCTATTTTGATCCATATCTTTATTCGCAATAATCTTGATAAGCAGAGTGTAGCTGAATTTTAACTATTTTGTCCGAGTTTTAAAGTGATTCGTGTTAAAATCCAACCACTTGTTCCTCAAATTTGTAATTTTAGTTATGCTCGAGCGGTTATTTTCACTGCAAGCTATGCACACCAATGTAAGAACTGAGGTGATTGCTGGCTTGACGACATTCGTTACTATGGTTTACATCGTTTTTGTAAACCCTGCAATGCTAGCAGAAGCTGGTATGGATCACGGCGCTGCTTTTGTAGCAACTTGTATCGCAGCCGCAATCGGCTGTTTTATTATGGGGCTATGGGCTAACTATCCTTTAGCGCTTGCGCCTGGAATGGGCTTAAACGCCTTTTTTACCTATGGTGTTGTGCTTGGCATGGGCTATACATGGCAAAGTGCATTAGGCGCGGTATTTATGTCGGGCTGTTTATTTCTATTTTTGAGCGTATTCAAGGTTCGCGAGTGGGTGATCCAAGCTATTCCCATTGTGCTAAAGCGTGCGATCGCGGCAGGTATTGGCGCATTCTTAGCCTTAATCGCGCTAAAGAACGCGAAAATTGTTATCGCAAGCGATGCTACATTAGTACAACTTGGTGATATCACTTCTCCCGGCCCGCTATTAGCTATTGCGAGCTTTTTTGTGATTGCGGCGCTTATGTACCGTGAAGTCAAAAGTGGCGTGCTTATCAGCATTTTAATGGTAACGGGTGTTGCGTGGGGGCTTGGGCTTGTAGATTATCACGGGGTTGTTGATGTGCCCCCAAGTATCGCGCCGACCTATATGCAGTTAGATTTGAGCGGAATTTTTGAGCTTTCCATGCTCAGTGTGGTGTTTGCATTTTTATTTGTCGATTTATTTGATACCAGTGGCACATTGGTTGCGGTGACGCAAAAGGCTGGATTATCTGACGAACATGGTCGTATGCCAAGGTTGGGTAGGGCATTGTCAGCTGACAGCACTGCGACGATTGCAGGCTCAGTGCTCGGTACCTCAACGACGACTTCATACATCGAATCAGTGTCGGGTGTATCTGTCGGTGGTCGCACAGGATTGACGGCCGTGGTCGTAGGGATCTGCTTCTTACTCATGATGTTCTTTGCGCCATTGGCACAAATGGTTCCTGCATATGCGACGGCAGGCGCGATACTGTATGTGTCGGTATTAATGCTACAAAACCTAAAATTGATTAATTGGGATGAGATGAGCGATGCCATTCCGGTCAGTGTTGTGTTACTGATGACACCGCTCACGTTTTCAATCGCACATGGTATTGCTTTGGGTTTTATTTCTTATACGGCAGTTAAACTGGCGTGTAACAAAGCAAATGAAATCAGTATCAGCGTTTGGGTACTGACAGTACTCTTTATCGTTAAGTTTGCTTTTGGTTAATCTGGCGGGTTTACTTCATTTGTAATAAAAAGGCTGGGAGACCAGCCTTTTACGTAAATTGTGGTGTTACCACTTCTTCTTCGGTGCAAACAATACGTCCAAGTCGTCTTGTTCTTGCTCTGCTTTCTTTTTCACCGCTGATGCGTTGGACGCTCTAAGTTCACTGCTGATCTCTTCTAAATAACCTTCCAGCTGTGCTTTTTTCTCTTTTACATAGTCATCATTGTATGAGACGGCGCAAATTGTAGCGTAAGCTTTTTCAAAGTATTGCCTTGCTGAACCGACCATATTTGCAGTTCGTGCTGAGAGCCCTCGTTTTATCTGGCTTTCGACATTGATTTTAAGCTGAAATCGCTCTAGTCTGCGGTCTTCATTAACGAACAGTTGAGTGTCTACTTTGCCTTTACTATGCTCAGAGCGCAGTAGTTGGCGTAATTTCTTTATGCCTTGAACTAATGCGATAATTTGTTTGTCATTGTCAGGAAGTGCTATCGAGTCTGAATCTGCTGTTTTTTCAGGCTGAGTATTTAAGCGCTCTTGCGACTCGTGTAAACGACTTTTTAATTCTTTCGAAGTAGGAGACAACTCCACCATTGCGGCTAAAGCGTCATGCACGCGGCGTTGAATAATACGGATCATGACTTCAGACATCGGAATATTGCTGCCATTCATTATGACGTCTTCCGCTTCTTCTATTACGCGTTTTTGCTTAGCAAGTTCTTTGCGTCTCTCCGCTTCTTGTTTCTCTTTATGTTGTTGGATCGCGCTTACCCAAACTGCTATGACGATAAGTGCAACAATCAACATTATTATAATAGAAACAAACATACTGAAATCTCTTTCATGTAACCACCAGTGTAATTTTTTAATCTTACATGAATTCGTACTATTCTGAACAGGTTTACGACAATAACCTGTAAAAAAGATAAAGAATTCATTATTTTTTAGTATAGCCGATGCCTAAATGAGCGGTTAGTTTTAGTGAAAGATAGTCGCCAGATTTAGCACGTGAGTTTGCAAAAGCGTGTCAAAATATTCGCTATTTGGCCAAATGACTGTCGGAGCGTCAGTGAAAATGCTGATATTTAGTACCTCTTGGCTACCTCATTTTTACCAAATGTGCTAGCCTACATAAGGTCGTAACAGGCGGTTTTTATCGCTTTGCACTAAACTCGCTAACAAAAAAGCGGTTTTGCTATGGGCTGATGCTCAACATCAAGAGATCATAAGAATAAAAGCAATATGAAATTACAACAATTGAGATATATCGTCGAAGTGTTGAATCACAACCTTAATGTGTCAGCGACGGCGGAAAGTTTATATACCTCTCAACCTGGTATTTCAAAGCAAGTGCGCATGCTTGAAGACGAGTTGGGAGTACAAATTTTTGGCCGTAGCGGTAAGCATTTAACGCATGTTACGGGCGCGGGTAATGAAATTATTAATATTGCTCGTGAGATCCTCTCTAAAGTGGAAGGGATCAAAGCAGTTGCAAATGAACATACCTTACCAGATCAAGGTAAACTAAACATCGCAACGACGCATACACAAGCTCGTTACGCGTTACCTCCTGTGATCCAAGGGTTTATGAAAAAATACCCGGCGGTTTCTCTACATATGCATCAAGGTACGCCACAGCAAATCTCTGATGCTGCCGCTCGAGGTGATGCTGACTTTGCTATCGCCACCGAGGCGCTACACTTGTACAGTGATCTGGTCATGCTACCTTGCTATCACTGGAATCGCAGTATTGTGGTCGCCAAAGACCATCCTCTTGCACAAAAAGGCAGTGCACTGACGGTGCAAGACGTCGCTAAATATCCGTTGATCACTTATGTGTTTGGTTTTACTGGCCGCTCAGAACTGGATAAAGCATTTAATGCTCATGGCTTGGAGCCTCACATCGTGTTTACTGCAACGGACGCCGATGTGATTAAAACCTATGTAAGATTAGGACTCGGTGTTGGTGTATTGGCGTCAATGGCACTTGATGAAAAGTCTGATAGCGACTTAGTTTGCATCGATGCAAGTCACCTATTTGAAGCAAGTACGACGAAAATCGGTTTCAGAAAAGGGAGCTTCCTAAGAGGCTACATGTACGACTTTATTGAGCGATTTGCACCGCATCTCACAAAAGATGTGGTAGAGCGTGCAAGCTTGCTGCGAAATCAAGATGATATTGACAAGCTGTTTGAAGGTATGACGCTTCCTGTGAAATGAAGCACTTGAACAGCATATGAAGAGGCCTCAACAGAGGCCTTTTTCGATACGGTTATTCGTACGGGAGTGGATCTGTTGCGTGGTTTAGTTCAAATGCTTCGAGACGCTCTTGGCAAGCACCACACTTACCACATGCTTTGTCGCGGCCGTTGTAACACGTCCAAGTGTCAGCGTAATCTAATCCCATTTTTAGACCGTCAGTCAGGATATCAATTTTTGAGTTGTTAAGGTAAGGACTTACAATTTCAACGGCGTCGTAGTTCGCAATGCGACAAACATCATCCATCTTTTTAACGAACTCTGGGCGGCAATCTGGATAAATTGCATGATCGCCAGAGTGAGCACCGTAAAATACCTTATTTGCTTTTAGAGAGACAGCGTAACCTACCGCAAGAGAAAGCAAAATCATATTGCGATTAGGCACAATCGTGCTCTTCATGCTCTCTTCTTCATAGTGGCCTTCTGGCACGTCGATGTCATCAGTTAGGCTAGAGCCTGACAATAATTGATTGATAGCAGAAATATCAACGACCTTATGAGCAACGCCGAGTTTTGCACATACGTCAGCGGCAACTTGTAGCTCTTTTACATGTCGCTGGCCATAGTTAAAAGACAGTGCATAAACCTCATGGCCCTCGCGGACAGCCTTGTTTAATACAGTGTAAGAGTCCATTCCGCCGGAATAGATTACGACAACTTTTTCGCTCATAGGTGATTTGCCTCGATTTTGATAGAGGTTTACTTCAGGGCGCGATATACTACACGGCCGCTGGAGAAATGACAATTTTCTCGCGGTATTTTTCGACAACTTTATCTTAAACACGGGGCCATTTTGTACAAGGTTAACGAAATATTTGAAACAATTCAGGGTGAAGCAAGCTTCACTGGTACGCCTTCAATCTTTTTACGTTTGCAGGGCTGTCCAGTTGGTTGCGCTTGGTGTGATACCAAACAAACGTGGGAAACCAACGACACTTTTATTGTTTCATTGGATAACACTGTAGAAAAAAAGGCTGACTCAGAGTGGTGGGCGAACGCGAGTGCTGAGGAGATCTTGGCGATTTTCGAGTCGCGGGGCTACCAAGCCAAACATGTGGTGATCACTGGTGGTGAACCTTGTATGTTTGATCTTCGCCCGTTATGCGAGTTATTGCATAGCAAAGGGTACAGCACACAGATTGAAACCAGTGGTACATTTGAGATCCTCGCGCCAGCTGAAACTTGGGTTACCGTGTCGCCAAAAATTAATATGCGTGGGGGTTACAAAGTACTTCCAAGTGCAATGGCTCGTGCTGATGAGATAAAGCACCCCGTTGCGATGCAAAAGCATATTGAGGAATTAGAGGCGTTATTTGCACAAACTGGGGTTGAACCAAAGCTAGTGTATCTTCAGCCAATCAGCCAAAAAGCCAAGGCCACTAAGCTTGCAATAGACAATTGCAAAGCGAAAAATTGGCGCTTATCAGTTCAAGTGCACAAGTATTTAGGGATTAACTAAAGCGATTTGCCTAAGCGTATTTTAGCTAAAAATGCGGTGTGTTTAAGCAGAGGTATTGAACAAACGCGGTGCTTAGGCGTTAAGCCCTTTGTAGAGGTTAATAACACTCGTTACTGACCATTTCGATCATTCTTTGCGTTTCGCCACTGTTCTCAAATTGATAGAGATTGCGATTGATGTCTTTGAGCAATTCACGCCAATGTGGTTTTTGCTTGCTAAGCGCAAAGTAGAGGTGATTGTACTTTATAGGCGGTGTCACGTTTTCTATGTTTCTCAGTAATTCAATTTTTTCAGCTCTAGGTAAGTCTGAATAATTGACTGTAAAGCGCAGTACTTTTGGATCGCCTATTACTAAATTTACGCGCTTACCGACGAGTAATTTCACTAGCTGTAAATCATTTACGGCTTCTACTGTAACAAATTCACCATTATCCATCATAGCATCAAACTCGGGGGTATTCTGATAGCCTCTCACGACGCCAATGAGCTCATTCTTAACTGAGTTTAGATTACCATCAAAGCGGTCTTCTTCACCTCTTCGCTTCAAAAAGCCGATTTCGCCACCAGGAAAGGCATTAGATAAGGCAAGTAGCTCTCTGCGGGTCTTATTCTTGTGATTGTCAGATGGTGCTGAATCTTCAATATAGTATTCTGGGAATAAAATATCAGCTTTGCCTGTTTCTGCGGCCCTTACGGCACGAGCCCAAGGCAAAAATTCAACATACACTTGATAATCTAAATCGGTAAGCAGTGCGACGGCAAACTGAAAGGCCCAGCCTTTATTGCAGAGGTTTGCACCGATATAAGGTGGCCAATCTAATGTCACAATATGAATGAAGGCATTTTTGCCTTTCTTATTGTATAGATAGCCCCCTTGATACTTTTCTCCAGCAACAAGGCGAAATTCACCACCCTTAAAGTAGGCGACGTTTAAATTCTCCCCATAGATGAAGCTACTAAACATGAGAAAAAACAAGAGTAACAAGGTCTTTACAGTCATCGAAGTCAAAAAAGCGTAGCGAATAGATAAAGTGTAGTGAAAGGAGGTGAAATTAAAAGGAATAATATAAAAAACAAAGGGGCAGTGATGCCCCTTGAAAGTCTAGAATATGAAGCTCTAGTCTTACTGCACTAATTCTTGTTCAGAGAATGTGTCTGCAAAGAGTGGGCTAGTTAGGTAACGCTCTGCAGCGCTTGGCAAAATAACCACGATGTTTTTATCAGCATTTTCAGGTTGCTCGGCAATACGCTTTGCGGCAACTAGGGCTGCGCCTGAAGAAATACCTACTAAAATACCTTCGTCTTTCATCAGCTGGTGTGCCATTGCAATTGCATCTTCATTAGAGACCAACTCAACGCCATCAATAAGCTCAAGATCTAGGTTGCCCGGAATAAAGCCAGCACCGATCCCTTGAATTTTGTGTGGACCCGGTTTTACTTCGTCGCCCGCAAGGGTTTGCGTGATAACTGGTGAGTCAACTGGCTCAACAGCGATTGACTTAACATTTAGGCCTTTTTCATTTTTCAGATAGCGCGAAACACCAGTGATCGTGCCACCCGTACCAACGCCCGCAACGAAGTAATCGATATTACCTTCAAGTGCATCAAAAATTTCCGGACCCGTTGTTTCAAAGTGGATCTTCGGGTTTGCTGGGTTTTCAAACTGTTGCAGTAACACGTATTTTTCAGGGTTACTTGCTTGGATTTCATTTGCTTTTTCAATCGCGCCTTTCATGCCCTTGGCGCCTTCTGTCAGCACTAAATTTGCGCCAAGTGCTTTAAGTAGTTTACGACGCTCAAGGCTCATCGTATTTGGCATAGTAAGTGTCAACTTATAACCACGAGAAGCAGCAACGAAAGCCAATGCAATACCCGTGTTACCTGAAGTTGGTTCAATAAGTTCTTTACCTTCGCTAAGAAGGCCCGCTTTTTCAGCTTCCCAGATCATAGACGCACCAATACGGCATTTAACGCTGAAGCTTGGGTTACGCGCTTCCACTTTTGCGTAAACATTGCCGCCAGAAACGCGATTGATTTTAACCAACGGTGTATTACCGATAGTTAGACTGTTATCTGCATATACTTTAGTCATTTGTGTTCCCTAATCTAGGTTTGCTTGTATTCCATCACTTTACTGCGCATTTCGCAAAACGAAAGGAAAGATTGGCTATAAGATATATCAAATTTGCTTATAGCCAATAGTTATTTAAAGGTTGATATTTAAATCAACCAGGCATAACTGAACTTCATAAATACCGTCTTTTCGTCTTTAGTTATCTTTGACAAATCATCGTCTTGATAACCATGATCGGAATAGCCTGCAAAGAAAACGGTTTGTGGGTTTAGTTTGTAGGAATAGAGCAGTTGGGTACTGATGCTTTTATAAGTCGCATCAACATCATCGTTATAATTGCTCTGGTTTCTCGAAATATCCGTGTTGATGATTGCCAATCTCAGATAGCTATTAATGTTAAATTGGTAAGTCAGGCGTATATCGCTCAGATTTGCGGTATAAACTTTTGCGCCATTCGCTTTCATTTTTTCGAATGTATGGCGCAATCTAACTTCAAAATGTTTGCCAAGATTGACGTTAATAACTGGGCGGGCGAAGTACAAATCACCAAGACGGTTGTTTGCAAGATCAACGCGGTTTCCTTTACTTAAGTTCAAGCCTGCGAAAACGCCGGCCATTGGCTTGAACTCCATATAGGTCCACTGTGAATTCTCGGTAAATAGATCGGTATTGCCGTCAATCGCAAGGCGGGTTTCATCATGTCGCAGTCCAGTGCGTTTTCTATGTTCAACACCGAAATCAAGAAAGCTTTGCAATGGGCCGTCAACTGCAAAGTTGGTTTGCACTTCTTTTTCTAATAACTCGCCTTGCTCGTTGTGGGAAATATCCCAGTCGGCGTACCAACGTGCACGGTTCCACCAGTTGTTATCATCGCCATACCAACGGTACTCTCCGCCAAAAAGAAATTTATTAAAGTCGACCTGAGTGATAAAGCCCATATCGGTTCTAAGTGCGGCATCGCGAGCTTGATAACTGGTAAATGCCTTCCAATGCTTGCGATTGTGCTCATAATTAACGTAATAGCCAGCACCACGGTCATCTTCGTCAATCACTCTGAGTACACTTTCGTTTAGGTCGCACTCAGCGAGCGTACTATCACATAACGATTCAACAAAAGCGCTATCATAGTCTGTATCTGAGCCAATTAACTGCACTTGTAGGGTATCGTTATCTGTTGGTTTGTATTTGGCGTCTATACTCGCAACTTGGTTGCGATAGTCGTCGCTTTGCCTGGTCGTCGATGTCACGCCTACTGACAAGGTTTTGTTTAGGTCATGACGGTATCTCAGTGCCATGTTTTGGCTGTTTCTCTCTAATGAGACAACGCTCGAGCCTAAATTTCCAGGAACAACGACATTGAGTCTTTCATCGTTGGCAATAAATCCTGCAAAAGTGTGACCGTTTTTATTACCGGTAAGCTTGACGCCATAATCGGGTGCTGAAATGTTCCGAGTATGAATAAGGTTAAGGTGAGAAGAAAAGTAATCGGAATTATCTAAAAAGAACGCCCGTTTTTCAGGGAAAAATAGGCTAAAGCTATTGTTAACGCTCAATTGTCCCGTGTCAGCTTCAACTTGTGAGAAATCAGGGTTTAATGTTGCGTTTAGCGTCGTGTCTGGTGTGATAGCCCACTTTACGTCTAAACCCGGCTCGACATTATTGTCGGCTTGCCACGGCTCTGCGATACCATCATTAATGTCGCGAGATTCTTGCCTATTGGTGACAAGTGTTGGAATAACGGCAAAGTTACTACCTTGCTTAGCCTTAGCAAATCCTTGATATTTTGGCATCTGACAGATCCAGCAAGAATTTGCATGTTGTAATTGCATGCTGGAGATACGCAACCTTTCATTTCTTGGATAAAAACGCAGAAACTCTAAAGCCATGGTTTTGCTCTCGAGGGAGTCGTTAAAATTTAATACACGAAGTGGGATTTCAACTTCAACAACATAACCGTCTTTATTGATCTTTCCGACGCTATCCCAGATCCCATTCCAAGAACCATTCTCACTTTTAGTGAGTTCGTTTTCAATTGAGTCTTGTTGTACACCTAGTGGATTGATGAAAAACTGATAAGCGCTTTGGGCGTTGTTAAATGAATCAATTTTAATGCCGACAAGATCATCTTCCCAGGCGCGGTCACGGTCACGATAAAATGCGCGGATCAACTCAGGATTAGGGTCCTTTGCATCAAAAGCAATAAATAAAGATTGACCATTCTCATATACGTAGGCCTTAGTTTGTACTGGACTTGATTGGTTCTCGTATGGCCAAGTGATGTTGTTGATATCTATTTCTAATGCACGTTGCCAAATATCGGCTTCAAGTACACCATCAATTTTTGCAGAGCTATCGATAAATGGGATTTTATTTGGGTCTAGTGCCCATGTTTGGCTAGATAGACTAAGTGCGACAAAAGAGTAGGTTACAGCTTTGAGCATGAATTTAATTATTATACAGAGACTTTTGTCAGTATTAGATAATATGCAATGAGCTGAAACAATTTATTTTCGTCAAGTTGCAATTATTTACGTTAGGTGGCGAATATGTATACATAAAATGTACAAATCGATTTATCTCCATCGAATTAATAGCAAAGATGGTCAAAAACATGTTACAACAACGCCTTTGAAAATCTGCTAGGAAGTAACTATGTCTCTTATATTGAAGCTAGTGGCGGGTATCGTCGCTGGTATGTTGGCGGGTCTGTACTTGCCGACTGTGTTAGTTGAGCTCTTATACACCTTCAAGGTGATCATAGGGCAACTTATCAGCTTTACTATTCCTCTGATAATCCTGCTTTTTATTGCTTCAGGTATAGCAGGTTTACCAAAGGGATCGGGCCACTTGCTTGGTAAGACAGTCGGCTTTGCTTATGGGTCAACCATTATTGCTGGCACGTTAGCATTTCTATTAGTTAATGCTTTTATTCCATTTTTTGACGGTGGTGTTGCTTATCAAGCCGTGGAAGAATCTCATCTTAAGAGCTTTATTAATATCGAGATCCCTCCGCTGATGGGAGTGATGTCGGCACTTGCAACTGCATTTATCTTTGGTATTGGGATGAGCCAGTGTGGTTTAACTAAACTTAAAGGCGTCACCGACGAAGCGAGAGATGTGGTAGATGCACTGCTTGCGAAAGTCATTATTCCAATATTACCACTTTACATTGCCGGTGTTTTTGCTGAAATGGCGGTAGCAGGTACGGTATTCGACACCCTGAGTACGTTTGGCGTGGTATTGCTTGCCGCGATTATTATGCATTGGCTATGGCTAAGCACTTTGTTTGTGGTGAGCGGTCTGTTACTTGGTAGAAATCCATTGGAATTAATCAAAAATATGCTACCTGCGTATTTTACTGCGATTGGTACTATGTCGAGCGCGGCAACTATTCCAGTGTCTCTTCGTGCAAGTAAATCTAATAATGTTAACGAAGAGGTTGCCAATTTTACCGTACCACTTTGTGCCACCATCCATTTGTCAGGGTCGACTATTACCATAGTGACTTGCGCAATGGCTGTGATGCTGCTTTCTCCTGAGATGGTTGTACCTTCATTGTCGGAAATGTTGCCATTCATCTTTATGCTTGGTGTAGTAATGATTGCGGCTCCTGGTGCGCCGGGTGGAGCGGTTATGTCTGCGCTTGGGCTATTGACCAGTATGCTTGGTTTTAATGAGGGCGCAGTGGCATTGATGATTGCTTTATATTTAGCGCAAGATAGTTTTGGCACAGCATGTAACGTAACCGGTGACGGTGTGATTGCACTTTGGGTCGATAAATTTTCAAAGCAAAGCTGAGTCATATAAAAATAAATCTACTATTAGTCGCTATGGCTAAATGCCGTAGCGGCTGCTTTTAAAATGATAAAGCGGTGAAATTATAATCAAACTGCTTATTTCATTAATTAACTATTTAGTTAATTCATATCAAAATTGTATTTTTCTCTCGTTTCTATCGTTATGCTTTTAAAAAATATGTGGTAATCTCAAACATCTGGAAGCGGGGCTGTTGGTTGCTTCGCTCCTTTTACCAATATATATGTAGAGGGTGTGCCATTGATTAATGTGCTTTTAGTTGATGATCATGAACTTGTCAGGACTGGCATAAAACGCATTTTAGATGATGTGCGTGGCTTTAAAGTGGTAGGAGAAGCCAAAACCGGTGAGGAAGCCGTAACCTTTTGTCGTCAAAGTGAGCCTGATATTGTGCTAATGGACATGAACATGCCTGGTATTGGTGGATTGGAAGCGACCAAAAAGATTTGCCGTTACTGTCCTGATGTAAAAGTTATTGTGCTTACCGTACATTGTGAAGATCCTTTCCCAAGCAAGGTAATGCAAATTGGTGCGCACGGTTACCTAACAAAAGGTGCTGGCCCTGATGAAATGATCAATGCAATACGTGCGGTTAATGCTGGCCAGCGTTATATTGCGCCAGAAATTGCTCAGCAAATTGCCCTTGCGCAATTTAGTGGCCGCAATGACGAAAACCCTTTCCAATCGCTATCGGAAAGAGAATTGCAGATCATGCTCATGATCACTAAAGGTGAGAAAGCACAAAATATTGCAGATCGCTTGAACCTAAGCTCTAAGACGGTAAATAGTTATCGCTATCGCATGTTTGAAAAGCTCAATGTGAGCGGTGATGTGGAATTAACCCACTTGGCGATTCGCCATAAAATGATCGATATAGATAGCAGTCATTAAGTTCTTTTTAAATGACTGAATTTGACTACAAACCTTTCCTCAAGACATTAACAACAGAACCTGGTGTGTACCGCATGTATGATGTGGACGACCAGGTTATCTATGTTGGTAAAGCAAAAAACCTCAAAAAACGAGTTTCTAGCTACTTCCGTTCAAATATCACAGATAGCAAAACGCGAGTATTGGTCAGTAATATTGACCATATTGAAGTTACGTTAACGAATACCGAAACCGAAGCGCTGCTTTTAGAAAATAACTTAATTAAGAAATACCAACCACGATATAACATTCTCTTAAGAGATGATAAAAGTTATCCGTATATTTTCCTGAGCGCCCATCAACATCCTAGACTTGCATTTCATCGTGGTAGTAGAAAACAAAAAGGCGAGTATTTTGGTCCTTTCCCTAGCAGTGCTGCAGTATCGGAAAGTCTGAGGTTAATGCAGAAGATCTTCCCCGTTAGGCAATGCGAAGATGCGTATTACCGCGCACGCAGCCGACCTTGTTTGCAGTATCAGTTAAAAAGATGTTCAGGACCATGCGTTGGCAAGGTAAGCGACGAAGAATACCAAGAACAAGTAGCCATGGTTCGACAGTTTTTGACGGGACGCTCTCAGGACGTTATTTCAGCACTGGTGGAACGAATGGAAAGCGCCAGTATGTCTTTGGATTTTGAGAAAGCAGCGAAACACAGAGATCAAATTGCTTTATTAAGGCAAATGCAAGAACAGCAGTCCATTGCAGGAAACTTTGCAGAGCTTGATGTCATCGGTTATGAGCAGAAGAACGGTTTAGTGGCCATTCATGTACTGATGATAAGGGAACATAAGGTACTTGGGACGAAAACACATTTTCCAAAAGTACCAAAAGATTCTGGCGCAGATGAAGTGCTAACTTCTTTCATCGGACAGTATTATATTTCAACGGGTAACCACGCTAGAATTGCTAAAGAAATTGTATTGCCATTCGAAATAGAAGAGGGAAGTGCATTAGAAGCTGCGCTGACCCAAGTTTCGAAGCGCAAAATTAATTTCAAATGTAACGTTCGTGGGGAGCGAGCCCAATATCTTGCATTGGCAAATAAAAATGCGCAAAACAGTATTGAAGTTAAACAAAGTGCACAAGACTCAATCACCAAACGATATGCCAAACTAAAAGCAGTGCTAGGGCTGTCAGATATTCAAAGAATGGAGTGTTTTGATATCAGTCATACCATGGGAGAAAACACGGTTGCATCGTGTGTTGTATTCGATGGTCAAGGGCCAAACAATAGAGAGTATCGCAGATATAACGTCACTGGGATCACCCCTGGGGATGATTACGCAGCGATGGATTTTGCATTAAATAAGCGCTACGGCAAAATGTCGGATGAAGCGAAAGTACCCGATATTATTTTTATTGATGGTGGTAAGGGGCAGTTAGGTAGGGCGGAATCTTTCTTCGCTGATTGGCAACTCAATAAAATGCCGATACTGATAGGGGTTGCAAAAGGCACAAGCCGAAAGCCAGGATTAGAAACATTGCTAATCGATGGTGGTCGTAAAACGGTGAATGTTGAAAGTGATTCACCTGCATTACACCTTATCCAGCATATCCGCGACGAATCACATCGCTTTGCAATTGCAGGGCATCGTAATAAAAGACAAAAACAAAGAACGCAATCTGTGCTTGAAGAGATTGAAGGCGTAGGTCAGAAAAGACGTCAGGCACTACTTAAGTTTTTAGGAGGCATGCAGGGAGTTAAATCTGCAAATATACATCAATTAAAGCAAGTTCCTGGGATCAGCCCTGAAATGGCTGAAAAGATATTTAATCATTTGCATGACAAAGCTTAAGCAATCATGCGAACATAGAAAAAAAGACAATACCAAGTAGTTATGTGGAATATTCCAAATACGCTCACAACATTTAGATTGCTACTCATTCCCGTGTTTGCAGTCGTTTTTTATCTTCCTTATTCATGGGCGTTTTTTGCCGCCGCTTTTATTTTCTGGTTAGCTTCTGTTACCGATATCCTCGATGGCTATCTTGCGCGTAAGTTGGAACAGTCAACGCCATTTGGTGCTTTTTTAGATCCTGTTGCCGACAAAGTGATGGTCAGTGTTGCTTTAGTGATACTTGCTACACATTATGATAATTATTTCATTACTATTTCTGCTGTTGTCATTATTAGTAGAGAAATAGTTATTTCTGCGTTGCGTGAATGGATGGCTGAACAAGGTAAAAGAGGAAGTGTTGCAGTATCTTGGCTGGGTAAATTCAAAACAGCTGCACAGATGTTAGCTATTATAGGTTTGATTTGGCAATTATCCGATTGGATGACAATGCTAAGTTACGCACTTTTAGCCATCGCGACATTGCTTACATTAGTTTCTATGATCCAGTATCTCTATGCTGCAAAAGGAGAATTGACTAATTCTTGACTTGAAATGATTATAAACCCAGCGGTTTAGATAAATTTTGAGCAAACGATTCAAAACATTCATTTTTTATGTTGACGCGTTCCAGAACTTCTGTAGAATGCGTCCGTGTTGAGAGGGCAGTATGTCATCTAAATGAAATTTAGATAACATCACCTAGCAAGTTAAAGTTTAAAGAAGCTTATTAAATAAGTAGATTTAAATAATGGAACGCGAGTATAGCTCAGCTGGTAGAGCGCGACCTTGCCAAGGTCGAGGTCACGAGTTCGAACCTCGTTACTCGCTCCAAATTTGCGGCGGAATGGCAGAGTGGCCATGCAGCGGATTGCAAATCCGTCTACCTCGGTTCGACTCCGGGTTCCGCCTCCATTTCTCAACATATCCACATGCGAAAGCAAGCCCGATGCCCGGGTGGTGGAATTGGTAGACACAAGGGATTTAAAATCCCTCGCTGGTAACAGCGTGCCGGTTCAAGTCCGGCCCCGGGCACCATTTATATCGGGATTTGTATGTAACAAATCTAAATGGTTTTTATGTACAAAACGGAACGCGAGTATAGCTCAGCTGGTAGAGCGCGACCTTGCCAAGGTCGAGGTCACGAGTTCGAACCTCGTTACTCGCTCCAATTTTTGCTTTCACACCCGATGCCCGGGTGGTGGAATTGGTAGACACAAGGGATTTAAAATCCCTCGCTGGTAACAGCGTGCCGGTTCAAGTCCGGCCCCGGGCACCATTTATTTTTCACATATAAAATTTACCAGTGTGAAAAATGGAATGCGAGTATAGCTCAGCTGGTAGAGCGCGACCTTGCCAAGGTCGAGGTCACGAGTTCGAACCTCGTTACTCGCTCCAATATTCTTCATGGCGGAATGGCAGAGTGGCCATGCAGCGGATTGCAAATCCGTCTACCTCGGTTCGACTCCGGGTTCCGCCTCCATATCGCATATTCTCTTTATTTTTAATATCCCACTTATTTACCTTTTTATTATCCAAGAACTCCACTGTTACAGATCTATCCACATCTTCTTTTACTTAAACATTGTTTCTTTAGATCCCAGAATCATTACTATAGCTACTAGCCAATAATAAGAAGAATCGAAAGTTAGTATTCAATACCTTTATAAACGCACCTAAATTCATATTTTCGATAAAAGGTTTCATTTTGGTATCTAGTCCTGCTTATTGGATAGACCTACTGCTTCGTAATTGCTTTGCATTTTCACTTCGACATAATTTACGTACACCTTTTCTACATAAAGAAGAATTGACCTGGTTTTGTTTCGAGTTCTATATTTAAGTAGGCAAGTTGATATGCTAACAGATGTTATATAACGCCATTTGTTTAGTTGTTCCACAGTGATGCTTAAAGTTTATGTAGACTCGCGTGACTTCAATTCGAACTTTTTGAGTGAAAAATATACTGTTTTGATGTGTTTCGTTTGTTTTTTGTTCGAATAAACGTTTTTTATAAGTTTTAATGAAAAAAGGGGTTGCACTAAAATCGGATCGCCCTATAATGCGCATCCACCGACACGGGGAGCAACGCTGAAAAGTAATAAGTCAACGAGTTGGTAGTCGAGTAAAACTTAGCTTTGAGAGCTTGGAAGAAAACTTCTAAAGAAATTCAAAATTAAGTGTTGACAAAAAATCGGGAATGCTTAGAATGCAC
>NZ_AKXJ01000015.1:0-129996 GCF_000276645.1 Pseudoalteromonas sp. NJ631
CGTCGATGATAGTGTGGATTACCCATGTGAAAGTAGAACATCGCCAGGGCCAAATTTAATATAAAAATAAGAACTAAAAAACAGTATTTTCCTGATGACCATAGCGTTTTGGAACCACCTGAACCCATGCCGAACTCAGAAGTGAAACAAAACAGCGTCGATGATAGTGTGGATTACCCATGTGAAAGTAGAACATCGTCAGGGCCTAATTAAAGAAACCCGCTACAACAATGTAGCGGGTTTTTTGTTTTTTGACCCAATACATCGCGAGATAAACTCGCTCTCACCACAGCATAAGCAAAGTGCAATATGGTAGAAGGTGGTTTATCCACCGATTTGTATGTCTATACGCCGAGAATATGTTACTTTTCCTTTTAGGTACAAAAAGAAGGAAAGGTGGAAAATCAAAGTGGTAGTGAAATTGTAAATTTACAACCTCGGTTTAGCTTGCTTGATACGCTAATATTTCCTTTTAATAATTTAACGAGCTCGTTTGTGATCGCAAGGCCAAGCCCCGCATTGTGTTTACGGTTACTTAGGCTATTTTTAGCCTGAAAGCTAGCGTCGAATATATAGGGAAGGTCAGTGGCATTAATCCCAATGCCAGTATCATTAACACTCACTAAAGCAATATCTTGTTGTTGCTGTAATGTGAGCTGTACTTCACCACCAGCATGAGTGTGCCTGATAGCGTTATCGATGAGGTTTGATAAGATCCTGTCTAATTTCCCGATATCACTGTATATACTAACTTCGCTTGCTTTAGGGCTTATTAACATGGTTATTCCGCGCTGTTTAGCCTGCAATGTAAATTTAGCCGCAACGTCATACATAAGTTCAAGTAGATTAAAGGGCTCAATATGAAGTTTGGTATGTCCAGCTTCTAGATGGGCGAGTTCAAAAATTTGTGCGATAAGATGATTGAGCTGATTTATATTTTTGCTGGCAATTTCGATATGCGAAACGATATTTTTGTCACTCGTTTGTTTTTCTATCAGTTCAATGTAACCTTTAAGCGAGGCAAGTGGTGTGCGAAGATCGTGGCTTAGCTGTGAAAGTAATTCTTTACGTTGTTCATCTTTGAGGTTAAGTGTAGTTAATTGCTGCTGAATTTTATCCAGCATCGCATTGACGCTGCGACCCAGCTGATGGATCTCATCATGTTCTTCGGGCCAATTTATTTGGGCATCACGACTAATATTAAAATGGTTTTGGCTGACTTGATCTATATATTGAGTCAGTCTGGACACGGGCTTGGTGATTTTATTAAGCAGTAGCAAGACGACAACCAGCAAAAAGAACAAAGTGCCTAATAACCAACTTACGCCGAGCATCACTTTATCTGAATTTTTTAGCTGCTCAATAATGCTATCGTATTTTGACGAGCCGATGATGATATATAGATAACCCTGTAAAATATCTTGGTTAAATACAGGGGCCACAGAGAAAATTTTACTGCCGTTAACGCTCCTCGGGTCGTCACCAAATACAGGTAGTTGGCTATCGCTCTTTAGGAGCTTTTTTAATGGGGTAACATCAATTTGCTGACGTTTAACCTCTCCAGGGGCTGCAGAATAAGTTAATAGCTTACCTTCAGGGGAGACAAAGTAAAACTCGAATGAGGGGCCTAAGATCATCAAGGTGTGAAATAGATTACTCAAACCATCATAGTCGTACACTCCCTCTTTTATCAGGGGGTTATCGTCAACAAGATGGGTCGCAAGTGCGAGGTGTAATTGTTGTTCTGCTTGAGATTTAGACACTTGAGATAGCGCTTGAGTCCACCACACAAAAATCGCGGCAATGACAACGAAAGTGACAAATAAGGTCAGTGCGAGTTTTTTGTAGAGTGAGAGCTTCATACGCTATGCCCGCTAAGAGAGGCTGAATTTAACTTGTAACCAACGCCCCATACTGTTTCGATCACCGTATTATTTGAAATAGCTTCAAGCTTTGCCCTCAGACGATTAATATGGGAGTTAACGGTATGCTCGTATCCTGAATGTTGGTAGCCCCATACTGACTCTAATAACTGGGTTCGAGAAAACACGTGATTTGGGTGTTTAGCAAAAAACTGCAGCAGCTCAAATTCGGTTGCGGTAAGGTCTAATCTAACATTGGCCAACGAAATTTCATGACAACAGGCATCGATAACTAAGCTCCCAACTGCAATTTTATCGCTTGGGAAATCCGCATTTTCAGTTTGCATTGGTTGCTTAAGTTGCCTGACATGGCGTAGCTGTGCTTTTACTCTTGCTTGCAACTCTCTCGTATTAAAAGGCTTGCATATATAGTCGTCCGCACCAACTTCAAGTCCAATGATCCTATCGATATCACTACTTTTTGAGGTGACGATGATGACACTACTCATAGGGTTAAGCGCCTTAAGCTCTCGACAAAGGGTTAATCCATCCATATTAGGTAGCATTAAATCCAGTAAGATCACGGCAAAATCGTTTGCTTTAGCAACCGACAATACTTGGCTGCCGTCGGCAACATGCGTGACCTCTAAAGCTAACTCCTCTAAATGCACTTGGAGTAATCTCGCTATGTCTAAGTCATCTTCAACTAGCAACACGTTTTCTAACATAAATAGCCCTTTATGAAAGCGCAAACGCCTATGGCAGACGTTTGCGCATAGGCTATTTAACTCTCTCGATTGTGACTGCAAGCAGCGGGTTATCAAATTTATGGATACTAGTGAGTGTTGAACTTTGGAGTCCATCATCACTACCAACTACACCACTGTGCATCGTCACCATGTTGTGATTATCGTTGCGCTCTGCGTTAAAGCCCTCACCGCTATCTGCTGGGCCTGGTATGGTTCCCGCGGCTTCGCTATTCAGCTCAGTTCCAGCATCGTAGGCAAGTGTTCGATACATTTGCATCTCGCCTACGGGCAGCGCAGAGACGTCTATAGCATTTAGACCGGAGAATCCATCATTGGTATTCACCATCATGGTTAATAGCGATAATTTAAGCTCAGAAAGGTCTGTAGTTTTGATGGAAAGGTTGGTTGTTGCACCGGGGCCTAAAGGTCCATCCGTTGATACGGATGCTTGTGTCATCTCGTCGGCGATGATGTCGCTGTTATTTCCGCCCTCTGCAAGTTGTTCTAATGCTTCACTTGCTGGCATGCCGACAGTAAAGTAATGACCAGACTGATGAAGCAGCACTGCAATTGGTGACATTGGCTGTGCATATGTAAGGTTGGTGATGGTGATGGCAAACTCATACTCAACCGGCTTTGGCTCGACCGGTGGCTCTGGCATCACCATATTATTGTCATTGTCTCCACATGCACTGAGCAGGAGCGCAGATATGGCAATTAATGCTAATTTCGCTTTCATAGCTCCCCCTTATTTTACGGTTACTGTTACTTTAGCTACGGGATTTAACCAACGGTGCACGGTGTTATGCAGATCGCTATTACCGCCGACTTGATCAGCGTCACCTACGTTGCCTCTGTGAATATGGACCATGGTGTTTTCTTCACTTGCTGTGACACCGGCTCCTTGAGTTCCAGGAACCGCACCTGGCGATGCTGGGATCCCTAAAATACCGGGTGCACCAGAGCCTTCGACAACCAGTTCATTATTCGCTTCAGTACCCGCATCATAGGCATTAAGGTAAACTTCATAGGTGCCGGCAGCGCTTGGAATAGGCCAAGCGTTTAATCCTACAAATCCATCATTGGTAGGAAGTAGCATCGCCACAATTGAAAGGTGCGTATTGCCTTCACTGGTTGATATCATCGCCATTGTAGAGCCTGCGGGTGCAAGTAGCCCCTCAGCTGGGTTGGCGACCATATTGGCGTTTGCGCTTTCGAGTATTTGTCCTAAGGCTGAAATGTCACCGCCTTCGGCCATGGCTTGTAATGCTTCAGATGCTTGCTCACCGAGTTTAAAAAGAGCGGTATCTTGATTATGAGCAGCCACCAGTAAAGGCGTATAGTAAATACCGTGAGTGAGGTTAGTGATCTTTACTTCAAGGTCTTGTGCCAGCGCTGCGCTTGATAAACACGTTGCGACTAGGGTAGTCAGGATTTTTGCTTTCATGATGTACTCTTCTTATTAGGGTTAACAGTCTCCTTATCATGGCTGCAAGATATTGAGATAGGCTCACGGAGTTATCACGTTTTTATCACAAAAGCGTAGAATACTTATCACTGGGCTCAGATCAGCGGAGCTTAGTTTAACTTGAAATATGCCGGAACGGTTTTAGTTGATCGAAAACTATCAATTAGTTCTGCAAGGTGGGGCTAATGAGGAGTAAAAACTCCTCATTACTAGGGAGGCGGGTTAGGGCTTATCGAAATAACTTAGGTTGACGCCAAGCACACTATTGGCATCAGCATGCGTTACTTTGTCTTTAGTATTTGGCGAGAAGTTAGGATCGATATATTCCATAATCATTTCATTAGCAATTTTCCGATAGGCGATTTGTATTGCTTCTGACGAGCTACAGCCTTGGTCTGTTTCAAAGACTTCGCTTAGTGGCGCTAAGCCAAACCCTTTTTGTAGCACTAAATCTGTCGAACGTAATGCGCCTTCTACCCAGCCCTGATAATCAGAGTAAGCTTCACCGCAGGTAAACAGATTTGGCAACGGCTCTACTAAATCTTCGATGACATCTTTATCATTCGCGCCAATTGCCCATTGATGTACACCAAAACCAAATTGAAGGTTTTCAGGGACATTGAAATTTACATTCCCTTCCCAAATTCGAGCGCTAGTAAGGGTGGGCTGTGGGACATAGTGCGTATTAAAAATGTCTTTAAAGAATTGTGTCGCTTGTCGTACAACCGCTTCCGAGGCTGGAAATATATCACTGGGAATAGATTCAACGAGTTCCGACTCACGAGGGTGATGATAAAGCTCACCTTTATTTTGCAGTGCACTCCAAAAATTAATATTTAAATAATCACAGTAAATAGTCAATGCGGCTGGGCGACTGTATTTAGCGGCTTCTATCCCTTCGAGTTTGTGTTGGGTTTCTGGGCTAGGCTCGGCATGACGCTCGTTATACATAAGCGCGGCGGCGAGTTCATCATCTAAAGCATAAAAGGGATAAACAGAACCCGTTGGTAAATCGGCAAAGTTAGGTCCAAAGCTGACAGCTGGGCGGCCTGTCATGCCGGTTCCCCACCATGCAGTGTCGTAGTATAAATTAATCTTCAGGAGTGGTTGGTTGCTTGTGCTTTGCAATGTATCCCATAATGCATCGCGCCGCTGCTTTGGTAGTTGTTTGAATACATCTGACGCTATGAACAACTTTTCAAGCGCGAGCCTTGGTAGCCCTAAAATAAGCTTTTCGGCTTTAAATGTTCCTTCGCTTATCTGTCCGTCTTGCTCGGTTTTGGTGTACTTAAGTACATATAGATTGTCTGCTTTATCAAAGGCGATGCTATCGATGCTTGTTTGCAGGTAAATCTTCTCTTTGCCTATTTTATCCACCAGCGCGTTTGGCAGGGTGCTAAAGCCGTCTTTAAAGGTTCTAAATTCGACATCTGCAGGAAAGTCTTCCAAAAGCTGATAGGCAACCCCCGCATTCATTTTCGATAAGAAAGTGCCATTAAAGCCTAAAACACGATACAGCATGGTGATACATTCTTGGCTATAACCCATATCAGTGAGTAAATCCCACAAAGACCAATTATATAGCGGCTCACCTTGCCATTGACATTGCAGACGGAACTCCTGCCAAAACTCTGGACCGCGAACCTCTGGCCTTGAATCGAACTGTGGATTCACTTGTAAGATACGATTAAAAACAACATTAATAATGTCTTTGGGATTAACGCCTTGTTCGTTTGGGTCGAGGTTATAAAGTGCCGACCAAATATGATAGTCGTCTTGCTTAGCATCGTTTACCGAAAAGCTGGTACCACGAAAGTAGAGCCGGTTATTGCCGCCGCTATTCATAGGGAAAGGGACTATCTGATCTTCTAGGCCCAATTTTAGAAAGAGGGCCATTAGGTCATCCATACCCTCAAATAGAAACCGCATACCACCTTGTTCTTCTTTGACCGTAATGGTGCTGTCAGGCTTTGCTCCTGCGCGGTTATCTCTGAAATGGATAAGATCTGAGTCTAATCTTCCACCTGTGCGATTGCTGCGCTCAAAAATGGCGAAGTCATCAACGTCTGTTTCGCACTGTAATCGCCAAGCGCTATACAAACCAGACATACCTGCCCCTATCACAGCGACTTTCACCGCGTCTGGAATGGGTTTTTGACTAATATCGGTACCTATTTTGTAGTGAGTCATGTGAGTTCCTTAGTCGACTATGTCTCACACTTTTGAGGCTGACTGCTTTTATACCAATTGGTATTACTTCCTAGCTCGCTAAGTGATCTATAACGTATCTATGCACTCCAACCTGTTGAGTGCACTTTCCAAAAATTTGTTGCAGCAAGCCAAGTATTGCTTTCTCAGCTTGATGCAAAACCCAGATACTACTTTAGTACACTGGTTAAGTTTGTGTTAATTTTTGCGGCAGTTTTGCCAAGTGTTTGTCTAAAAAGTACGAATGGTATGAATTTAATAAACTTTTATTTTCGGCTGAACACTAATTTGAGGGATGGAACACACTTGTTCCATCCAGACTAACGTATTTAGGCGAACCGGAGCATTTAGCCAACAATGATATGGGGTAAGAAACGGCTAAGATCTTGGGTGATCAGACTTTTATCTTCACGTACACCAATTCCAACAGCTTTATCACCGACAATCCATGAACCGATGAGCGTATTGAAGCCTGAAAATTTGGGTAAAGGTGAGTAGGCTTGATAAATATAGCCTTCTTCGCCATATCCACCTGCAGACTGTGCAAGCAGCTGTTGATCTTTTCGGATCTCAATATTCGCGCCCTCACGAGAAAATAGCGGCTTTTTCACATAGCCAGACTCACTGTTTGCGATTTTATGCTTATCTTGTTCAAAGTATGCAGGTAACAGATTTGGGTGATTTGGAAAGGTTTGCCATAGCAAAGGTAAAATTGCTTTATTTGATAAAATCGCTTTCCAAGCAGGCTCTAGCCATTGCACTTTTGCTTCTGATAATTGTTCACTATATTCATCTTGAAACATAAATTCCCACGGGTATAGCTTAAACATCCATTGGATTTTTCCATCATCAAGGTCGACAAAGTGTTGGTTATTAAATCCGATATCTTCGATAAAAACTTGTTTCGTTTTGAGTCCAGCTTCCATCGCGCAGCTGCGCATATATTGAATGGTGCCCAAGTCCTCAATGCTTTCTTTGCAGCAAGAAAAGTGTAGGGGAGCACCGCGGTGGAATTTATGCAGTTGATAAAAACGCTCTATCAGCGCTTCTTGAAGGCCATTAAATTGATCCGCATTACGCGGTAGCTTACCGGCTCTTACCTGTTCTTCAAGCCATAGCCACTGCCAGTAACCCGTTTCGAATAAACTGGTGGGCGTGTCGTAATTGGCCTCCAGCAGCTTGGCTGGTGACTTACCGTCGTAACTAAAATCAAAGCGGCCATAGAGCGCTTGGTCTCGACGACGCCATGAGCGAGTCACTAATTCCCATTGAGACTCAGGAATAGCAAATTGTTGCAGAAGTGACTCATCATTACACACTAAATCGACAAGGTGTAAGAGCATTTGGTGGAGTTCATCACTTGGGTCTTCCAAGTCTTGCTCAATTTGTTTTAACGTAAATTGATAATATGCACTTTCGTCCCAATACTTTTCACCATACATAGTATGAAATTCAAAGCCGTGGGCTTTTGCTTGTTCACGCCAGTGTGGGCGTTCATCAATAGAAACTCTTAACATAAGTGTAAAATCGAACCGTCTAATATCAATGCGTAGATACTTGGTAAACTACAGAGCACTCAATAAAAAGCCGAGTGGACCTCGGCTTATATTTTATCAAGCGAAGGTTGGCTTAGCTGCCCCAACTGCCACCACTACTACGAGAAGCTGTGCGGCCAAATCCACCGCTACTGCGTGATACTGAGCTGGCGCGAGGCTTGTAATTTATAGTTGAGCTTTTGACCGATGTTGTACCCGAAGACTTTGCAGACGCGACAAACCCGTTTTGCGCATTTCGGTAGCTAAAGAAGTCATCACGAGAGCGATACAGTGGCTTTGCGCCAGAGTAGTAAGTGCCACCTAAGTATGCCGCTTTCTTCTTTTTGCGCTTTTTCATCATGTCTAGGCCTTCGTCTACTGCTTCTGCAAGTGCAGCAACCATAAAGCCTGCCATAATTGGACGCCAGATCCCACCACTCGAATTTTCACAGCGATCAAAGCCAAAGTCGCTTTCGCATAGCTGTTCAGAGGCATATTTGGGGGCTTCTTGGCGATGGCTATCGAGTGCTTGTTGGTATTGAAACTGGCATGCTTCTTCTTCAATACCGAATGATGTACATTCATCAACGTCTTTAAAAAGTAACGCTGATTCGTCGCTATCACCACACGCGGTCAACCCTCCTGTGGCGCCCATTAATAAAGTCAATTTGATTGTTCTACTCCTTTTCATCTTGACTCCTTAATAGGTCATGCAAGCGGCATTCAAAATTCCGGTCGCAAGCGAGGCACCACCTAAGAATAACCCTGCACTGATGTGATTGTTTTCGATTTTCTCAGATAGCTTTGGCATATAAAGCCTTACCATGAAGAAGGTAATTAACTGCATGACTCCCGCAATAACACCCCAAACGGCAAAATCAATAAGAGAGACTGCATTGACAGCGGCACTGGCGATAGGTAAGACAAAACCAATTAAGGTACCGCAAAACGCAGTTGCAGCAGCAGGGTTGTTTTCTTTAACTAGTTTCCACTCACAATAAGGGGTAACTTTGGAGTAAATAAACAAAAAGACTAGGGTAAGTAAGTAGGCAAGGCCGAAGTAGGAAATAAAAGGGACAAATCCTTGTAAAGAATCCAAAATCATAATTTTCTCTTTGTTATAGCATCGAATTTGAAATCCGATAGATATTAATCATCATCGTAGGTGAGCTGCTCTAGCTCGCGATGTAGTATATCATCATCTCCAAGGTTAAGTTCAATAAGGCGCTTTAAATGCGTCACACTATCAAGATCGATTTGGCGGCAATGTACGCCTAAATGACCCTCTTCAACATGACGAACTTCTACCTCCATCGTAATTTGGATATCACTGCCAGGTAAATAAAAGTTTAAACTTGCTGGGTCATTTTTGAGTGGCACATAACCATCGGGCAGGGTGAGTAACGCGCCATTGAGCGATAAATCCAAGATTTCGCAGCTAAAATCACCGCTTGAGGCCATAAATTGTGCCTCGTTTGAAAAAATAACTCTGGAAAAACGTCGACGTTCTTTCATTACTGATCCTAATAGTCCGTATAGGTAAAGAATAGCTTATATCATTGTGCTCGCTACTAAAAAATGACAATAAATTACGCCGCTTGGATGGAATTGCCACTGAAATTTGATTTGCTACTTGTTTCAACAGTGCGGCATGAATAAAGCTAAGCGGCTACTAAAAAATAAAAAAGGCTCCTAACGGGGAGCCTCAGATTATCATCGTCGATAGACTAGGGCCTGTTGACCTTTGCTGTTTGATTTTTGTTCTTCTGAGTGTGTTTTGGTCGCGACGCTCGACTTGCCGCCTAGTGATCTAGGCAAAAGTTGAGCAACAATGAACAAAGCGCACTCAGGTCAACCCAAAGGGCAGCGCTTGATTGGCATTTCTTCTGTGTTGCCCCACAAGGATGTGGGGTAAGGTGACTTTGCAGGAGCACAAAGTCTTTATCGCCAGACTTACGTAGAATGACTACGCTACGCTGGCTCTGCCTTGTATAAATACCAATCAAACTGCTGCAAAAACAAACTTGAAAGAACAACAGGCCCTTATGTTTTAATTATTAGCCAATCTTCTTGTATTTGATACGTTTAGGCTCTGCGGCCTCAGCACCAAAGGTCTTCTTCAGCCACTCTTCGTATTCAGTGTAGTTGCCATCAAAGAAATTGATTTGGCCTTCATCACGGTAATCTAGAATATGGGTCGCGATGCGGTCTAGGAACCAACGGTCGTGCGAGATACACATAACGCAGCCCGGGAATTCCAAAATCGCATTTTCTAGGGCTCGTAACGTTTCAACGTCGAGATCGTTGGTTGGTTCATCCAGCAACAGTACGTTACCGCCTGCTTTTAGCAGTTTTGCTAAGTGCAGACGATTACGCTCACCACCAGACAGCTCTTTTACAAACTTTTGTTGGTCATTGCCCTTAAAGTTAAAGCGGCCAACATAGGCGCGGCTTGGTACTTCAAAGTTACCAATTTTAAGAATGTCTTGGCCGTTAGAGATCTCTTGGAATACCGTGTTATTACCGTCCATGTCATCACGGAACTGTTCAACAGTGGCGATTTCAACTGTTTCACCAATAGTGATGTTACCACTATCTGGCTGCTCTTGACCGCTTAGCATTCTAAACAGCGTTGACTTACCCGCGCCGTTTGCACCGATGATCCCAACAATTGCACCTTTAGGTACGTTGAAGTTCAAATCGTCAATCAACAATCTGTCACCGAAGCTCTTACGTAAGTTGCTCACTTCAATCACTTGGTCGCCTAAGCGAGGACCTGGTGGAATGAATAGCTCGTTGGTTTCGTTACGCTTTTGATAGTCGTTTTGCTGAAGCTCGGTAAACTGCGCCATACGTGCTTTAGACTTAGCTTGGCGACCTTTCGGATTTGAGCGCACCCATTCAAGTTCTTTTTCAATCGACTTCTGGCGTGCTTTCTCTGATTTTTCTTCTTGCTTCAAACGTGCATCTTTTTGCTCAAGCCATGAAGAATAGTTACCTTCCCACGGAATACCATGGCCACGGTCAAGCTCTAAAATCCAGCCAGCTACATTATCTAGGAAGTAGCGGTCGTGGGTGATCGCCACCACTGTGCCCTCGTAGTCATGAAGGAAGCGCTCCAACCACGCAACTGACTCGGCATCTAAGTGGTTAGTTGGTTCGTCAAGAAGCAGCATATCTGGCTTTTCAAGTAACAGGCGGCAGATAGCAACACGGCGTCTTTCACCACCTGATAGGTGCTCAATTTTTGCATCCCATTCTGGTAAACGAAGCGCATCGGCAGCGCGCTCAAGCGCATTATCTAGGTTGTGACCGTCGTGTGCTTGGATGATAGCTTCTAATTCGCCTTGCTCTTTAGCTAGCGCATCAAAGTCAGCGTCTTCCATCGCGTACTCTGCGTACACTTCGTCTAATCGAGTAAGTGCGCGCTTAACTTCGCCAACTGCTTCTTCAATCGTTTCACGAACGGTTTTGCTTTCATCTAGTACCGGCTCCTGCGGTAGGTAACCAATCTTAGTACCAGGTTGCGGACGTGCCTCGCCCTCGAATTCATTATCCACACCCGCCATAATACGAAGTAAGGTCGATTTACCTGCACCATTAAGACCTAAAACACCAATTTTAGCGCCCGGGAAAAAGCATAAAGAAATGTCTTTCAGAATAGTGCGCTTAGGTGGCACAACTTTGCTCACCCGCGACATGGTATAAATATATTGAGCCATGAGTTTCCAATCTCTTTTTTAAGTTAGATGTATTTTAGAGAAAGCCTTCCAGTGCTGCAATGTTGATAGTTCAGAACGAGGAAAAAACAATGCCCAAGCTAAAGTTGATTAACTATTGTAATTTTTTATCTACCTTTTAATAAGTTAAATAATTGAACTGTTTATTTATCCAGTTATTAATTGTAAGCATATCATTCATAGGTCATTTTTGACCTGTTTCCAATCCGAGAAATCGCTATTATATCACTACGCTGAAGAAAGTTATCAGATGAACATGTTAACGGGCTTGGTGGGTTTTTACCGGAACTAAAAACTCGATGGCAAGGATGAACGGCTACGTTGTTTTCGCTTTTCAGCGATCCCCATTCAGCTAAGCAGAACAAATTTTCACTAGTCGTGTTTATTTTTTGAGGTAAGGAGAACAATGACACTTATAAACACAACCACATCCAGACTGGTGGGTCAAAGCAAACCAGCTCCAACAGGAGCCGAAATTCTTCGTGTTGCGCGAAAGCTCAGAGGTTACACGCAAGCTGAATCAGCCGCTCATTATGGTATTGAGGAGCGTACGTTAAGACGATGGGAAAATAGGGAATATAGCCCACGCTGGAATGATGTTATTGGCCTAGTTGAAGATGTGTACTTACTCGATATTTTAGAAGTGATAGGAAAAATCCATGACCAACAAGCAAGTGACAATTAAACAGGTACGTACTGCCCTTAAACGCTGGGGTAAGTTTTGGTGTAGTAAAGAGCTAGGTAAGGGCTTTAGCCGTCAAGCAGCAACTGAAGCTATTGGCAGTTCATCAAGCCAATACGTAAGTGCAGAGCAGATGCATGTGCCAGATGAAATTGCTCAACTTACCGCATCAATTGAGTTACTTAGGCCAGAATGTAAGCGTGCAATCCGAGCTAAATACATGATGCATAACAAGGTGGTCGATGCAGCAAAAACATTGGGTTTTGACAGCAAGCGTTCAATGGAGTTTTGGTTATTGAAAGCTGAGCAAAGCTTGATGGTTAATATGTCGACACATTAGCAACAATAAAGGGGAATTGTATGTCCGTAATGAATACAGTAGAGCAACTCAAAAAACATGAGGGGTTTCGCCAATTTCCTTACCTTTGTACCGCGGGAAAGCTGACTATCGGTTATGGTCGAAATCTCGATGATAAGGGGATTGATGAAGAAGAAGCAGAATCACTACTTGCGAGCGATGTAGAAAATGCCAAAGCGGCGGTGGCGCGCAGGATTGCAACCCAACACTGCAACGATGCACGGATGGCGGTGCTGGTAAATATGGCATTTAACTTAGGGATCACAGGATTACTTAATTTTAGTCGAATGTTACAAGCGGTCGAAAAAGGTGATTTTGATACCGCCGCGCTAGAAATGTTAGATAGCCGATGGGCAAGACAAGTGCCTAATCGCGCGCAAGAGCTTGCTCAACAGATGATCTCTGGGGAATGGCAATCATGAGTCTATTAGGTAGCCTATTTTCTGCAAAAACAGTGGCACCGATAGAAGCAATTGGCAATATTCTTGATGAATTGTTTACTAGTGAAGAAGAAGTGCTCAAGCAAGAGCATTTAAAGGCGAGACTGATAGCAAAGCATGCATTAGTACAAGCGCAGATCAATCAAGTTCAAGCAGCGCATCGCAGCGTTTTTGTAGCGGGGGCGAGGCCTTTTTTGATGTGGGTGTGTGGTCTAGGCTTTTTGTTTTCGTTCGTGATTAATCCAATTCTACAGTGGTTAATGCCTGAACATGGTACGCCTGAGTTGCCGCTGGATGTGATGTTAGAGCTTACGCTTGCCATGTTAGGGCTTGCAGGGCTTAGAACCGTTGAGAAAGTAAAAGGGGTCAGCAAGTGAATCATCCTGAACAATGGCAAATGAAAAAGGAGTTTAATTTGGCCCACATTCTCACCACCATTGCGCTGTTGGTGTCTGGTGTTATTTACCTTGGCGACTTAGATAAAAGGATCACCACTAACTCCCAAGCGCTTGACCACCTCAAGCAAATTCGCCAAGAAGACCAAAAGCGCATCGAAAAGCGCTTAGATTCTATAGATAAAAAATTAGATACGTTGCTCGGTGCCCGCAGAGTGGGTCCGTAGCGCCGCTATTATCGGCCGTATTGGCTTTCTTTATCCAACCCCATTTAAAAGGAGAGTAGCATGAATAATGCTATCGATTTGACGCGCCTATCTGCACCTGATGTGTTGGAGACAGTCAGCTATGAAGCTATTTATCAGGAATTAGAAGCGCAATTGCAACAGCAGTTTCCAGATTATCCATTTCTTCCCTCAGATCCAGCAATAAAGCTGATGGAGCTCTTTGCCTATCGCGAGGTATTACTGAGACAGCGTGTAAATGACGCAGCACAATCTGTGATGGTGGCATATGCTACGGGCAGTGATTTGGATCATTTGGGTGTTTTGTTCGGTGTAGCGCGAGAGGAAGCGGAATCGGATGAACGCTATCGTTTGCGGATCCCACTTTCTCTTGAAAGTCATTCAATGGGAGGCACGTCTGGTGCTTATCAATACCATGCGTTTACCGCTTCTGCAAAAGTGAAAGACGTATTTGTTGAATCAACATTACCGGGCATTGTTGAAGTCCATGTGTTACCAGTTGCTGATGTGGTGACTCTGGAAGATAAAGAAGCACTAAGAACAGAGGTATTACGTTATCTCAACGACGAAGATGTTAGACCGCTTACAGACCTTGTACGCGTGCATTTGGTAGAGCCAACGGCCTACACGATTGAAGCCGATATTTACTTTAATGCAGGTATTAATACGGAGCAGGTTAAAGTGTCCATCTATCGTGCAATTGAAAGCTTTATTCAATCGCATTACTTGCTCGGGAAAGAAGTACCCAGTTCGGGACTTATTGATGCGTTGCATCAAGGAGGAGTAAGAAAAGTGAAGCTTCGCTCGATGCATGACGACCTCTCACCAAGTGCTAAAAATGCAGCTTACTGTCGCGATGTGCAATTATATTTTCCAACGGAGTAAGGTGAGATATGACAAGTTATCATAAATTACTGCCACCTGGCACATCACCGCTGGTTCGCGCCATTGCCGAGCAAGTTGAAGACTCACCGAGTAAGCTTGAAGTAACACCAACTATCCCAGAATATGTGGGCAAACAATGGCACCCAGAGACCTGCCCAGAGGCTTTATTACCTTGGCTTGCATGGTCGTTATCAGTAGATGAGTGGGATGAAAGCTGGCCGGTAGATACTAAACGGGCATTTATCGCCAATTCGGTCAAAGTGCATAAGCACAAAGGCACGGTTGGCTCAGTAAAGCGAGCATTGGCAGCGCTAGGGGTAAGTGTTGAGTTTTTTGAATGGTTTCAAGAAATTGATGATATAGCACTGGCGCCTTATCAATCAAAGCAGCCGCATACCTTTATGTTTATCGCGTGGGCGAATGAAATTCCCTATACCAGTGATGCTGTGATCTTAAGTCCGGAGCTTTACCAAGCCGTTAAAGATGTTACCGATAGTACTAAACCAAAACGCGCCCATTTCGACTTTTTAGTCGGTGCCAAAATGAGCCTAAAACTGCAAACAGCCTCTATTGCCAGTGGCTTGCAAGTTGCGAGAAAGTCAGCGCAAACCGAAGCTGTAAAAGCACCCGCTGCCACCGTATCAGCGGCATTTGCATTGGCAAGCAATAAACAAATCGCAGCGACAGGCCGGTATATGAAAAGCCAGCATGTGAATGCGTATTTACAAAGCTCTGCGCGAGCAGGGCTTCACTTAAATAACCGCCGTCATGTGGTTAGCCGAATTTATTTAACCAATGAGCAAAGATTGCCTGCCGCCAAGTTTGACTTTACGACGGAACTTGCGAGCACTTTGCACTTAACTAATCGTCGTTTTCAAGTGGCTAGATTCTACTGCCACGTATAACCATCGCAGCAATTTAGCCTACAACCGCTATTGGAATAGCGAATAAACACTTCAATTGATGTCATCAGCGTTTACCCAGCGGTAGTACCTATTGGTATAAAACCCATTGCTGTCATTTCATATCAATGTGCTTCATAAACCAGCTTATCAAACGAGCTGTGTATTGATGCGGGTTGATATCACTCAACAAAAGGAGACAGGTGCTGTGAGCACGATTTTACGGCCGACCATCACCACCGCGGGTTTGGAAGCAGTATTTAATGCCCAAAAAAATGGCTTTCAAGCGAAGATCAGCAAGGTAGGGCTTGGCACTGGCAATTATACGCCAGATCAAGGCCGCCGCCAGCTACAACAAGAAGTCCACCGCATTATGGTGGCAAGTGGCGAAGATAAGGGGAATGCCCAAATCCATATGAGTGTGATTGATGATACCGATCACAACTTTTGGGTCAATGAAGTAGGCTTTTATATCGAAAGCGAAGCAAATGGCCAAACACAAGAGGTGCTATTTGCGGTGTATTCTTCACCAGATAGACCGATTGCTTACAAATCGGCAGAAGTCGATTTACTTCTTGCTTTTGATTTGGTGCTAACGGGCGTACCTGCCGACGCCGTTACCATCGTCGATAACGGCGTTAATCTAAATATTCTTATCGCCCCTGAACTTGCCAAGCTAGGCGCTGCGCAAATTAACAATATGACTCGTCATCTTAAACAGAAGTTTGATTTGATGGACAAAGGAATTTTATAGGAGCAACTCATGGCATTAGAACAAGATATTGCTAATCTCATTCAGTCTACGGATGCCTTAACGGCGGTGGTAGATAATAAAGCGCAGCAGCTCGATAACCAAATGGCTGCCTTTGACACGCGTATTGCGAAAAAAGAGCAAGATGTCGACAAATTTATTCAAGAGGCGATGCCTGAAACTCGCTATGTTCAGGATATTTTTATCGGTGGTTCAAAGGATTATTTTTATCCGGTGTGGTGGCGTTTTCCCAGCAACTCTGCAGGCACGAGTAAGTTAACAATCGCACGGCACTATTCTCGAAATAGTGACACTCGACCTCTAGATCCGAACCGACCTCACCAAGCAGCTTTACTGCTAGAATTAGAGGGAAATACATATCCTTGGAGCGGTGATGCTAATTTTATGCATATTAAGCGTTTTCATGAGCGTTACCATCCAACGGTTAGTCACCTTAGTTTTGCTGCACATTGTAAATCTGAAAAAGTAGACTCAACATTAGATAGTTATGGTGGAGGTGCCGATGGAAGTGTGGGGCCGTGGTGCAGCGCATACAGTGGTTTGTACCTGAGGGGCGGAGGCTTAAATTATCGTATAATTAAAAACTGGAACGGTGATGTCAAATACCATGATGGTTCTGATATGAATAGAAGAAATATTTACGAAACAACCAGTGATACATGGTCTGTTCGTTGGTACGCAGAGCCAATTCCATTTGCCGAGCGTTTAGCCCCAACACTAAGCTCAATCCCTTACGCAAACCATCCATACACACCACCAACAGCTTAAAGGAGTCACAATGGAAATTAAAACCTTAAAAATCGGTGATGATGAACTGATTAATGTGCCGGCAGATGAAAAAACATTGGCAGATTTGGGTGTAGCAAGCGCTGATATTCCGGGCATTTTAGCTGAGGCAAAGCAGGCTCAGCTTGCAGCGCAATGTATGCATGCTAGAAGTTTTGCTTACCAGAGCGAGTCAGATGGTCTTGCCTTCGATTACTTAGCGGCAATGGCCGAGTTTGGTGAAACGAGTGAAGCCGCACAAGCGGCAAAAGCTGCGTGGCTGCAAGCGCGAAGCACCATCAAAAACCGCTATCCAAAACCCTGATAACACCAATCTACAACGACTTTAGGCTATTAAGCCCACCATTCGGTGGGCTTTTTTTGTGCCTGATTTAGCGCTGAGATAACACTCAGTATTCCTTTTACAAATTGTATTAACCATATGGAGAAAAAATATGGCATTAGAACAAGATATTGCCAAATTGATTGAGGCGTCAAACGACCTCACCGCAACCGTCGATAATAAAATTCAAGATATTACGGCGAAATTAGATGCGAAAAGAGCAGAGGTAGATGCCCGCTTGCAAGCTAAAGAGCAGGCTGTGGACGCAAAAATTACGAGTTTCCAACGAGCTTTGCCTTTAGCACCTAATGCACTTTCTGATACTAAGCATTTCAATAATATTTGTGCCGATGTACCTAACGGCACGGCTGTTGATGTGATTGCGGCGCATGCTGCACCGTGGAGCAGTTTTTTTTATCGTGGTACCGAGGGAACAGGAACAATCACTAAGTTATCACTAGCTCAGTTGACTGAATTCGGTCTCACTCCAAATGAAGAGTTTCTAAGGCGAGGTTTGGGAGCGAAAGATTCCCATGGTGACAACTATTATGGAAGCGATTATAGAGTCCTTCTGCTGGATGTTGTTGTGAATAAAGGACGAGATGATAACCCCGCTGAAGGTAATCTATTTGTACTGAATCAGGGATGTGAAAGATATATTGGTTGGGGTAAGGGGGAGTTTTTAACACAAGCAAGTTGCTGGATTAATGTGTTGGAACAAACCGGTACATTACGATTCTACCCATCCCAAAATCGCTCAGCATCAATTTCTGTTGATAGCTCAGATGCAGGTAAAGGTTGGCAATACAAGTCGAATAGAAGAACAGGCTGGGGTGGATGTCATCAACAATGCTTTGTAGGACTCGGCAGTATGAAGGTGGCCATTGCGTTGCCTTATGTTGGTACGGGCGATCATGGTGACAACATGATCTGGGCTGACAGTGTCGGCTACCCATACACTCACGTAGGCCCAACTTTAAGCGAAGGAGCATAAATATGGCGATTTTAAAATTAAAAACAACAGGTAAAACGATTGCTGGTGGTATTGTTGATGATGTACACGCGGCACATCTTGCAAAAGAAGCTGAAGTTGACTTTGCTTTATGTGAAGTCGAATACAGCCCTAAAGAAATCAGCGAGTTGAGACGCAAACATTACAGCGCAAACACCGATTTCTTATTCTTTGACTATATGGCTGCGGTGACAGAATATGGTGAAACGTCAGAAAAAGCTGTAGCTGCAAAGCAGACTTGGATGAATAAACGCGCCGAAATTAAGTCAACACTACCAAATCTTTAAACATCAAATTACACGGCTCCTGAAGGGGGTCGTGTTACAACAGGCCCCATTATGTTTTTAACTAACTTCAGTGCGGTCAGTCTTAGTCAATTACCCGCATCCGATTTACTTGAACCCGTTGAATTTAAATCGCTTTATAACGAACTAAAGCAAGCCGTAGAACACGCCTGCCCAGAACTTTCTGAGCTACTACCTAGCGACCCCATCGTCAAGCTGATGGAAGTTTTTGCTTATCGAGAGCTGCTATTACGTCAACAGATTAATGAAGGCGCGCAGCAGGTGTTGCTGGCAAAAGCCACGAGCAGTGAACTCGATTATTTGGGGAATCGTTTTGCGGTGATACGAGAAGCTGGGGAGAGTGATGAGCGCTTTCGAGCGCGTATTCAATTGGCACTAGAAGGGTTTAGTACAGCAGGGCCAATTGGTGCTTATTGTTTTCACACGCTTAAAGCCTTACCTCAAGTTAAGGATGTTTTTGTTGAGTCTCCCGAATTTGAGCTGCTTCAGGTCGAGCCGCCATTATCAGACTTAGTACCAGAGCATACGAAATTGCTGCATTGCAGCCATGCCGCTAGGCTTCAAGATGCTGCGCCGGGGGATGTTGCTATAACGGTGCTGACAAATAGAGGCAATGGCATACCAAATCAAGACGAAATCACAGCAATTACAGAGCATTTGTTTCATGAAGACATTAGGCCTCTGACAGATAGGCCACGAGTACTCTCAGCTGAGATAAAAGAATTTACCCTCCGCGCCACGCTTTATTTATATCCAGGCCCTGATGAAGAAAAAGTGAGATCTACAGTAGAGCAAAGCGTGCAGCAATGGTTAAAAACACATCATAAACTTAATCATGATATTCGTTTGTCTGGGCTTTATAGTGCGCTACACCAAGCAGGTGTGCAACGTGTTGAGCTGCTCTCACCTACCGCCGACATTATCAATACCCCTTGGCAGGCTGCGTTTTGTACACAAGTGGAGATAAACATTGCAGGAAGAGATATTTAATACACTATTACCGCACGCAAGCACTAAGCTTGAGCATGCGCTGGCAAAGGCGCTAAGCAAAGTTTCCGCGACTCCTGTTCCACTTGGTAGCCTTTGGGATCCATGGCGATGTCCCGAGCATTTTTTACCTTGGCTTGCGGATGCACTCAGTGTGGACTTTTGGGATAGCGCTTGGCCAATTGAAGTGAAGCGCAAGATTATAGCGAATAGCGTGCCCGATCATCGAATAAAAGGGACGGTTAGTGCGATAAAAAGCGCGCTCTCCACTCTAGCCGCAAAAGTTGAGCTTAAAGAGTGGTGGCAACAAGAAGATCCTCACGCGTTTACGCCGCATTCTGCACAGATCATTGCGTTGGCCGCTCAGAACCTAGACCCAGCAGGCAGCACGCTACTGACTCCTAAGCTGCAAGCACAACTTTGGCAAGCTGTGGTGATGACAAAACCATGCCGCAGCCAAATTAGTTTGCGTGTAGGCGTACAGCAAAGTGCAAGTTTATCGCTCAATACCGTCAGTCAGTCTGCGAGTCTCCAGCGAACATGGATGCCACAACAAACAGATAATATTGCAAATTTAAGCCAGTTGTATCTTGTTGGTACTTCTGTTTTGCAAGGTGTGGGCAAAATATCCGGTGAAGTGCGCTCTGATCTCAAAAGTGCTTCCAATCTTTATGTTCACGCAGCGCCCTTTGCTATCCAAATCCAGCGACAGTCGTTTTATTGCTATTAATACCTAAACACGCTCAAGCTGCTGCAAAAACAAACTTGAAGATTAACAGACTCTAAAGGAATGACTCATGGAACAATTTACGCCGCTTATTACGCAGGCGGGATTAAACGCGGCCGTTAATGCCAAAGCCAATGGTTTTACCATTGATATTGGCGCGATTGCGGTAGGTACTTCTGGCTATACGCCGTCTCGTAGCCAAACTAGGCTGCGAAGTGAAAAAAATCGCGTGGCGATTGCCAGCGGGCAAGTTGTTGGTGACGGGCAATTTCATATTACCGGACATTTTATTGACGATGCTGAGTATGCGGTACGCGAAGTGGGTTTTTATCTTGCCGATGGCACTTTGTTTGCCGTTTGGTCGCACCCGCAAAATGTACTTTTTTATCAAACACCCATTGCACAAATTGTACAAGGGTTTGATCTGCTGTTAAGTGCTGCACCCGTAGACGCTATCACGATTAATACCACAGGCGATTTAACGCTTTTCTATGCCGGCGAATTTCTCGACATGCTGGTGGCACAAACCCAACAACTGAGTGCACAAATTCAAGCGAATCACCGACAAATTCAATTCAACGACAGACTACTACAGCTAGGAGTGTAATATGGCGGATTATCAGCCAATGACATTAGAGCAGCGCATCGCCGCACTGCAAGCCGAGAACGGCAAATTAATCGATTCAAATAATGTCCTAACCCAAACCGTGATCGGCAAAATGGGAGAAATTAATCATGCGCTGAGTGATGCGCAGGCACAAGTAGAATCTAAAAAGCAAGAGCTTGAGCAAAGAGTTAACAGTTATCTTTCGGGCGCGAGAGAGGAGCTAGGGTTTACAGCCCTTAATTATAATCATGACTTTTTAGATACCTATATAACAGCAAATGGTGAAATTGAATTGCCAGTCGGAATTGGAACTCATAGTGATAATCCAATCACTGAGTATTTCGATATAGAAATGATCCCAGTAAGAAGTGGAGATGTTGAAGGTCGTTCAGATGCTGCCAAAGAGCTACTTACCGCAATGAATATTGGTGCTAACACACTACATTTTTCCAGCAGTTTCAAGATTCTTCATATCAAGCATAAAGAGAATATGCCAATTCCAAGTAAATGGGTGTTTCATATTCCAAATCAGCATATTAAGCATACGCAAGGTGCGTCTTTAATCCTATGGGCTAAAGGTAAAGGCTTTAATTGGAGAATGGATACTAATTTAGAATGGAAACAAGTTCGTAGAGCGTGGAGGCCATCTGCAAACCCTGGCCCGTATGTTCATGTTGATGTTTACATGCATGAAGCTGGTGGTGAACTTTATTTAGCATTACCGAGTATTGTTGCTGGAGTCTGGCCTGCAGATAGAGTGCTCGGCAATCTGTACAACCCAAAAAGTGAGCTTATACGCCGTGGTGCCGCTTGGCATGACGTAACTGCTCATGATGCATGGAGAGATACAAATACGGCAAATGGTGGTGATCCAGCAAGAGATACTGTTTAAGGAGAAATTGAATGTCAGTGAATATAGTAACAAAGTCAGGAATCAAACCGATTGAAGTAGTGATTTGGGAAGATGAAATAAGCTCAGTGAGGCGAATAGAATTGGATCCTCTTGTTTTAGAGCTACAACGTAAAATTGCTGCGCACTACAGCGCAGAGGAAATCGAAGCCGCTAGGTTAGAAGTTAAAGAAAAGGACACAGAGATTAAATTAAGGTATCCACGTCCAGATTCAGAATAAGGCACTCTATGGCAAATCAATCAATCGATCTTTCCACTTTGCCTGCGCCAAACATCCTTGAACCACTTGATTTCGAAAGTCTGTTCCAAGCACGTAAACAACGTTTTATCGAACTTGCACCTGAATATGCCGAAGCGTTAGCGCTCGAAAGCTCGCCGCTTGCGATTTGTTTGCAAGTCGAAAGTTATCGCGAGCTGCTATTACGACAGCGCGTCAATGAAGCCGCGGCGGCTAATTTGTTAGCCACCAGCCAAGGCGCTGATCTTGAGCATCTTGGCGCTTTTTATGGAGTGGCTCGGTTGCCCGATGAGCATGACGAAACCCTTCGAATGCGTATTCGCAACAGCACCATAGCGTCCAGTACGGCAGGTAGTGCGGCGCATTATCGTCATCAAGCCATTGAAGCTGCACCGGGATTAATTAAGGATGTGTCGGTGCAAAGCCCAGGGGATGGGCTGGTGGTGGTAACGGTACTCGCAAAGTTTGACGCTGATGCAGAACAGGTCTTAGCACAAGTGAAAGAGAGGCTATTTGACGACTCAGTGAAAATGCTAACGGACACGTTAGAGGTCAGACTTGCACAGCCCGTTTGGGTAGATGTTGAAGCTGAGCTTTATCTCAATACTCATGCTTCTGAACTTATTATCAATAAGCTGGAGCAAACGCTGCAAGACAATTGGCTCAAGGTCACGACACTTGGCTGGGATTTAACGCCAAGCTGGCTGCATGCACAATTACATAGTACGGGAATTAGGCATATCGAACTGCTCGCTCCAACACAGTTAATTGATGTGGCAGCCCATCAGTACGTTATGCCCAAGTCAATCTCGCTGACATTAAAGCGAGGCTAAAATGACGTTATTACCTCCTAATCACACTTTGCTGCAACGGCGATTGCAGCAAAGTGTTGCCGTGAGTGACGATATTCATTCGGGTATATCAAGGTTATCTGGGTTTAAGGCCGATCCGCACGACAACTTGCTGATGTGGCTCGTTTGGGAGTATGGCTTAGAGGCTATTTTGCCTTACAGCCAAGATCTTCGCGAAACCATCAAAGAAGGTCTGGTTTGGCAGCGACTTCGCGGTACACCAAAAAGTGTAGACATCGCGCTCAATTGGCTCAATTTTGACGAGGCTGAGCTTGAGGTTGATAAACCCGGACGCCACTTTTATCGCTATCAATTGGCATCTGGCAAAATTCCAGGGAACAAGGCGCTTAAAGATATACACCAGCTGCTTGGACTATCTGCCCCAGTAAGAGCCAAACTCTCACGTATTTATCATGGTTATGATGTGCGTGAACTGAAGTTGTCTCAAAGTGGTTTTGGAGCGCTTCTATCCGATGTTTCTGGCGTGCCATTTCATGATGGCGATAACACGCTATGCAAAGTCAGCTTTGGTCGCAGCCACCAGCAAGGTGTGAGTCATAACGTGACGAATGCCGCTGCACACCTCAGTAGAACACATAGTCAGCGCAGTCATTACCTCACCACAAAACGCTTGAGTGAATATAAGCTCAGTGACAAAGAGCCTTCACAACTGCCTGTGAGCTCTGTTCGAATTAGGCTGATTTCGCAGCATCGGGTGTGGTCAACACGCTCGTGGCAGGGCAAGTGGCAACAAAGCTGGGGGGTGCTTGATGCAGTTGGAGGAGTGCCGTGTAGAGTCAGCTTGAAACATAGCCAAGTAACTTCATCGGCAAATGCGATCCTTCAAGCGGCTGGAAGCTTTAAAGTTTCTATTATTTACCGAAGATAAAACAATCAAATTAAAAGGAGCAGTCCTTGGCCACTTTAACACTTCAAGGCCGAAAGGCGCTTGCACGGCTAATGCAGCAGCAGGCTATTTATTTGGCGTGGGGAAACGGCGAATCAAGTTGGGATAATACTTTGCCGCCAACCCCTACCAATACTACACAACTCACCAATCTCATTGGTTATCGCAAAGCAAAGCAAATTCGCTTTTGTGAGCCGGATGAACAAGGCGAAATTCAGGTACCAACCGGAAAGTTCCGCTTAAGCGATACCGCCAGCCAACATCTATATTGCCAATTCACCTACGACTTCGAAGATGGCTTAGGTGAGCATATTCGCGAACTTGGCTTAATGCTTGGCACGACACCAAAAACGGGCATTCCAGCTGGAAAATATTACCTCTTACCAGACGAGGTTGCAGAGGCTGGTGAGCTTATTTTGCTTGAGCATCGCACGGCGCTATTTCGTGACCAAGGGGTACGCGAAACGTTTGAGTTTGTGATCAGTTTTTAAGAAGAAAGCAATGATAAAAGATTATTACCAGCAGTTTGATCCTGCAAAGCAATACAGTCAGCTATTGTTTCGAGCGAGTAAAGGGTTGCAAAGTCGTGAACTTAACGACCTGCAACTGCAGTCTCAGCACCATGTAAAAGGCATCGCTGATGTATTGATGAAAGATGGGGATGTGGTTAAGGGGGGCGAGGTAGTTATCGACCAAGCTCATGCCGTTGCAACCATTGGCGCATCCTCAGTATATTTACAAGGCGCGGTACATGATGTCGACACTAAACAGTTAGCGATTGCGCTAAATAAACTCGAAATTGTCGGGGTGTGGTTAGCAAAGGAAGTGGTGACAGAGCTTGAAGACTCAACACTTAGAGATCCAGCCATTGGCGCACACAATTTTGACGAAGCGGGTGCCGCGCGACTGAAAATCTCGGGCCGTTGGGGACTGAGCGACAGCCTTGACTATCCCAATAGCGACTTTTTTCCTGTTTACCAAATCGATCATGGCACGCTTATCGTTAAGCAGCCGCCGCCACAACTAGACTCAATTACCAGCGCGCTTGCGCGTTATGACCGAGAGTCAAACGGCGGGAGTTATGTGGTGAGCGGGCTCAATGTTAGCTATCGAGAGAGTACGGCAAGCCACCAGCACTTTAATGTGCAAGAGGGAAAAGCGCATATCAATGGCTATGAAATAGCGTTTAACACCGCACTGCCTGTTACGCTGCCGAACGACCCCGATGTGCGTGAGGTGATCAATGAGCCAAGCCGATTTAGCGCCAATGCCCAAGGCGCTATGCGAGTCGATTTAGACTTTGCACCGGTGCAGCGCATTGATCAGGTGACCGCAGAGGTGCAAAAGCGCACTTCTCTGACTCGAGGCCACGCGCAAACCGGCCAAAATACCGATCCCTTTGATGATGACTCTGTCATTGAAATTTTGCAGATCTCGCAAGGTGGCATTGAATATCAGCAGGGTATCGACTTTATCTTTACCCGTAATCATATTAGCTGGCGTGATGGTGGCAATAAGCCAGCTTCAGGCACGTCGTATGACGTGGTTTATACCTATCGCCGACTTATTGAAGTTGATGCCGACGAAACCGGGTTTTGGCTTGAGCAACAGTTAAACGAGGCTGAAGAAATGCTCGAAAATGGCCTTGTGGTCGTCGATTATCACTGGTTTATGCCACGTATCGATCTGCTCGTACTTACCCCCAATGGTCATGTTGAACGGATCAAAGGTGCACCCGACAGAATCAACCCGCAAGCGCCTTTAGTGCCTCATCAACACCTGGGGCTTGCCCAAGTGCAGCAACATTGGGGGAGTGCGCCACCACATATCCAAAATATTGCGATTGAAGCGGTACAAATGACAGATCTTGCGTTGATGCAACAGCAGATCTCAGATTTATACCAATTGTTGGCCATTGAACGCCTACGTAACGATACCAATGCCCAGTCACCAGCTAGCAAATACGGTGTATTTGTTGACCCGTTTTTAGATGACGATATGCGCGATATTGGACTTGAACAAAGCGCTGCTATTGTGGATGGCGAACTTATGCTGCCAATGGCCGCAGAAATAACTCAATTGTTACAACCACAAGTCCAGACATTATCGTATGAACTCGAAGATGTCTTAGTACAAGAAAGCCGTACTGGGGAGATGAAAATTAACCCGTATATGGCATTTGAACCACTGCCTGCGGATGTCACGTTAACCCCAAGTGTTGATCATTGGACACAAACCCAGACTCAGTGGACAAGCCCTATTACTCGCAGGTTAACTAGCGGTGGAGGGCGTGTTCGTCGCGTTATTACTCAAACGAGTACTGAGCGAGTTGGTGTGCGCCGTCAGCAAGCCGAGTTCTTGCGCACTCGGTGGGTCAACTTTGCTATTTCTGGGTTTGATCCAGGTGAGCAACTGGACTCACTGTTATTCGATGGCATTGAAATTATTTCAGAGGTGCAAGCATGATCCAAGCAAATACACGCGGTGAATTAGCTGGTCGATTTAAAGTGCCAAATAATGTTCCCGCCGGAACTAAACTGGTGCGATTTATTGGTAAGCAAGGTTCAGCAGGAAGCGCTAGTTATACAGGTAGTGGCGTGATTGAAGTGGAAACATTGAGGCGCGTAAATAGCATTATTACTCAGCGTTTTGACCCACTCGCACAAACCTTTATTTTGGAGCAATCGCGATTTATTGCCGGTGTTGAATTATGGTTTACCGCCAAAGGACAGGAGGCGGTAGAAGTACAAATTCGTGAAGTAGTACAAGGTATTCCTACACAAACCGTGCTGGCAAGTAGCAAAATAAGCAGCGATGAGATAAGGCTAAATGACCAACCGACACTGTTTACCTTTACGCCAACCTTTTTAAATGCCGATCAGGAATATGCGCTGGTTGTGTTAACTGATGGGGCTGAGCACAGTGTTGCTATTGCTGAGCTGGGTAAGCTTAATCAGGCGCACAACTGGGTTACCTCGCAGCCGTATCAAGTTGGGGTGTTGTTATCATCAAGCAACGCTAGCACCTGGACGCCACATCAGGATAAAGATCTCACATTTAGGTTAAAGGCCGCCAAATTCACTGAGCAAAGTAGACGAATTGAACTCGGCGAGGTCGAAGTTGAACAAGTAACGGATTTAATGCTTTTAGCTGTAGTCCAGCGCCCAAGTGCAGATACTCAAGTTACCTTTGAACTCACGTACCCTACTGGCAATAAAGAAAAAGTGCTAAGCGTTCAAGAGTGGCAACCAAGTACGCTTGGAGAAACCATAACAGGCAAGGTTAAGGTCGCTGCTGTATTGACGGGAACACAAAGCCTAACGCCAGTACTTTTTGCAGGCAGCCAGTGCGTTCATGGGCAAGTCGCGCAAACCGGAGACTATATCTCTCGTGAGCTGCGCTGTCGTTTAGGCGGTGACTTAACGGTGAGCTTTGAAGCAAATATTCAAAGCCACTCAGAAGTACAAGCCTTGATGCAAAAAGCGGATGTTTGGCTACCGCTTGCACTAGATAGCAGCTCAGTGCTGAGTGATGGTTGGCAGCAGTTCAACTACACCTTTAACGGTGTAGATACCGCGACGACACGCGTAAAATTAGTACTGAAGGGGACTCCGGCACAGCGCCCTAGAGTACGAAATCTCCGTACATTTACCTTGTAGGAGAAATTGTGGACATCAACCAATTTACTCCATTTCAGCAATATCCACTCCCTCACCCAGATAATCTGCTTGAACAAGACGTACAGCGATTGATCAATGCGCTTAGGGCAGTTGATGCAGATATCCACCAGCAGCAATTGGCACATCAACAAGCTCAAGTAGATATCGACAAGCGCTTCAGACGGCTTCGGCTCAATCAAGTGTTGGGTGAAACCCTGCTACCAATTTAAAGGATTTATAAGAGGAAATTATGGCAACAATTCAACAAGCCGTTCAGGTAATGGTCGACAAACTGGTCGCTGATATGAATGGCAGCACTCCGCTGAGTGCAGAGGAGCAAACCTTAGTCACGAATGCAATTGCACGGCTCACAGATAACGCCAAGCTTGAGCAAGCCGTTGTAGCCGTTGCACAGGAACATTTGGATGACTCAACCCAGCTATTGCAACAGGTTGCAACCTCAGCGATTAACAATATTGATTCTGCTAAAGCTGATTTAACCGCGTCGACCGCTGAGCTGGTTACCAGAGCGGCAAAACTGGCGCTATTGGATCAAATAGCTCCATTGACGCAACAAATTAATGAAGTGGTCGAGAACAACACTGCAGCAACACCAAAAACCTTATTCGCAATAAAAAATATTGATACGGCGAATAGTCATGCTAATTTTCGCCGCTCCACATCGGTTTTGGCTATCTATAATAGTGATGGTACTTCCTATCTCACTCGACCAAGTTATACGGTGAATGCAGCAACGGACACATGCCGGTTAGATCATTTACAAATTAGCCAAGATGGCACGTCATCCACCGTACTAAAATCAAGCTTTGTCCATAATAATGCCTTTGAGCAAAACCCTGCGACTAAGGTGTATCAACACGGATCAAGTGCCATTGTGCCACTGGGGTTAAAAGCACAACCTAATGATGTTAGTTTTGAAATCGTATATAGCACCCAAGAGTCTCTGTCAGCGAATGCGACGGAGTATGGTGGTATATTTGTTTTAGGGCAGGGATTTACCTCGCGTACTTTGCCAAAGCAAGATCTCAATGCCCGAGATAAATTTGGTATTCCAACACGGTCCAGTTACAACCATAACGAGGTAGCTGTGTTGTATAACAACCAAAAGCACTGCTTAGTGGTTATCGACTCGGGTACTAACTTGGTTGTGGAAAAATATCGTGACGGCAACCACATTACTAATATTGCCATTGCGAATGCAGCTGAATATCAGAATTATGTGGATAGCGGTGACTTTACAACGATGGTATTTATCGCAAATACCTTAGCACAGCCGTATGGAATAAATCGCTATAACCATAGCGAAGGGGCGATGTCGAACTATTCATATAATTACTACGGTTACTTTGGTCTACTTGGTAGTGAAGTAAAAATGGCAGGTGATAAATTCAACGCACATTATCTCTTCACAGAGGAGCAGAAGCTTCAGCCGATCAATTATATTTTTACCAGTAATAGTGAGCCATACCGTACACAAAGTTCAAATGGTACTGAGAATAGTGAAGGTGAAGTGAATGTGGTCATGGAAACACTAGATGGCGAGTTACTGAGTTCGTATTGCTATCGTTCTAAGGCCGATAGCTTAGGATACGATGGGGGCGTAATAGCAACAGCCATTCAAGCGATGAATCCATACTCACATATCGGTGTTATCAATGAACACTACCTATATAACCAGTATGGCCTTGCCCGAACCTGTCGCGCGATTTAAGGAGTAAAAATGAATATTTATTACGACAATAATAAAGGGATGTCTATTGCGGGTAACTTTTGGTTGGTACACCCGAAAACGGGTGAGCAATGGGATAAAGAGTCGGTAGCACAATTTATAACTGAAGCTCAGTTAGAGACTGAAGAAAACTCTGAAGTTGAGTATTTAAAGCTGCAAGTCATTACGCGCATAAAGCAACTCGCTTATAGCAAATTGCAATCGGAGCAGTGGCGAGTAGAGCGCGCAAAAGAGCGCGAGTTGAGTGAGCGGTTGAACGGTAATGAAGAAGGTGCAGCAACAGAGCGTGCAAACCTACTAGACATTTTGCAGCAAAGAGAAGTGGTGCGTGAAAAAAGCGGTGAGTTAGAAGCAGCGGTGCTTAGCCTTACTACTCAAGCTGAATTACTACAGTTTGTGATTGCGTTCTAATAATTTCAAAGCAGGTCAGGATTGACCTGTTTTACTCCCTAAAAACCAGTAAGATAGACCTATGCTTGAGAAAGTTAACAAGCACACAGGTTTCCAATCTCCAAAGCCCACAAGCAAGAGTTTGCTGTGGGTTTTTTATTTTCTGTTTAGTACCGGAGAGTGCAATGCCATCATCTCAGTTAATTGATTTATCTAAGCTAACACCTCCAGAGCTATTAGAAAATCTGGAATATGAACAAATTCTGGAGCAGTTAAAAAGTAAATTGAGCGAGTTAGTTCCAGATGTTAGTAAGACACTAGAGCTAGAATCAGAGCCTTTAACACAGTTACTCAATACATTTGCATATCACAGCATGCTGCTTAAAGGACGAATAAATGACACCGTCAAAGGTAACTTGTTGGCGACAGCAACAAATAGTGACCTAGACCATATTGCAACACGTTATGGTGTAAGCCGTTTGCCAGAAGAGTCAGATGAACGGTTTAGACACCGAATACAACAAGCATTCCATAGTCTAAATACGGCTGGAACAGCTGAAAGTTATCGCTATCATACATTTTCTGCAGATAGTCGCGTCAAAGATGTTCATGTTACAAGTCCTTCACCTTGCCATGTAGTGTTGACCATTTTAAGTCATGAATCAACCAACGGTATACCTTCAGACGCACTACTGAACAAGCTCAGAGCAACGTTTGGACTCAAAGCAGATGCGGCTGATACCGTATCTGATGTGCTTGCATTGCAAAAAGTGCGGCCCATTGGTGACAGAGTTGAAATTGTGCCAGTGACAGTGAAGCCCTATACCATCAATGCCCGAGTGCAACTAGCCCCGGGACCAGGCAAAGCACAAGTTAAAGCACAAGTGTTGGCCAATTTAAAAGATTTCTTTGCACAAACTAGTGTCATGGGCACTGCGATAAAGCGCTCAGCACTGTTTGCCACTTTATATAGTAGCGGTGTGGAAGATGTCGTACTCGCTGGACCGAGTGAGAATGTCATAATTGCGAGCCATGAAGTCCCTTGGTGTGAAAATGGCATCGCTGGCGTGATATTTGAAGGTGATGTGTGAGTGATAGTAAACCAGTACACCGAGGAACTGAGCTGATTGAGCAAATACAAGCCACTCAATCCCCAATTTTTACTGTGCTGAATGGAGCGGCAAATTGCCTAGAAACATTATGGCAACCTGAGACTTGCCCAATCGAATTATTACCTTGGTTGGCGTGGAGCCAAAGTGTTACGCAGTGGGATGAGCAGTGGCCAGAGCCTATAAAACGGCAGATCATTGCGCAAAGCTATGAACAACACAAACACCTTGGGACGCGTTTTGCCATTATTAACGCGTTAGCGCCTTTTGGATATGACACCCGTATAACAGAATGGTTTGAACAAGTACCCAAAGGCCCTGCCGGGACAATCGCTATTGATGTTGCGGTGTCTGATAGGGGGCTCAATGAGTCGTTATATCAGCAGATATTTCAAACCATCTCAGCGAATAAACGCCATAGTATTCAGTTTAATTTATCGCTCAGTTTATTATCTACAGCAAAAATTCAGCTGGCTTCAGCAGCGCTATTTGGTGCTTCTGTCACTGTGTATCCATACTATGCCAGCGAGATTGTAAGCAATACCAGTATGCGCCTTGTGGTAGCCAGTCAGTCTTGCAGTTATACCAATATTTACCCTCGGAGTAGTTATGCCCCAACCACAATACTGGACCATGCTGACACCAGCGGGTCGCGCTAAAATAGCCAATGCCATTGGTACTGGCGTTAAAATCAACTTAGTCAAATTTGCCGTGGGTGATGGCAATATTTTACCGGATGCGGAGCATCTCACGAGTGAGCGATTTAGAGGACTGATAAATAGCTCCAAAACGCTAGAAAACAATCCAGCGATGCTTGAGATCATCGGTATTGTCCCTGCCTCGGAAGGTGGGTTTTATGTTCGTGAAGCCGCTTTTTACACTGAAGACGATCAAGCATTTGCTATTGTTAAATACCCTGAAACTTACAAGCCAAGTATTGAAGACAACGCCAGTGCTGAGCTTGGAATAAAAGCGGTGATTGATGTGGTGCAGTCAGAAATGGTGAATTTAAAAATAGATCCATCTATGGTGTATGCCACGCAAGACTATGTAAATAATGAAATTAATAAATTTGTAGGCTTACTGTCTCTTGATGGTGGCGCATTTTCTGATTCTTACCCCAATGTTCCCTCGTTAGACGGAGGCAGTATTTAATGTCGAACAAAATTCAGTTTAGGCGCGGACCTGCGGCAAACCGCACCAATGTCACGCCGAGTAATGGTGAACCAATATGGTTGACCGACAGCAAAAAACTATTTATCGGTGATGGCACAACCCCTGGAGGGGTGGATATTTTCACCACCCTTGGTAGTGCTATTCATCGTGATGCAGGTAGCGGCGCAAACCATGTGTTGTTGCTAGACAGTACCGGTAAAATTCCTGAAAATGTGTTACCCAGTCTCGCAATAGGTGAGCCGTTTGAGGTCGCCAGTCAATCTGCCATGTTAGCGCTAAATGCACAGCCTGGTGACTTGGCGATTCGCACCGACGAGAACAAATCTTATATTCTCAAGTCGACACCTGCGAATGTATTAGCAAACTGGGTGCTGCTGCGCACACCAACAGATAATGTTTTATCTGTAAACGGTAAAACAGGGGCTGTAACGGTTAACAAAGCAGATGTTGGCCTAAGCCAAGTTGATAACTTATCGAAATCACAGCTGTTTACTTCACCTATGTTCACCGGTACGCCAAAATCACCTACACGGGCACGCTCAGATAATAGCACCAATATTGCAACCACCGCTTGGGTACGAGACTGGGTTAGTTCATTAGGTCTCGCTGTTGAAGGCGGCGATATTGACGGGGGAGTATTTTAATGGGGCGACGGATCCAATTTAGAAGAGGCCCAGAAGCAACACGATTACAAACTGTACTTGGCAACGGCGAACCAGGATTTTCGACAGACACAAAGCAGCTTTATGTCGGTGATGGAGAAACGCTTGGTGGTGTGCCGGTTTTGATGGGGTTTTATCAAGTAGTTGAAAACGACATGGGGGCGGTTGCAGGTGGTACATATTTGTTTGCAACGGCTTGTACCTTACATTTGCCACAAACAGCGCCTGAAGGTTCACATATTACGGTGAAGCTACTGAGCAATGCGGGGGCAAGTAAAGCATCTCCTGCCAAAGTGTGCCCCCCAAGTGGGCAATCAATTGGGCGTGGTGAGGAAGCGGGAGCCGAATATCATATGACAATACCGAATACACAACGTGACTTTATATTTGTACAAGGAGGGTGGATTTTAGCATGAGTAATGTATTAACTGATTATGACGATACAAGTAGCGATTTCCCTTTCTATAAGCCAAAGTCAATCGATTTGAAAACCGTTGGAGATTTGCAGAACCAATATAAAGATCGAACTTATATAAACAACCCGTATCAAAAAGGCCATTGTTTGTTTATAGCCCATAATGCAGTTTACTATTATCATGAAACTACTGAACTATGGCAAAAAATCTATTCGGAAGACAGTAATGGTGTACTTCAAAAAGACGTATTTTTTTATCAATTAGATGGTCAAAATTATGTCTTATTGACGTTTAAAGAGCGTAATACTGCGTCGGAGTTTTCAACAGTAGTCTCTGTCAATTTAGTAAATGGTCGAATTGTACGTTCTTTGTCACTGCCAATAGAGCACTATTTTGGCTATTTTGTAGTTCAAAATAATCAACTGTATTTATCGGGTCAAATTGCAGGCAGGGGTAAGAAAATCCCTGTAGATTTGACAACGCTGACTATTGATATTGAAGCAGCTGAAGATTATGGTTTTGGCAGAGGACCTCATGGTTTTGTCAATGGTTTAGTGTCTCTACTTCAATGCAAACCTGATGAGGAGTTTGGTCAGCTAAAGGTTGAGCTAAGGTTTGGCCCTGAATTTCACTTAAACTCCGCAACAAGTCCAGTAAAAACTTTCATCTTACCTTATCGTGTATTTATGCCATTTAGTACCATGCGATTGAATCCAAAGGTTATCTCATTTGATACGGTTGCCATGCTCGGAGATAGACAGAATGAACCTAGCGATCTTATTGGTAGGGATGTGCCTATTTCAAAGGTATATTGGCCAATATCAGAAATAGATAATTGGCTGGCAAGTATTATTGAATATTATACAGGTATTAACTTATGGGAATGGGACTAGGAATTTACTATATGTCTCCAACCGGTCAGGATTGACCTGTTTTACTCCCTAAAAACCAGTAAGATACACCTATGCTTGAGAAAGTTAACAAGCACACAGGTTTCCAATTTCCAAGACCCACAAGCAAGTATTTGCTGTGGGTTTTTTTATGGCGCAAAGCGAGGAGGTGATGATGGCATTTGAGCGATTGGACTTATCGCAGTTGCCCATTCCTAAAGTATTAAAATCCTTAAACTTTGAGCAGCGTCTAGAAGCATTAAAGCAAGCATTGCTGCAAAAGGATAACGCACTCCAAGAAGTAGTAAATTTGGAAAGTGAACCCTTGACTAAATTGCTAGAAGTCATGGCATATCAAGGACTGACTCAGCAAAGCATGCTAAATGATGCAATAGAAGCGAACTTGCTCGCGAGTGCTTCAGGGAGTGATTTAGACGCAATCGCAGCGAGGTTTAATGTTGCCAGGCTTGGGAATGAGGATGATGAGCGTTTAAGAGCGAGAACGCAACTGGCGTTTGATGGACTGAATACCGCAGGGAGCGCGGCTTCTTATCGCTTTCATGCATTGTCGGTGAGTAATGAGATTTGCGATGTGCAAGTTCATAGTCCGAGGCCATGTGAAATAGAACTAACCGCCTTGAGTCGAATAGGGAAAGGTACACTAAGCGCGGAGCTGCTGAATAAATTACACATCGCCTTTACCCCTGAATCGTCAACACAGCCTGAAGTCTCTAAAGTGAGACCGCTTGGCGATAGAGTCACAATCAAGCAGCCACAGATATTGACGTTTAACATTGAAGCGGAACTTGAGATTTTACCTGGCCCGTCGCCTGAGGTGATTGTGGACAGTGCCTCGGCCGCGCTCGACGCTTACTTAACTGAAAGACGTCAGCTTGGTCGGCAGATCACGCGAGCGGGCATTAGCAACGCTTTGTTTTTGTCCGGTGTTGAGAACATCAAGTTGGAGTCGCCAAGTGAAGACATTATACCTCTAGATATTGAGGTGGCGTATTGTCAGCAAACGGATTTGCGAGTAAAGGTGAGGGGGCAGGATGACTAAGCTTTTACCTCATAATGCGTCAACGCTGGAGCAGTGGTTAGCAGAGCTGCAAGCCAAGCCTCGAACTATCCGAGCAGGTTTATTAGCGGCCTTAAAACTTGAACAGCGCAGCGATGACGAGCTAGTAGAAATCGCGCGTTATCTCTCATTGACTGAGGTCGGCTGCCTTGATTTACGCAGCGCAATTAAACGCTTATCAAGCAATAAATTGCTGCCAATTATTTACTCTCACGTGTTTTTCCCAAGAGATGCACTTGAGCGGCTAGCGATAAGTGTCGGACTAAGTGGACTCTCCGCCAAGGATGATGAAGCACGAACCCAATTGCGTGATGCCTGTGTGCTGAACGATACACGGCTGCTCTTAACGAGTCTTTGGCAACCGGAGCTTTGTCCTGAGCCTTTACTGCCTTTTTTGGCTTGGAACTACTCAGTGGATGAGTGGGATGAACATTGGTCTGTGGCGATTAAACGCCAGGTCATTACGGATGCGTTCACGGTTCATCAGTGCAAGGGGACCCCATTTGCGTTACAAAAAGCGCTCGATAGTCTCAATATTGAAACCGAGATCAAGGAATGGTGGCAGCAGGAAGGTGGTTTGCCTGGCACTGTGCAGATCTGGGCGCTTATTAATCAGAATTTGGACGACCGACAACAAGGATTGTTGACCTCCCAGATGCTCAAGCGTATTCGCCGTGTGGTAAACGCAGTGAAACGCGGTGCTATCCATGTTGATTTACAATTGGGTATTGCACTTAAAGAGCAAATTGGTGCAGCAGGTATTGGCAAAGCGCCTTTGGGTTTGAGCAATACCCAAGTGTTGGGGTTAGGGGTAAAACCTGAGCAAGGCAAAGTCGCATTAGGGGCATGTGGCCATATAAATTACTATGGCTATCAAATGTTAAATACCGAAGGCGCAGGCGTTTTACCTAATGAAACGCAGGTGAGCTTGGATGTGTTTGCGGTTGCAAAACAGCTGAATGCACAAATGCATACCAGCCAAGGAATGGGCATTCATCCTGATGAGTTAATGCAAGGAGTGGTACTCGCCAGTGGTATGCACCGACTTCAATATCAACATTATCATTTACAAGGAGCGACTTAATGTCTGCACTAACGCTGCAGTTTACCCATGCGGGACTTGATGCCCTGCTCAGCGCTCAAGCGCGAGGCTTTAAGGGGCAAATCAGCCATATGGCGTTTGGCGATGCCGCTTATACGCCATCACAAAATCAAACTGAGCTACGCAGCCTTAAAGAGCGTGTAGCTATTGCCGACAGCGACTATCAAGACGGTGAAAGTACGAGTCTTAAAATTGCAGGTAAATTCGACGCACCTCTTGAATATGCCATCAGAGAAATTGGTGTTTATTTAGATAGCGGCGAAGTAGACGCAAGCGGTGAGCCGGAGCTGATTTTGCTGGGGGTTTACTCAAAAGCCAACACCACACTTGGCTATCGTACACCTGACGTCAAAGTACTACAGTGGTTAACGTTAAGTTTGGCACAACTGCCTAGTGAGAGTATCGAGGTAAAGCTGGGGGTCGACAATCTTAATCTGATTGTTGACAAAGAGTTGGCCGAAATGACGCTAACGCAGCTAGATACGATGCATCGGCAAATCAAGCAAGAATTTCGTTTGCAACAACAGGAAACAGCGCTAAGTGAGCTGAAACAATTGCTCACCAGTGAAGTGTCAAGATTAGATACAACACATGCCGCTCGGCTAGATAATCGCGTAGCAGCATTCCATGGCTTATTTAACGCAGAACTTGCCAATGTGACGACGGTACAGCTAGACACCATGAACCGCCAAACCAATCAAGAAATTAGATTAACCAATCTTGAGCATCAATAAGGAAACACTATGTCAAATGACAATTTAACCATGACGGAACGCCTGAGTCAGGTTGCCACACGTGCCAATGCACTGTGCCAAACTGTTGAAGATCAGGTTGGAATTATTCAAAGTACTTTATCGGAAACCGTTTCACATACGAAAAATGAGGTAGCTGGTGAAATTACGAGTATTAATAATCAATTAGAGCAAGCCGAAGAACAGTTTGATCAATGGAAAGGTCAATATACTCAAGAAATTAACGGTTTGCCAATTACTGTAAATGGTAGTGAAAAGAGTTTCTTTTTTAGAGGTTACTTAAGTGCAGGTAGCTATTCTTCAGACGCAACAGGCCCTGATTCTGACTTTCCAAGATGTGGTACACCTAAGCCTCCATATTACGTAAATATGTTGGAGTTTGATGCTTCTGGTACTAATCAGACTTTTGGTGAAATAGGTGACTGGTTTTCTATCGATTGTGTGATTTCACATAGAGGGATGATAGCTTCTGCTGGGTATGGTAATCACTTTATATTTACAGGCACGACGAGCAATGATTGTGTTTCCGGTTTACTGGAAATCAAGAAGGTATCTCAGAATGGCGCAATAAAGTTATATATTTCAGAACCTGATTTTGAAGATCAAGAGATTGCAATAGATAAAGAGCTTGAAGGTTCAACTATTCCTATATTCTTTAGAAGAATCAATCAAGGATATGGAAAGGGAGTAGCAAGGATCTCCTTAAAAATTGATACAAGATATCACTGTGGGGCATCGAGAGCTATTGCTGTCAGTGCAAAATACAGCTCAGACAAGGGTCAACCTTGCGTAGAACGCTTAACTCATACACAACCTTCATGGGAGCAATAAAATGGACGTAAAGACATTAAGCTTAGATACGGATTTTTCGGAATTCGATGAATGGGAAACAACGAGAGCTTTGCGTGATGCCTACCTCAGAGCTACGGATTGGATGGCATTAAAGTATCAAGAAATGGATGGTCAAGTACCTCAGCCTTTAAAAGACTATCGTCAGGCTTTGCGAGATTTGCCTCAAAGTTTTGAATCTCCGGATCAGGTCGTTTGGCCGACAAAACCTGAACTCTAAAATCCCTAACCTTCTTTCGGGCGTTTCGTCCATCTTCGGCTTTTCAATCTAGCCAATTTATAATTTGAGAGCACAACTATGCATCGACAAACCTTGATAGCTAAGGTGTTGGCGTGCCTGAGTGCCGGTCTGTCTGAGCTTGCTCAAGTTGATTTACTAAAAGCAAGCCAGCCACAACCGGATTTAACAGAGCGTGCACAGCTTACCCTTATCCCAATCGCTGAGCGACAAGCCAGTGAACTGCAAGCGAAAGGCGCCGACAAAGGCGTGACTTATGGGCCTGCGTACAATAAAAACCTGAGCCCAAATGCACTCGACAGACGAGTGATGACTTTGCAGCTTGAACTGGCGCTTGAAGAGGCTGATGCCTCTGCGTTGATAGCGCGGTTGGATAACTTGGTCAGTGCCGCTGAGGCTTCGATTATAAAGGACGAAACGCCCGTCCCTTGGCAACACTTTATTTGCGAAAAAAGCAGTTTTAGTTATAGCAACCAAGTCAATTCAATGCTCGCTAAGGCGACGTTGACTTGGCAGTTTTATTACCAAGTTGAGTACCCCGAGGAGGCCGGTGTTGAGGTAACAGAAGTGTATCTTGGCCCGCATGGTGGCGAGCATCGCTTAATTTACAAAACCCCAGAAGAAGGACCGATAGCGTGATAGCCAATCAACATTTTTCAGACTTAGCCATGTCCGACTTACAGCAGCGTCTTACTAAGTTAATTAGCCTAGGAACGGTGCATGAAGTGGACTACGAAACGGCGACCGTCAAGGTCAAAATGGGTGATTGGATCACGGCAAAGTTACCTTGGCTAACGGCGCAAGCTGCTCATGATATGACTTGGCAAGCACCTGAAGTAGGTGAGCAAGTGATGGTGTTATCTCCTTGTGGAGATACTTCCCAGGGAGTGGTACTTGGCAGCTTGTATAGTCAAAAATTTGCGCCAAAACAATTGGGAGTATCGCCTGAAAGTCGCCCTGATGTTCATAAGGTTCAATATCAAGATGGCAGCTCAATCACGTATGACCGAAAGAGTCATCGTTATCTGATTGATATTCAAGGAGCGGATGCCACTGTGGATGTGCTTTCAGCAGGGACGCTGAATATTACAACAGCCAAAGACATCCGAGTAGAAACACAAGCTAATGCGACCGTATTGAGTGCAAAAGATGCAACTTTGAAGTGTGATGGGAGTGCTTCTGTTCAAGCGGGGGGGGACGTCAGTGTTGAAGGAGCAAGTATTGCTCTTAATGGTGGCTCCCCTTGTGTGACTACGGCACATGTTTGTCATTTTACTGGCAGTCCTCATGGTGACGGCTCATCTACAGTTACAGCGGGGAAGTGACATGGCATTAGATGCAAATGCATTAGAAAACATGATCAAAGCGGAGCTTGAAGCTGAGGGTTTTGTGTTGGCAGGTGCGCATGCAGGAGCTGGCAAACTGGCTACTGCGATTGCTAAAGCCGTAGTTGAACATATGACTCAGGCTGCGGAGGTTCCTGTATCAGGAGGCTCCAGCGCGGGTATTTACAAAGTGACTTAAGGAGTCGTCATGATAGGAATGAATGCCAAAACGGGCAAGCCGCTCGGTGGTGTTGAGCATCTAAAACAGAGTATTCGCGATATTGTGACCACACCGCTTGGGAGTCGCGTGATGCGACGCGATTATGGCTGCGGCTTATATGAGCTTGTAGATAGGCCTTTTTCTCACTCTTTGGTGGGGGATATTACTATGACCATCGCCAATGCACTGGAGAAATGGGAACCACGCTTTCAACTTGATGGTGTTGCAGTACACCCAGCAGGAGAGGGCAAGTTGTCTATCGAAATAAAAGGATTGTATTTAATCAACGGGGAGCCTGTCACCATCGAGGGTATCCAAATCTAAGTCATTTTTTATCCACCTTATCCGTAAAGGATAAGGTCAACAAACGCTAATTTTTATGAAGTTATTAGGGCCATACAAGGCAGCTTGTATGGCCTTTTTTATTCTCTAACTGACATGTCTTTAAAGGAGATAACTATGTCAAAATTTCTACACGGTGTAGAAGTCATTGAGGCGCAATCCGGCACGCGTCCAATCAAAACAGTAAAAAGCTCAGTAATTGGTGTGATTGGTACTGCACCTAGTGCAGATCCAGAAAAGTTTCCACTTAACACACCTGTATTGGTTGCTGGTAAACGAGCTGAAGCTGCACCGTTGGGTACAGAAGGAACACTACCAGCGGCAATGGACGGTATTTTTGACCAAGCTGGTGCGGTAGTCGTTGTGGTTCGTGTCGATGGCGCTGATGAAGCGGCAATTATGTCAAACATGGTTGGCGGTGTGGCAGCAGACGGTTCTTATGAAGGTGTGCAAGCTTTTCTTGGTGCTGAGTCAGTACTTGGGGTAACACCACGTATTCTTGTGGCGCCAGGTTATGCGCATCAACGCCCTGAAGGTAATCGTAACCCAGTCATCACAGAACTTGTGAATGTGGCTGAGCGTCTTCGTGCGGTTATCATCGCAGATGGTCCAAACACAAACGATGAAGATGCGAAAGCATATCGTGCCGACTTTGGTTCGCGTCGTGTGTTCGTTGTTGACCCTCATGTCAAAGTATTCCGCGATGGCAAAACAGAAGTTGAACCTGCAAGTGCACGTGTTGCGGGCATGATTGCTAAATCGGACAACGACCGAGGCTTTTGGTGGAGCCCAAGTAATACCAATATGAACGGTATTGTGGCAACTGCGCGCCCAATCGACTTCCAGCTGGGCGATGCCAACGCGCGTGCGAATATGCTGAACGAAAAAGAAGTGTCGACCATTATTCGTCAAAACGGCTTTAAGCTTTGGGGTAACCGTACTTGTTCTGACGACCCTAAATGGGCATTCCTGTCAGTGGTACGTACCGCAGATATGATCAACGACTCACTACTGCGTGCGCACATGTGGGCGGTTGACCGCAATATCACCAAAACTTACATCGAAGATGTTACGCAAAGTGTGCAGTCGTACCTTGATAGCTTAAAAGCACAAGGTGCAATTCTTGGCGGTCAAATTTGGGCTGATGAAGAGTTAAACACACCGGCCAATATTCAAGCGGGTAAAGTGTATTTTAGCTTTGACTTCACGCCGCCAACACCGGCTGAGCACATCACCTTCAAGAGTATTCTAACTAACAACTACCTAGAGGAAATCGTATAATGGCAATCTCTCCAAAAATTCTTAAAAAATTCAAGCTGTTTGTAGACGGTAAAGGCTATCTAGGTATCGCTGATGAAATCCAGCTACCAAAAGTAACCGTAAAAACTCGCGAAGTGACGTCGGGTTTTCAAGCGCCGGTTGAGCTTGATGTTGGCCAACTTGAAAAGCTAGAAGGCACAATCACGTTACTTGAATACAACGCTGACATGATGAAGCTACTTGGCGATTGGAGCGGTGCGACAACGCCATTAACGGCTCGTGGTGCAATCCAAGCGCAAGGCGAAGCGCCAGTACCTGTAGTGGTAACGCTTGAAGGCTTCTTCAAAGAAGTGGATATGGGCAGCTGGAAAGATGGCGAAGAAGCTAAGCTTACGCTGCAATATGCAATTCAGAAGTACAAGCTACAGATCGGTCAAGATGTGATTTACGAAATTGACCTATACAACGACGTTCGTACCGTTAATGGTAAGGACCAAATGGCAGCACTTCGCGCAGCAATCGGAGCTTAATCCATGAAAGAAATCATTACCTTAGCATTCCCAATTACGGTCGGTGGGCATGAGTATGCAGAACTGACAATGAGACGACCAAAAGTACGCGATCGGTTAATGGTGGATAGAGCGGATATCAGCGAGTCTGAAAGCGAAATTCGTTATTTCTCGCACTTATGCGAAGTTTCTCCAGATATCATCGAAGAGCTTGATTGGAGTGATTTTGTGAAGCTGCGAGAAACGCTACAAGCTTTTCTCGTGTCCCGCCAAAGCGCTTAAAAGCCATGGTTATCGCTCTGGCCAAATATACTGGCTGGGGCTTGGCCGAACTCAACGCGCTGACCGAAGATGAACTCATCGAGTGGTTTGAAGCAGCGCTTGATTACAAACAAGCGACAGAAGCGGGCTAAACCGATGACCGCAACCGCCCCTTAACCCTTTAAGGGGCGCATTTCCATACTTTTAGACGCTTTAGCTTAGGCCTCAGCTTAAGCTAAAGCGTTTCACTTTTCTCTATTTTCCTCAGGTAACGCCATGATAAAACAAGGTAAACAGGTTCGTTCACGAGAGGCGAACAAAGTCAAAAATAAGTTGCCACAGGTAACTTCGCTTGCTAACCAAGTTGCACATTTAGGTAGTCTAGTTGCAAAGCTCAATGCCAATTCAGCGACTAGTGCACAGATCCAGCAATTAATCTCGATCATGACTCAACTTAATGCCAGCGCGGTGTTAAGTCCACAGGCTTCGTTCTCAGTACCTGAGTTTCAGGCACCTGCCACTGGTGAAAATGCTGTGCCTAGTAGCCAGTTGGTTCAGCAGGCTGAGCAGGTCATGTTGGCGTTGCCTGATTCTTTACAAGATGCAATAAGCGGCTTGTCTGAACGGGTTGCAGAACTGGATTTCAGCGCCGCAAGCCAAACGGTACAAGTTGAATTGACGGCATTAGCCGAACAGGTTCCTTCACTTTTTAACGCAATTTCCGTTGCACCAGCCGTGACTGCGGCGACAAATGCATTGAAGGAAGGCCAATCTGTTATCGATGCTCAGCAGCAATTTTGCCTAGATGCAGCGTCATTGGGTCAAGCTTTGCCGGACTTTGCATCGAGTTTAGATTTAGCTGCTTTGCCAAAGCAGCTGCTCGAAACAGGCAATTTGTTGAGCAATATTGAGGTTGCAGAGGTACTCAAAGGAGAGCTTGGTTCGCTAACAGAAGCTGCTCCTGCGTTATTAACTCAATTTGGCTTTGACGATGCGGCAAATGTGGTCACGCAGTTTGCGCCAGCTGTGAACCAATTGGATATTCCAGGACTTATTCAAGGCGATTTACAAAGTTTGCAGCAGGCTTTACCAAGCTTGTTAGAAGCTGTTGATCTAAAGGCATTGAACCAAACTCTTGCGCAAGAAATACCGGCGCTTGCACAACTTGATTTAGCCGGGCTTGCTAATGGTGAGCTGGGGTCGTTGGCCGCAACGTTGCCAAACTTACTTGAGGCGGCAGGACTTGATGGTGCCGCAAACTCGGTATCTGCGGCTTTGCCAGCGCTACAACAATTGGACTTAGGCGCAATTGCAGATGGTGATATCCAGTCGTTGCTACAAAGTGCTCCGGCATTATTAGATGCATTGGATATGCAAGGTGCGTCACAGGCTTTTGGTTCAGTTCTTCCTATCGCTGAAAAACTCGATTTTAAGGGATTAATGGATGGTGAGCTGAGCAGCTTAATGGATGCCGCACCTGAAGTGCTTAGAGCATTTGAACTTGGCGACGCTGCGGATAAGCTACAAGCTGCGGTTCCTGGCTTAAAACAACTGAATCTCAAGCAAATTGCCAGCGGTGATGTATCGAGCCTTATGGCGGCCGGCCCCTCATTGCTAAAGGCATTTGAATTAGACGGTGCAGTTGGCGTACTCGAAGGCGCATTACCGGCATTAGAAAAACTGGATGTCGACGCGATTTTAGGGGGCGACATCAAGTCACTTGTAAGTGCTGGGCCTGAACTGTTGAGTGCATTTGGGCTAAACGATGCGGCAAGTGTACTTGAGCAACACGCTGATCTACTCTCCAATATTGATTTAAAAGGCGTTCTCAAGGGAGATCTATCTTCTCTTACCAACAGCTTACCAGATTTATTTGGTGAGTTTGGATTAGACGGTATTAGCGATGATTTATCTGAGTCGTTTGCTGAGTTAGAAAGTGATGTTGAAGAGAAGAAATCTACGCGTAAAAAAGGACGCAAGAAGCGAGGCAGACAGCGTAACAAGCGAGCTAGGTCCTCTAATCTCGCGGATCAACAAGAAGCATCGGCGGATCGCGAGCGTAAGTCGCGCAAAATCAATAAGCGAAGTGCCAATAAACCCGCTTTGAAACTGTTGGACGGCGGGAAAGCCCCTAGCGTAAAAGCACAGTTAGATAGTCAAGCATCGCAACCAAAGTCCAAAGCAAAAGCCAAAAAAGTCAAAATGATGGCTGCCGCAAATGATGCAAGTTATCAAAAGCTTGGCAGTTTTTCTCCAGCTAAAGGTGGCAAACTTGGTCAGTTATTCAAGGGGTCTAAAAAGTTACTTGGGCGTGCGGCTGCACCGCTTAGCGTGGCGTTAGGGGCATTCGATGCGTTTACGGCATTAACTGATGACACGTTAACGACTAAAGAAAAAACCACTCAGGTTGGAGCTGCCGCGGGTGGCGCTGGCGGTGCACTCGCTGGCGCCGCAGCAGGCGCGGCAATTGGCTCGGTTATTCCTGTGGTTGGCACTGCAATCGGTGGCTTAGTCGGTGGTGCACTCGGCGCGATGGGCGGTGAGTCAATCGGAGGTTGGTTTGGTGACAAACTTGGTGGCTGGTTCTCTGACGATGCTCAGGACTCAGCGTCAGGCACCTCAAGCCCTTCGGTGACAGAGCGCTTGCTCGATAGCGCAACGAGTTTTGCCACCATGGGTCCGCTGGGCTTAATTAGCGACACCCTCGGTGGTTGGTTATCAAAAGGCGATGAACACGTTGCGCAAACAGATAACAAAACGGCTGTGATTAGTACGCCTCAACACGGTGAAGCAACAAAAAACAATGCACTCGACTTTGTTAAAAATAATGTCATTAATGAGCTGAATTTAGCCACAGGCACGGCTGCTGCGTTTGCTGCTAATCAAGGGATGACAACCGGCAAAATTCACGGCGTCAGCAAGGCGGGTGATTTGGCAGGCAGAGCGTTAAACGCACACACGGTATGGGAAACGCTCAATAATGATGGGCTTTCTGTTAAAGAAAAAGCGGCTGGCATTGGTAGCACGCTAGGCGGCATGTTTTCTGCTGATGCTGTATCTGGTGCACTGTCAAAGAGCAAAAATCCCTATGTGAGAATGGCGGCCCCTATGGCGGGTTACCTTACCAACAACATGGTTGGTGATGCCATTAAAGGTTGGTTTAGCGATGACAAAACATCAGGCACCAATGAGGCTACAGCACCAGATCCGAATAGTTTAAATCAACAGAATGTGAGTGCGAATAAAGCATCTGAATATTCATCGGCGCCGCAGCCGAGCGCTGCATCGGTAACGGTGAACGCCAATATTACAGTCAATGCAAAAGATGGCCAACAGGCTTATGAGGTTGCGCAGCAAGTGAAGCAAATTTTGGATCAGCAACAACAACAAGCTGAGCAAGAGCTTAGTGCTCGATATTACAATCAAGTGGCATAACGATAGAGGACTAAATGAGCAAAGTTAATCATGCTAAACATATGATGCAACTGGGAGACTACAAGTTCTCAGTAAGCACCGCAGCGTTTAATAAGCTCCAGTACGATTCTCAATATCGCTGGGAAGCCCACAAATCTCAGACTGATAAGGACTCTCCGCCGATGCAATTTATTGGTGTAGGAGAGCAAACCTTAAACATTGAAGGGGTGATCTTCCCGCAAATTGTGGATAACGGCTTGAAGCAGTTAGACATGATGAGAGATGAAGCCGCCAAAGGGGAGCCGATGACGCTGGGCTATGTTGAAGAAAGTGGGAAATCTAGTCCAAGCGTAGGACGCGTGATGGGTAAGTGGGTCATCAAACGGATAAGTGAAACGCGGACCTTATTTTTTAATGATGGGATCCCACGAGAAATCCAATTTTCAATGGAGCTCAGCCGCTATTAAGCGCGCTGGGTGTTAAGGAGTCGTTATGAGCAAAGGGGTAACTTATATTACGCGAGATGGCGATTGTCTCGATCTCATCTGTTTTAAGCACTATGGCCGCAGTAGTGGCATGGTAGAAAAGGTGCTAGTAGCCAATCATGGCTTGGCAGAGCTTGGGCCAATTTATTCGGAGCAGATCAGTATTTTTCTTCCCGAAATCGCTAAACCTACTGTGTCTAAAGTGATCAATATTTGGGATTAATATGGACTTACAACCGCATTATTCTATTAAAGCAAATGGCAATGAGGTATCAAAAACACTGAAGAACCGCTTGGCTGAGCTCAGTGTTACAACACGCACAGGACTGGCGAGTGATACCTGCTATGTACGATTTGACAATTTAGCTGACGCGCCCATTGCCTTACCCGCACCAACGGATCAACTAGAAATTGCGATGGGATATAAAGAAGGCACCAAAGATCAGAGTGCTCCTTCAACCAAATTAGGTATTTTCGAAGTGGGCGCTTATGAGTTGACTGGCCCCAATCGCTCGTTGACATTTTATGGTAATAAAGTGCTGTGGGATCAAGATTTTAAAGCACTAAAAATACGTTCGTGGCCAGAGCTGGGGAAGGATGAGCCGCTGATGCTGGACAAGCTTATCCAAGACATTGCTGGTGAGTATGGACTACAGGCAAAAATAGGTGATGCTTTTCAGGGCCGAGAAATACCGCACATTGAGCAAACTGAAAGCGATATGCAATTGCTAAGCAAGCTTGCCGTGCAGTTTGATGCAATCATGAAGATTGCGGATGACAAGCTTATCTTTATGGCTAAAGGCACCGGGAAGTCGTTAACTGGCAAAGCTTTACCTAGCGTGACGGTAAGTAAAAAGCAGCTGGTTTCATGGCAGCTTAATGCTAACCACAACAAGTTAGTCAAAGGGGTGCAAGCTTATTTTTACGATAAAGCGCTAGCGCAAAAAACATTGGTAAGTGTCGGTGGCGGTTCACCTAACACGACACTCTCTTACGTTTACCCTAACGAGGCGGAAGCACAAACCGCGGCGACGGCCATGTTACAGCGTTTAAATCGAGCGCATACCAGTGTGCAGCTTTGTGTGGTTGGCGACCCTAATTTATTAGCAGGTGGCGTGATAACTATCGAAGAGGTTGATGATAATCTCAACGGTGACTGGTTTGTCTGTGAGGTCAAACATGTAATTAATCACGCCGGCTTTAAAAGCTATTTAGTATGCGAAGCATTAGGTTAAGTTAAATCCCACACTTTTTATATTAGGCGCCAGCGATTATCGTGTTGAGCGCTTCCTTCCTTAATTTTTTCCTTTCTCCCTGTGTCCCGCACAGGGTGTACTTTTATCTCATCCATCACAGATGAGATATCACCCTTTCTCCATGTGGGCCATCCTCATTTTGAGGCTCTGGCCTCTTTCCTACCTGTAATTCGATGTAATGGTGTAAGTCAGAAATAGCTTCTACACTGCAGTAATGCTTCATGAATTGAACCACTGCAAAAAGGATTACAACATGTCACATCACTGCAATCAAAATCCCATTGTTTCAGCTGCAATATACCCACCCATTGGAGTAATGCGGGTTGGTAACAGCCCTGATGAATTTTTTATTGGCCCTGAGGTCGATACCGCCATTCCAAGAGATATGAATTACTATCGCGATAGCACGGGAGCGTTGAAGCGCCAAGCCGCGCGTTTTCGTATTTATGGATTGGACGCTGAGGGCAACATCGTTAAAGAGCTTACTTGCGACGATGGTGCTTCTATCATTTGGCATGTTCGCTTGGCTAATCAAAAAGCATCTTGGTATGAGTTTCAATTAGCGTTGGATATTCCAGAGGCGGCTGAAGCCGAGCCGAGTTTACTACGCAACCTCAATGTAAACGACCGTAACAGCTTGCTCATTGATGGTGGGGCGCAGCAGATCAGTGGTATTGCTTCTGGGTGCGGTTGTAGTCGCTTTGAAGGATGCTTTGCCGGTAAAAAAGTGTACTTAGGCGAAATGCGTACCGACGATAAGGGCCGCTTACTTATGCTTGGTGGACACGGGGTGTCAGAAAATCCTCAAGGCCACGAGGCGATCACGTTCGGTAATAATGAAGGCTGGTACGACGATACTTCGGACGGCCCTGTAACTGCTGAGGTGAAATATCAAGGCAAAGCACTTGATGTGAAACCTGCATGGGTTATTTGTGCGCCACCAGATTACGCGCCAATGCAAAAATCTCCGCGAACCATGTGGGATTTAATGCGTCAGGTTGCAGTTGACGCCAAGATGCTACCAGCACCTAAGGGTAAGCCTTCCTTTAGTAAAGACATTCTGCCAATTTTCCAAAGGTTAACCGATTTACAATGGGTTAATGCGGGATTTGCCGCAGGGTTTGGCTGGAATAGCCCCTTTGATTTTACTTCAGAGACTTGGATCAGCCGTTTAAATGACAACTCACGCACATGGCAAGAAGCAAGACGTAATCTCTTTAATAACTTTAGACAGATAGAAAAAGTCACCACAGCGGATAAAAAACATAGTTGGAACCCTAAATTTGCCGCTACCGCTCCGCAGTTGTGGCCCTGGTTGTACGGCGATGCGATGAGTGTAGATGCCGATGACTCGCCAAGGCAGTTTGTCACCCTGACAGAAATTCAGTTGAATATGTTACAGCAGTGGTCGAATGGCGAATTTGATTCTGATTACGACCCTTGTTATTGCCCCCCAACCAGCATTGATGAAATTCCGGTTGCTGAGCAACCAGATATGTTAACTAAAGCGGCGATGGAGTTCTGTTTAGCGGATGCTTTCCACCCTGGATGTGAAATGACTTGGCCAATGCGTACAGCGGGCATGTATAGCGAAGCTTTCCGCCTTAAGCATTCAGAGGATACTGCACCGACCCACGGCACCAATTATGGCGTGGAAATGACATCAGAAATCGCGCTGCATTCGAGCGGCCCGTTAAAAACGGGGCAGGTTGCTGGTGGCATTACGCGTTGGATGGCCATTCCTTGGCAAACAGACACCGCGAGTTGTCGCGATGGCTACAATGAAGCGTACGACCCTTATTTACCGACCTTTTGGCCTGCACGAGTGCCAAATAATATGCTTAGCGAGCAAAACTATCACCGAGTAGTCGATGAAACAAAGCCATTTGCAGAGCGACAAGCAGCATTTAATGACCGGGAACTGTGGCTAAACGATTTGCCGATAGGCCCTTCAACCAACTATATCGAGCAGATCAACAGTATGATCACTGGGTTTGGTCAATTGGCGGTGGTATTACCGAAGACAGAAAAAGGCGTAACTGGTTTTCCAACCACCATGCAAGTAGGGTTAACACCAGTCAAAGCGGAAAAACTGCTGGCTGCGGATAATAACGAAAGCATGCGAGATTGTCGTCCTGATTTGTCACAAACCGACAAAGCACATCGCCGGAATCGCAAATAATAAGGGCTAATATGGCTGAAAGGAAATCGGATATTGTCATTGTAGGTGCAGGCATTGCAGGATGCATTGCTGCACTTGCTTTGCATCCTCACTATCAGGTGATAGTAGTCGATAAGCTCGCTACAGCTAAAGACAAAGTGGGCGAGTGTTTACCGCCAGCGGCCTCTAGAATTCTCAAAAAGCTTAACCTGTTGCACTTACTACAAAGCCCGGAACATCTCACTTGTCACGGTATGATTTCGTTTTGGGGTAGTGAATCGCCTACCATAGTGGATAACGTTAAAAACCCCGATGGTTTGGGGTGGCACATTCATCGACAGCATTTTGAACAGCAACTTCGCGATCAATTAATGCTTCGTGGTATCCCTTTGTTATCGTCTACAAAGCTTACGGATGTGGTGCAAACACAATCAAGTTGGCAAGTTAGGGTAAAAGGTAGCGACACTGACATGTCTATCACGACAACACTGCTTATTGATGCCACCGGTCGCGCCTGTCATCTAGCGAGGCGACTCGGTGCAAAACTACAACAGTTTGATAAGCAAATGGCACTGTGGCTTACCGCAGAGGTTGCCACGACGAAACAGTTTGCGGTGATAAGCGATGAAGAAAATGGCTGGTGGTATAGTGCGCCGAGCGCGGCATGCTCTTCACTCGACTCTAATATGCAGCCTCGGGTGTTTTCTTGGCAGGCTTGCGCTGATGCGATCAAAAAGTGCAACATCACCAACGCTCAAGATTTTTTAGCCAAAGTAAAGCAGGTGAGGGGGTTTAACACCTTAGTGGACTTGGTGGATATAGAAACAGCACACTTACACCCAATGGTAAGTGCAAATTCGGCCCGTTTGGATAGTTGTGCAGCAAAAGGCTGGTATGCAGTGGGTGATGCGAGCATGAGTTTTGATCCGCTCTCTTCGCAAGGCATGTTGCATGCCATGACTAGCAGCATGCAACTTGCGGATATGCTGCTGTTGCACGGCATGGATTACAAACATGGCGCAAAACTATATCAGTCGCAAATGGATAGAGTGTGGATGCGCTACCTTGAGCATCGACAGCACTTTTACGAGGGCTCAAAGTTAGTCGGTTAACACGTATTATTGCTTGTTTGGACTAAAGCAAAGTTTGAATCGAAAGAGTGCGACAACATCTATAGTGGTGAAACCAATACCATTGCCGCTGGCCGTCAGTTGATTGCGATGCTTAAAATGTCTGAATAAATGTCGCATAGAAGTGGCGGTGAACACTCACTTATTCGCTGCCACCAGTGGAAGCTGAATATGAGCAATTGCGCCTTGTGCATCCTTACGATTGTTTAAGCTCAGTTTTCCGTTATGTTGTTCAACGATATTTTTAGCTAAGATGAGCCCAATCCCTTTACCCGCTGCTTTAGTGGTGTAAAAAGGTACAAATAGGTTGTCAGCGTTCTTTATGCCATGCCCTTCATCGAGTACTTCAATACCTGCGAATTTATGATTGTGATACGCTTTGACGTAAACAGCATTGCACTCACTCCCAGCTTCCAAGGCATTTTTGATCAGGTTTACAAGTGCTTGCTCAAGTAAGCTTTGATCAATTTGCAGCGTAAAGTTCTGTTCAATGGTTAATCTCACGCGATTGTCGAAAAGCCCTACGAGCGGTGTTAGTAAGTCATTTATGGATATCGCTTCTATATGAAGTTGATGCTGTTTTGCAACGCTTGCATAGCGATTAACAAATGACATCAGGCCATCGCTGCGCTGCACAATCACGCCAAGCGCTTGTTCAAAATCGGCTTGATTTTCTTGCGTGGTGGGAATTTCTATCAAGGTTTGAGCAAGTGACTTAATCGGCGAGAGAGAATTATGAATCTCGTGGCTGAGCACTCTGATCATTTTTTGCCAAGCGTCGCGCTGAGCTTGACTGACAACCGCTTGCACATCGGTCAGGATCACTAAGTGCGCCTGCATGCTTGCAATGGTAAGCTCGCTATAGCGAAGCTGCCACTCATCACCGAGAGTAGGGTGGTTAAAGTGCCAATGGCCACTATGATACTCAAGGCTGAACTTATGCGCTTTTAATAAACGTAGGCTTTGCCATGGTTTGCCAATCCAATTTGAGAAGGCTTCATTGGCATGCACCAGTGCAGTATCGTTATCGAAAATTGCGATGGGGCTGGGCAGTTGTTCAATGAGTCTAAATAGTAATATGGCCTGGTGGTCTCGCTCTGATTTGAATGATTGCAGCTGCTGACATAATTGCTGTGTTTCTTGCTGCAAACTGTGAAGAATGCCTGAGCTGTCAGAGGTGTAAAAGCGCTGCCCATACTCTTCGTTTTTGATCGCCTCTATGGTGGTTGAGAGGTGATAAAAAGGTTGTATCAGGTGCTGTTTAAAATGATACAACAGCAATGCGAGCGGACAAAGGATAAGGATAAAGTAGGTGATAACACTGAGTGTTGAGACCTCAAGGATGACCATAAAAAAAGCGCTGAGCACGGTGAACAGCAACCAAATAACCAGGCAAAAAATCTCGATAGTCTGTTCAAAGTTAGGCTTTTTCATAGGCAAGCTCATCGCGTTTTAATATCGAACTTATCAAGGCGACGATATAGCGCACTTTTACTGATCCCAAGTAAAACAGCAGCATCTTCCACATTATCATGGCATTGGCACAGCGCCATTTTAATCAACTTTTGCTCGGCTTGATCTAGCGTCATCATTTCGGGCTCACTCTGCTCTGTGGTTGCCACCGATTTTAAAGAAAGCGCGCTTTCTTCAATTTCAGTGCCATCACACAGCAAAATCGCACGTTCCATCATATGACTAAGTTCACGGATATTACCCGGGAATGCGTAATTTTGTAGTCTTGTTTGTGCTGCATGAGACAAGGGTTTTACGTCTAATTCATAGGTCGTTGCGTGCTTTTGAATAAAAAAGTCGGCCAGCGGAATTATCTCTGTACGACGCAAGCGCAGTGGTGGGATCTCAAACTCCATTGTATTTAGTCTGAAATACAGGTCACTACGAAATTGACTTGCTTGTTGTTGCGCCTCTAAATCTGCATTAGTTGCGCTAATAATTCTACAGCTTGCATGCTGTGTTTTGCTTGAGCCAACAGCTTCATATTCCCCTGTTTCTAATACTCGTAGTAGCTTCGCTTGTTGAGGCTCTGTGAGTGTGCCAACCTCATCCAAAAACAAAGTCCCTTGCTCAGCCATTGAGAAACGACCTTGTCTATCCTGTTTAGCGTCAGTAAACGCACCTTTCACATGGCCAAACATTTCACTTTCAAACAGTGACTCTGGAATGGCCGCCATATTGGTGCTCACAAAGTTGCCTGTGATGTTACTTTGCTGGTGGATGTAGCTGGCAATTTGTGATTTTCCCGTACCATTTTCTCCTCTAAGCAATATATTCGCTTTGGTTTTGGCAATGCGATCAAGTTGGCTTTTTAGCGCTTGCATCGTAGGGCTTAACCAGAGTAATGCATCAGCTGGTTCTGCATTTGGCGCTATTTTAGCTGTGGTTTGTTGGGGGGAAGCAGGTTGTTGTTTTGCAGCGATTTGCTTTAGCCCTAAATGCTTTTTCACCATCATTACTACAGCGTGGTTGTCCCAAGGCTTGGCAAAAAAGTCTTTGGCGCCGCGCTGCATGGCTTCGACGGCGAGTTCGACGCTAGACCAAGCAGTCATCGCAATAAAGGTTGTGCTACTTTGGCTTGCATACTGACTCAAAAAAGCGAGACCTTCATCGCCGGATGTTGTATCGAATTCATAGTTCATGTCTAGCAGTACAATATCAATGTCGTGCGCATTGAGCTGCTTAGCGGCACAATCGAGACTACTACTTTGGAAAATGGTAAAACCGTGGTTTTTTAGCAAAAACTGTAAGCTAAGGCGGATATCGGCCTTGTCATCAACGATTAAAATTGAACCTTGCATAGTGTGTTGTAGGCAAAGGGAGTTTACACGCCACGCTTTGCCTACTCATTCCTGTTGTAATTATTAACTTATTCGTTTCTTAGTGCTTTAATGGGATCTTGGCTTATCACCCTTTGCACAGGTAAATAGCTTGCGATGAGCGCAATCAGCAGCATGATAGGGATTGTCACGATAACAGCGAACCAGCTCACGGAAATAGCAGTTGTGCTTATCTTTGTCAGTATCCCATATCCGATTGCAACGGTTAATGCACTCACTCCAAGGCCAATCATTACCGGTGTTAGACTCTGCTTGAGCACTTGTGCTATCAGTTTGTGTGTATGTGCGCCCAACGACAAGTGAATGCCAAGCTCATAGCGACGCATTTGTACACTGTAGTTGAGCACGCCGTAGATCCCAGCGCCAGCTAGGCTTAAGGTAAGGGCTAATAGGGCGACAGTCAACATTGCTTGCAGCCAAGTTTGTCTTAACCTCTGGGTTAGCATGTCATCTACAGGCTCAAAAAAGGCAAAGTTTAAACTCGGATGAATGGCCTTGAGAGCATGAGTTAATTGGACTTTTGACAGCTCTGCACTCCCTTTGATAATAAAGGATGTGCTGCCTTCTGTGACAGGCAAGTAATAGCGCTCTAAGGTATAGCCTCGGTTGCCCGTAGGCACGTAAATATCACTCACAACCCCAACCACTTTTCTTGGCGCCTCTCTGTCAGCATAGAGGGTTTGACCGATAGGGTTTTCACCTTTGTACAAACGCTTAGCGAGTGAGGCTGAGAGAATTATTTCATTGTTGTCTGAGCCTGATGCCATGATCGGTGTAAACCGACTTCCTTGCTCAAGTGGCAGTGAAAGCGCAGTGAAACCGTCTTCGTCGTAAAAGGACAAGCTGACGATACCGATCAGCGCAATATTTTGGTCATACAAATAATTTTGCCATCCCATTTGCAAAGGCGAAGTATAACTTGCCGATACCGATGCGATGCTCGCTTGATTGGCTAAAAGCTGCTTGATTTGTTTGCCAAGCTCAAAGTTATCGATTTCTGTGGCACTGCCATCGATACGGACATAGTACAAATGCTCAGTATCAAATCCTGTGGGATGGGTCATTTGCGCGTATGCGGGAACTAATTTGTTGGCCGCTAGAAAGAGTAAAATACTGGCAAAGCACACTTGTAATGCCACCAACACTTGACGAGTACGTTTGGAAATTTGCGCGCCAGTGCCTTTACCGCTGCTGTGTAGCGCATCTGTCAGGGCATGATAGTTTATTTGTCTACTGGTAAACCAGGCGATGAGTAACGCCATTATCAGACTCAGTGCACAAGCAACCACTATGGTTGGCCAGTCCAGAGTTAAGCTCTGCATGCGACTAAATAAATAGCTCAAGTCGTTTGCTAACCAAACATTCAACCACTCGGCAAGCAATAACCCGAGTATAGTCGCTGAGCCCACTAGCAGGACGCTTTCGCAAAACATACTGACAAAAATGTGAGTAGGCTTTGCCCCCAGTGCCGCTTGAATTGCCATGGTGCGCTGTTTTTGCGCAGCCCTTGAGAGAAATAAATTAACCACATTGGTCAGCGCAATGAGCACCAAAACCGCTGCTGAGAACAATAAGGTAATGGCGAGCTCATCACTTCGTGCAACGATTTTGTCGCGCAGTGGTGTAAACTGAGCGCCAATTCGTGTGTTAGGCGCTACGTTTTCACGGGATTGGTAAAGCGTGTTAATCTGTTCGCCCAGCGCATGATTCATTTGCTCTATGTTTACACCCGCTCTCAGTCGAGCGATACCGTTAAACTGGCTACTGATGTTATTCCAGTGCGAGGTGGTAGTGACAGGCTCCGGAAAGCTACTAAAGCCGCTAACGGGAAAGCCACCAAAGATCTCAGGCACTTCAAACGCTTCTCCCGTTACTCCGATAATTTGATAGCGTTCACGATCTATGGACGTGTAGCTACCAACGATATCTGGATCGGCATCAAAGTGCGTTATCCAAGATTGGTAACTCAGGACTAAAACTTTTTGTTCGTCGCTGACGCCTTCGTCTTGCTTTAGCGCGCGACCAAGATGCAGTGGCGTGCCCAGCAACTCAAAGAATTCGGGAGTCACTCGAATAATGTCTACCGTGGGCATATCCTTAATGTCCATAAAACGAGATGATACGAAATGCATCATCGTCATTTTGTCGATAAATTGCTTATCTTGATATAGCTGAAACTGGGTGGAGAGCAGTTGGAATCCATATTGGGTTTCTCCATTAATGGTTTCGCTTTGATCGGTCACCCACAGCTTGTCTGCATCAGGGTAGGGAAGCGGTTGCGTGATCAATCTATGGTTGATATTAATCACCACCGTTAGCGCTGCTAAGGTTAATGCTAGGGTGACAAGTACAGTAAGACTAAATCCCGGAAGCTTCCTAAGGTTTGACAGTGCGAGCTTACATTCCTCTTTTATCATCCCACCATCTCCAAATTCATTTCATCCACCATCACCCCATCTAACAAGAACAGTTTACGTTTTGCCATGTCTGCATACCTAGGGTCGTGGGTAACCATACACATGGTTGTGCCTTGGGCGTTTAGGTCGCTCAGCATTTTCATTACGGCATCGCCATTTTTTGAGTCTAAGTTTCCTGTAGGTTCGTCAATAAGCAGAATATCTGGCTGATTGGCGAGCGCACGGGCGATGGCGATACGTTGCTGCTGTCCGCCTGATAGTTGATTGGGCTTATGATCTGCTCTATGGGTCATTTGTACTAACTCCAAGCAAGTCATTACCCGTTCTTTTAACGCAGTATTTGAAAGTACGGTGCTACTGTATTTGATAGGTAAGGCGATATTGTCAAAGACGTTCAATTCATCAATGAGATTAAATGACTGAAACACAAAACCGATATGTTTGTTTCTTAGTGTGGCTCTTTGGTTGACGTTAAGGTTACTGACATCGTTACCCGCAATTGTGTAGGTGCCGGTGCTTGGGCTATCTAATAAACCAAGAATATTTAGAAGTGTTGATTTGCCGCAGCCCGATGGGCCTGAAATTGACAGATATTCGCCCTGAGTCACATTGAGGTTTACGCCACGCAGTGCCAGTGTTTCCATTCCGCCGAGGACAAACTTTTTAGTGATGTTTTTAAGTTCAATAACGTGTTTATTATTCATTGTTCTTCCTTTGGTTTGTTATCTGCTCAAAGTCACTACGGGTGTGTCGGCATAAGATGCCATATCCGACAAAATAAACTGCTGATTTGTCGAAGCGCCACTGAGCAGCTGAATGTGCTGTGACGTTTCTGCGCCATAGTGTACTTGAATTGCACGGGCTTGTTGTTTTTCTTTATCAACAAGATATAAGGTTGCTTCACTATAAGGTTTTGCACCGACGGGTTTGTCGATGAACAGTGCGGAACTCAATTTGTCGATAGAGACTTTCCCCTCAATATTTAGTTCGGGACGAGCACTCGCGGGCAGACTTTTAGGCAGTGTCACCTCAACTTCAATATTGCCATTTTGTACCATTGGATTAATGCGCGACACTTGGCCTTCAATTAAGTCGTTACGGGTATTGATGCTCACATGTTGAGCCAGCTTTATTTGCTGGGCATAGGCTTGTGGGATCTGCAATTGCGCATATAAATCAGTGGTGCTGCCAACTAACACCAATTGAGTGCCAAGAGAGACACTTTGTCCAAGTTCCACATGAAGTTGCTGCAATACTCCTTGGATCCCAGCCCGTACAGTGAGCTTATTCACCCTATCTTGCACCAATAAAACTGCTTCATTACTGGCATCAATATTCGACTGCGCAAGCTGCTGGTTGGCTTTGTGTAAGTTCTGCAATTGTGATATTCGCTGTTGTTCAATATTAATGCGACGTTTCAGCTGGCGATGAGTAAGTACCGCGCGTTGGTAGTCGAGTTTAGAAACAACTCCATCTTCAACCAATTCTCCTTGAGCAGTAACCTCCAGCTCGGCACTTTCTAACTCAGATCTCAGAATTTCCAAATCCGCCTGATGAGACAGCAGTTCTCGTTGTTGATTGATATCGAGCTGTAGATATTGGTCTTGCGACTGCGCCAAACTGCGTTTGGCATCTTTTAAAGATTGGGCCAAATTTGCATCTTGTAACCTCATAATGATGCTGTTGGGGTTAACTTGTGCTCCTGGGCGCAACAAAATTTCTTCAACCGTGGCATCGCTTGCTGCACTTATCAAACGCGGCGTTTTCGATTTAAGCTGACCATATCCAGATACACTGACCTCTAAATCCCCTTGCTGGACCTCCGCAATCCATGTTTTTGCCATAGGCAAAGATGCCTGCGCTGCGGGTTGTATTAGCAGCCATATAATAACGACGGCGAAAACGGTTCCGCCAACAGCCCACAACCAGTTAACCTTGTTGCGCTTTTTATGTTCGACTTGTATATCCATGTTGATATCTCTGGTGTAATGAAGGTTGTTATTACTCAGTAGATAACAAGTCGCATGCCAAAATTTAATTGTTTGAAACTATTGTATTTTTCATTTTTTCACTTGTAGGGAAGGGAGTGTTTTTTTGCGGTTTCGAAAATAAAAATTGTGGTTTTGGGAAGCTCGATTGTATTTGCAAGTGCGCAGAAGAAAATAGGCTCATCAATAGAGCCTATGAATTGCAGCGTTATTATTTGTTAAAACACGCGTTCTGCGTTGATTGGTACGTCTTGCTGTTTTAGGGTCCATTTCGCGATGTCTATCTTGCGCATAAACTTAACCTTTGGATGCGATTTTGCGTAACGAATAAAGTCGTCAAGTGCTTTTACGCGAGCAGGGCTGCCTGCGAGCCTGTCGTGTGCGCTGATAGACATCATACGGCGATGGGATTTTCCTTCTTCATAAAGCACGTCAAACTCGTCCTTTAACTCTTGCAAATAGGCTTTTGCTGTCATTGCGGAACTGCCGCCATAGCGCACGATATCGTTATTTCTAAAGGTATAAGGCACCACCACGAAGGGTTTGCCATTGACTGGAGTAAACGAAGGCTCATCCCGAGATAAATCATCAATATGATAGACAAAGCCAAGGGACTGCAAAATAGTTAATGTTTGCTCAGAGTGGCGCATCCAAAATGCATTAAAGCCTTGTGGTCTTTGCCCGGTGATCTTTTCAAGCACGTCTGCACTGTGAATATAAGACGCGCGTTCTGCTTCGGGTGTCATCGAGTATTGTGGTGTCCAGTTTTGTCCATGACCTGAAATCTCATGCCCCTTTTGAGCCACCATTTTGGCAAGTTCAGGATTGAGCTCTGCAGCTTTTCCTACCATGTGGGATGTCACGTTGATGTTGTGCTTGTCCCAAAGCTTAAGCAATCTTGGGATCCCTTCATTCATGCCATACTGATACCAAGTAGGAGCGACGGTGTCGGGGTAGCCTGCTTCTTGCTGAGGAAATGGCCCCGGATCGCTTGGATCTTGGGCAGTTGCTTCAAACTGCATGGAGATAGAGATCACCAATTGAGCATCATCAGGCCAGTAATTGCCAGACTCTACTTCGGCGCCGTGGGCTGTACCTGCAAGCAGGGCGGTTGCTGTTAGTAGTGCTCGAATACTTGTGGTCAACGTGGTACGCATGGTTATTCTCCTGCGGCTCTTGGGCCGGCATACACAGAAAGTGTTGCCTGCGCTAAGCTATGCTGGTGGATAAAAAATCCAGTAAGAGGTGCCGTTGCACCAGTTGGCACGGGGAGTGTAACTACATCTAGCGCATGTACGGTAAAGGTGTATTTATGCTTGCGACCAATAGGTGGGCACGGGCCAAAGTACCCAGGCTTTCCTAAATCCGTATTACCTTCAATGGCTTGGCTTGGTAAAGTTTCTGCGAGCCTAGTCGTGTCTTTGGGCAGGTTATACACTTGCCAGTGCCAAAATCCGCTGCCGGTTGGCGCGTCTTGATCGTAAAATGTCACCGCAAAGCTCTTGGTTTGTTTAGGTGCATTTGACCAAACTAAGGTTGGCCGTGTGCTGTTTCCCTCGCAGCCAAATTGATCCCAGTATTGAAATGGTCGAATAGATTTTTCGGCGACAAGATCTGGGCTTTCTAGTGTAAACTCAGGTGCTGAGATTGCATTGGTTGCACCGAGTAATGCCATAGAGGCTAGGGATAAGTTCAGTAATAATGGTTTCATATTGCACCTTTTGCTCTTAATTGTTGAAAATCTGCATAGTCGGTGTAGCCCCCCTCGCTACCACCAAATAAAGGCGCATCAGGGTTGATTGGACTCAAAGGTAATTGATGAGTCAGACGGTATACGAGATCTGGGTTGGAGATAAATTTGCGACCAAAAGCCACAAAGTCGACTAGGCCTTGTTCAATAAGTGCTTCGGCTTGCTCTGGTTCGTAATTTCCCGCCACAATAATGGCGCCGTGAAATTTTCTTCTTAGTGCTTGCCTAAAACTCTCCGTCACGACCGGCGCATCATCCCAGTCTGCTTCTGCTAAGTGCACATAGGCAATGCCTAGGCGGTTAAAGTGCTCCGCGGCGAGCAAGATAGTATCAATGGCCTCTTCGTCTTGCATGCCACGTTGAGTAATAAAAGGCGCTAATCGGATCCCTACTTTTTCAGGCCCAATTGCTTGGCTAATCGCGGTGATAACTTCAACCGCAAAGCGAATTCGGTTTTCCTTCGAGCCACCATATTGATCATGACGTTGATTAGAGCTGCGGCGTAAAAACTGGTCAATTAAGTAGCCGTTACCAGCGTGGATCTCAACGCCATTAAACCCTGCCATCATGGCATTTTCAGCCGCATGAACATAATCTTCGACTATGCTCTGTATTTCTTGGGTTGCCAGCGCGCGTGGTGTCGGGCAATCGATCATTTCACCCACTCCTTTTTCATTGACTACCCACACTTGTGCGTCAGGCGCGAGTGCTGAGGGGGCGACGGGTTGGCCATCTTCATGAAAAGTAGAGTGAGACATACGACCGACATGCCAAAGCTGACAGAAAATACGACCACCTTTTTGATGTACTGCATGGGTGATTTCCTTCCATCCAGCAACCTGCGAAGCGGTATAAATTCCGGGAGTAAATGAATATCCTTTGCCCTGACAAGAGATTTGTGTGGCTTCACTAATGATAAGCCCTGCTGAAGCGCGTTGGGCGTAGTACTTTGCCATCAACTGGTTTGGAATATCTCCCGGTTGTGTTGTTCGAGAGCGGGTCATTGGTGCCATCAAAATGCGGTTTGGTAAGATTAAATTACCGATTTTTTTCTGCGTAAATAACAATGGATCAGACATAGTATTCTCCTAATTATTGGACAAGTGAGTTGATGTGGCGTGGAAACAGCACTTCAACTTTTAGAGATTCAGGTGCAAAGATAAAAACCTGATGCTCATTGCTAACGGGGACATCTCGTTCCACATAGCGAACGCCAAAACGCTCTAGTCGGGCGATTAACCCGGGGTAATCGTCACCACGAAATGCAATATGATCTATGTTGCTAGTACCCATGCTTGCGGTTTGCACAGAGCCAAGGTATTCAGCCTGTGCTTGGGTATGTGGAGATTGTTCAACCAGATGAATGAAAGGTTGTTGTTGGTCGCCATAGAACCACTTTCCTGGAAACGGAAAAGGTGGACGTAAGCCTTCTTTAAGCCTAAGCACCTGCTCAAAGAAGGTCGCCATTTTTGCCATGTCATGTGCTCTAAACAAAAAGTGATCTAACTGCATGGTGTTACCTCCATTGGTGTTAGCGATTTATGCGTTGAGAACAGTCTATTTGTTTATTAATATTTGATAATTGGCTTTTATATAAAATTACTTTTCATAAAAGGTGAATAATGAAAAGCAAAGCAGACGATATGGCGCTTTTTGTTCAAGTGGTGCGCTCTGATGGCCTGGCTGCGGCAGGGCGAGTATTAGGGCTTTCTCCAGCGAGCATGACCGCACGGATCAATGCACTCGAAGCGCACTATAAAACCCGTTTACTCACTCGAAACACCAGAAGTATCAAACTGACAGAAGCGGGAGAGCGGTTTTATCAGGGCTGTGTGCGAGTTATTGAGGAGGTCGCGGCGGCGGAGGCGCTACTGCAAGATGCCGATCCTGATTTGAGAGGCACTCTCAAAATTGCAGCAAGCTCAGACTTTGGCCGTCAGTACGTGGTTCCCGCCGTTGCGGAGTTTGCCACGCAGCATCCACAGGTGGTGGTTAACTTGAGCTTAGGGGAGGGCTTAGTCAAATTAGTTGAGTCTGGCACTGATATCGCCATTCGTTATGGTAATTTAAATGATAGCAGCTTGATATCTCGGCCTCTGTTAAACAACCGCAGAATGCTGGTAGCCGCCCCAAACTATCTCGAACAGTATGGTACACCAGATTGCTATCAAGCATTACAGCAACATCGCTGTTTAGTACTGGAAAGAGCAGGACAGGCGCTAAACGATTGGTATTTTCTCGATAGAGACACGCAAGCAAGCATCATTGAAACCGTGCCTACCTGTTTAGTGAGTTCAGATGGAGAAGTATTGCGGAACTGGGCTATTCAAGGGCTTGGGATCACCATCAAATCATGGCTGGATGTTCACAAAGACATTAAAGCGGGGCGATTGGTGGAGTTGTTGCCAACTCAAACATTGGGATTTAGTCCAACGGACTCAGATAAAGTCGCGCTGCAAGCTATTTATCCATCTAGGCAGTTTCAACCTCGTCAAGTCAAAGCTTTTCTCACCTTTTTTAGCGAGTATTTACAACAAATGCATGATTGATTGTATTTCAATGAAGTCTAACGAATTAGCCGTGCGTAAGTGATAAAGATATGCATAATAAACGCTCATATTTAAATTAACTAATGAGGTTCAAGGATGGCAATTGGCAATATTAAACACGTAATTTTTGACGTCGGTAACGTATTTGTGAGGTGGTCACCAGAGGAGATAGTTCGGCTTACCTTTGGCAACCAATGCGACGTTGAGAATCTAGCTAAGCAGTTGTTCCACAGTGAGATTTGGTTTGCGATTAATCGAGGAGAACTGACTGAAGCAGACACCAAGCACGCTTTTATGCAAACCTGTCACTTAACCTCTGAGCAAGCTGACGAACTGTTCTTTTATATCAAAGAATCGCTGATCCCACTTTATGGCACGCTTTCACTGATGCAGCGCCTAAAGGCGGCTGGGTATAGTGCATATGCCCTCACCGACAATGTGCACGAGATAGTGAGCTACCTAAAGGCGCGTCATACTTTCTGGCAACACTTTGACGGAGAAATTATTTCTGCTGAGCTTGGCTGCATGAAGCCCGGTAAAGCTATTTTTACTCACTTACTGGAGCGCTACCAACTGGCGGCAAATGATTGTGTTTTTCTTGATGATGTCTTAGCGAACGTTGAAGGCGCAAAACAGGTCGGGTTACATGGCATTCAGTTCTTTAATGCGGCGCAAGCTGAGCGCGAGTTGCGTGAGCTGGGAATGGTGTTTTGATCGGGGTGAGACTCCAAAATAGGCCCAAGTGCGGGCCTAAAAAGAATTAATCGCACATATACTGTCTATTGGTGAAAGCGCAGTCGTGATCACCGTAACAAGAGATAGCACCTGTACGGCAATCGTGGCGGTTAGTCGGTACACAGTCCAAATCAGTCAAACGGTTTACACCACCACCAATTTTGGGGGTAGCTTGTGGTGTAATAGCTTGTGCATTGTTTAAGTTTTTAAGCGGCTTTTTATTCAGTTTAATTTTCATTTTTCATTTCCTTTGGGTGGTAAGAAAGCGTATTAACAGCGAAGAGAGCCACAGTTATAGCAAGAACCAAATGCTTTCGTGTTGCATAACTCGGTTATTTCTCTGTCACAACCCGCGGTTAAATAACCTCCCGCGATGTTTGGTGTTTGGGCTTTTTCCAAGCCTGCAGTATGGTTCAGTTGTTTTATCTTTCTTTTTGTTAGTGTTAATTTCATCTTATTTTCCTTATTGTGAAAGCTTGAATTGTCGTACAAAAAATAAACTGCATTGTTGACTGTACCCAACATAAATTATTTGTCAAATATGTTTTTTAAAGGTTAAATTTATGTTTTTCTCAATTGCCTTATTTCAACCCTGTGTAACTTCAACGTTCGACGACAAGCTGCTTTTTAGCCTTGAGTGCAGCAACTATGGTGTAACGTACATTTGCACTGCCAGTCGCCCAACGCATCGATATTGTTTGGTCTTTTTATTCATGCAACACTGCAACATGAGAATAATTAAAAAGCGGGATGAAGATGCGTAAATTAACAGCCTTGGTGTGGTCTTGCTCTGTTTCCTTGTGTGTGGGTGTTGCGTTTGGTAACACGGCGCAAGCTGACGAGTCACCAATATTTAGTTCTAAAGCCACAGCACAGCCAATATGGGCTGAACACGGCATGGTATCTAGCCAAGAGGCACTTGCCAGTCAGGTTGGTGTAGAGATTTTAAAGCAAGGTGGCAATGCTGTTGATGCAGCTGTCGCAGTAGGTTTTAGCCTTGCTGTGACTTTGCCAAGAGCCGGAAATATTGGCGGCGGCGGCTTTATGCTAGTGCATCTGGCAAAAGAAAATAAAACCATTGCGATTGATTATCGCGAAATGGCGCCGAGCCGTGCGCATAAAGATATTTTTATTGATGAAAACGGCGAGGTAAACCCAAAGCTAAGCCTTCAGCACGGCCTTGCGGTGGGTGTTCCCGGAACTGTTATGGGGATGGAGTTAGCACTCGAAAAATACGGCACCATGACACTTAGGCAAGTTATTCAGCCTGCAATTAAATTAGCGCGTGATGGCATTAAAGTGACCTCTGATTTAGCTAATTCGCTTTCTCATAATTACATCAAAGAACGAATGCTTAGTGTACCGGCGTCTAAGGCTGTGTTTTATAAAAAAGATGGTAGCAGCTACAAGCCAAATGAATGGCTGGTGCAGGCTGACTTGGCTCACTCTTTGGAACTTGTTGCCGAAAAAGGCAGCGCGGGCTTTTATCAGGGCGAGACAGCAAAGAAAATTGTTGCTGCGGTAGAAGCAGCTGGTGGCATTATGTCGCTGGATGACTTAAAAGGCTATAAAGCGGTCGAGCGTGAGCCGGTAAAAGGTACATATCGCGGCTACGACATCGTTTCTATGCCGCCTCCTTCATCTGGAGGTGTGCATATCATCGAGATGCTGAATATGCTGGAGCAATACCCGATTGGTGAGCTTGGGCATAATAGCGCTGCTACCGTCCATTTAATGGCTGAGGTCATGAAACGTGCGTATGCTGACCGCAGTGAATATTTGGGAGACCCTGATTTCTACGACGTACCCGTTAAAGCATTGATGGATAAGCACTATGCAAAGCAGCGCAGTAAACAAATAAATGCAGACAAAGCGACGCCAAGCCGCGAGATTAAGCCCGGTAAATTATTACCTTATGAGAGTAACCAGACCACGCATTATTCTGTGGTAGATAAGTGGGGCAATGCGGTGAGTAACACTTACACGCTTAACTTTAGCTATGGATCAGGTATTGTCGCGGCTGGCACTGGCATTCTACTTAACAACGAAATGGATGATTTCTCGGCAAAGCCCGGCACACCAAATGGTTTTGGTTTGGTTGGTGGAGAAGCTAACGCTGTTGAAGGCAAGAAGCGCCCGCTGAGCTCGATGACACCGACGATTGTAATGAAAGAGGGTAAACCCTTTTTGGTAACGGGTAGCCCGGGTGGCTCACGTATTATCACCACCACGCTACAAATCATTATGAATGTTATTGATCATGGCTTGAACATCGCTGAAGCAACCGTGGCTCCGCGTATTCACCACCAATGGTTACCAGATGAAATTCGTATTGAACGTAGCTTAAATGTGGATACTCGACGTCTACTAGAAAACAAAGGGCACACACTTTCGGAGCAGAATGCGATGGGCTCAACCCAGTCAATCATGCTTACCGATAAAGGTCTATTTGGCTCCTCAGATCCAAGGCGTGCAGATAGCGCTGCGGTGGGGTACTAATACCAATTGAATTAATTCTCTAATCAATTTGAAGGGTGAAATAGCAAAATTTTTGCCTTGCTACTAAAGCTATTTCCCCGCTTCAAGATAGATCATTTACTTAATACAACTGGTATAATATCCTGATTTCCATTGAGTCTTAAGTGTAATTTAAATCGAGTAGGGGCGAGATGCCCCTTTCCTATGTACTTTCTTTGATTAAATACTCTGGCAGTGGCCAATTCATGATGACGACTTCGCCTTGCCAAGTTTCAATCGTCAGCCAAACCCTGTCGTCTTTTGATAATGTTTTCTTTGCTAAAGCATGTACGTGTTGACCGTGTTTTGTGCCGTGAAGGATCCCGAGCTCATGCTCCATAAGCTGTGCAAGTGGCATCGCGTTGGGGCCGATATTGAGATAGCCTTGGCGCACAGAATCAACATCGCCTTTATTAAATAGCAATAAGAAGTCTTTGACGTATAAGTTATCGTGGATGTATGGCGGCTTTTCGTCAAAAGGCATTGGTGTAATGCTGTACTTTCCAAGTGTTTGCTCCGCCAATGGTGCGGGAAACTCTGGATGTAATGATTGATAATAAAACCAAGCTGGCAACACCAGTAATAGGGCATTTAACCAATATTTATTGTGTTGTATAAAGCGTTTGACTGCATTCATGGCGATTTACCCTTGTTGTGCTTTTAGTTGTCTTGCATTGCTCCGTTCTTGGCTACGCGCGCGTTTGGTCCGAAGCTGATACATGATAAATCCGGTAACTGACATCCCGGATAAAATACAGCCAAAAATAAACCAGATGATTTTGGTCCAGATCCCTCCAATTGTGCCGTAGTGCAGTGGATCTGTGATGTGCATAACCGTTTGTAAGCCTGTCATTGAATCAGGGTTTGCATGATGAACGACTGTATCATTCCAAGTGTTGTAGGCAATATTAATGCTGTAATCGTCATAGAGTACGTAGTTGTTTGCGCCACTGATTTTGAGCGTATCGCGGTTATGCTCAGGTAGCATAATGTAACTTGGACGAAAGTCAGTGTACTGTTGTTGGATTTCAGCGAGCGCTAGGTCAACACTGGTTTCCACTGCATTCGCGTTTATTGTTGAGTTGGGTATATCCGCTGCATTTAATGTTTCATGATGTTCGAGTTCAACACCAGCATGCCACAGCACAGCTTGCGTTAAATACCACAGTCCGGTGAGGCTCATTACGGCCATAAACCAAAGCGACCATACTCCACTGAGTTTATGAATGTCAGCGGCAAGGGTACGGCCACCTTGTGACTTACGCAGCTTAAACTGAAAAAACGCTAACCAAAACTTTTTGTATACCACCAGAGCTGTGATCAACGCGCCCAATAGGATCAGTGACATAAACGCCACTAAATAGTAACCAACACTGTAGCCATTTTGCCATGGAAATAGCAGCCAGCCATGTAGTGAACGCATAAAGTTAATAAACGTATTGCCGTCATTTATTTCCTGAACAGCCCCTGTGTACTGGTTTACGTATGCAAGCGCATAGGGTTTGTCGACGTCGGTAAACATCACCACATAGGTCAAATAGGGCTCTCTCACATTGAGCCCCATGACATCTGCACTTGGGTGCTCATCCTTAAACGCGCGTAACACTGAGCCCGCTGACATCTCACTTACCTGACTGGGGTTATGTGCCCGAGAATCAGGGTTGGTAAGCCATGTAAGTTCATGGCTGAAAACGGAAATGGTACCTGTGATACAAATAAAGCAAAACAGTAGCCATATTGGCAGTGAAAACCAACCATGCAACTGAAACCAAAACTTGTTGCTTATTTTCTTTGCCATTGTGTGTTCCTAGTTTTTTGAATGACGGCGACAAATTAAAGCTAAGGGAGTATTTGCGCAAAAATGTAAATAAAGTATATCTTTTTAAAAGTGTAAATAGCAATTATATTCATTTGGATGTGCGTTAAATGGCATGTTTTATTCGTTTAGCGGTTTATACTACTTGTTTTCTTTATAGGAAAGTTGTTTTAAATTAGTTGGTTACTGTTTATGGGAACGTTCCTTAAATCGGGTTCGAAACTGGTTGTAATTCACCTTAATGTTATTGCTAATGGTTATCATCTGCATTATTATCGTTTCAATTTTTACAATATTAGGATGAACCCAGTGAACACTCTGCCTCTCAAAACGCTCTCATTTGCTGTTATGGCAGCGCTCGGCACGTCAGCATTACAGGTGCAAGCAGCACAGCAAGATAATGAAGAAATTGAAAAAATAGTTGTGACGGGAAAATACACCGTCAATGAAGTGATAGACACCGCAACTGGCCTAGGGTTATCTCTTCTTGAGACGCCGCAATCTGTTAGCGTTATTACCGCTGCACGGATCAAAGAGCAAAAGCTCGATACGTTGACCGACACCGTATTAAATGCGATTGGGGTGTCAGCGAAAGAAGTTGATAATGTTCGTAATACGTTGCAGTCACGTGGCTTTGACATTACCAATTATCAAATTGACGGCGTTCCTTTGTCATGGAGTTTGGCGGGTGATTCAGGTGAAACCATCGCGGATGTTGCGATATATGAGCGCGTGGAGTTTGTGCGTGGTGCAACGGGGTTATTAACCGGCGCGGGCGATCCTTCAGCTTCTATTAACCTAGTACGCAAACATGCAAATAGCACCGACCTCACAGGTTTTGCTAGTGTCTCTTTGGGGAGCTGGAACAATAAAGAAGTGATGGTGGACGTTGCCAATGGATTAACTAACGATGGCAGTGTGCGTGGACGTGTGGTGGCGAAGTATGAAGAAGGTGACTCGTATTTAGATCTCTTTTCTGACGAAAGTACCGTGCTTTATGGGGTACTAGAAGCGGATTTAAGCACGCATTCGACGATCCGCGTTGGTGCTAGCTATCAGCGTAACGACCCTACCAGTCCAACTTGGGGGGCATTACCTACTTTCTTTACCGATGGAAGTAAAACAGACTGGGAAGTTGAAAAAACCACGGCTGCAAATTGGACAGAGTGGCAAACTACTGGCACCAATGCTTTTGTGAACTTTAGTCACAACTTTGCAAATGGCTGGGAACTGGTTGCTAATTACAACAAGTTGAAATACGAGCAAGATACAGAGCTGCTCTATTTATTCGGCACGTTGGATAAAACAACGGGTGAGGGCTTAGCGTCTTGGCCTTATAAAAGTACAGGTGAAAGTAACCAAGACAGCTTTGATATCCAGCTTAAAGGTTTTTATCAACTCGCCAGTCGTGAGCATGATTTCGTAACTGGCGCGCTTTACAGTGAGCAGAGTGCCGATACCCTCATTTTCGCTGCGCTCGATAATGCCTTTTTGCCAGTTGGCAATTTTTACGAGTGGGACGGCAATTTCCCTGAGCCGACGTGGGGCACAGAAACCTCAGTTGCTCAAGATATGGATACCGAGCAAAAGGGGTTTTACGCCGCAACAAGGCTAAATCTTAGCGATGAGCTTAAAGTAATAGCGGGTAGTCGTTTGTCGAGTTGGCAGCGCGAAGGCGAAAGCTATGGCGTCATCACTGATTTTGGCGACAATGGTGTATTTATACCTTACGCTGGCGCCTTGTACGACTTGTCGACAACACAGCGAGTGTATGCAAGTTACACAGAAATATTCCAGCCGCAAAATGCCCAAGACCGTAACGGTGACTTCCTTGATCCAATCAAAGGAAAATCATACGAAGTGGGGCTAAAAAGCACCTATTTAGATGATACGCTGCAAACAACATTGGCGATTTTCCAAATCGAACAAGATAACTTAGCTCAAGATGATGTTGGATACATAGTTCCAGGTTCGGTAAATACAGTCGCGCAATATGCTGCTGAAGGCACAACCAGTAAAGGCTTCGAATTTGAAGTGGTGGGTCAGTTAACTGACGGTTTTGATGTGCATTTGGGTTATTCACAATACAAAGCAGAAGATGCCAACGGCGTTGAAGTGAATACGGATAACCCAAGAAAGCAATTTAAGTTGTATACGACTTACCAATTTGTGAATGCTTTACCTGAGTTGACGATTGGTGGTGGCGTGAACTGGCAGGATGACACTTATTCAGTAACAGGCAACGATAGGCTAGAGCAAGATGCCTATGCACTGGTTAGCTTGATGGCAAACTACGTACTGGCAGACAATATGGCGCTACAACTCAACGTAGAAAACCTCTTCGATGAAAAGTACTACAGCCAAATAGGCTTCTTTGATCAGTACCGCTATGGTGCGCCGAGAAATTACAGCTTAAGTTTTAGCTATGATTTTTAGCAGACTGTAAACTAACAAAGCGTGGCTAGTGGGCCACGCTGTTGTTCATTGTTTATTTATTGCAAGAGCTGTACGCTTGGAGGCAATACAGTCAAAAAGGAATTTTGCAATGAATTTATCCCCTGCTTTTTTGGTCGCTGGCTTTATAGTAAATATGAGTACAGCGTCCGCCACACCGGACTATCAAAATGTGCTTAACCAGCTACCGCTGCCACCTAATGAACTTACCACTTTACTGCATGACCTAGCACTACATGGCCTTGAGCAGCACGCTATGGCTGAATTAATTAAGGGCTATAACCGATTACACAACAAACGGATAGAATGTGCCAACGTTGCGACTGTGTTGAAAAGGTCGCAATTGGACTCACTCAAAATGGATGTAGAGTACTACACCACTGTGCTTTTTTATGTTGATGGTTTGAACAAAAATCAGTGTGAATCTGCGGAGTTTGGCGCTTTTACAAGGACAGTCGCTATAAATTATGTGATGCATAAGAGCCCGAGGGAGCTTAAGCTGGTGAAAGCAATGAACGTGCTATCGTCTGGGCGTTACGCAAATTTTATTGAGTTTGAGGCTGAGTTTAACGCTTTACCTGAGGCCGTTAAAACGGCCGCGCTAAAAGCGGATTTTCTTCGAGATAACTTTAATTTGTTTCAAAGCTTGGAGCAAGTTCACGGACACGAGTGATAAAAGGAATATTTGTGAAACCCCTGCTATTAGTTTTGATATTGTTTGCGTTCGCGCCGCAAACTAACGCTGAAACAATGTCAGTAGATCTTACGCCGACTATTGAGTATCCAGTTGAACAATTAGCACCAGTTCAAAAGGCGCTGCTTCGTGAGCTGTTAAATAGCGTAACACAACTGGGTGATAAAAAAGCGGCTTGCGAAAATGCGCGTGTTATTACACCAAAACAATTACACAGTCTTAATATTACCCCGCAGCAGCGAGGTATCGTTTTATCTTATTTTTATATTCACCAAAAAAGAGAATGTGAAGCCGAAGAATATGGCGAGTTCGCCAGACTTGTTGCTGCGAATTTAGCGGTGCAAAAGCAGTCAGAAGTCTTAAGGTTCGTGAATGCGCTAAACACGGTAAGCTCCAGCGTTTATTTCGATTATGTTGAAACGGAGTTGGAGTTTAACCAGCTACCAGAAAGTGTTCGCAATAGAACCTACCAAGCCGAGTTTTTACAGCATCCGTTTAGTCTTATGCATACGCTAGAACAGTTCGAATGATTCGGCGTGATGTTCTTATTAAGTAAAATCTAAGCTGGCATAATACGGTTTAATAATTCGTATGCGGTACGTTTTGCGATATTCACATTGATCGCGAGCGTGCTATTACTCAGTGTTAACCACGTTTATGGTTTAGCAGTAGTGATGTTTATTTCAGGACTCGCGTTTGCTGCTACTCGCTTGGTATCAAAAACACGATGATACAAGGCGAGTAACTCAAGTTGTCAGTGATTAAGGATGTAAGAGTCGCGCTTACTTCGTGCGACATACCGCTTGTTTATCTGTAGTTTCGCTGCTGCAGGTTAGAAAAGCGGCACCACTTTCATCCAAAAACTCCCCTTGCCACGCGCCATCTTTGCCAAGCTTGATGGATAAAAAGCCGAACTTACCTTGCTCGTTAACGATTGCGTTTTGGCTATCAAGTGCATAATCAAATTCACTAAAGGCATTGGTATCACTGAGGCTGACGCCGCTATTGCCGACAACGATTTGTGGAGGGCGTGCGGTACTGGCAGCAAAGGTTGAAGACTGATAAATATGCATATGTCCTGCGAGTGATAAAGTTACGTGAGCAGGCAACTTACCTTGTCTGGTGCTCTTCAGCGCGGTTTGCAACATCACATTTAGTGTGTCTTTGGTTGTTGGGTCTTCAACGCCCCAAATGGGTCTGTGGCTCATAATCCACATGGGTTTGGCTTTGAGCAGTTCGCTTCTGACATTAAGTCGTTGATATTGCTGTTGGTAGACTTTTGTCAGGCCATTATCAGCACTGGCATCACAGGCATTGGCGCTATCCATTACCCACACACTGAGCGGTTTTAAGTTGATGGTATAGGAGTTTTGCACAATGATATGGGCACTTGCAGATTGTGGCGGTTGATTATAATCCCCTTGAGATGGACATTGCTGTTGGTCAATGGCATCAGGAAGATTGGCTCCCGGGCCAAAAAAGTAAAACCAGCCAATTCCTGCGCGGCTACAAAGTTCATGATTGCCTCGCGCAAAAATCCATGGTGCGGTTGCTGAAAGATCCGTTGTTGCGGCAAAAAAGTCGGCTTGCCAGTTGCTCCATGTATCTGGTCTTGGGCTATTTAACGCGTTTTGACTGTAGTAGGTATCGTTAAGACCGCAGCTAGTACCACCATATCCACCATCGCCTGCGTCATAAGCATAGGTATCACCGGAAATCGCACCACCCGTGCCTCGGTAGTTGAAATCCCCCATATGGAGCAACAATTGTGGTTGTTGCTTTGCCCCTGCTTTGCCCCTTGCTCTGCGAGGGTTTTAAACGGCTCGGCAGCAGTGTTGTTTTCGCAAACGGATGACTTACAGCCAGTGTCGCCAAAAACCGCAATTTTATTCGGATCGAATGTCACGGGTGCTAACGAGAATTGGCTATCACTGACGGTATAAGCCGTGTTTGGGGAGATTTTTGCTTCACATACTGAAACCGGAAAGTGTGTTTGGTCTGGACGCATTGCTCGCAACTGCATCGGCATGGATTTTTTACCAAAGAGCAAGCTTGGGCATTGATTGGCGTCGCTGAGCACGCCGTCAACAACGACGCGCGCGTAGATATTTGGGGCTTCAGTAGTGGAAGGCGCAAACATTGAGTAAGCGCCTAATACTTTGGTATTCGCTTGTTGGACTGCAAACGTGCTGCTACAAGCAATTAAATTGAGCGTCGCAATGGCGATGATGATGCGCATGACTTCATTCCTTTTTGAACAGTTGAATGAAGTTTAATGCATTGTTAACTATTTGCGAGTCTTGAATACGAATATCCTTATTCATAGCTGATTATTGGTGTTTGCAGCGGTAGAAGCCGGTGACTGTGTCTTGGCTAAAGCGCGTGCCGTTAACATAGGTGTCTTGGTTGATTTTACCAAACTGCGCTAGGTTAAATTGCAATCGTGCAAGCATTTCAGCACTCGAGGCCTGTTCAAAGATTTCTGTTACTGGTGGATCGCCAACAAAGTTGGTATACCAAGGAAACCAAGAATTATCCTGCCCACTGACTGTTTGATTTGGATAATAATTCCCCCCTTGCCAACGGTCGAAGGTAAAATCTTCGAGGCTAAATAGGCCAAAACCTGGCTGTGTCATACAAGCATCAGCCGCCTGATACTCAGGGTAACCTGAGCTGGCAGCAAAATGATTACAAACATTATGTGGCAAATTACTGCTATTCGCCGCTTGATATTCCACCTTTCTAAACATCACTGGCTGTGCGGGACTTCCTGATGGGTAGACGATATTCGCCGCGACAGGTGAACCCCAGCGATAATGGTACATGGCCACAGCCAACCCTAAATCTTCCTTACTGGTGGCAACATTATCTGGATGAGTCCACACTCCACCCGGATCGGTTGGCGTTGCCCCATTTTTAAAAATAATCCCATATTGATTGTTTTCTAATTGATTCATTAGATTTGGCGTTGTGTTGTCAACTACCGTCGTTGGGATCATTGTGCTTGCGGCATTGGGAGTATAGGTGAGTGTTGGGTTATTTAACGCCTTCCAGCATAGCAAGCCATAACCATAGCCATTGGCTATCATCGGGCAGCCAGACATTGCTGATGCCGATTGATTGCTTTCATATGTATGTGTTGTTGAACGTGCCGAAACTTCGCCGGAGCTAACCAATATTCCCCAAGCATTGCGAGTAATGCGAATATCAGCAAACTCGGTGTCAGGAATAAATACCGTTGTGGCCGAAATAACCTGTAATTCTAAATCTAATTCTAGTAGAGAGGTGGCAACGAGGGCGTCTTCATGAAGCTTTGGATACTGCGTCATAATCGTTTGTTGTGATGGTTTAATCACAGCGTCTCTTGGTGATAATCCCAATAGATATAAGCGATCGTTATCAAGATAGCTTGCTAGTAAGCGTGATAGCTCAAGTTGTGCGATTGGACGCTTGGCTTGAATATTTGAGCGGGTATCCGTGAGGGTGAGGTCGGTATTTTGAAGCAGCAACCAATGCTTATCACTTAGGCCAACAACCTGAGTTTGGTTAAGTATGTGACGAGATACGCTATCAGCTTGGCGAGTGACGATTAAGCTATCGTCACTCAACGGATAACTAGACTGTGTGGTGTCATTGTGGTGATGACGCAGCGCCGGTGGCTGATATTGTCCGATTAAGGTGGTGAGTTCAATGCGAATAGCGTCGTGAGTACTTTGAATAAGCCAATTTCCGGTTTCATCTCGAACAAAAATAGCCGGACTATATTGGCCAGATTTATCCACGCTAAATGCTTGCCAAGTGGTATTACAGGCTTTGGCGCAGGAGGGGGAACTTCGAGTAAGGGATGACTTATCTTTTGTCAGAGATTCGTCATAGTTATCATTAAATACAAAGGGTAACTCAGCTTTACCCGACGCGAGTTGTAACGTGAACAGTAAACGCCGTTGATTGCCGCTGGCATAGAGTCTGTTTTCTTTTAGATAACCGAGCTGGAGTTGAGAGTAACTCTCTAACCTTTTCATGTTTCCAGCTTCACCTTGATAGCTGGGCTCATACGTCTCGCTATTGAATGGTGCGGTTTGCTCTAACTGGGGAAATTGCAGCGTTTGTTTGCAGGCATCTTCTGCGCATGTTTGTAAGGTGATCCTTTGGTCCTGATATTGAAAAGAATACCAAGGTGAAAGGGCTTGATAACCTTGTTGTCCTGCGTGAAATAAGAGCGGTAGGGTTGATGTATCGTAGTGCTCTGACTCTGCTGAGGCATGAACACTCAAAGACAAAGCCCAGCAGGTAAGCGTGGTGGCGATGAACTTATTCATAATCTTTCCTTATTGGAGTAGGGCAGCGCTTAGCCACCCTTAACAAAAACCTAGTGAATGATGCCTTGACGTTGGCCTGCATTAACGGGTTTGTTGAGCTGTACAGAGAGCCAGTTTTCAACGTCGCTACGTAACGATGCATCGCTATCAGGACCGGATTGTGACGAATAGAACCATAACCCTGTTGGTGCTGGAGCATTGACATTGCTGCCGCAGGTAAAGTGATTTGCCGCATACATCACCGCGCCTGAGCTACCATATTCGTAATGACTGTCCGAATAACCACCGTAGCCTCTGGCTTGCACCCGACCTTTCGAATCAAGGGTAAAGTGATACACCTCATTGGGTTGCAACAAGAAAGGGCTGACGTCGGACGAATCAAAGCGCGCGCGCATTGTGGTGGTAACACTGGCTTGATTACCTGAACGCGTGATCATGCCTGCCAAGTTGGTGATAAGCGCATCGGCCAATTGACCATCAAGTAAGCTGCCTGGGTTGCCATTGACGATTGCAGAAGTAATGCCAAGTGCGGCTTTGACAACTCCAATGGTGGAGTTTAAATTCCATGTGGTGTTGTATCCCATGGCTGCGCCACCGGCTTTATTAAACAAGATGACTTCAGGTGCAGCTCCTGGCAAATCGACCGAAAATTTTGCGCCGTCCGTTGCATGTGAGTTGGTCCCTTTTGACCAGATTTTTTTAGCTTGCCCGGTTACGTGGTAGCGAGCTGAATAAGTGCCTCTGACTTCTAAATTGCCCGAACAGGCATTGCTTTGATTACATGCAAATCCCCCAGTGTCTGCACACAACATTTTGACGTGGAACTCTGTCGAGTTATGGGCTGAGGTGTTGTCGAAACTGAGCGCTTTATTTTTTGACCAGCGTTTGCCCTTAGCTGAGTGGAAGGCGCCGTAGGCTGAGGTATTGACATAAGCATGGTGCTTTGAAAAACCACTACCATCGCTGGTGGATGTGCTCCAAGGCGTTTGGGTTGATGGGTAGTTAGTGACCACTTGGCCTGTGCTGGTTGAAGGGGTCACCATCTGACATGAGCATTGTGACTTAGGCCCGAAGATGGGTTTTTTAGTCAGCAATTCTTTTAATTCGGCAAGAATATCTGACGGTAGCGTCCTATCGTATTCAAGTACCGAGAGCCCTTTACGTTTCGGAGCTGCGTATTCCTTATGCCAAGTGCTGTAAAGCTGTGGTGCATTTAGCTCTAAATGTTGGCTGAGAGTTGGCACTTTTTGCTGTTGTGTCCATTTTTCGAATACCGTCGGTTTAAATTGAATAAGATATCGAGTAAAGAAAAAGTTGTCTTCAGGCGCTTGCTCGGTAAAAGCATTTTCCCATGCTGATAATACATTTTGATCTAATGCTTTTGCTTGGCTTAGCATCTCCCCATCTCGATAGTCGCGGATCAAGCTATCGACATAGCGGTCTAATTCATATTCTTCGTCGTTGTCGGAGATATATTCAAGCAAGGAAACACGGTCTTGAGACCAGTTTGAAATGGCTTGCCACGCTTCTGGGCTTACTTGAGAGGGTGCCATTTCTCCATATTCTTCTGCGGCTTGTAGCGAAATACTACCCAGCAACAAAGTGCTGGTAACTAGGCTGACTAATTTGGGGGGGAAATTTCTCTGTTTCATTTTTCTATTCCTTCATCGTTGTGCTGAGTCAACATGCCTCATGCATTGTTAACTTGCCTTGTGATGTTGGAAACTTTTTCAGCGATTGAATAGGAGGTTGTAGGGCCAGTTAGGGTCAACTTGGGTAAAACCTTTGGTATTAAGCGGACGCATTAGGCTAGGTAAGTTTTGATATCAAATGGTGATAAATAAAAACTTAAATATCAAAGTTTTGCATATACTTTTACCCGAATTTACCCAATTGCCCCGTAACTTTTGCTGCAATCAATATTCGCTTGAGGCAGGATTTTGCTATCGCCGTTATTGGAGTCTCAACGTGAGTACATACGCAATCTAATAACGGTGTCATAACCAATAAGGAGACAGTTATGAGACGAGTAATAGTATTGGGAGCAACTTTGATTGCGAGCTTTGTACAAGCCCATAGCCCAGAAATGATAGCGCAGATCGAAGTTGCTGATGGGGCGAAATGTCCAAAGAGGCAAACGATCCTATTAGGTAAAATGACATTAACCGCTGGGACCTTTAAATATTTACACAGTGAAGGAAGTAATGTTTGCACAAGTCCCAAGCAAAGTATTTCTGGTCGCATTACACCACAACTAGATTGTGGCCAGTTTGATGATTGGCGGCTTGCTTATGATATGGGTAATAAAATGTGTCAATCTCTACATCAAAATATGAAAGGCTTTAGTAATAGCTTAAAGCCTGATATGACAGTGTATCCACGCTTCGAAGGACCTTTTGAATTCAAAGGAGACCGCCATCACCAAGAGTATGAGGCCGGTATGGGCGTGACCTTAGCATGCTATTTATGTGAGACTGCGACGGTTAACTAGGGACTATTAATACCAGAAGGGGCGAAAGCCCCTTTGTTGTAGACATCAAGCAGCGTTGTAGCACGCTAAGATTTGTTCCAGTTGTGCAACTTTTTCACAAAGAGGCGCGGTATCGAGATTAGCGTCTTCTTGGCATTGAGTGAGTACATATTGTGCCGTGGTAACAATATTTCGAATACGCGGCTTTTTGGGCAGCGTTTTGATATTAAGATAGCGTTCAAGAGTACGCACTCGTAAGCGACCATCATCGATATTCACTTTCCATACTTTGCTTTCTTCCGCTAATTCGACACGAGTTTTGCCACTATTTTGCTCCCAAAGTGCCAAAGTGAGCGTCATCACCTCAACCATCAATAGTCTTGCGGCTTGTTCGTCAATGCTCGTATGTTTACTGTGCAATCCATGAGTGCCGGTGCGGGCGGTATAGCGAATAACGCAGTAAGTAACCAGCACACCCGTTAAAAAAGCGACAAGCCCAATGAATATATGAGACAAAATACTTGTCTCTGTTTGGTACTTAGGCGCGGCCAAGACGTTAGCGCTTTGAAGGCGAAATTGATAAAGGTTTTCACTTTGAACACGACTACTTTTAAGCATGTCATTATAACGCTGTGCGGTCTCTACCGCTTCTTTATAAGCGTGTGTTTGTAGTTGGGACTGCAATAAGGCAATGTAAAATAATTCGGTAAGCTGACTATGTTGTTGATTATGTGCTTCAAGCCCCTGTTTAAGTAACGTTTGTGCAGTTAGGTTATCGCCCTCAAGCTGCTTGAGTTTGGCTTCAATAAGCAGTGCTCGCTGATCAACTTTACCGTGTTGAATTAGTTGCCGAGTGCGTTTGAATGAAGCAAGTTGCTGTTGTGCCTGAGCGATATGATTTTGAGCAATGGCAATTTCGGCCAATAATAAATAGGCTCGAGACAATTGAGTATAGGCACCGCTTTGTGTCAAAGGTTGAAGTAAATCTTCAATGATTTCAGTTGCCTTGTTGTAGTCGCGCTTTTTGTAAAATACCTCCGCGATGCTTAGCAAGGTGTGATTCGCTTTGACTTGGTCGCCAGCTTGCTGGTGGAGCGCATGGGCTTGACGAAACGAGAGAATTGCATCATCTAACTGATTAATATCCCTCGACACATTCCCTAAATTGTTAAGCGTGATCGCTTGCCTCTGCAGGTCATTGGTTGCTTTCGCTATTTGGTAGCTTTCTAAAAATAAAGTAAGGGCGGTATCTAGATCTCCGAGTGCCTGATAAGCATTAGCTAAATCGTTTGCTGATTTACCCAGGAGTTCGTTTTGTTGCAACTTAGCCGCAAGCGTTTGCGCTTCGTGGAAGCTCTTAAGCGCTTGAATATAATTGCGCTGGCGATAACGATTAATACCACTTTGTCTTAACACCTGAAAGCGTTGGAGTGTGGTTAACTTCCATGTTATCAACTCATCCAGTATTTGATTGCTGAGCTTTATGTCACCCACTCGACGATACAAGCTAACAAGCTCAAGGTGTGCATCAAAAGCTTGGGCACCGTTGGGTTCAAGCGTTTCAAGATGTTGCTTACAAGACAAAATTTGGCTTGTGAGGTTAGCATTATTAGCACTTGGGCATTCTGAACCATGCGCCGGTAACACAACGAGCAGTAAAGCTAAAAGCAAAGGCATAAATATTAGTCTAGATACATTGTTTTTACATATTAATATAGTGGTAACAAAAAGTCGTGTCTGCCTTTAACAAATCTCAGGTTGACTATTTTTTGTATTTTGTTGCTGTCTAGCTGCTGTTGTTTAATTTTGCCAGTACGACCAAGTCTCGATTTGTTAATATTGTTAGTTTAATGTGTTTTTGGTATGGTCTTGTTGCTAATTAAGGCCCAGCTGAAGAAGCTGGAAATCAATCCATAAGGAAATAAAAATGAAGTTAAATACAATGTGGCTAAAGTCACTTAGCGTCGGTGTCACGTTATTTGCACCATTAGTGAGTGCCGCTCCTCAGCTTGATAAAGCCATATTCGAGTACAATGCTGGATTAAACATTCAAGAGGAATTTAATATCTTTGCCGATGGCAACGTGACTGATCCTAATTATCCAAATAGTGACTTGCGTATTCAATTGGATAGTAGCAAAAGCTACGATCAAATTGGCTTTTATGACAAAACTTACACTACATACGGTCAGGCGGTTGCATACAACACATTAGACAGACGTTGGGTTAAATTTAAGGGTAAGGTGCTTTATTTTTCAGGCGAAGACAACGGTAACCAAAAGATAGATACGATTTCTTTTCGCATTGTTAATCCTGCTGGAGAAACATCGGAGTGGGGAGAGATCAGAGTTAGCTTAGACCAAGCGTTTGGTGGTAATTACGATGTGTATCCGAGTGATGACTCGGCACAAACCTTTGCTGGTCAATCTGTTGATGTGTACGTTAAAGATAACGATAGTGGCATACCATATTATTATGGTGTTGAGATTTTTAGCTCACCAGCTAACGGTACAGTATCTGTTAACAGTGACTATTCCATTACCTACACACCAAAAGCAGGGTTCATTGGCCAGGATTCGTTCCAATATCGCATTAAGGGTAACAACCTTTATGATATTACAAGCGCGCCAGCGACAGTTTCTGTTTCGGTAGCAAATTAACCCCAAACCCAGGCCAATATGCACACATATTAAGTGTGATATTGGCTATCCTTTTAGCAATAAAAATACCCCAGCCAAAGCAATTAGGCCTCCAAACATCATAGACTTAGTAATCGCTTCTCTGCGCAGTAGTCCAATCGTCATCACCATGAGCGGTGCCGTTGCAAAGATGGTTTGTGCGATAGCGGGATCAGTATGATTAACGGATATCAACTGTAGCCAAAGCCCAATAAAGGTGCCAAAAAACACTGCAACGAATAACCAGTTTTTACCGTCAATTTGTTTAAGTGTAAGTGCTTTAAACAGGCTTTGTGATCGCAAACAAACAACAATTAAGGCCACAAATAGGGTGCCGGATCCCAAGCGGATAAGTGCCGCCCACAAACTACTAATGCTTTCGTTATTTAGCGCACCTTTGGAAAGTACCATACCCGCAGCTTGGCAAATGGCAGCCGTGAGTGCAAAGCAGACTCCCAAAAGGTAATGTTTTTTGTCTAGCACTGGCTGGCTTCTACTTGGCTTAATCGCTAGCATCACGCCAACAGTCGTCACTGCAATGCCGACCCAAGCGGATGCGCTGAGATAAACACCAAGAAGTACAATGTTTAAGATCCCCGCGATGGCAGGTGCAAGACTTTCAATAACCAAAGTGCGAGCAGGACCTATATTTCTAAGTGCGGCAAAGTAGGCGCTGTCACCAATCGCTATACCCAGTACCCCACTGGCTATCAGCCAGCCCCAGCTCGAGAGTAAGGTCGGGTACATAGCATCACCTGCGATGATCAAACACAAGATCATCAAAGCAGAAGCGATGACGCCTTTGCTAACGTTCAACTCAAATGGACTAAGGTGATGGCTAAATCGTTTATATAGTATGGTCGAGCCAGCCCATACCCCAGCCGCCGCAATCGCTGCCGCTTCGCCAATACCAATCATAAATATCAAGTTTCATGTGTTTATTAATATGGTGGCAAGTATACATAAATTGAAATAGTCAGTGAGAGGTTAGGCATCAAATTATTATCACAAATGTTTAGACGTCCATACATCTAGAGGTTGAAATTTTCCAGTTTTTGTCCATAATAATGCCATTCGATTAGTCTGGAGCAGCGCATGCCAATCACCGTCACCGACGAACTCCCAGCCATTGCCCAATTGCGTCATGAAAATGTGTTCGTGATGCCACAAAGTCGTGCATCAACGCAAGAGATCCGCCCAATGCGGCTCGCGATATTAAACTTGATGCCGAATAAGGTGGAGACTGAGGTGCAATTTATCCGATTACTGGCAAATACCCCTTTGCAGGTGAATGTTGATTTGTTGCGACTAGACACCCACCGCAGCTCTGAAAACTCAGAGCAACACCTAGATATGTTTTACCGCTATTTTTCGGATGTGAAAGAGCAAAACTATGATGCTTTGATCGTCACAGGTGCGCCGCTGGCACATCTTGAATATGACGATGTGGTGTATTGGCAGGAATTACAGGCGTTTTTTGATTGGGCTGAGCACCATGTTACTTCAACCCTGTTCTCCTGTTGGGCCGCACATGCCGGTTTGTATCACCATTATGGGTTAAAGCGAGCGCTCAAAAATGACAAACTTTGCGGCGTATTTAAACACCACTGCTACTTTGACCACGGGGCGCTCACTCGTGGTTTTGATGATGAGTTTTTGGTGCCACACTCGCGCTATGGCCACATCGACATCGATAAAATTAACGCGTGTAAAGACCTAGTAGTATTAGCGGGCTCTGAAAAAGTGGGCGCTTACTTAATTAAAAATCACTCAGGTAGCCAAGTATATATCACCGGTCATCCTGAATACGACGCCGATACGCTACAAAAAGAATATCTTCGCGATTGTGAAAAAATGGCCAACGCACCGCAGCCTGAGAACTATTTTCCTGAGAATGACACCAACAAACGTCCATCTAAGACATGGCAAAGTCATGCATTCTTGTTATTCTCAAATTGGTTAAACTACTATGTTTACCAAACCACACCTTATGATATTAACTTAGTTAGCCAAGATGTAAGGACTAACAATTATGCCGAATAATGTAGCCGTAAACGGTGAGCAAATAGCAGAGCAGCTTAAGCAAGCGATGCAGCAACGTATTCTGATCTTAGATGGTGCAATGGGAACCATGATCCAAAAGCACAAATTAGAAGAGCAAGACTATCGCGGTGAGCGCTTTAAAGATTGGCATGTCCTTATCAAAGGCAACAACGATCTGCTAAGTTTGACGCAGCCTGAGATAATCAAACAGATCCATCGCGATTATCTAGCTGCTGGCGCGGATATCATTGAAACCAATACTTTTAATGCTACCACCATCTCGATGGAAGATTATGACATGGCAAGCCTAAGCCGAGAGATTAATCTTGAATCGGCGAAGCTTGCACGTGCAGTGTGTGATGAATTTACCGCCAAAGATCCTAGCAAGCCTCGCTATGTGGCAGGTGTGCTTGGTCCAACGTCAAAAACTTGTTCGATTTCTCCAGATGTAAACGACCCAGGCTTTCGCAATATCACTTTTGACAAGTTGGTTGCAGCTTATGTCGAATCAACGCTTGCTCTTATCGAGGGCGGTGCTCACCTTATTTTGATTGAAACTATTTTTGATACGCTCAATGCCAAAGCCGCCTCTTACGGTGTAGAAGAAGCGTTCGAGCAAGCGGGTGTCACTCTGCCTGTTATGATCTCGGGCACTATCACCGACGCTTCCGGTCGCACGCTGTCAGGGCAAACCACCGAGGCGTTTTATAACTCCATTCGCCATATTAAGCCAATCTCTATCGGCCTCAACTGCGCGCTAGGCCCAGACTTATTAAGACAATATGTAGAAGAGCTGTCACGGGTTTGTGAGACCTTTACCTCTGTGCATCCAAACGCAGGGCTTCCTAACGAGTTTGGTGAATACGACCTAGAAGCCGACGATATGGCAAAAGAGATTATTGATTGGGGTAACGAAGGGTTTATCAATATTGTTGGCGGCTGCTGTGGCACCACGCCTGAACATATTCGCGCCTTCGCGAGAGGACTTGCACGAACTCAGCCGCGCAGCTTGCCTGACATCGAAGTGCGGATGCGTTTGGCAGGTCTTGAAGCCTGTAACTTAAATTAGGAATTCACCATGACACAAACAGCAGTATTTACCAATGTCGGTGAACGTACCAATGTAACGGGATCGGCAAAATTTAAGCGCTTAATTTTAGAAGAAGATTACGAAACCGCGCTGGATGTTGCCAGAGAGCAGGTTGAAAGCGGTGCGCAAGTGATTGATATCAACATGGATGAAGCTATGTTGGACTCAAAAGCTGCGATGGTGAAGTTTCTTAATCTGATAGCGTCAGAGCCGGATATTTCTAAAGTCCCTATCATGGTTGACTCGTCTAAATGGGAAGTCATTGAAGCGGGCCTGAAATGTATTCAAGGTAAAGCTATTGTAAACTCAATCTCCTTAAAAGAGGGGGAGGCACCATTTATCCACCAAGCCAAAATCATCAAGCGCTTTGGTGCTGCTGTGGTGGTGATGGCATTTGATGAAGTTGGTCAAGCGGAAACCGCAGAACGAAAGTTTGCGATCTGTCAGCGTTCTTACAAAATCTTGGTTGACGAGCTTGGGTTTCCGCCAGAAGACATTATTTTTGACCCCAATATTTTCGCGGTCGCTACGGGTATCGAAGAACATGATAACTATGCCGTAGAATTTATCGAAGGCACGCGCAGAATTAAACAAAACCTGCCGCACTGTAAAGTGTCAGGGGGCGTATCGAACGTTTCTTTTTCTTTTCGTGGTAATAACCCAGTGCGTGAAGCGATCCACTCTGTGTTTCTTTATCATGCGATTAAAGCGGGCATGGATATGGGGATCGTCAATGCGGGTCAGCTAGCCGTGTATGACGATATTCCAAAAGAGCTCCGTGATGCCGTTGAGGATGTGATCCTCAATACCGACGCCGGTGCTGGCGAGCGATTGGTTGAGATCGCACCTAAATACTCGGGCATGGCACAAGCCGAAAAGCAGGAAGATTTAGAGTGGCGTTCTTGGCCAGTTGAAAAACGCTTGGAGCACGCCTTAGTTAAAGGGATCACCGAGTTTATCGACGAGGATACCGAGGCTTGTCGGCAACAGTTTGATAAGCCAATTCAAGTGATTGAAGGGCCACTGATGGATGGCATGAATGTGGTTGGCGACTTGTTTGGCGCGGGCAAAATGTTCCTGCCTCAAGTGGTGAAATCTGCTCGAGTGATGAAGCGCGCGGTTGCCTATCTTGACCCTTACATTGAGGCCGAAAAAGAAGAAGGCTCAAGTAACGGTAAAGTGATCATGGCCACGGTTAAGGGCGATGTACACGACATTGGCAAAAACATCGTGGGCGTGGTACTGCAATGTAATAACTACGAAGTCGTGGACTTGGGGGTGATGGTGCCGGCAGAGAAAATTCTGCAAACGGCCATTGACGAAAACGCTGATGTCATTGGTCTGTCTGGTCTTATTACGCCTTCCCTTGATGAAATGGTGCATGTTGCGAAAGAAATGACGCGTCGCGGCTTTGATATTCCTCTACTCATTGGTGGTGCAACCACATCGAAAGCGCATACGGCGGTTAAAATTGAACCTCAGTACGACAAAGGTGTGATTTACGTCAATAACGCCAGTCGTGCGGTTGGTGTGGTATCTAGCCTGCTAAGTAAAACCCAAAAGCCAGAGTTTTTAGCAAAAACCGCGGACGAATACGTCAAAGTACGGGAGCAGCAGGCGCGCAAAAAGCCACGTTCAAAACCGGTTACCTTGGCGCGTGCTCGCGATAATGCGGTAAAACTTGATTGGCAAAGCTACACGCCACCGGTGCCAAATAAGCTGGGGATCACCGAGTTTAAAGACGTGAGCATTAAAACACTACGCGATTATATCGACTGGACACCATTTTTTATGACTTGGTCATTGGCCGGTAAATATCCACGTATTTTACAAGACGAAGTGGTTGGTGAAGAGGCGCAAAAACTGTTTCATGATGCCAATGCCATGTTAGATCAGTTAGAACAAGAGGGTACTTTGCAGCCACTGGGTGTGATTGGGTTGTTCCCTGCTAACCGCGTGGGTGATGATATTGAAATTTATACCGATGAGTCTCGCAGTGAAGTCCTAGTTACGTCATGTCAGCTGCGTCAGCAAACCGAAAAAACCGACTTTCCTAACTATTGTTTGTCGGATTATATTGCACCTAAAGGCACACCTGATTATTTCGGTGCATTTGCCGTCACTGGTGGTCTTGAAGAAGATGACTTAGCAGATGCATTTGATGCCAAGCAAGATGACTACAACAAGATCATGATTAAAGCGGTCGCAGATCGCTTAGCCGAGGCATTTGCTGAATACTTACATGAGCAAGTGCGTAAAGTGCACTGGGGATTTGCAGCGGATGAAGTGCTGAGTAACGAAGAACTTATCCGTGAAAATTATCAAGGGATCCGTCCAGCGCCAGGGTATCCTGCGTGCCCTGAACACACCGAGAAACAAAAAATTTGGCAGTTGTTAGATGTCGAAAACCGTATCGGTATGAAGCTGACTAGCTCATACGCCATGTGGCCGGGAGCAGCGGTGTCGGGTTGGTATTTCTCGCATCCAGATTCTAAGTACTTTGCCGTTGCGAGTATTCAAAGAGATCAAGTAGAAGACTATGCAGCGCGTCAAGCTATGCCGCTAGAAGAAGCGGAGCGTTGGCTTGGTCCTAATTTAGGATATGAAACCGCGTAATAGCTGAATTGAAGTCTAGCTTAACTTAATCTAAGACGAAGTTGAGCTAGACTTTTTGTTGCTTTCACTTTTTGAGTTTTAACGCTTATTTGCGGGCTGATAAATTTCAAATCCAAATTCATTAGAATATGTTGTTTAGTAGTTAACAGGGCGCGCTAAATTCAAGTATACTGAATTGAATAACTGTTAATAATAAGGCTTTACTCAACAATGAAGATGAAATGGCTGTTTTCATTCCTTTTTATTTCCAATCTCTGTTGGGGGAGCAATCAGCTGGTTGTTGATATTATCAGTAGCGAAAATTTCAGTCAGCGTTATGAGCACTTTCTTGCTGGTCGTGACGTCTTAGACGTTGATTCTTTCTTTCCTACCACCAAAGGTTCTCATATTGAAATCATCGAAATGGTGCTACTACAGCAGGCCCTGTTTCTCGGCGGTGAAACACGTAAAGTCGTATTTAATCCAAAACCTTCGGTAAATATTCTAGAGTTTTCTGATCTGATCGCTGGGGAAAGTTTAATCCTTGCTCGCAGTGTTTGGCACGAAAATATCGTGGACTATCGCGGCTCATTATTTATCTCAGATCCGATTGTTGAAGTTGGAGATTACGAAGCTGGGCTTTACGTCACCAAGCGTAATGTCGCACTGCAACAAACGCCGCTTTCACAGCTTCGGCAGTTGAACGTGGTGTCTAACCCACAATGGGAAGTGGATTGGCGTGCACTGATGAATACAGATTTACACATGGTGAGCTTTATTGGCCCGTGGGAAACCATGTTGGCAATGGTAGAAAGCGATGTCGTCGACACTATGTTGATTAATTTTAGCGTGAGTGATTCTTTAACTTTAAATTTTGAAGGTAAAGAATATGTCCCAATCGAAAATATTAAGGTTGTCTTGCCAGACTCTCGACATTTTGTCGTCAGTAAAAACCATCCTGAAGGCGTGCAAATATTTGCGGCACTCAATCGTGGGTTAAAAATACTTAAACGACGAGGCGTGATTAAACGGGCGTTGACAGAATCCGGTTTTATCAATAAAAAAGTGGCGAATTGGCAGGTAGCTAACGCTGAAATGCTGGTGGGAGGAGACTAATGCAGCCAGCTTTGGTATCGCTTTGCATATTGGTGAGTTCTCTAATTACATTTTGTGGTTTTGCTTACGAATCATCGGAACAAATACAGCGCAATTTAAATGCGCTACAAATCTCGGCTGAACAAGATTACGACTTGTCTTTATTACCGGACATTAGAGCGCTGCGAGAGCAAGCGCGTACGCAAGGTAATAAGCCGCTGCAAATCAAAGCATTGCTGTTAGAAGGTAGTATAGTTCAGCATTTTGGTGATTTTGAAGATGGTCTCGACTTGCACCAACAAGCGTTGCAGTTGGCCGAAGCCGATAACAATACATTTTTAAAGGCAAACACCTATCTTGCCATCGCTCACCTTGATATTGACTTAGAGAGTTATGAGTTAGCGCAGCGCTATTTAGATAAAGCGTCAGTACTGGCTGAGCAAATTGATGATAATGCCCAGATAAAAGCCGATATCAGCTTATGGCAGTCGCGCTTGAATATGGATAGGGGGGCTTATCGTTTAGCGCTTAAGTCTTCTTTCGTGCCAGAGATTTCAGGTATTCGGCAGGAGACACTCGCGCAATTAAAGCTCACACGCTCTTGGGCTTATTTACAGCTGGGTGAATATTTACCAGCTAAACAAATTCTAGATGAGTTAGACAATGCGCATTATTTGGTTCAAAACCAAAGAATGCGGATTATGGCAGCGGTGCAGCGTGCCAGAGTGGCTTTACAAAGTGGTGATTTTGCAACTTCAATTGATTTAGCTCAGGCTGGGCTGAGAGATACACTCGGCACACGTTTTTTACTTTTTCAATCTCAGTTGCAATGGATACTGGCCTCAGCTTATGCCCAGCTTGGAGACTATCAGCAAGCGCATCGTTATTTAAAACGCTATGCCGTTACCGAGCAGTCACTGAATTTGCAAAAGCGTAATAACAAGCTTCTTAAGCTAGAAGCGCAGTATTCTCTCGCGCAACAAAAGCAGGCGCTTAATGAGCTTGAGCGAGACAATGCTCAGCAGGCAAAGCAAATTATGGCGCATCAGCAACAGATAGAAAACGCAAGATTAAGCCAGCAACGTTGGTTATTGATAGCCTTGCTGGTGTTTACTTTAGTGCTGGTTTTTTATTGGCGCTGGCAAAATCGCCGTTACACCAAGCTGTTAGAGAGTCAGGTTGCGCAGCGGACCGAGGAATTAGCGGAGCGAAACAAGCGGTTGCAAACCCTTAGTTTCACCGATAGCTTGACTGGACTGAGTAATCGGCATCATTTTTTTAGCGTGATTGATGGCACCATTGAAGTGTACAGGCAAAAGTGGCAAATTCCGCAAACACAACAGAATGCCGATTTAATTTTTGTGATTGTCGATATCGATCACTTTAAAAGTATCAATGACAGATTTGGTCATGCCGCAGGAGATATCGTGTTGCAAGACTTTGCTGAAATCCTTAAGCAATGCACTCGAGAGTCAGATATTCTAGTGCGCTGGGGTGGGGAAGAGTTTTTGCTGGTGATGCCAGATATGGACAGAGCGGCTGCGCACGAAGTGACAGAGCGGATCCGTCGCCAAGTGGAGAGCTATCCATTTGTGGTGAACGATCAAACTATCAACTGTACTTGTTCAATTGGTTTTGCTCCATTCCCGTTTGATCCAACACAACCAGATAAGCTTAGCTGGGAGCATGTGTTGGAGTTAGCCGACGGTGGTTTATATCTTGCGAAAGAATCTCATCGTAACGCTTGGGTTGGAGTCCATACCGGAAGCGAGGAAATGCAAAGTCCGGCAGAGCACGTGGTGCAAAACCTACGCTCATATTTACAAGCGGGCAAATTAAAAACGTGGTCAAATTTATCCGATCTTATTTATGCTTGTAATACCCGATAAGCGAATTCGGTTGTTTGGAGACATCCAGTTTAGGTGTATCATCTTGAACAAGATAGAATAATAAAGCGTTATAGTTTTGCTGCCGATTGAAGCCTTCATCCCCGAGATCATTTCCACTTTAACCAATGATAACCGTTTGGTATTACAGGCCGAACCCGGCGCAGGTAAGTCGACCTTAGTGCCGCTGCGTTTACTGCAAGCTGATATTTTTTCCGGTAAAAAAATCATTATGCTTGAGCCACGTCGTGTGGCAGCAAAATCTATTGCGACCTACTTGGCCAAACAGCTGGGAGAATCGGTCGGTGAGCGAGTCGGCTATCAAATTCGAAACGAGCAACGTGTTTCATCCAACACCCGCTTGGAAATCGTCACCGAAGGCGTATTGACTCGCCGTCTTCAAGCGGATCCTGAACTCAGTGATGTTGCGCTTATTATCTTCGATGAATTCCATGAGCGTTCGATTCATGCGGATTTAGCTTTAATGCTGGCGTTTGAAGTGCAACAAGCATATCGCGACGATCTCAAATTACTGGTGATGTCTGCAACGATAGACACCGAGCTTTTATCGAATTATTTGGATGGCGCACCAAGGTTATCTTGCCCTGGTAAAACTTATCCAGTTGAAATTGAATATGTCGGTAAAGCGAGTCGTTACTTGGCAGATCATGTGTTAAGTGCGCTGCGCCATGCTTTCACTCTACAAAGCGATGGCGATGTATTGGTATTTCTCCCCGGGCAGGCTGATATTCAGCGCTGCATTCAGGCGTGCCAAGTGCTTGAACAAAGTAATGTTGAGCTTCTGCCTTTGTACGGCGGATTACCCCTATCTGAACAAGAAAAGGTGCTGAGTAAAAGCGCCAGTGCATCAAGACGTGTTATTTTTGCGACCAATATTGCTGAGACCAGTTTAACTATAGCCGGGATCACTATGGTTATAGATTCTGGCCTTGAAAAACGCTTAACCTATGACGTTAAAAGCGGTCTCTCGCGGCTAGATACGGTGATGATCTCAAAGGCATCAGCAACACAACGTGCAGGGCGTGCGGGTCGTCTACAAGCGGGCCATTGTTTACGTCTTTGGCGCGAAAGCGAACATAATAATTTAAGTGACTTTCAGCCGGAAGAAATAACCACCACTGACCTTTCTGACTTAGCGTTAGAGCTAAGCGCGTGGGGAGTGACACAATACAAGGACGCGAATTGGCTAACACCGCCACCGATGCAACATTTTTCGGTGGCCTGTCAGTTGAATCAGTCGCTTGGCTTGGTCGATGCGCATAATAAAGTGTTAACTGCTGGGCAGCGTGCACTGCAACTGGGTGTTTCGCCTCGTCTTGCCAGCATGCTACTGCGATGTGAGACGCCAATTGCGCAACAACTAGCTTGTTTTTTGGCGGCAATATTGAGCGAGCGCGATATTGTAGTACAAGCCAACACAAGCGATATATGTGAGCGAGTATTGGCGTTGATTGAGTTTGTGCAAGACCGTACCCGTACCGCCAAAGCATATTGCTTGCACAGAGCTGCCGCAGAGCAGGCCGTAAAATTGGCCAAATCATTTGCACACAAACTGGGAATTAGGCTCAAGAGTGAAGCAATCACCCTTGTAGATATTCAAACCTTAGTGCCCACTTTATTGCTCCATGCCTTTCCTGACAGAGCTGCGCAAAAACGTCCTCAAGGGGATAACCGCTACTTGCTTGCGAATGGTCGGGGGGTAACATTACGTGATGGAGATCCGCTGCAAGGTCAGGCCTATTTGATTGTTTGTGATGTGGATGGCAAAAATAAGGATGGCTTAGTATTTCTAAGCTGCGCAATCGAAAAGGGCACATTACTTGAGCAACTGGCGCCATATTTGAGTAAGGCGGTTCAGTATCAACTGGATAGTAAAAAAGAAGCGGTTCAGGGCCGGCAACAAGTTAAATATCATGCTCTGGTATTAAAAGAGCAAAATCTGAGTCAGATCCCCAAAGAAGCGTTTGCCCAATGTGTAAGGGATATCCTCACATCGGAAGGGCTTGGTATACTCAATTGGTCGGCAAAAAGTCACGCTTGGCTCGCTCGAGCTAAATGGTTAAGTGAGCAGCTAGATACCTTCCCACAGATATCTGAGGCAAGTTTGATAGCGCAGCTTGATACTTGGTTATTGCCCTATTTGATGGGCGTAAATACTATCAAACAATTGAAGCAACTGGATATTTTTAACCTGCTTCAAGCGACACTCACTTGGGAGCAGCAACAGCAACTCGAAGCGCAAGCACCTGAGTTTTACACCACGCCAAGCGATAAGCGAGTCGCGATCCGCTACGATGAGCACCAAGGGCCAACCGTTTCTGTGGTGTTACAAGAAATGTTTGGTCAATTGACGTCGCCAACGCTCGCCAACGGCCAAGTCCCGGTACGATTTGAGCTGCTATCTCCAGCGAAAAGGCCAATCCAAACCACCAGTGATTTAAGCAACTTTTGGCAAACTTCTTATTTTGAGGTGGCCAAAGAAATGCGTGGTCGATATCCAAAACACCGATGGCCAGATAAACCGCTTGAGGAAAAGCCTGGCCGCTCCATCAAACCGAGAGGAAAATAGGCTGGTGGAGCAATAGGCTTGTAAAGAAGTCATAATGGCTATAACGTGAGCAATCTAATAATATAAAGGAGTGTGAAATGCGGTCTATTATGGCGTTCATTTTATTGGGCTTATTTGTTGCTCAGCCAACTTATAGCGGTGAGTTTGAAGTGCTTTATCAATCTGACACAGCAAAAGTCGTCAGAGATAAAAGTTATGGCACAAACATTGGGATCTTTGCAACGAAAAGGGGAGTGGTGATCATTGACCCTACAACTGAAGATGCGGATTTGCCAAAGCTCAATGATTTGATACAGAATAGCTTTCAGACCGAGAAAAAATACCTGCTAAACACACATAGTCATTCGGATCATACTGGTGGTAATGCTTTTTTCCAACAGCAAGGTTTTACACTTATTGACAGCCCGCAAGGGTTAAAGGAGCTTGGGGTGATAAAGCATACTCAAGCCGTTTCACATACCGCCAATGACAACATCCTCTATCATCCTACAAGCAATATTTTGTTTACCGGAGACATTTACACCACAAACTGGCATCCAACATTTTATGCCGGGGGCTTAACGGGTTTTAATAAAGCGGTCGATTTGATTTTGTCGATTGGCGATCAAAATACGTTGATAGTGCCAGGTCATGGCAAACCTACATCGAAAAGAGAACTCGAACAACATAGAATTCAAACATTCGCTTGGGTTGAGCGGGTTAAAATTTTGAATCAGGCGGGTAAGTCGGTTGAGCAAATAAAGAACGATGCTAAGATCAAGCGCTTATTAGCGCAGTTTAATCTTGAAGGAAGACAACCTTTTCTTCCAGAGCGGGCGCTTACCCGTTTTATTGAGCGCACTATTACCGTGTTAGGGCAAGCGAACAAAGCTCAATAAAACTGCTAAAAGGCTGAGGCTGATATGCAAACTAAAAGTGGAAAAATAGCATTATATTTTCTGTTAGCCATCCTTGTGGTAATAAGTTGGTTGCCAGAGTTTAATACCGCCATGATGGCCTTTATTGATGATGCGCTACTGCAGTCCTCACTCGTCTATGCTTCAGCACGTACGGTAAATGGCGCTATTTCCTTGCTGCAATCTGCTGAGGTTGGGATTGGTGTTGCAAGCATTCAGCCTGCGCAGCTACTCGACCCTATCAATGATTTAGCAGAATACATTTCTGATGTGATGCAACTAGCCATTGGCTCTTTGTTTATACAGCGAATTCTCTACACTATTTCCACTCATATTTTATTCAGTGTTGCTTTTACCGTCACCGTAATTGGGTATTTCGTGTGTTGCTATCTAGGACTTTGGCAAACGGTAAGGACTAAAATATTAGCCACGATGCTACTGATCCGTTTTGTGGTTCCGTTTGTAATTCTATCGACGGGTCTCACTAGTCAACTGTTACTGGACCAAGAAATAAATAAACAAAGTGAAGTGGTGTCGAGCAGTGTTGACCTCTTTCAATCTCAAGCTACAAAGACCAGCACACAAAGTGTAAAAATAAAGGCTCAAATCGCCAGTCAAAAGCAAAGCCATAGTGAACAAATAGCGTTATTGACTAAACAACAGATCCGTCTTCATGGTGAAGCGACCGAGCTACATGCTGAAATTACCGCTTTGGAAGGTGATATTGAAGCGGCTCAAGCGAACCGAAGTTTATCCGAATGGTTAACATTTACCAAAAGTGAAGAGGCTAAGCCACTGATTGAAAAGCAACAGCGATTGGCCAGCGATAAAACAAAACTCGACACTCAAATAGCGCTTATCAATAGAGAAAAAGATCAACATCAACACGCAATTGAAAAGCTCAATGAGCAGCTTCACGGTAGCAATGAAGGGACGCTAAGCCGAGCAGTTAAAGCGGTTTCTAGTGGTATTAGCGATATGCTCGACGCTGCTGAGTCACTCTTTATCGACTTCTTAAACGTGGTATCGCTTTTGGTACTGAAGTTAGTATTGATGCCGCTGTTATTTTTCTATTTGGCGAGTAAAACCTTTAAAGCAATTTGGCGAATTAAATAGTCTATCTGAACCAGTTGTGCTTTGCTGAGCGGCAGGTTTCCCATAACTGATATTACACAGTCCCAAGTTAGGGAAAGTTCATACAGGCGAATTATTTTAACTCTATAAAAATCAATAGGTTAAATTTGGCCTAAATATCGTATTACCGTATAAAAATAATAACATGGTAATTCGATGGATATTCACACTAGCCTTGCCAAAACGGCTAAAAAGCCATTTCGTCGGTGGTGGCTGTTAACAACCCTTATTGTGCTCGCTGCAATGGGCGTATGGATTGTGCCTCACGACCAGCAAATAGATGCTGAAAAGCTTAAATTTGCCACCGTTCAATCTGGACCGATACAGTTTAGTGTTAAAGGCTATGGCCGATTACGCTCAAAGATCAGTAGAGAGATCACGACCGCATTTGCAGCGCAAGTTGAAACCGTACAGCATCTTCCTGGCAGCAGGGTAGAGCCAGACACCGTTATTTTACAGTTAACCAATCCTGAGTTAACTCAGCAACTCCACCGAGAAAGACTGGTACTCGCTAGGCAAAAAGCCAATGTTGAAGCATTAAGGCTAAGCCAAGAAAGTGAGCGATTAGTATTAAAAGGACAAAATACCCTACTCAGCAGTGAGCTTGAAAATGCCAAATTGCGAGAGCAGGCTGAGCGCCAATTAGTCACTCAAGGCATAGTTTCAAGCTTAGATCATCAGCGCTCAATCTTAACGGTCGCCCAGTTAAGCGAGCGAGTAAAACTTGCTCAGCAGCAACTTAGCCAAACCAGTGCTTTACACAAGCAAAGAATTGAGATTGAGCTAGAGCTATTAAAAGAATATGAGCTGAGCTATCAGGTCGCGCTTCAGGCGGTGGAGCAATTACAAGTTACAGCGGGGATCAGCGGCATGTTGCAGCAAGTACATGTCAGTCAAGGTCAAGCAATTACACGCGGGCAGGCGCTAGCTGTGGTGGGTAGTGAGCGAACTTTGGTAGCCGACTTAATGGTGCCAGAGCGAGAAGCAAGCGAGATTATCTTAGGTCAACGAGCGCTAGTAGACACCTTTGTTGGTCAGGTTGAGGCTAAGGTTAGCCGCATTGTGCCCATCGTACAAGACGGGCGTATTGCGATAGAGCTCACATTACTTGGGGAGCTGCCAAGCAATGCTCGCCCACTTTTGACTGTTGAAGGGCAAATTTTTACAGCAAAAAAGACTACCGCACTTTCACTGATTAAGCCACCGCGTGCAACTCCACAATCTCAGAGTCAATTATTTGTTTTAGATAAACAAAACAACATGCTTATCAAAAAAAGTTTTAAGTTTGGTAAACTAGCCGGCAATGCCATAGAAGTACTTGAAGGCGGTTTATCCGGTGAGCAAGTGGTGGTGTCAGAAATGTCTGACTACCAGCACCTAGAAAAAATAACAATTAAATCACTCAATCGGTAAAGGAAGAACAAATGGACAAGACAATTTTGGCATTACATCAAGTGAGCAAAGTGTTCTTTGGCGAGGATGTTGAAACTCACGCCATTAGCAACATTAACCTTGAAATTGAAACGGGCGATTACGTTGCGATAACTGGTCCTTCAGGATCGGGAAAATCCACTCTATTGAGCATTCTTGGACTATTAGATGACATCACTTCAGGCAGCTATCGCATCCAAGATATAGAAACCAGTACGCTAGACGCAGACACGCAAGCAGAGCTGCGTAATTTGCATATCGGTTTTGTCTTTCAGTCATTTAATCTACTCGATGGGTTAACAGTATTTGATAATGTGGCTTTACCGCTTCAATATCGTGAGCCTGCGCTTGCGACTGACGAAATTGAGCGCCGTGTGATGGGCGCACTTAAGCAAGTTGAAATGTCTCACCGAGCAAAACATAAACCAAACCAACTATCTGGTGGACAGCAGCAGCGAGTGGCTATTGCGCGTGCGCTTGCGGGCGAGCCAAGTATCTTATTAGTTGATGAACCAACTGGAAACCTCGACTCTAAAAATGGTGATGCGGTAATGGCCTTGCTGGGGGAGTTGAATAGGCAAGGCACAACCATTTGCATGGTGACGCACGATATTCGCTATGCAGGTTATGCCAAGCGGCAAATTCAGCTTTTAGATGGGGTACAGGTTTCATCAAGCGTTGTAAAACGTGATAGTTGTACTGCGGAGGTGGTGTAATGGGGTTTTTGCAACTTCGGCGTCAACTAGGGCTGGCAATCAAAAGTTTGCTTCAAGTACCGAATTTTTGTATCACGTTAGTACTGACGTTGGCACTTGCGTTAAGCTGTTTTTTTGTCGCATTGAGTCTGTTTAGTGGCTTTTTTATTAAGCCGCTTGAGATTGAAAATGAATCACGATTTGTGGTGGTAGAACAAAAAAACGTATATCAAGATAGGGTGTCTGAAGGGCTGCAAAGCTTTCAAAATATGCTGAACTGGTATCAGAGTCCCTCCATGTATGAAAAACGAGCTTTGATCAGTAGCTTTTCCGATGTGGTTGAAAATCTAGCTGGCAAACCAAAGCTTACGCTGACTTTTGCAAGTTCGGATTATTTTAGTATGGTGAAAATGCCGCTAGCACTGGGGCGATACCTAACGCCGACGAAAAGCATTAGCCAGAAAAATCCAGAGGTCATTATTTCCTATAAACTTTGGCAACAATACTTCGATGGTGATGACAAGGTGCTTGGGGAGAGTCTGCGGATTGTTGGCAGACTGTACACTATTGTCGGTGTTGCTGCACGTACGTATGTTGATCCTTACTTTTTAAGTGAAGGAAATGGGGCGCTGTGGCTTAGTTTTTCAGAAGACGAGCGATTTTTTGGTGATCAGCGCGGCGAGTATCATCCGTGGAGTAGCAGACTAAATAACTTGAAGTTACTGGCGATATTACCAGCCAGTAGTGATCAGGATATCCTCGCAGAGCAGCTATATCAAACTGTTCAACTGCACCAAAGCGAATGGAAATCGGCTGACGAAGCGTTACTTGATATTGAACCTATAGTACGTTCCTACCGTGACGTAGAACTGGCGGGACATGACAAGCTTGCCATTATCGTATTGTTGAGTGTGTCATGCTTGGTACTCATCGCAATTTTTAATGTAAGTAATTTGTTTATCTCTCGAGCTCACACCATCCAGCAGCAACTGGCCTTACAAGCTATGCTCGGTGCAAAGCGTAAGCTGTTGTTTCGTGGAATCTTACTAGAAGCGCTGTTATTGGTGTCAAGCGCTGTGCTGGTGGGGTTATTTATCGCCGCGTGGGAGCTGAGGTTAGTTAAATCGCTCACCAGTGGTTATTTGCCGCTGATTGACACTTTAAGCTTAGATACCACGGTGCTGCTCAGTGCTATCCTAACCGTACTGTTATTAGCTTTATTGTTTGCGTTTGTCACCTCACGCATGATTGATTTTAGCCAACTTAAGCAAAGCATGCAGTCGTCAGGTAAGGGTAGCGTAAAAGCGGTACGCACAACGACGACAAAAACACTGGTTGCGGTACAGCTGTTTTTTACCACTGTGCTGGTACTTGGGGCGACCTTAGTGCTATGTAAAAGCGCCGATACCTTGCTTAGACCGCTCGGAACAAAGTTGGATAATATGTATAGCGTGATGCTGCATATTCCCGCAGATCCCACTCCATTTCCCGCGCGTTACGCCAATATTGAAGGATTCAAACTCGCGTTAGCTAACATTCAGGGCGTGTTAGGCGTCGCCCATGGAGAAAGTCCATTACAAAGCGATGTCCCTGTGGTTGCTATGCAGGATATGGCGGGTGAATGGACACCGAGCATGGTTAGAGGTAACGTTGGGGCGGATTATTTTGCATTAACTGGGCTTGAACTCGTTGCAGGACGCACGTTTAGCGAGGCTGCAATTCGAGGCGAAAAGGAAGAGGCTATTGTCTCTTCAGCCGCGGCACAGGCGTTAAAACCGGGCGGTGATGTGATTGGTGAAACGTATTTTATTTTTAACCCAGATGTACCTGCTGAAATCGTAGGTATTTCAAAAAACTTCAACCATCCTAAACGTCATCATGAGCTCCAAGGTAAAGCGGTTTGGCTACCTGCGCTGCCTTTGGGTTATCCATTTATGATAGAAATGGAATCGGGAGCATCACTTACTCGCGCTCAGATCCAAAATGCCATCAGCACCGTGAATGGTCAGGCGGGAATATGGCGTTTTTCAAACTTAACAAAGACATATCAAAGCATTACCTATTTGGAGCGTTTGACTTTATTGCTAAGCTTTGCGCTTTGTGGTTTTTGTTTATTGTTATCTGGGGTGGGCATATATGGCGTGCTTAACTATAGCTTTCAACAAAGACGCTACGAGTTTGGGATGCGAATGGCACTTGGTGCCAAAAGACACCGCTTATCTCGGTTGTTATTGTCAGATACCATCGCACCCATGCTAGTGGCGATGTTGGCTGCCATTATGGTTGTTGCGGGATTTTATATGAGTGTTTCGTCAGATTGGTTGTTGGCAAAATCTAGCTGGTTGCTTGTGGTGATTGTTACCATGTTGGCTTTTGCGTTAGCCACGGCGATTTACCCAATGAGACAGTTAATAAACTCGACACCAATGCGTGCATTAAAACATTAAAGTTTGGGCGTAAGCCCATACAAAATATGAGTAGGAAGTGATGACGCCAGTTTTAATCATCGACGACAACCCTGACGTGCGAATGTCAGCCACCATAGTGCTACAAAGTCATGGTTTTATGAGCCTTGAAGCTGCACACCCAGATGAAGCCAAAGCTTTGTTATCAGAGCAGCCTGTTGCGCTTATTTTGCTTGATATGAACTTCAATAGAGATACAACCTCAGGAAAAGAAGGACTGCAATTTCTTAGTTGGCTGAGACAAGCGCAAATAAGTGTGCCTGTGGTGGTTATTACCGCGTGGGCCAAAGTTGAGCTTGCGGTCCAAGCAATGCAGCTGGGCGCATGTGACCTTATTGAAAAACCTTGGCAAAACCAGCGACTGCTGAACACTGTTAGACGCTACACCAAAAGTGCTGAAGCGCTATCGTCATCACATGAACCACACGCAGGCAATAACGCAACCACTCAGTTATTTCAGCAAGCTCAGCGCGTTGCAAAAACCAATGCCAATGTGCTTATTTTGGGAGAAAATGGCTGCGGAAAAAGTCAGTTGGCTAAATATATTCATGATACTAGCAGTCGCTCTGAGCACGCTTTTGTGAGCGTAAATATGGCCGCTATTCCAACAGAATTATTTGAAAGTGAGTTATTTGGCCATCGTAAAGGCGCATTCACCGATGCAAAAGCAAACCGCACTGGACGGTTTGAAATGGCTGAAAATGGCACTTTGTTTTTAGATGAAATCGGCAGCTTGCCGCTGCCACTTCAGGGTAAGCTATTACGCGTGCTCGAAACGGGTGAATATGAAGTCGTGGGAGATTCTGAAACGCGCCGCAGTAACGCGCGGATTGTTTCTGCCACTAATACGGATTTGTCAGAAGCGATTAACGCAGGGCAGTTTCGTCAGGACTTACTTTATCGCTTAAATACGGTGGTGCTAAAGGTACCGCCACTCAGAGCGAGATTAGCAGAGCTGCCAAACTTAGCTGCCCATTTTTTAACGAAACACACTAGGTGCCATGGTAATGATACCGGACGGGAGCGCACGCTAACCACTGCGGCGCTAGACAAATTATTAAGTTACAGCTGGCCTGGCAATATTCGTGAGCTATCTCATGTCATTGAACGAGCGGTGATCTTAGGACTTCAGCCTGAAATAACTGCGGATGATATTGAGCTTGAGGAAGGTGTACCAGAGCAAGAGATCCCACTTTTGAGCCTTGAAGAAGCCGAAAAACGCATGATTGCAAGAGCGATCCGCCATTTTGATGGCAATGTAGTGGCCGCTGGAGAGTTTTTGGGCTTGAGTAAATCTGCAATTTATCGGCGCCTAGAAAAGCATGATATTAGCCCAAAGGCAGAGCTTGATGGCTAAGCTGGCATCACTTGAGCACAAGTTATTGGTGGGCTTTGCGATACCTATAAGCACACTTACTATGCTCGCGCTTGGGATGATCTACTATTTTGAGCTTACGCTGTTAAGTGCAATCACTTTGTTGCTCGGTGTGATGATCCCCTCTGTATTCGCACTGAGTTACGGTTATCGGGCAGTAATGCAGGTGCTTGAAAATTTGGCTGTCCAGTTGGACGGTGTAACAAACGAAGAGTTTGGTGTCTGGCAGTTAGCGCAGTACCGCAAGGGCCGCGTTGAATTGCTCAAGGCCGAGCTCAAAGAAGCTGCCAAGCGATTACAGCAAAAGCGTCAAGAATATGGTCAGAATGAAGCTTTTGTATTTAATTTTATTAGCGAACTCACCCTGCCAATTGTGGTACTTGATGCGCATCATCATGTGTATTTTGCCAATCAGGCCATGAATACCGTGTATCCAGAGCAAGTGTTACATGGTGCACACGCTAAAACACTGGCGCTTCAGTATGTGGATGAACAGTGGCAGCATACGCAGCACATCTCTCGATTTAGCATTGCGGCACATAAGCTATACCGGGGGCAGCGGGTCTATCAATTACTGGTGTTTTTCTCGGTGGAGCAAGCGCTGCGAGATAATGAAAAGCAGGTATGGCAAAAGCTACTATCGGTACTCAACCATGAGGTGCGAAACACCTTAACTCCGGTCTACTCAATGGCGCAATCTCTACAACAAGATGGCAATATCATTTCACCTGAGATGCAGCAAACTATGCTCGGTGTAATAGAAAGCCGTGCCGCTCATTTACAGCAATTTGTTGCAAACTACGCACAAGTAGCGCAGCTTCCACCCGTTGATATGCAAAGCATTGCGGTAGAGTTGCTGGTATCGCGCTGGCAAGCTTTATTTCCCGGTGTTGAGATAAAGGTGCTTTATATAGGTTTGGTTTATTGTGATGAAGCTCAGCTAACGCAGGCTATGATCAACCTTGTCAATAATGCTGAGCAAGCAAATCAATCTGCGGGGAATGATGGCATAACGCTAACCCTAGATAAACCAAAAAATTGGCGCTTTACCCTAGAAGATAACGGCGCTGGTATCGCCAATCCAGATAACCTTTTCGTACCATTTTATTCCACTAAACCAAATGGCTCAGGTATCGGCTTGGTGTTGAGCCGAGAGCTTATTCGTAATCAGCAAGGGGAGTTGCATTTAGCGAATTTACCGGACAATAAAGGGGCTCAAGCTGTGGTTACTTTGCTTGAGCGTTAATAATAAGTGGTGATAACTTGGTCGTTATCACCACTTGGCAGGTCTAATCGTCGAGTGTTTTTTTAATCAACAAACCCGCCATAGAGATATCAGTAGAATGTGTCATGGGCGCATTCTCAAGTCCCACAGCGCTTAACACGCCATTTTGAATGGTTAAGTCTTGGAAACTGGCGGAACGTGCGGTGCTAGTGGTTTCAACAGCAATATCGGCTAGGTTTTCAAGGTTGATTTCCCCAATAAACGCCTTGCTATGTTCAACCCAGCTATTTGTGTCCACTTGTACACCACCAGTATGGCCGTACACAAATAATGTGTCGTTGCTGATCTTTACTCCACGTAGCACATCTTCTTTATCTAAGTCATACCAATAACGCTCGGCAGCCCTTTCACCATGGTAAACTTTTACTAAACCAATATCCCATTCGCTTGAATATCTTGTTCTACCCGTTTTGCTGCGACGTGCCGATACACCAACAAATACACTGTCTTGATGTACTTGAACATCCTCCACTAACGATGAGTCAGTATCACTGATAAATTGTTCATTGAGTTGTTCACCGTCTACATTAAAGGTTTTTACAATCATGTGCATCGCACTTTGATCCGTGTTATCGGGTATCGCATGGTTGGTCGAAAATTTATGATTGTAGGCAGGAATTGCATCAGTACTAATATTTTGCACTGTGTATAAAAATCCGTTCTCAGAGAGCGCCATTTCAATTGCTTCAGAAGCACGCGAGCTGTTAGCCCAGTAACGAATATCAATCAGCTTTTGCCACTTAAGTTGGAGGTTTACGTCGTATTTCGCAATCTTTTGACCTCCGTTGTTATAACTGACGTACAAGTTGTTGTCATGGCAGGAGAACTTTACATTGTTAAAGCGCCACCATGTAATGCTAGTTTGCGTGTACGGAATTTCACTCAATGGATTGTCTGTCGGAATAATAGTGAATGGCTTTTTAAGCCAAGCACTCTTATCAGCAGGGATATCATATTTAACGTCCATTGATAACGCCTTCATTTCAGCATTTTGTAGCAAAGTACCAGAACCGTCGTAGCGTTCAAGTTGTACACTGAACCGATCAGTATCTTCACGTTTAAATCGGCCTATGACGTATTCTCCTGAGTCAAAAACACAGGCATCAACAAATCCTTCTTGCGTTTGTTCATATTGATAAGTTTGGCCATCTAGGTTCGTGATCGCATAAAAACCTTCTTTATTACCCAGTTCTTCAACACTTGATGTTTCTCCGAGCACTAATAGTTTGTTGTCTTTTAAGTTGAAGACGCGCTCCAAAGTCGTGGTGTAACCTAAGTCGCTCGAGTAAACATGATTGTTTTGGTCCAGTGCTGTGATATTGAGTTTGTTTTCTGTGGGAGTGGGTGGTGGCGTGACCGTTTTGGGGGGTGGTGCTTGGTCTTGTGAGTCAGTTGAAGAGCCACCGCAACCAGTTAGTAGGGTAATAGTTGCAACTGCAATAGTTAATCCTAAACGCATAGTAAAATCCTTTCAAAAGAGAATCAAAGAAGTAGAGGTTACAAAATATACTAACTTAGGAACAAAATAGAGTTGTAAAAGAATGTTATCGTAGCGGGATTTTTTGTTATGCCAATTTTTGTGCGTCAATTTCATCAACTTCGCAATATTTGAATATTTATCTTTGTTTGGAATTTGTAACCTCTCCAGATAAGTAGTTTTACCTTGCCATGTTATGGCAACTGAGGAGTAATTTACATGAAAGATAAAAATCAATTAGGGCTTGTGCAGCTCGCCGAGATGCCCATATTAGCGCTGTTTATTCGAACCTGTATTCCCATTTGTATCGGTTTACTTGTTGTGGGTTTATATGCCTTGGTCGACGGCTGGTTTCTTAGTCGCTATGTGTCAGAGATGGCATTTGGCGCTGTGGCCATGGTTTACCCGCTGCAAGTGTTAATGATAGCGCTAACCGCTATGGTATCTGCAGGTATGGCGGCCACAATGACAAGATTAATCGGTGCAAAGCAAATGGATAAAGCCGCGGAGGTTATCGGTCATGGACTGATAATTGGCGGTATAGTCAGCGTGGTATTCTTGATACTTGGTTGGCTTTATCCACTTGAGCTTTTATCACTTTTGCAAGTGGAAGCGGTTTTTGTAAAGGATGCGCTTAGCTACTTACAGCCGTTATATCTTTGTGCCATTAGCGGAGTTTTATTGCCAATCGTGGCTGATATGTTTCGTGGTCAGGGTAAACCGCAGTTGATGATGCTGTTGTTATTAGTCTCGGCTGTGTTCAATATACTGCTTGATTATCTATTTATCGCGCAATTTGGTTTGGGGGTTGCAGGTGCGGCATATGCGACAATCACAGCTCAATTGGGGGCTTTGGTTATTGCGCTTCAGCTCAAAAGAAAGCGTACTGACTTGCTTGCGATTAAGGTATGTTGGAAACCTCGTGCTTGGCTACCTATCCTCGCAATCGGTATGCCTATCTTAATCACGCAATTTTGCCTTGGCGTGCAAACTGCGGTGGTTAACTGGCAGCTGTTGTCTTTTGCAAACGAAAATTGGGTAGTAGCCCACGGCATGCTGGGGCGTATTATTAATTTCGCAATTCTACCCGCGATTGCAATGTTGATCGCATTTCAAACTATCGTCGGCTATAACTTAGCGGCAGGACATAGTGGGCGAGTAAGAGCGTGTACGCGTGTTGCTTTTTTAGGTATGACAGGATTTGCGCTGTTATTGACGCTAGGGTTGATGGGATTGCCGAGGTTATGGCTGAGCCTGTTTACCGAAGCGAGTGAATTTCTCGAAATAGGAGAGCGCGTTTTTCGCTCAGCACTTTGGGGGATGCCGCTGTTTGGCGTGGTAATTTTAGCGTCTGGATTTTATCAAGCACAAGGTGATGCCAAACGCGCTTGTTTTTACAGCGCCTTGAAGGTGATGTTTATTCTAGTTCCATTAATCGTTATTGCACCGCACTACTTTGGCTTAAATGGTGTATTTATGGCTCTTGTAGGGGCCGATTTTATAGCGGCAGGGTTAACACTTATACTGTGTTGGCGGCACTATCAACAAGCTAAGAGCCAATCGGGAGAGATACAGCTTGCATCAATCAACTGAGCAAAAGTTAAGCGCTGAAGAGATATATTTAGGGCGGTTACAACCTGTCATTGAATGGGTGCATAGCAATCCAGAGTCGCCGCTTTCATTACAGCAAGCGGCGAGCCTGAGCCATTTTTCTAAGTTTCATTTCCAGCGCATTTTTGCAGCTGTGATTGGTGAATCTTTGAGCCAGTACACTAATCGCGTGAGGTTGGAGCGCGCGGCCAATATGCTGTTGCTAGCCGAAGAGTACAGTGTGACAGATATTGCGCTACAGTTTGGTTTTTCTGGCAGTGCAAACTTTTCGCGAGCATTTAAAGAGCACTTTGGTGTGACTCCTTCAAGTGTGCGAAAAACAGAACAACTACGTAAGCTGGTGGCAAAAAATAACATTGAGCCGGCCCTTAACGCGACACAACTTACCCGGATACACGCTTTAAGAGCTGAGCGACACAGTGTTATTCAGCCGGTTAAACTACACTCTATTTCACAGCTATCCTTATGTACTTTACGCGCGTCACAAGGCTACCAATTGCAAGGAATAAGCGCCTGTTGGCAGCAGCTTGCAGCGTGGGCTAGTGCACACGGACTGGATTATAGCCAAGTACAAAAGTTTGGTTTTGGTCATGATAATCCCGTTTTTACGCCACTAGATAAAGCGCGTTACGATGGCGCAATTGTGATTAACGATGAGTTAAAATCTGCGGTGACTCGGCCATATAAACTCAATGTGCTCAGCGCGGGAATATACGCAATTTTTGATTACCGTGGAGCAATTAAAGACTTGTTGAGTTTCCAATTAGATATTTTCGCCAAGTGGCTGCCACAAAGCGGATACGAGCCAGAAGATGCGCCCTTAATAGAACATTATCCGGAAGTAATTTCACAAGAAAATGAAGGCTCGCCAAGTGAAAAGGTGATTGCGCTGGAAATTTGGTTAAAGGTCAAGCCGCTAAAATTCAAATAAAATTAAATTGTTAAAATACTTTATTGGTGTTTTTTTTAAACTTCACAATTCGCCCACAAACTTTAAGCATGATCAACCGTACACCAAGCGGGAGATTAAAAAAGTGGTTGAACTAGAGTTAATTCGAGTTGATAAATACAGTGAGCAGACTTTTACACATTTGCTAGAAGCGAGTCATTATCAAAAGCAAGTGGGCTCGTTTGAACTGTGTAGCGCAACCAATATCGCCTATCTTTTTTATGCAGATGGTAAGCTGGTTGGCTTTACCGTAATTGGTATTTCAAACCGCCGAGAGTTTGAAGTCAGTGCGCTTTATATTACTCCTGCCGAGCGCAGAAAGCGTTACGCCACTGAGTTTATGGCACACATTTGGTCGGTATACAAAGGCCGTTGGAAAGTGCGTATGCAAGATAAGATTGAAAGTTCGTGCGGTTTCTGGCGCAAAACCTTGGCTGACATGACCAATCAATCGCAACCGCATGGACGAGAAAGCGAGTATGAACACGCTTTTGCAGTTTAGTACCACTCCTGCTTTTCTAGCCAAAGTGCACGGCCAAAACCGCCTACATATCGAACCCTAGCCACTTCAATTCGCCATAGGTGAAAATCACCGAGCATGGCATATTGCTGAGCTTTTTCGTTCTTTATTACGAATTGTGCAATCAGGTTTTCGCTATCCACTCTTGGTAGTTTGTGTGCATGCCCAAGAATAGTAACTCGCGGATTTTCAACATCTTCAACCGCACCATCACCAAGCACCATAAACGAAAGTGCTGGGTGTTTGGCTAAATTCTTGGTGTGCTGGGCGATATCACTAATAAAGAAGTAAAAGTGATTATCTTCAAGAAAAACATATTGAGCAATAGAAGAAAAAGGAAAGCCTTTTTGATTGTTAGAGAAGGTAGATAAAAATGCGCTCTTATGGCTTTGGCATAAGGTCTTTGCTTCGTTGATTGCGGTTTCTCTCATCTTGTTATGCTCTTAAATAATACATCTTCTAACTGTTATGATCGCTAAAACTAAAAATAAAATCAAAAACTAAGTAAGCAAAACCGCAAATTTGAGGCTACCTTTTTAAAAGGTATGTTGGTAATTTTTAGAGTATTTACTTGGTTTTTTATCTCGTTTGTAACATAGTTTGTTTACTCAAAATAGAGCAATGACATTATGCTAAGTAAACTAACAATAAAACAAAAAATTACTTTAGGCTTTAGTGCATTAGGCGTGCTGCTGTTACTTGCGTGCGTGCTTGCCTATTTAGCATTGGCGCAAATAAAGTCAGCTAATCAAAATATGGGGCAAGTCACTTTGCCTATTCAGCGCAGTGCTGACGCCTTGCAACTTGAGCAGCTTAAGCTCAGCAAATTGATTTCCCAAGCTTATACCCTCGAAAGCGAGCAAGATATTAATCGGGCTCGACAGCAATTTACCACACAGCAGCAACTGTATGTTGAGCGTCAGCAACACTTAACGTCATTGACGCAAGCCATGCCTGAATTTGTCACACCATTAAAGCAAACTCTGGCGCTGGGTGAGCAGCTCAGTCGTGCCGCAGAACAAATGTTGCAGGCAAAGGCAGATGTTGTACAAGCACAGCAACGGATCCAATCGCAATATAAAGCACTGAAACAGGATAAAGAACAGGCCAGTAATGCCATGCTGGATCTTGAATTAATCGAGACAGACAAAACACGGCAGTTGGAAGAAATGGTCGGCACTGGCGTTCGTATTGACGACATGTTGTTTACCTTGGAAAACAACAGTCAGCGGATCAGCGGATTAACCCTCGAGCAAGTAGAGCAACATCAGCAAGACATGCTGTTCTTGTTAGATAATATTGAAAATAACTTAACGTTTTTGAAGCGCCAAGCCTATGGCATGGATGCAGATGATTTGTTAAATCAGTTTAGTGAGGGTATGACTAAGCTCAGAGAAAAGCTGGGTGAGCCTGGTCATCTTTATGTTGCGGTACAAGAGAAACTGCGTCAGCAGCAACAAGCGGCGATGTTATACAAGCAGTCAGAGCAGCATGCGTTTGCCATTTTAACTGAGCTTGAGAAAATGCAGCAAAGCGCTAATGCGGCGTTTACTCGTTCTCAAAATAATGCTGAAACCCTTATCGAGCGAGCGCAAAATACCGCCATTTTATTGGTAATTGTCTTTATTGCTTTAGGTGCGTTTATCTCGGTTTCAACCAGCCGGGCGATGCTTGGGCCGTTGGCTGCGGTGAATAAAATGCTCAAATATCTTGCCGCTGGAGACTTTTCGAAACAAATGAGTAAGCGCAGTGATGATGAATTTGGTCAGTTAATTGATAATATCAATCAGGTTAAAGACAATCTTCGTGCTTTGCTAGAGGCAATCAATAACCAAGTTCATGAGTTAGAAGGACTATCGGAATCATCATTAAGCGAAAGCAAACAAATAGCCAATAATGCGACCGAGCAAATGCGCCGCATGGATAATGCCAATCGCTTAGCGCAAAGTATTTCAGCTAGCGCTTTGGCGGTTTCCGAGCGCTCGTCAGAAAGTCTCGCGAGCATCCATACCGCTAACCAGCATAAAACCGAGGTCAGTAAATACACGCAAGACAACAAACAACATATTCTATCGCTCAGCACACGCATGAGTGAAGCGGTAGAGAGCATGACCAAGCTGACCACGCATAGCGAGAACATTGGTAGTATCTTGGATACCATTGTATCTATCGCTGAGCAAACCAATCTGTTGGCGTTAAACGCAGCAATAGAGGCGGCTCGAGCTGGTGAGCAGGGAAGAGGGTTTGCGGTAGTTGCCGATGAGGTTAGAACGCTTGCGTCTAGGACACAAGAGTCGACCAACGAAATTAACCAAATGATCGCAGCACTGAGACAGGATACACATACCGCCTCTGAGGCCATCAATTCCGGCCAGCGTGATGTTGCCTCATGTGTTAAACAAAGTGAGGCACTAGCCAGTGCCATGGATGAAATTGCCAACGCTATTTTACAGGTTACGCAGTTAAGTGAAGAAGTGAGCCAAGCAGCTGATCACCAAGCGACGGATTGTCAGCAAATTGAGCAGGTGATGCTAGATGCACAAAGTACCGCAAACGATAATGCTCAGGCGATGCAAAGCTTGGCGAAAGGCAGCGAGTCGCTCAGTAGCTTCTCGCATCGTCTAGCAACACTGGTTGAGCGTTTTAAATTATAAGAATGTAAATTGGTATTACACACGCTTTGATGGTCTGGAATAAATATAAGACATCACTGCGATCTTTATACTGCCAACTACACAGGCCAGCCAAGCCGCTGGGGAGAGCAAAATAAGTAAAGCATAACTTGCAGCCATGCCCACTGTTGCCATGATTTTGGCCTTAAGTGGAATAACCTTATATTGCTTCCATTGCGTTAATGAAGCGCCGAACCTTGGGTGATTTAGCAGCCACAAGGCCAGCTTAGGAGAAGCTTTTGAAAAGCACGCCAAAGCCAGAATAAAAAATACAGTGGTTGGCATGATGGGCAAAACAATACCAATAACACCGAGGGCTACAAATAGGTATCCGCATAGCAGTAGGGCTATTTTTTTATAGTTGGCTAAGGCGGCTTTAAACATCATGAATAAACGTGTGCCTGGAATGCTTGGAAACGGGTGAACGCCTGGCGAGCACCTTCAATTAGCGCCTGTTCTTGCTGTTCGCTTAGTTCAATTGAGTCTATGATTTGCACAAGCTCTCGCCAAGCGCTGCCGCGACCAGCTCCTGGACCTGCTAGATATCGAGCGCCGTGCTGCGCATCAAAATTGAGCTTGGCCCCAACTTGTTTACCCAGCATGGCTGCACCTACCTTTGAGCCCTCGACTACATATAGCCAGCCGAGTGCCGAAGCGACATCGGTATTGCTGCTTACTTCTGGCCTTAAATAGGGATCAGGGATGGTGGTTTCAAGGTCGATAAAGTCTTGTTCAAGCAAACCTAAGCGGCGACGCGCGGCCAAATCAGGAATAAGCGCTAACAACTCTGGATGTTCATATAGGGCGCTCACATCTTTTAAAAAATAAAACTGTAGTCGTAAGAAATCGAGATAGCTTTGTGTATTGGCGAATGGGTCTTGCGCCATAATAGATTTGTCTACATTGTCGTGGGTATCTGCAGTTGCATGTTTTAAGTTTTGCGCTCGAGAAGGTGCAGAGGTAACGGTAGTCATTGATGCTCCAAGGTGATGTAAAAATATAGCGCTGTCTTTAAGCAAAATTACAGCGCCTAAGTATTGATTAAAGTTTGAGTTCTAAGCCAATCGAAATGGTTTGGCCAGGTTCAGGCATCGCAACGATTGAGCCGGTTGAAACCTTATACTGATCGGTCAAGTTGGTGATCGCTAGGTTGCCTTTGATGCTGTCGCTAAAGATATAATCAAGGTAAAAGTCGAGCTGATAGCCTGCTGGAATATACTCAAGTGCAGTTACCCCAGTCCCTGCCAAAAAGCCACCTGGATGATGTTTCTCAGAGTGCTTTTTGTAAGTAAAACCCGTATCAATTGTGTCGTTAAAGAGTGTAATACCAAGCGTTGCGATATAGCTTTTTTCAGGCGGCACACGAAGCGGTGTTAAACTCCCCGCGAAGCCAGTGGCATTACAAGTATCGATACCTTCAGCCTCGGCCATTAAGCGCGAGCACATTTTGACGTCGGTGTACTTTGTGTAAGATAACCTGCTGTAAAATAAGTCGCTTTGGTAATGAAGACCAAATTCCGTGCCAGGCAGTTCAAACTTATCATAGTTGGTAAAAGTGAACTTTTGATCCCATGAAGGTGCATCGGGTTTAGGTAAGAAGCCCGTAGCCAACATACTTTCAATATTAGTGTAGAAGTACTCCGCCGAGATAATTAGCTTATCCCCGTGATTGAGTAAGTTGCTAAAATCACTCTCAAAACCAATATCATACGATTTCGTTTTTTCGGGGGTGATCGGGTAATCACTGGAGTAGGAAAACACCTCATTAGAAACCGTTGTTTCGTACAGGTTTGGCATACGATATGCGTTGCTATATTTGGCTTTAATGACAGTATTATCAAGCAGTTGATAATTTGCTTGTACGGTCACATCGGCTTTAGCATCAAATGTAAGCTTTTCTCCTGTTTGATAGTCCTCATTCACCGAGTCGTGAAGGTTTACGTTCAGTGCAAGCTCTGCTGGTGCAAGATCGATATTGGCATTGGCAAATAACGCTCGTTTTGTTTGCTTACCGTGTCGTGAAGTTGACTTTAATTTGAAATCATCAGAGTGCCATGGGCGCTTAAAGTTGTTTTTCCAGTCTCTATGAGGCGACAACTCTTCAGCCTGCCAAGATAGCCCGTACGTCAATGTCACAGGCGTATTTGCAAGCGATAATGCGGAGGTATTAAATACACTTACCCCGTGGCGTTTGTTGTTAAAACGGTGGAAGTATTGCCCTGCATTTTCACCTAGGTTACTGCCAAGGGCATTGTACTGTTGTAACCTCGCGCTGGTACGCCAAACGTTAACACTGAGGTCGACTAATGAGTTATTACTTGGTAAAAAGCGGTATAGCGCGCTAGTACTATTGACCAGAGCAGAGCCCGGAGCCCACTGCGGCATAGTTTCTACGCCTTCAGGAATTTCTTCGGACATCCATTGCTCTTGGCCATGCTCATCGATCACCTTCCAAAACTTGGTGTCGCCGGCTCTTTGTTTGTACCAGTAGGTGGCCAGCATTTCTCCTGCTTCTTGCTTATGGTATCGTGTGTTCACCTCTAATGATTGTTCGTCCGTAAACGCATAAGTTAGTTTGGCAAGATATGAGTCGCTTTCAAAGCTTGTATTGACGACTTCGCCATTTTGGTTAACGGGTGGTGGGATCAGAATGACTTCTGTGACTTCATCATACTGTTTTCCATGCTCGGTTGAAGGCACCCAGCGAATGTACTCTTTAGACTCAACGAAATCGTTAAAGCCATTTTTTCCGGCAAAGTAGTTACCGACCTTTTTCTTACTGTAAGCCAGCACCGCTTGTAAGTTATCCTGTTGGTAGGCGGTTGCTAGCGTAAATCCACCGCCTGCAAAATCGAGCGTGTCATTGTGGTTGCTTACCTCGTAATAACTTTGCAGGCTAAAGCTTTCAGGTACTTCAGGTGTTCTATTGTTGTTATGCGTATTAACCTTAACCAAAGCGCCATAACGCTTACCATCTTGGAGAATATCTTGCGTGCCTAAGGTGCGGATATTGACTGTTCCGCCGATTGCGCCAGAGCCAAATGGTGATGCTTTGGCCGATGCGCCTTTTTCAACATTGACCGAGCTTATCAGGTTTGAATCGATATAGGTTCTATCCGACGAGCCCATATAGCCGCGGTTTGTGTGCGTTGATTGCAAACTGCCATCGATGAAAATTGGTACTCGTCCTTCGCCTTGGACTCCACGAATACCGATATCAAGCGCACCAGCTTCGTTTCGAATATTGTTTGCCTCTATACCTGAAAACGTTGAGAAAATATCCGAGTTAGATAAACCTTTGGTTCGAGCAATCTGTTCACGATTAAGATTGAGTTTATCGCCTTTGACAGTGATGACTTCAATATTATCTTGCGGATTTGGTGTTTGCTTGTGCTTAGCCTGAGTGTTATTGGATTGGCCTTTTGCTGGCGTTAACTCGCTAATCGCCGCTTTAATAACGATGTTATTGTCGATAATACTCGCCGTTAGCGGACTACCTTTCAATGTACGCTCTAGTGCCTCGGTTAAACTTACCTCCCCTTTGAGTGCTGGGGCTTGCAGGCCATTTAATAGTTTCGCATCGGCAATTAGATTCATACTCGCAGCCTCAGCTACCTGCGTTAAGGTATGGCTAATAGGTTGCTGCGCAAGATTAAATTGATATATAGCAACTTGACTCTGCGCGGTTGCAGGCAGGCTCAGGCTAAGCCCGAGTGCAAATGCTAAGGGAGTGAGTCTTGTGTTTAAAGCAGTGCGAGTTCTCATTATGATGCGTCCAAATAAATTACCTAAGATGAAAACGAATGAGAATGAGAACTCCTCAATAAAAATCTGAATATTTTTATCTTGTCATCGAGAATTAACTATAACCACATGATTATTAGTATTTTTAACTTCTACTGGCAGGGCGTGTGGTAATAAGTTTAAAAAGCTTTCGAGCTCTGATGCTAAAAAAGTACCCGAAATTACCAATTGCTCAGTTGATTGAGCGGTTAAGGTGTAACTTATCGCATGATGTCGTTTAAATTCCTCAAATACTTCATTGAGTGGCGCATTGTCGAACACGAGTCGCCCTTGCTTAAATGCATCGACGAGATTGAGGTTTGGATCAAACTCAGTCTTAGTAATGCCGTCACTATCCACAACCGCCATTTGACCTTTTCTCAGTTCTATTTGCTGATGTTGGCTTTGCACGTTTACACGACCATGGTCCACCACAATGCGAATGCTATTGGCTTTTTTATCCACGGAAAAGCGGGTACCTAATACGGTAATTTTTGTGCTGCCGGCACTAATAACAAATGGTCGGCTTTTGTCGCTGGCAACATCAAACAATACGCGTCCACTGAGTAGCTTATTACTGCGCCGATTGCCATCAAAATCAATCGCGAGGGAAGTTTTGGCATCTAAGGTCAATAGAGAGTTATCGGGCAGTGAGATAGTGCGCAATTCGCCTCGTGTTGACTGATAGCTGGCGTGGAAGTTGTCGTTGTCAATTTGAAAGAACCAAGTTTGATAGCCAAAGAAACTCAACGCAAAAAGTGCAAAGCATGCAGCAATGGCGAAGTACCGCTGAGTTGTCTTTGATTTAAGCTTAGAGTGTGTAACTGGGTTCTCTAATTGTGCAATGTCTTGCTCTGAAAATTGCGATAACAGTTGCTCAACCTGTTTACTTTCTTGATAGGCTGTTTGGTGCGCACGGCTTTCATCAAGCCAACGACTGAGCGCTTGCTGCTGCGCTTTATCGAGCCCTTGCCTTTCGAGTGCCAGCCAGTGGTTTACTTGCTGTTGTATTGATACATTATGACGGTCCATTGCGATTCTCTTATTGTTTTTGTAATGCGTTACGGCAAGCAAGCATGGCAGTTGCCAAGTGTTTTTCGACCATGCTGACAGATATCCCCATTTGCTCTGCTATTTGTGGCTGGCTTAAGTTTTTAAATTTATAGAGCACAAATGCTTGCTTGGTTTTTAGAGGTAAGGAGTCGATACTTCGATTAAGTAATGCCAGTTGTTGTTGACTTGCGAGCTTAGCTTCGGGCTCATAATAACTTGGCGCGACTAATTCGAAGTCGTCGGGCTCAGCAACGGTTTGATTTTTGCGATACTGATCAATCACAATGTTTTTCGCGGCTTTAAAAAACAGTGCGCGCTCTTGCGTGTTATCCCGTTTTGGATTGCTGGTTTTATAACTTAGTATTCGGGTATACGCCTCTTGGACTATATTTTGAGCTTTGTCTTTGCACCCCACTGAACGAGCGATATAACTTAATACTTCTGAGTAATAACGTTCCAAAATACACCAGTTTGCTTTTCAAAAGTCGCGCATACTAGCATTAAAAATGATTATTGAGAATTGTTTTTATTTGCGTTTGTTGGCTTTGAATTGTTCGTTAATATATTTTATATTTTTAGTGCTTTTGCTTAAAAGTTGGTTGTAAGGTTATGAAAAAATTATTTTTATTTTAAATTCCTTTGGTTCCAAACACTAAACGAAGTGCTTATTAAGGCGTAGGAGCGATACCTTTGATAATGCGCTGGCAGGCACTGGGATCCATAAAATGGGGCACCGGATAATCCGGATGTGCTTCTTTTAGCGCCAGCTCTGCGAGTAGTGCTGCATCATCAGGGAGTACTTCGGTGAGCGTGGTTTGGATATGTAAATCAAGCAGTAAGCGCTTAATGTGCTCTAAAAGATCATCTGCTTGGCGCTCGACGGGATAGTCTAACGAGGTTAATCCACAGTATCTGGCGATGAGCGCGAGTTGCTGATTAATGCGCTCACCATACCAGGTTAGCACGGGCATGAGTAACACCGCATTGGCAAGCCCGTGCGGCGTACCATATTGAGCGCTCAATTGGTGTGAAATTGCATGCACGTAGCCGACAGAGGTTCTGGTAAAAGCTTGTCCTGCGTAATGGGAAGCGATTAGTAGTTGCGCCCTTGCTTCAAGATTTTGTGGGTCTTGTTGTGCTTTGGGTAAATATTCAAAGATGGCTCTACAGGCTTCAAGAGCACGGCCGCGGCTAAACTTAAGACAGTTAATGCTCAGTAGTGCTTCAATGGCGTGGGTTAGTGCATCAATTGCCGTAGTCGCGGTGATATGTGCGGGCATACTAGTGGTTAATTCCGGTAATAACACAGCATGGTGTGGCACTAAACAAAAATCAGTCGCGGCATATTTGGCGTGATTACTAGGATCGTTAACGACGGCGGCAACAGTGGTTTCCGAGCCGGTTCCTGCTGTTGTTGGGATCGCGATATTCGGCGGTAGGCGTTTTAAGACTTTAAATAACCCTTTGAGTTTAGTCACCGGTTTGTTTGGCTTGACAGCCCGAGCACCGATCAGTTTGCCCGTGTCGAGTACCGAGCCGCCGCCAAGCGCGATAATTGCTTTACATTGATGCTGTTGGTAGACCTTTAGACCGTCTTCGACGTTTGCTATGGTTGGGTTGGGTAAAACATCTGCGTAATAATGCGTGACAAACTCTGACTCACGTAGTGTGTTTTCCACAACCTGATGCAAGTTGAGTTTGAGCAGCACTTGATCGGTCACGACTAAGACGTTATCTCCACTTTTTAACCCCAGCGCCTCAATGGCGTCTAACAACCCCGTTTTTCCCTGATGTAATTTGGGGTTCGGGATCCCGATAAAAATAACAATGCACTTTAGGGCAAAGTGGTAAATACGGTAAAACCAACTCATTGCGATCCGTCTAATTTTGTTTTTGTATCATTTAAAAAATGTAGACGGATCATCACTGAATTGCTAGCAAATTTTCGGCTAATTTGTAGTGATTTGCTGCGAAACTAGCTTTTCTTCTTTAATTGGTGTTTTGGGTTTGTCCATCTCAAATGCTTCTATCATGAGCAAAATATGGGCCGCGCTCCATGAAAAGTTCGGTGCACCTTGCTGCTCGCCGGTGAGTGGATTGTAGTTTTCGCGAATAGGCGCGTTTTGCAGCAGACCATCCGCATTTTGCATAAATCGCTGAAACAAAGTGTTCGCTTCAGTTTCATAACCATAATAACTTAGCCCCATCAAGCCAAAATACAATTGGTCAAGCCAGACACGACCACGCCAATAGATGTTTGCGCCAAATGCAGGATTGGTCTGGGATGCAGAGCCTAGAGGAATATAGGTGTTGAATTCACTGGGGCTGAGCATTACTTCAGAGACGCGTTTAGCATGATACGCTGTTGCTACCTGATTAAAGAGCGGAGCCCAACCCTCCGGGCCGCGACCACGCTCAATGATTGGTTTCCCTGCACAGCCATTTTCAAGCGGTGATGGGGCAATGCGAATGTCGTAGTAGTATCCGCTGTTATCGTCGAACATGCAGCGGTTAATATAATCGGCGATTTGCTTTGCTTGTGCTGCAAAGGCGTTGGCTTCCTGTGGCTTAGCCAAGATAGTTGCGATGGTACTCAAGTTTTTGGTGTCAGAATAAAAATAACTGGCCCCGTCAACCGATTCTTGCATCAAAGAGTAGCCTAGCAGATGGTCTTGGGCGTCCATATTACTAGCAAATTCGACTTGCCAGTCTTTAGCATCGCCACCTTGTTTCACATAGATCTCAAGCTGCTGTGGTGAGATAAAACCAAAGTTAGCAGCATCGTCTCTTCCAGACTCCCATGACGCTGCGGTCTGTGCGGGAATACTTATTTGTTTACCTTGTGCTTGCGCATCACGATAGGCTTTTAGCCCAAAGCGGGCATGCTTTTGCTTTCCTTCATGTAGATAAAATAACAACTCACCCGCTTGGTTATTATGGTGTTTATCTATGGTTGCACCAAATTCAGGAATACCATTTTGGTTGTGATCACGGTTGCGCAGCCACCAATCGCGATAGGCGACAAGTTTAGGGTAAATTTGTGCAAGCCAAGCTTTGTCTATGCTGGCATGGTAGGTATTCAACACCGCCCAAGCGGCCAGCGAGGGTTTTGAATTCCGTTCGCTCCAATTACCGCCATCGCCACCGCGTTCTGGTGGCAGGTTATAACCAATTAAATCGGGTAATAAGCCTTTATCTTGGGGTCTCACAGGATCGTTAGCGGCTATTTGATAGGAAAATACGGCATCAATGTTGGCCTTGGCTAAATCTGGTGCAAATAGTCTCAGCGCTGATGCTTGTTTCCAGCTGTCCCAAGGCCAAGTTAAATTGCCGGAAAACCAGCGCGCAGTGACCGAAGGCGATACGGTATCAAACGCGATTGCCCCTGCAGGCGCTCGCCAGTTACCAATGAGGGTTTCAACAGCTTTTATCGCCAATGTTTGTTTATCTCGTGGTAAGGTTTGGTAGCGTGCTAAATAGCCTGCCCAGCGAGCTTTAGAGCGTTGCCAATACGTAACTGGGGATGAGAGAATTTTGGCAACGATTTTTGCTGTTCGTATGCGTTCTTGTTGATTGTGGACATAACTGATCGCGGTATAAAACTGTAGATCACCTGAGGTTTGCGCCTCGCTATAATAATGGTTTTTTTTCACCTCATTTTTGAAAGGGATTGTGCGGGTGATTGAGTACTCGTTGCTACCAGAGGTTAGAAGCGCCCACGGATCGCGAACACGACCAAAAGTGGTACTGATCCCACTTTCGCTGGCAACCATAGTTGGTGCGAGCTTAGGGTATTGTTGGTCCAGTGTTTGTTGATCATTAAGCTGGTGGAGTAATTTGCCGTCCAATTTTAAAGTAAGTCGTTGCTTTGTATGAATAGTGGTTTGAATAAGAGAAACACGCTCGCTAACAAAGCGTAAGCGGAGCGTCACCGTCGCGAGCTCATGTCTAAGCGTTTGCACCAGCTCTCCGGGCAGGCTGTACTGCGCTGCATCAAATTGCAATTTGGTCTCACCATGAAAAATTTGTAGGCGCTCAATACGTTCAAATAAATACGTTAAATACTCTTCAGTGATAATCGCGTTACCCGTGAAACCACCATATTCCGCAGCGTTATCAGGAAGTAAGTGACCATGCCATGCGCCGTTATCAAAAAGTGGTGAATAGGGACTATGGCCAAACTTGTCTGCGGGCTTCATTACCTGAGGGTGACCAAAGCGTGAAACCACGTTAATGATTTTTGGGCTTGCGTACGTTTCGCATGCTACAAAGAGCATGAGTAATACCATTCCTGTGAGTACTTTTATTTTTATTTTTGAATAAAGTATACAATTTTTAAAATGCTATCACAGCGACGTACAAAGTTCAGTAGCAAACGATGAATTACTCGTCGATGGGGCAGCCGACGTCAACCTTTTTACGTTGCATTTGCACTCGTTCAGCGGCGGCGCGTAGCCGATTTATATATTCTGGAGGGGCGCTGGGGTTGGCGGTTAAATAGAGGGTTTTACTTAACTCTGGAACTTCTAGCACTTTGTCCCATTGCTCCACTAAACCCATTCTAGCAGCCATTCTATCCACAAAATTTTCGGCACCAAAAATAAAGTCAATTCTACCTCTTTCAAGCAGCTCACCTGCACGACTCAAACTAGTTACAGATAGCATGTTCTTATCGGCGACAAAGCCTTGTGCTTTTAAATAGTTTTCGGAAAGTTGATCGGCCGCAACAGCGACAACATGTTGTTTGATTTTCCATATTTCCCACTCTTGCTGATCGGCGATATCAGCACGCTTATAAAAGGCGACCTTTAGCTCACAAAGTGGCGCAATCCAGACATGGTTTTCTTCACGTTGCTCCGTTCTGGCGATCGAGTAGAGCAATGAATAAGGGGATTTTTTGGAGAAGGCTTTTGCGCGAGTCCAAGGCAACATATAAATTTGATAGCTTAGCTCTGCTTCCCACATAATGAGACGTACGATATCAGTGGCAAGCCCAGTAATGGTGCCGTTCTTTTGCTCTATCTGGTACGGAGGAAAATGCTCGGTATAGATATCTACTTTTGTCGGTGCTGCGGCTAAGGCACTAAATACACTAAATATCCCTATAACGCTCCCAATTATATACTGCATACCACATTCTCAAGATCGTTTTTAACAGTATAACTCATAATTTGTTATTGGTTTTGGTTAAATTAATGTACCCATTAAAATTCCATATTGGTGCTTTATTGGCAATTATTATATGGTTTTTTGGTGTCTTTTAAGAATTAAATAACGGCGTAAAATTGCTCTTGTTGTAGAGGAGTCGTTATGCGCTTAGTTTTATTCTTGCTTATGTTGTTTGTGTCTACTTACTCACATGCTAGTGAAGTTGCAGTTGATTATGTGATGGGAGAGGGGGATGTAAAAGGACTGCGGCTTGGGTATCGTCCCTTGCATTATAGTTTAGCGGATTATGGTTTTGGCGAAGGTGCCTATGTTTATTTTGAGTTGAGCACCAACTATTGGGAATACGGCAAACCAAAACGCTCAGACACGACGTTTGCTATTGCACTGTCACCAGTGCTTAGTGTTCCACTGACCGAGTTTGCTGGAAAGCCGGTAAATTTTGAGTTTGGGATTGGCATGACCTACGTCAGTGATACTCGATTTGCGGGCAAAGACATTGGTGTTCACTATCAGTTTGAAGACCGCATTGGGCTTAGTGTTAATTTGAATCCCAGTACTAAAGTTGGGATCCGATATCTGCATTATTCTAATGCAGGTTTGAGCGACCACAACCCCGGTCTTGATTTTTTAAATGTGTTCTACATTAAGCGGTTTTAACGCTTAATGTCATTGATTTAGTTTTATCTCCCTTTGTGATTTCAAGGATGAAATTTTTTCTTACTAAATAACGCTAAAATAACGTCATTTTTTCTTTATAGAGTTCCAGTTTCCAAGATAATAGAATGCAGTTAAACGCTTGACCTAAACTAAGGTTTAGGAATTAGGGTTCTGCGTAAATCAATAATAATCAAGGAACATCAATGGAGAATAGCTCTGCAATTGAGCGGTTAAAGCGCTTTACACCTTTAGTTTGGGTAATGCTTGTTGGTAACTTTTTCGTTCGCGCAAGTTACTACATGGTATGGCCTTTTTTGGCTGTTATTCTTTACGAAAATTATGGACTGAGTGCAACAGAGGTTGGTTTATTGCTGACGGTGTCAGCGACTTTCGCCGTATTTTTGGGGTTTTATACGGGGAATCTCGCTGATCGCTTTGGTCGCACCAAAATGCTCTACACGGCAGTGTTTGTTGGTGTGATTTCTTTTTCACTGTTGGCTGTGGCTGAATCGTTGTGGTTGTTTGCAACCTCAGTGTTTTTAGCTTGTCTACCTAGGACGCTTTGGGATGCGCCTAGTAAAGCGTTACTTACTGAAGAACTTGCCGACGCAAAAGACAGAGAGCTTGCACTGCATTTACTCTATTTTCTCGTGAATGTGGGAGCGGCTTTAGGACCATTGTACGGGCTATGGGCAGGGCTTAATGGTGAGCAGTTTAGTTTTATCTATACTGGCATTTCGTATATTGGTTTGTTGCTCGCGCTGCTTTACTTTAGACCTAAACTGAGTGAAGCGCAGACTTCCGCTTTGCAGTCTGCCGCTCAGTCAGTGCCGAAGTTTGCAAAATGGCTGGGGATCTTACGAAAAGATAAAGTCTTTTTAATTGTGCTCATCGCTACAACTTTAGTGTATTTGGTTTATGCACAATGTGACTCTAGCCTAGTGCAGTATTTGACGCGTGCAGAGGTCCCCGATCTGGCTTGGCTAATTTCTAGCTTAATCATCGCAAATTCTAGTGTGATCATCGTTTGTCAGTTTCCATTACTGCATCTGATGCGTAATTGGCGTATTGAAAATAGGCTCTATGCGGGTGGCGTGATATTGATCATTTCACAAGTCATGATGGCCTTGAATGATGTGCAAAATATCTGGGGATGGATTGCAGCCATGATGGTGTTGAGTCTGAGCGAAGCAATTATGTTTACTAACATCAATGTCTATATTGACAGGTTGGCACCAGATAACCTGAAAGCTAGCTATTTTGGTGCTGCTGGCTTGTGTTCATTAGGGTATGCATTAGCGCCTATTTTAGGCGGACTTATATTAGATTTTTACTCCGGCATGATGCTGTTTATCATCATGACCTTAGTATCTATCACCGCACTTGGGTTTTATCGCATTGCTGAGCTGAAGCCCAAGACGGCGGCTGAAGCGATATAGCTTAGCTAACTCGGTGACCTAAAAAAGGTCACCGCTTGTATTTATGTTAATTATCCGAAGCAAAGGTTAGTTACTTTATTTCCCCGCCATTTTTTGCAAGTAACCCAGACGTTGACGCTCGGCAGCCGAGGGCTGATATGGGCGCTTCTCCAGTGCGTCAAAGTAGAAATCAGTGATGTGGTATTCGGTTATTTTGCTATCACCAAACTGTGCAAGCTCTCCCGGCATTGGCGACATTCTCTCAATCACAAATGTCTTTAACGTGAACTGGGATGGGCCGGATTTAGCTGAAAAAGGAGCAAGCACCGACTGATGTGCTTTTAAGTTGAATACCTGTTTCCCTTCGCTTAACTTTTGTTTTTCAACCAAATGACTGATTGGTGTGCCATCGCGAGTAAATAGGTTTGCACGGATACGATAAGTACCACTTTGCTTTACTTTAAGCTGCAATGGAATTATCAAGTCAGCTTGCTCGGGGTAAGGTTTAGCAATGGCGAGCAGTGTGGCGCTGGGTTGGTAATAGCGAATACTTGCCGTTAATGCCACGGCCTTAGCCGAGCTTGGCTTGGCACGCACAACGACATTCAGCTCTTGAGGCCATGTTGTCTCGCCATCGACTGCACCAAGCCAAATATCATCAGACTCTTTGAGGCGGGTGGTGGATAAGGTTTGCTGTGATGTAGGGTCGAGTATCGTTGCGGTTGCATTAGAAAATTGACTACCAGATAAACTTATCTCGATAGTAGCGGGGTGCACAAAGCGATATTGATTCAGCGATAAAGACACCTGTTCGTTGTTTTCTTCAATTGGCATTTCGACGGCATAGAAATGATTTGGATTGAGCCTATCAAAATCACCTTTGCCAAGGGGCTGTGAGTAAGGAGGTAGCGAAATACTATACTCATAATGTGCCGCAGCTGATTGCGCAGCTTGTACCAGTGGTAGTGATTCAACCAATGATTGTTTTTGTGTTATCGCAGTTTTAGGGGTGGTGGGTGGCGTTGTTGTTGGTGTCAAAATAGGTGTGGTGACTTGTGGGGGGGCTGCTAACTCAGGCGAGGGCAGAGCTTCGCGCTGCAAGGCAAAATAGCCTGCAGTGATACAGATCACAATAAGAATGACACTAATCAACAAAAACTTTTTCATAGCAATACTCGGTTAATATAAGGAACTGCATGGAGCAGTTCCTTGGGTATAGAAATTAGCAGAATAACCGTTAAGTTACAGTGAGTTTAGTATTAACTGTGAAAAACTTTGTGAGTTAGACTCGCTAACATAACGGTAAGTCTTTTTCCAAAACCAGCTACCCGTTGTTTCTTCATAGGTGTTGTAGCTAATCGTCTTATAACCCGCGTTAAACTGAGTACGAGCCGCTGTTACTTTGCCTTGGTATCCAGCATCTGGCAGGTTGCCGTGGCTATATTCCGCGCTCATTAGTAGTGGGTAGTGGTATGGCATAAAGCTAGTCACTGCATCATCTTGAGAGGCTAACTGACCGTTGATAGCAACGCTTGTACTACAACTACCAAAGTCGCCTTTTGTCGATGCACCACAAGAAGAGTGTGTTGATACAACACCATCATCATTACCTGGTAAGAAACCTGAAGTGAGGCCGTAGTAGTCGCTTGCATCAGCGACGAAACGTAGGCGAGGTGCGTTGTCACTTGGGTACTGAGCAACTTGTCGCGCGTTATTTACTTTTAAATCCCACATGATACCAAACTCTTCAGGCATGCTGCCAAGCCATGCCTCAACCGCTTGGCGAGTTAGTTCACCTACTACGCCACCAGAAGTCGCAGCGTTGATAGCAGTGTCTGCGAGTTCGCTTCCGCCACCCGCACCTGCAAGGTCAAAAGTAGCAACGATATTAAGTGGTTGAAGGCCCGCATTTTCAAGCCAAGTTGCTTGGTTATCTAAGATATAGCGCGCAACCAAATCACCCGTTGAGTGGGTAACAAAGACACAGCCTGGATTACAAGTGCCATTTTCTGCAAATGCTTTTAGCTTTGGCCAAATATAATCTGTTGCGATTTTGCCTTGTAGGCGTTCATAAGAAGGCCAATCAATACGTTCATCAGCGTGGTTTATCCAAAAAGATGACCAGTATTCTTCACCCTCAAGCTCGACGTTGGTACTGTTAGGGCGGTTAAGTTGGTCCGCTTGAAAGCCATGAATTAGAATTGTTTTATATTCAGCGGCCTGCGCGGGAGTTGCAAGTGCAGCGCCTGTTAATAACGCTGAAAGTGCAGCAGTGTATACAAAGTTAGTTTTCATTGTCTAAGTCCTTTAAAGCGCCAAGTGCCACATCTATGGTCGGCCTACAACAAAATTCCCCACTCTGTTTAATCGTCAATTCGGGAAACTATAGGCATCACACAACTACTTTCACTACTACTGAAACGCATCTTCGTTAGTATATTATGTGGCGTGAGAAATTATTCCCACGCCGGTCTAAAAAGCTAAAATCACGCCATTTCAGGGTTGTTATGGAGTTCAGATAGCAGGTTCAGGGTTTTCTCGCTGCGGTTTACAAATGGGTTAGTCTCATCCCATACATAGCCCGCAAGCACAGAAGTGATTTGGCTCTTAATTTTTTCAGGCTTGTTGTCTGAGAAAAATAGGCGGCGCAAACGCCCGTCGTACCAGCCTTCAATGTAGGTACGCATGACAGCAATCCCTTTAAGCATATGCGCTTCATAATCTTGCTGCCAATCTGCTTCCTCGCCATTTAACTGAGCGACTATGAGATCAGCGGCGCGCGCGCCTGACTCAATCGCAAACATAACGCCAGCTGAAAATACGGGGTCAATGAATTCACTGGCGTTACCGGTTAACACAAAGTTTTTGCCGAACAGTTGTTTAATACCTTTTGAGTAGCCTTTGATCTCCTTTGGCTCCATACACAGCGCCATTCCTTCCAACATTGCTGATGCATGTTGATCGCGAGCAAGGTAGGTTAAAAAGCGCGTTTTAGCATCGCCCTCTGCACTTTCTAAATACTCAGGGTTACCAACAAAACCGACTGAAACACGACCGTCAGAGAAAGGTATTAGCCAAACCCATACATCTTCTTCGTGAACCAGAATCGTTACTTTATTGTTTTCAGCCCCAGTCTCCATGCCATCAGCAGGTTTAAATTGCGCAAACAAAGTTGCGCGAGTTGGCGCTGATGAAGGTTCATTTAAATCAAGCAGGTTTGCGAGTACTCGGCCATAGCCGCTTGAGTCAACAACGAATTTGGCTTGAATTTCCTGCACATCACCGGCCTCATTGACTACCTTAATGATAGGCTCTTCTAGATCCATGTTGGCATCGACTACTGAAGTGCCAAATTCGATAGGAGCACCCATTTTTTGCACTTCTTCAGCCAGTACATTGTCAAAGTCATCTCTTGGAACTTGCCATGTCCATGTCCAGCCATCGGTGTAATTTTTAGAGAAATCGAAAAACTCTTGGAAGTCATCTTGTTTAAAATTAGCACCGATTTTCTTTTGGTAATTGCGTGCAACTAACGCATCCATAAATCCAGCATCTTTCAAATGCTGCATACTTTGTGGTAGAAGACTTTCACCGATGACATAGCGCGGAAAGTGGCTACGTTCAACGATCTTCACGGTTAATCCTGCTTGAATTAGCTTTGCAGCGGTCATTGTCCCTGCAGGTCCAGCGCCGATAATAAGTACATCTACATTTTCCTTAGCCATTTTGTAATTCCTTAATCATATATTGTGAGAAAATGTGGCAATTAATTAATCCTAGAGTGAAGAGGGGAGCTCCCTTTAATGCCTCACTCTAGAAAATCTAATTTAACATTATATTAACGAATAAAATGTTAAAGAGTGTTCATAATTTCTGACATTTTTATTAAGTCTTCCGGTGTTTTTACCCAACTGTTGTGCGACCCTTTCATGGTGAACACTTGAACCTGACTGGGTTGCATTGCTTCTTCGATAAGATTTTGATTCTTATCAAGGTATCGGTTGATTATATGACTGGAAAGTTGCAACTCTAAGCTATCTGACTGAGCCACTTCAACCGCACAACCTGCACTAAATAGCGTCACCTTTGCGGTGCTAGAAAATGCCGGATCATTTTGGTAGTGATAATTAATTCTATCGGGCTCAAGATGACTGAATTCTGGGTGTAGAGCTAAAACTTCATCATGCATCGCGGCATAGTCAAAACAAGGGTCGACGAACACCAAGTGTTCGATTGTGTCCCCCTCATTTTGCAGCAGTTTGGCAACCTCAAGTGCCAGCGTTGCGCCAAAACTCCAACCAAAAATCCGATAAGGGCCACTAGGTTTTAGCTTTTTAAGATGAATAGCATACTGCAACGCTAATGTTTGGAACTGGTAATAGTCATAGGCGAGCGAGCCCTTTGGTTTTTCCTGTGCGGCATAGATGTTATTGAAGCAATAACAAGGCGCGGAAATCTTGGGAGCAATGGATTGCAAGTAACTCTCAGCACCACCGCCACCCGGAGGGAAGAAAAACCATTCAATAGGAACATCGGCTTCATTCACCAATACGCCGATCTCAATATCGCTCAGAGTTTTTATGCCTTGGGGATTTGCGGCTGTAATCGAATGTGAAACGACGGCTCGAAGGGCAGCATCGAACTGCTCTATGAATGCGGTGGTTTGTGTCTCATCTAACTGACTTGCAATGCTCACTTGCAGTTTCATTTGACGCACTTCGGCATTAACGATGAGTGCCATTTCATCCTGATTATCTTTGCTGCTGGCATCGCCTGAGTGTGCATTTAGCATTCGCATGCCCTGATCTTGTGCATCACTATTGCTATCAAGTTGTCCCAAGTAATTAAAACTAACTTTAGGTAATTGGCTGAAGGAAAATTCCCCACGTCTGACCAACTCGCTGAAGCCTAGCCCTTTATCTGGAATGGCACGAAGCGTTTCTTTGCTTTGAATAATCAGCGTCGATAAATCCGTGTCATTTTTCAGGGCAACCGGAAACATACTAGTAAACCAGCCTAGTGTTCTTGAGGTATCAATATGGTCACTCAGATGTTCTCGGCCGTGGCCTTCTAACGTCAGGTGGCAATAGTTTGTAGCAAAGGTATTGCACCAAGCCCGAGTAAACGCACTCATTAAGAGATCATTGATTTCTGTGTTAAATCCAGCAGGAGCGAGGCGTAGCAATTGCTCAGTAAGCTGAGTATCAAATTGATGCGTAAGACGCTGTTGTGATTTACCGTAAGGTACGTTTTGCTGTGTGCTTAACACATTTTGCCAATACGGTATTTGTTGTTCAAAAGGATGCAGGGCCACAACGTCTGACCATTGGCGATAACTGCTGGTTTTGTCGCTTAAGGTGTCGCCTTGTAGCAAGCGGCTTAAGTCTTCGACCAAAATACGCCACGAAACACCATCAATAACAAGGTGATGAACGATAAGTACAAGCCTAGTTAGCGGCGTATCATCGCTGAGTAAAACCGGTTGCCACAAAGCACCTGAACCGAGTTCAAAACGGGCGTGTATTTTACTCAACGCCAGTCCGGTTTGCTGCTCGTCAAGCCCTGAGGTGTCCAAATGGATAAGCTTTGGTGTTGGACACGCTGCAACACTTTGGTATTGGGATTGCCAAGTCTCGGTTTTGCTAAATTGAGCGCGCAACATGTCATGTTGTTGATGTAGCTGCGCGAGTGCACGCTCTAAAGTATCTAGCGCGGTATTGCGCGGAAGAGCAAGCATGACCGACTGATTAAAATGCGCTTTATGACGGTAATGGGAGTTGAGGAACCATTGCTGGATAGGTAATAACTTGATTTCTCCGCTGAGCTCACCTTGTTCAGCCTCGATTTCTACCTGTTCATTATTTGCCAAAAATGCACAAAGCGCTTCTAGGGTTGGATACGTAAATATGTCTTTGGTCGACAGCGAATAGCCAGCACGTTTGAGAGCCGACATGAGCTGAATGCTCATAATTGAGTCACCACCAATATGGAAGAAGTTATCTTCCAAGCCAACCTGCTTAATCCCCAATACAGCACACCAGATTTTAGCGATATGCTTTTGCTGTTCCGTGTTTGGAGCATGGTGAGTCTCAGCTTGGCTAAAATCGGGCTGCGGCAGTGCTCGGGCATCAATCTTGCCATTAACCGTAACGGGTAGGGTGTCTAATGTGACGTAAGCACTTGGCAGCATATAACTCGGTAGCATTTGAGAGAGTGTTTGCTTGAGCTTTGCCTCATCTAGTGACTCAGTATTTGCCATGACCAAGTAGGCCACGATACGTTTAATCCCATCTTGTTCATTCACGTTTACAAACGCAGTATGAATTTGCGGTTGTTGCTTAATCGCAGTTTCAATCTCGCCAAGTTCGATGCGGTAACCACGAATTTTCACCTGAAAATCATTACGACCAACATACTCTAATAAACCATCTTCACGCCATTTAACCAAATCTCCCGTTTTATACATTTTGTTCCAACCGCTTGCGAGATACTTATCTGATGCGAATGGGTTAACTAAGAATGCTTGTTCGGTTAAATCTGAACGGTGTAAATAGCGTCTTGCCATACCCGCGCCGCCAATATAAAGCTCTCCTGCCACGCCCGGTGGAAGTATTTTGCCAGCAGGCGACAACACGTAAGCTGATTTATTGGCAATAGCGCGGCCAATAGGTGCTCCGTGATTTACAGAGTTGAGTAAGCAGCAAGTCGCATAAACGGTGGTCTCTGTTGGGCCATAGGCGTGATAAAGCATCAGCTCTGGCGCTTGATGCTTTACTTGCTCAACCATAGCTAAGTCGACCGCCTCTCCACCAAAATTAATCTGTTTAAGTCCGGCGTGTAAGAAGAAGTCTTCGCTAGCTAGACGATTAAATAGCGCAGTGGTTACAAAGCACGTATCAATCTGCTGTGCTTGGCAGTACTCAATCAGTCGTTCTGGATCAAGTTGAGTCTGTTTATCTATCAGGTGTAGCGCTGCGCCGTTACTGAATGTGACAAAGCAGTCAAAAATAAACGCGTCGAAGCTAATGCTCGATAAGCTAAGGACCTTGCTCAGTTGTGTGCGGTCGATAAAATGGTCGTCCGTGGCATAGTTTAATAGTGCCTCATGGTTGATTTCTACGCCTTTAGGGTTACCTGTGGTGCCTGAGGTATAGATAATATAAGCCAAATCAGACGGGCTCACCGATACCGCTTGGTCTAAGCTTGTTTCTTCCATTGGTGTATCGCTGAGTACATGTGTCAGTGATGCAAGTGTTGTACTCGCAACTCTATCCATTAATCCCGATTGGGTGACCACGATTTTCGCACCACAGTCCTTGGCAATATATTCAATCCTTGAGTCAGGAAACTCTGGTGATACAGGAACATAACCACCGCCTGCTTTAAGAATAGCGAGGATAGCAACGATAGAATCCAACTGTTTTTCATGCAGCAATAACACTGGGAAATCACCTTGATACTCGTTGCCGTAAACCTCAGCCTTGATCACTAATAATTGCTGGGCAAGCAGGCAAGCCTGGCGGTTGAGTGCTTGATAGCTTAGTGCTTCACCTTGCCAGACCACAGCGGTTACATCCGGGAATACGGCGACTTTTTCACTAAATAAGTCGTTAAAGTTCTCGAAGCCGCATGACTCGCGCTCGGTTTCATTCCACTCGTTGAGAATACGGGCCTTTTCCACTGTATTGGTAATTTCAATGTGTTGATGAGGCAAGTGAGTATTGTCAGCGACTTGCTTAAGGATCAGTTGCAGTTGAGATTGCAGTTGTGCGGCACGTGCTGGCGAAAGCAAGCTGGCGTCGTACATCAGCTCAAGTTGCAGCTCTCCTTGTTCCTTTGCTATCAATGCAAGTGGGAATTCAACTTGCTCTGGTGCTGCGTCAAACTGCCAGCGAGCTTGTTGTGCCTCTGCTTGTTCATTTTCGAGGCTTGGGTAGTTTTCGAAAACGACTAGGCTTTGGAATAGCCGATTACCGTCTTGTTGCAGTGACGCAAGTGACACATTCGCATGGCTATTTAAGTCCAAAATGGCAGTTTGGATCTTCTCGAGTTGTTGCGCGATGGTAGCATCTGTAGGCCAATCAAGATAAAGCGGTAGCGTATTGATGTAAGCACCAACACTTTGCTCTATGCCGTCAATTGGTAAGTCACGACCTGCGATAGTTGTACCTACTAAAGTAAATTCGTCGCGAGTATAGATTTGGATAAGCTTATGCCAGGCAAATTGTACCGCAGCATTGAGCGTGACAGAATGTTGCTGACACGCTTGCTGCAACTTACTTAATGCCTCGTTTGGTAGAGCAAAATGCAGCGCCTGCGGGTCATGATTATGACGGAGCGTTTCTAAATCTGTTGAGTGACTAAACAGGGTGTTAAGGTCGTTTGCCTGTGATAAATCAGCGACATGATATTGCCAAAATGCTTTGGTGGCAGCCTGATTATCTCTTAGGTAAGCATGGGCATCTAAATAGGCGTTATCCACCTGTAAAACAGGTTCTAGACCTTGTAGTAATTGCGTATAGTTCTGGTGAACGGTCTGCATAACTAACGGGCCACTCCAGCCATCACAAATGCTGTGATGCTCTGTTTTTATTAGGTGATAATGCGCTTCACCGCGTTTTACCAAATGCAGTGTAAATAACCCCGGTCTTGCAAAATTAAATGGCTGATTTAGCACTTGGTTTGCAAGCTTTTCTATGTGTGCTTGTTGTTCTGCTTTTGAGTATTGACTGATATCAATCACGCTAAAGTTATCTTCATCAACACAGGTGTGATCCACGATAAGTTGCAGCATGGTTTCTTCAACATCAAAAGCACAGCGCAGCGCTGGATATTGCAGTGAGGTTAGTTGCCACGCACGACAGTAAAGCGCAGTGTCAATTTTATCGAAATACTGCATCTGTGATTGCACGCGATAGGCGGTATCTTCTGGACTATTTAGCTGGTGGAAGATAAAACCTTGCTGCAAGTTTGTTGCGGGATAAACCGCAGCTAGGTCGTAACGTGTGCGCAGTGAATCTAAATGGGCGAAGCTGACGCCCGTCAGGTTATAGTCGCTCGGCGTTTGTTTGGCGCCTAGCGCTTTGGTATGCAATGCTGTGTCGAGCACGGCTTGTAGACTGGCAGTGAACTGACTTTGGAATAGGGTAAATTCGGTTTCAGACAACGCCGTGGTGCAATTTAAGACAAGCTGACCATGAATAATAGCCGCGTTGATATCAAGAACGTAATGGCCGTTATTTTCGCTTGCGACTGATTGACCTGTAATGGCTTCAGTTAAGTAGAAGTCACCACTGGGTTGCTGCGTTTTAGTGCCACCGATTTGACCTAAATAGTTGAATGCAACGGTTGGTAAAGTCCCCGTCACTTGTTTGGAAAAATAGAATTGACCAAAACCAACGCCATTGTCTGGCAATTTACGCAGCTGCTCTTTGGCATTGACGATAGCGCTTTCGAGACTAGAACCCGAATGGAGTGCTAGTGGATATAATGACGTAAACCAGCCTACGGTGCGTGAATGATCTATATCTTCGGCGATGTGTTCACGACCGTGCCCTTCAAGTGCAATAACCTGATCATTACTACCAGTGATATGGGCGAGAGTTAGTGAAAGCGCAGCGACGACAAGGTCTCGAGGCTCTGTGTGGTAGCCTTGATTAGCGTCAAACAGCAGCGTTTGTGTAAATGCAGAGTCAAGTTTAATCACTTGGTTTGTCGATGTGTTCTTCGCTGTTAAGTGTGTTTGGCAAGTGTCAAGTACTTCCTGCCAATAGTTAATTTGTTCGGCTTGAACATGTGAATATTGGGCTAAGGTCTCAACCCATTGACGATAGCTTGAGGTTTTTTGCGCCAATTTTTTGCCTTGATAAAGGCTATTTAAGTCCTCAATTAGGATCCGCCAAGAGACAAAGTCAATGATCAGGTGGTGGAAGGCCAGTACCAATACATCTTGGCTTTGGCGTTTGACACGAATTGGCTGCCATAAAGGGCCTGAATTTAACGCAAACTGTGACTGCAAGCGGGTTAATTGCTTGGCAAGCTCGTCGTCACTGAGTGTGTCTGCATCAAGTTTAACTAGAGGCGCCATGGTATTATTTTGTTGGTACTGCTGGGTAATATGCGCCATCTTTTGATTGAACACAAGGCGTAGCACATCGTGTTGCTCAGCAAGCTCGGACAATAGCGCAACTAATCGCTCATCACTGATTGTACTTGGCATCACAGTAGCGAAAGTTTGGGCAAAGTGTGCGGGGTTAGCAAACTGATTTGCGAAGAACCACTGCTGGATAGGCAGTAGATCAAACTCGCCTTCAAGCTGGCCTTGTTCGGTTTTTATCGTAACCTTCTTGTCGCCATTCGCACTGATAAGCTTTGCCAGCCGCGCGGGAGTTGGAGCGGCAAATATCTCTTTAACTTGTACCGTTAACCCAGCTTCTCTTAAGCGTGAAACCAGCTGAATACTTACAATTGAATCGCCGCCAATTTGGAAGAAATTATCTTCAATACCCACTTGCTCAAGGCCAAGTACCTGTTGCCAAATC
>NZ_AKXJ01000016.1:0-118587 GCF_000276645.1 Pseudoalteromonas sp. NJ631
GGGTATAGAAAACCTCGCAAGCAATTAAAACCTCGCGAGGTAAACTCGCTCCTACCACAGTATCAGCACAGTGCAATATGGTGCGAGGTGGTTTATCCGCCGATGGTTTGCAATGAAGTTCTGAAAAAATATTCTAAACCTAAGTAGATGCGCTGCACCACAGTATAAACATGTATCATGATAGGCGGTTTACCCACAAGTATTCATCCTAAACATTTCATAAAGTCACTTTACTCAGTACATTGAAAACTGTAAATATCGGCGATCCTACTACCTTTTGTGTGAGATCTTCGTTATGATTTTGCTTTTGTTTCACAACTAATTACGAAATGTCAGAACTCTATCATTGGTTTGATCTCTTAGGCGTTATGGTTTTTGCGATCTCGGGAACCTTAATTGCGCATAGTAAACACATGGATGGCTTTGGTGTGATTGTCCTTGCGACTGTAACTGGTATCGGGGGGGGAACATTACGAGACTTGATTTTAGATCAACCTGTTTTTTGGCTTCATGATACTAGCTATATTTACGCTATTTTATTTGCTGTCGCTGTGAGCATATGGTGGCTAAATCGGCATCAAAATATTCCAAGAACTGTACTGCAGGTTGCTGATGCCATTGGACTTGCTTTTTTCGCTGTAATGGGAGTACAAAAGGCTTTAAGTATCGGAATGCCTGATACTACAGCTGTGATCATGGGCGTATTGACCGGGTGTTTTGGTGGGGTTATCAGAGACGTATTAGCTCGAGAGATCCCCCTACTTCTAAAAGGAGAGTTATACGCGATCACCTGCATTTTTGGCGGGATAGTCTATACTCAAGCAATTAAATTGGGCATGGCAACAGAATACGTAATGGTATTGTCCATGGCGGCAACCTTGTTATTAAGATTAGCGGCTATGCGATACCACTTGGTGTTACACGTATTTAACTATAAATTTTAAGTAAGCAGGAGACATGGATGTCTTTAGCAAGAGTCTTCACTCGAGCACAAGTTGGTATTACCGCTCCCGAGGTAATTGTTGAGGTGCACCTTAGCAACGGTTTACCTGCCTTTAGTATCGTTGGATTACCCGAAACCTCAGTTAAAGAAGCCAAAGAGCGCGTCCGTAGTGCGCTTGTTAATGCAGGCTTTTTATTTCCAGAACAGCGTATCACAGTAAACTTAGCACCTGCCGATCTACCCAAAGACGGTGGCCGCTTTGACTTTGCAATCGCACTCGGTGTTCTCGTCGCATCAGGGCAGCTAGATAGTCATGCTATTGCTGATAAAGAGTTTTATGGTGAGCTTGCGTTAAATGGTGAGCTGAGGACGGTCACTGCGATTTTGCCATCTGTTATTGCAGCAGCGAAGGAGGGGAGAACTGCTTACTTACCAATTGGAAACGATGCAGTTGCGAGCCTTGCCGCTGATGCTAATCGTGTTGCTATAAGCTGCTTGCGTACAGCATGGTTAGGCTTAAGCGGCCAGCAATCACTTATGTTTAATCAACTCTACCCAAACGATTTAAATATACAAGCTTCAGGTGGGAGCTTGCTGGATATGGCTGAGGTGAAAGGGCAAGATGGGGCGAAGCGAGTACTAGAGATAGCTGCGGCAGGTGGGCATAACGTTTTATTTCTTGGTCCTCCGGGCACTGGAAAATCGATGCTTGCTCAGCGTCTACCCACGATAATGCCATTAATGACGGATAATCAGGCATTAGAAACAGCTTCTATCTATTCCATACTGGGAAAAACAATCAGCCAATCAAACTGGAAAACAAGGCCTTTTAGAGCTCCACATCATACTTGCTCTGCGGTAGCTTTGGTTGGAGGCTCGTCGAACCCTAAGCCTGGGGAGATATCACTGTCAAATAATGGAGTTCTATTTTTGGACGAGTTGCCAGAATTTGATAGGAAGGTACTGGACTCATTACGTGAACCGATGGAAACGGGCATGGTAACGATTTCACGCGCAGCTCGGCAAGTTGATTACCCTGCAAACTTTCAACTGATCGCAGCATTAAATCCCAGTCCTACAGGTTGTTACACTGACAAGCGAGCGTCTCCGGATCAAGTATTGCGCTATTTGGCTAAGATTTCAGGTCCATTTTTAGACCGAATAGATCTACAGGTAGAATTACCTCGTCTAAAAACAGAAGAGCTACAATCCCAGAGTGATGGAGAGTCTAGCGAGACAATAAGGGCTAGGGTGGAACAGGCCTATAAAACAGCTTTAGCACGTCAGGGAAAATGTAACGATCAACTGAGTGTAAAAGAGCTAAATCATATCTGCTATCTTGCTGATACTGAACGTTTATTTCTAGCAAAGGCAGCAGAAAAACTAAAACTATCACCACGTTCATATCATCGAATAATCAAGGTCGCGCGTACCATAGCAGATCTGAGCTCGACACCTAATATTGGCTTATCACATTTAAAGGAAGCGCTTAGTTATCGTGCGCTGGAGAGGTTGTTAGCTCAGTTAACACAGTTCTAGCTAACGGCATTTCAATAGATAGGGAGTGTATAATTGGTAAAGGTTAAGCTGATAACATATAACCCTTGCCGCGAACCGTCACAATGCGTTTTTGCTCTTTTTCATCGCCGAGTTTTTTGCGTAGTCGGCCAACTAAGACATCAACCGTTCTGTCGCTTGGGCTCCAATCAGGTTGCCCAATGTCTTCTGAAATACGCTCTCTGGATGTTGCCCTTCCAGCATTGGAAATAAGACAAATCAATACCTTATGCTCTGCTTCGGTAAGTCGAGACTCAATGCCGTGTTGATTGATTAAGGTACGATTATCAGGGTGTAGTTTAAAATCAGCATATTCGATAAATTCTTCTGATTCATCGTCTTTATTACCAACTAAACGTTTGTATAAGGCACGCATACGCAGTTCAAGCTCAAGCGTATCAACAGGCTTACAAACGTAGTCATCAGCACCTTGCGCAAGACCTGCTATCCTGTCGGCTTGAGAGTCTCGGCTAGAAAGCATGATGACACCAAGGTCTGATAAGGTATTAATCTCTTTCGCAAGTTGCAGGCCATCGGTGGCAGGTAAAACAACATCAACAATAGCAAGTGCAAATGGGTTTTGGGTTTGAGATTGAATAAGCTCAAGCGCAGTAGCCCCTGTATTGTCTACAGTGATACTGAACTCGGTATTTTCAAAGTGACTACACAGTCGCTTTGCTAAGAGTTCATCATCTTCAACTAATAAAACCTTTATGCTCATGTTTTCACTGTTAATTGTTGTTTAATTGTCGTTAATATAACACTGAGAGATCGCTGCTTGGAAGTACATGAAACGAATTCTTACAACTCTGTATCTGGCACGTTAACCTGACAACCTAGTTCGATCAAGAGGAAACCGAGCTTTATTATTAAATTATATACAATGATGTGTTTGATTGCTGCTTCGCTAACCAAAAAGGCGGCACACCGTGCCACCTAGCATTGATTACTTACCGTATAGATGCTCCCACCACTGTGGCTCTTGCTTTAAATGTTTGTCGAAATAAGCCAGCATGGTGCTCCACCAATGGAAGCGCTTGTCACGAGCGAATATTTGATGATCTGCGCCTTTGTATTCGACCAATTCAACATCTTGGCCAAGGATCTTCAATGCGGTATACATATTGTGACTTTCACCAGGCGGCACATTGGTATCCGCGTCACCGTGAATTAACAATAATGGTGTTGTTACTTTGTCTGCATTAAATACCGGGCTATGTTGTGAGTAAAGGGTTGGATTGTTCCAGGGGAAACTTCCTTTTGAGGCCTCGCCAGAATACAAATAACCCCACCAGCCTTGGCCCCAGTATGAAGTAATATTAGAAATACCAGCATGTGAGATAGAAGCTGAGAACAAATCAGTTTTTGTTGTCAGCAGCATAGTCATGAAGCCGCCGTAAGAAGCACCTAAATTACCTAAACGCTTGTCATCAACGAAAGGGTATGCTTTCACAAACTCTTTGGTACCCATGATGATATCGTTAGCGGTGTGTTCACCCCAAGCATTGACGTGTTCTGCTGAGAATTTCTGACCAAAACCTGTCGCACCAGTTGGTTGCAAGACATAAACAACATAACCTTTTGCTGCCCATAAGTTAAATGGATAACGCCCTGTAAAGCCACGAGTTACTGGAGAAGTACCGCCGTAGTAATAAACAAGAGCTGGGTATTTTTTAGCTTTGTCTAAATCGTGTGGTAGATACACGCGGCCTTTAATCTCCACGCCTTCAGTATTAGTAAAATTAAACTCTTCTAGGTTGGCAATTTCCGCATTCTGGTATGCGATATTTGTTGAGTCCCAGAGCGTGTCAGCTCGCTTATCTGAGGTTGACATGGTTTTTAACTGTTGTGGAGTTGATGCTGTAGTTCCTGTGAATAAGATCTCTGGATTACGTTCACTAGACACAGAATAATTCGCGACAACATCAAGTCCGGTGTTTAAGCGTTTGAAAGTAGACTTACTTTCGTCAAAGAGGAAAAGCTGTTGACGATCTTGGTCAGTCGCTTTTAGTACCACATCGCCATTATTGAGTACGGTAAAGCTGCCTATGGCTGGATCAAAGTTTTTACTCAGTGCTTTTACATTGTGGCCTTTGCGATCTATCCAATAAAGTTGGCCATCATAGTTATTCGCGAGCATACCTTCAGGTAAGTTGCGCCCCGCACCTTCTGCAAAATCAGGACCTGCAGTTACATAAATACCATTTTTAGTGTATTGAGCACCACTAAATGTACGGTACTGGCCAATGACACTTTGCTGATTGTTTGATAGATCAATTTCTATTAACTCTGTCAACATGTGAGGAGGTTGCGCATAGTCTTGCTTATTACGCGTTGCTAAAACCGTGTTTGCTTGCGCGTCAAAGTCGGCCAAACTGTGGCTTTGTGCGCCAACGGTTACTGGATTAAGTAGCCCACTTTTGATATCGAGTAAGAAGATTTGCGATTGAGTGCGGGCATATGACCATCTATCTTCTAATCCTTGATAATGTTTAGTCAGTTTACCTTCTTCTTTGCCGCTGTTGGTCCATGCAAAAATAAGCGTGTCATTATCAAAAAACTCGATACTATTCGCGCCATTGAGCTTAGTAGCAACTTGAGTGCGTTTAAAGGTTTTTAGATCAAGGATGTAAGCTTTATTATCTTTTAAATAGGTGAGTTTGCTGCTGTCATCACGCCATGCAAAGCTAGTTGCACTCATGCCATCGAAACTATAAAGCATGTCACCATCTTCATTGTATAAAGCAGTTTCGGTGATTGCTGAGTTGCCTTTTTCATCATCGTAGTGGCGCACGGTAGAAATGTAATATTCGCCGTTAGGTGCAAGTGAGATAGCACTCACTGTTGGAGCATCAAACAGTTGCTTTGCAGACAGCGCTTTGGTTTGTTTTTCTGTTAGCGTGATAACGTCATGTGCTGCTTCGCCTTCAAAGCTAAGATCAACCTTATTCCAGTCATTCACCTGCTCAGCGATAACGAGGATTTGATGATCGCCCTTGACTACATCAAGCTGAACCTCTTTAACACCGGAGACAGGCTCTCCATTTAGAAATACTTTGGCCTCCTCGACGCCCTCAAGCTTGAGTTTACCGGAGACAAAACGTTCAGTAGTGAAATTAAACTTCAGAGCCTGCAGTCCTGGTATCGTTAATTGAGATATTTTATTCAGTGGTTGCCATTTGCTTTCATTATTGAATAGCGTTACCTGTTTGGCGTCTTGTTGTAATGATGGTAGCAAGTTTTCAATAATTGCATCACGATGAGCTGTGTCAGCTGGCTTTATTGTGGATTCGCCTGCGATGGGACCCAAAAATTGTATTTTTGATTCGTCTAATGGGCTTGCTGAAAGTTGTGCTGAGACTGCCGTAAATAGTAGAGTGACGGCTGTACGTAATTTCATTTATTTGCGCCTATTGTAGGTAATTATATGATAAAACTATATCATAGTATTTTGAACCGGTTGTATTGCTGCGATAGACGTCCTAAATTTAATAGTCTGTGTTGATGAGCAACATAACGTATGCAGTTAAGCAAATACTTAGCGTTGAATAAAGAGGAGAATTTACTTGGTTTTATTATTGACCTACATGTTTTTGGCAATAGCTATCTCTTTTATCTGTTCGGTGATGGAAGCGGTGCTACTTAGTATTACGCCAAGCCATATAGGGATCTTAAAGCAAGACAATGATGCATTAGCATCGCGAGTTCAACGCCTTAAAGACAACATTGATCAGCCTTTATCTGCCATTCTAACGTTAAATACCGTTGCGCATACCGCCGGTGCTGCAGGGGTTGGTGCACAAGCTGCTGTGGTATTTTCAGATGCAGCTGTTGGTATTGCGTCTGCAGTGATGACGCTACTGGTTTTGGTACTGTCAGAAATCATTCCAAAGACTTTAGGAGCGACTTATTGGCGCGGATTAACACCTATCGTTTCCAGTGTGTTGGTATGGTTAGTTCGAATATTGAAGCCTTTTGTGTGGATGTCTGATCAGTTAACAAAAGTGATAGGCCGTAAAGAAGATGAGGCTCACTATATTCGTCAAGAAATCGAAGCGATGGCGGAGATTGGCTCTGAAGCAGGCGCATTACATCAAGACGAAACTGAAACCATTCGCAGCTTGTTGCGCTTTCGCCACGCCAAACTCGAAAGCATTATGACACCAAGAACGGTACTGTTTAAGGTGCATAAAGATATGACTGTGCACGAGTATTTGTCTGAGCATGGTTCGGTTGCTTTTTCTCGGGTGTTGGTATTTGATAAAAATACAGACGACATTATTGGCTTTGTGCATAAGAATGACATTATGCTTGCTTATCATAGGCTTGGAGAAGACTATAAAATTGGTAAGCTATCTCGCCCTCTTTATACCGTACCGGAAACGCTAGCTGCGCCAGAGCTATTCAAAGCGTTACTGGCAAAGCGTCTACACATTGCGCTTGTCATTGATGAATATGGCGATGTACAAGGCATAGTGACATTAGAAGATTTGCTTGAATCATTAATGGGAATGGATATTGTTGATGAGCGAGAGCAAACTACCAATATGCAAGCTGCTGCCAAGCAAAAGTGGCGAGAGCGAGTAGATAATCATGATAATTTGATTGAAGACAGCGACGAAGCTGCAGAAGCGTCTGAAACGCAAAGCGATAGAGAGGAAACGCCCTCTCCAGAGGTTAAGGGTTCGAATTAATCATGCGCTGCCAAGAGTGTATCCACCCAACTAGGTCTGTTAGTGGTTTAGGTTTGCTGATTAAAAAACCCTGCATTAATAGGCTATGCTTGTAGCGGTCAAGGTATTGTAGCTCTTCAATCCGCTCTATACCTTCAGCTACTATGTCTAATTGTTGATTTTGTGCGATGTCGATTAAGCTGTCGATAAGTACCTGTGAAAAGCGATCGGATTCCACATGGGTTATCAAAGAGCGGTCGATTTTGATCTCAGTAAACGGCAAAGACTTTAACTGCTGGATATTGGTAAATCCAGTACCAAAGTCATCTAACGAAATATCAAACCCCCGGATCCGTAAACGGTTCATTGTTTCCAATTGAATAGACTGATTCATCGGTTGGTTTTCAGTAATTTCTAAAATGATATCACTAGGCTTTAAACGGTTTATTTCTAGAATAAGTGCCAGTTTATCTGGGCAGCTCAGATCATTTAATTGCACTGGTGATAGATTAAAAGCCAGTTTAATTGGGTAATTTAGCTCAGATTTGATTGCTTTAAACTCGTCCGTTGCCTTTTCAAAAAGCTGGAAAGTAATGATGTTGATTAGATCGGTATCTTCGGCCACGCCAATGAAATGATCCGGTAAAATAACCTGCTCGGTATTTTTAGGCACAATACGGGCAAGCACTTCGACACTTTTAATCTTTTTGTCACCACGGTGAACCTTTGGCTGATAGTAAGGGGTAATTTCGTTGTGACTAATGGCGTGCAAAAGATCGCTTTCGGTTACCTTTTCAATACGGCTACGTTTAACAGTGGTATACGTCTCCATTTTTTTGAGCATACGCTCGACATCAACCAATTGTACGGGCTTGGAAATATTGCCGATAAGATGTGCATTGGATTGTCTGGCAAGGTTGGTTGCTAGATCAATAATCTTTTCGTCCATTTCGGAAATAATAATAATACCGCCGGAGAACCTTAGCTCTCCTAGTTGGCGAATAAACTCCATGCCATCCATTTCGGGCATATTGAGATCTGTAAAAATGGCGTCAAATTGATGAGGAGTCTGCCGTATTTTTTCTACAGCATTCACCGCACTTGAGCAGGTTGTGACATGCTCAATGCCAAGTTCAGTCATAATAGCTTGCATTACGACGAGGATCGCGGGTGAATCATCTACTACCATTATCCGATGTTTTGCTAATGACATTAACAATTCCTTCGTATACCTTACCTCCTTAAAGTCTAGTACAAATAATTTAAAGTGCTCAAATCTCAATACGCTTTAAAAGGTGATTTTTACTCAATTTGAAGCGCAATAATGACACTTTACCTGCATTTTTCTAATTCAGATTTCGGCAGCGCTTTATGAAACGGACGCTTTTAGCGATAATGCCCCAAATGACCTTTGGATCTGAATATGAATAGAGTCGAGCTTTCGCTAGCGGACAAAGCGGTATCTATCTTTTTTAACCAACAACAAGTAGTACAGCTTTTTGTCGAGCAGCAAGCCATTACCTTTGAAGAGCAACATAATGGCATTTTCGCGACCATTGATGGACAAGCACTAGCGGTAAATACAGAGCAGTTACCTCAGGGTTTGCTTGGTATTGCAGTCAATGGAGCTGAGCTTCAGTGGCTTGAAGTGAGCACTGAAACACCTAAAGAAAAACGCAGCTTATTTGGTTTGGCAGCATTGGGCTTAAAGTTATTTAAAAGTGCAAAGGTGGTCAAAGCTGCGTTGGCTGGCGCATCTGTGGCAGGATACGCATGGCTATTTTCTTGGCAGTTTGCGCTTATGCTTGTGGCTTGCTTAGTCGTTCATGAATATGGCCACGTCCGCGCTATGCGCTATTTTGGGATTAAAACAAAAGGTATCTATTTGATCCCTTTCGTTGGTGGCTTAGCTGTAAGTGACGATAAGATCACGACCCGCTGGCAAGATGTGGTTATTTCGTTGATGGGACCGGCATTTGGTTTAATAACCTCAGTCCTTGGAGTTGTGTTGTATTATGCGACAGAGATGGAAATCTTTGCTGGTGTTGCTGTATTAAGTGCGCTGTTGAACTTATTCAATTTACTACCTATTTTGCCGTTAGATGGTGGGCATGTTCTAAAAAGCATAAGCTTTTCAATGCGTTCTTGGGTGGGGTTATTAGTGTGTATGGCAGGAGTATTATTCGGCCTGTGGATAAGTTACACCTTTGGCTTAATCTTACTGGTGATATTCATTTTGATTGGCAGTTTTGAAATCCTGATTGAGTGGCGTGGCCGTAATTACAGTCACTTATTACCCCTTGACCGATATGGGCAAGTGGTCAGCGCCATTATGTATATAGTTGTTATTACAGGTCATGTTGCGGTAATGATGCATTTTGCTGATTCAGAGAATCCAATCCTAAGCTTACCAATGAAAATTTTATCAAGTTAATCTGTATAAGAAGGTGCATTACGCACCTTCTTACAGGGGTAGCAACAATAAAGTTGCGATAATTACACCCGTTACCAGCAATTGTATCAGGCAAAATCCCATAATATCTTTGGCTTTAAGACCTGCAATTGCAAGTACCGGAAGTGCCCAAAATGGCTGGATCAGGTTAGTCCAAGCATCACCCCATGCAACGGCCATGGCGACTCTGGCTATGTCTGCATTAAGTGCTTCTGCTGCGGGAATGATTATTGGTGCTTGTACCGCCCACTGACCGCCGCCAGAAGGCACAAATATATTTACAAGGCCTGCGCTTAAAAAGCTCCACAGCGGTAATGTCCATTGACTACTAATAGAAACAAATCCTTGAGATATTTGTTGCGCAAGTCCTGTTTCTACCATCATAGCCATGATCCCAGCATAAAAAGGAAACTGGATCACGATACCGGCACCACCTTGAATTGCTTGTTGTAGACTATTGAGAATATTTGCAGGGGTTTTGTGTAGCAGCATGGCTAAGAACAAAAACAGGGCTATGACGATATTCAATGTCATTGTGCCTGCGTTAAATATAAAGTAAAAGCCTAGGTAGCTAAGACCGATTGCTCCCCCTAACATGCCAAGCCATGAGGCATTTTCTAATTTTGCAGCCGGAGTATTGCGGTTACTGATATCATTACTTTGTTCAATGAGCTTTTCTTTATCAACAATAACTGCGTCATCATCTTTGGGAAGTATCAGTGTATTTATAAGTGGTAAAACGATAAAAATACTGAGTACGATGAGCAGGTTAAATGGTGCAAAGATTGTCTCTGAAGTGGTAACAATACCGATGCTCTTTTCACTAAAGTGGCCCGGGGTTGCGATAGTTAGAGGGACTGAGCCTGATAGACCAGCGTGCCAAACAACAAAACCAGAGTAAGCACTAGCCACTAACAGGCGATAATCGACTTTCACTTTTCGGGCGATGGCCTTTGCAAACAAAGCTCCGACAACTAAGCCAAACCCCCAATTTAGCCAGCTGGCGCTCATCGCAACAAAGGTAGTGAGTATAATTGCTTGAGAGGGAGTCTTAGCTAGGCCAGCTATACGGTCTAGTGCTTTCGCTATTGGAGGGGTCACGGCAAGCATGTGACCACATAATAAAACTAACAACATTTGCATCGCAAAAGTAAGCAGCTTCCAAAAACCATTACCCCATGCCTCAAGCACCATGACAGGCGTTGCTGGAGTAAATAGTGCAGCGAGTATCATCACCAAAAAAGTGAGTAAAAGTACAATCACAAATGGATCGGGTAGATACTTGTCGACTAATTTTGTTAGCGGGGTGGTAAACTTGCTAAGCATAAGACATCCTGTTTTCATTATTATTTTATGTAAATCAAAGTGATTGAATTACGCATCATAATATAGCTAAACTTTAAGCTAAAAGTTAGTGTTTTAGGCTAACTTATAGTGAACAGAAAACAATGAGTTTCATTGGTTTCTTTTAAAATCAAAGTGTTAGGGTTGGCATGAAATCTGATATATTAAAAAGAAAGACTTTAAGTAACTAAGAGAGGTAACTATGTCTGGACAAGGTTCTGGTGGTAATGTAATTGCAGCGATTTGTAACGTCTTTTTCCCTGGCCTTGGTCAGTTGGTTCAAGGTCGTATATTGGCGGCTTTAATCTTCGCAATTGTTGTTGTAGGTGGGTATGCGCTGTGGTTTTTATTGGTTCCACCCGTGATTGCAGCCGTTTTCCATTTGTGGGCTATTATTGATGCTGCTAAGTATACGCCGCCTAGGTATTAACGGTTATACCAAAAAGTATAACCACCCAGTCAGGCTGACCATACTCAGCACAGTAGACAGCACAACGGTAGCAGCAAGCGTTGCTTGTTGGCTATCGAGCTGTCTAGCAACAAGATAGGCATTAATGCCTAAAGGAGAGGCACTCATTAGAGTCACCACCTGAACTTGTTGAGTTGCTAATCCTAAATAAGTGGCAAAGAGATAAACCAATCCCGGTAGTAGTATCAGTTTTACTGCACTTAGCCATATTGCACCGTGTAACTTTCCTCGCACGCCATACTGCACCAAGCTTGCACCCAAAATAAATAGCGCACCAGGAATGGCAGGTTTTGCCAACCAACTAAAGCTTTCAAGTATTAAACTTGGTAGTTTTAACCCAGCAACGTTCAATATCAAACCACTTGAAATACTTATCACTATTGGATTTAACAGCAGGGGTTTCACAATATCTACCTTATTTTTGTGTCTTGCTGCCAGTAAAAAAGTCATAAAAAACAGCATCGCACTGTGGAATGTAATAATCATAAATACCATGGCAGCGGCTTGCTCACCGAGTGCCATTAAGATTATCGGTAATCCGACTAACACGGTATTAGAGTAGGTGCCACTTAATGCCAATGCTGCACTGTCTGCTTTTGAACGATATTGCGCTTTAAAGAGAAATAGGTATAAGCCTACATAAGTCAGAGCGACTGGGAGATAAAAGGATAATAACAAGGAACCCGTTGTAAGGCTTTCCAGATCTGCTTGCACCATACTGCTAAATAACAGCACAGGAATACACAAATTAAAGATAAAAGTACGCAAGCCATCAAGCTGATTGATGGCGATAAAGCCTATCTTTGCACTCAAAAACCCAGAAATAACGATAAAGATGAGAGGAAATAAGATCTCAACAGGCGACATGCATTGACCAACAATCGAGTGGTTAAAAGGTAATTCTATCAATGAATGCTTAGCGGACGCCACTTAGGTATAATAAAAGAAGGTGATTTAGTTAAGAAGTAAAGATGGAATACCAGTTTATTCGTGACCCACTTTCTGGGTTTCGTGCTCGCTTAAATGACGAGCATGCGTTGATAGGTCGGTGGCTAAGCGAGGAGCTTGCACATGAGTGCATTGTCAGCCTGCTGACACAGCTTGAAAACCTGCCAAATCAAAAAGAAGAGCTTGTGTTGGCCGGAAAAGAGATCCGCGCCACGTTCACGCCGCAAGAAGCATTATTTGAAAGCCACGCTCTGTTTCATGAAAGTGATGACATAGCGCAGTACCAAGAAGACGCACTGGCTTTAGATGAGTCGGGTATGATGGCGGTGTGTGGTTATGAAGATTTTTTACCCATGCTGATAGAGTGGGCTGAATTTACCAAAGCTAAATAAGTTCTGTGGGGTCTGTTGATCTTGCATGCTTGAGTTCAACAGCCCCTGAAGTATAGAGATAGCTTATTTGGGCGTACCATAGAGTTGCTCTGCTCTATTAAATAACACCCACGAAGTGAGTATATACTTATCGTTAGAAACCGGAATATTGCCTCTATGTGTATGTGTAAAATACCCTGGCGCTATCACCATAGAGCCTTTAACTGGGGCAATTTTACGCTTTTGATAATAAAACTCGGTCTCACCACCTTCCTCGACATCGTTAAGGTAGAACATAAATAACAGCACTCGGTGTAAGGCTTCATTATGGTCATGTTGAGGGTAGACTTCGCTGTGCCAGTAGGGGTAGCCGCCTTTATTTATTTGATAGCGTTGAGCTTGGATAGCACCCAAACGAAACAGCTGTTGAGCAAGGACCGGGAGTTGTGGCTTGCCGACTTCTTCAAAGTTATCCACAGTGAGGTCGACAGGCTCACCTGTTTTGGGGTGATACACTTTAAGTCCAAATGCACCGATGATCATAAAGAAATGTTCTTCAAGGTATTCAAATAAGTGCTTTGCCGTAACCTGTTGAATGTGTTGCAACTGTTTGGCATAGTCTGGATAGGAATTTAAATAAAGGTCGTGACTGACTTTTTTACTCAAGTCGACACCACCAGACGTAGTCCCCTGTTTTAAATGTGGGCTTTGATCGAAGGTCTTTACGAATTCATCGCAAAAGTCTGAACTGAGTGCGTTATCGTAAACGCGAATAAAATCACTCATGTTTTTCCCTAGTTTTTATTGGAGTTATTATGCTGTCTGAAAAGCTTATGCCGCGTTTTTGCGACACAGATGTGCTTGGACATATCAACAATACCGTACTCCCTGTGTGGTTTGAAGCCGCGCGCACACCTATTTTCAAAATATTTACACCAGATTTAAATCCAAAAGAGTGGAAATTGATTGTTGCTAAAGTCGAAGTCACCTTTAAAGGGGAGCTATTTTATGGTCAGGAAGTCGAAATAAAAACGGCTGTTGAACATATCGGCAACAGCTCATTTGTGATTTTGCAGCAGGCTTGGCAGCATGGAGAGTGTTGTGCTGAAGGTAAAACCATTATGGTGCGATATGACTTTGCGGTTAAGCAATCCCAACCGCTGAGTCAGCAAGAGCGCGATGCGCTAGGTACTTTTATGGTTGCTGCGGCTTAAACTGGTGACCAATTGCCGCTGAAATACAAGGCTTTACTGTATAGGTGTAGCCGTATTCCGCGGCGTTATCCGGCATGATCTCTAAGATCTCATAATCGTTTAATTCTACAATATTACTGCCTTCGCTATGTTCACAGCGTGAGTTTCCGTCAGACTCAAAGCGAAAGATAAAGTAAGCCAGTATTTGATTAAGCACATCGTTATAGTTTTTGCCTTGCTCGTGCAAATCCGGGTTGGGATCGTTATTAATAGATACCGTTAACGACTCCAGCTCATCTTCCGTGGGCTGTGCTTCATCTTGTTGTGGAGTATCGCTACTCATGTTGGCCTGTTGTGGTTGAGTTTCCGATGCTCCTTCGTTTTCTTCTGTGGAGTCAGAGGTGCGTGATTCTTTCGCGTTGGCTTGGAAAGAAATTCCGTCCTCATCTATTTTGAAATCAGAAGAAAACTCAGTAAATGCGGTTGAAGCGCCTGATTTAGTAATGCCAAGCACCAAAAAAGCCAATAAAACAAAGCACATGATCAGCCTGATGATTGCTGTTGTTGCCGGATAGCGATAGTGGTTCTGGTGCCAAAAAGGCTTTATACGCAATGGCTTAAGTAGGAAAAGCACAACAACATAGCAGGTCATAAAGAGTTGCGCGAGAATTAACAAGAAGGTGCTGGTAATAAAAAACCAAGTAGGTAACGACAGTAACACACTCAAATTATGTGTGTAGGGGAAGTTATCTGTGCTGACGCCAGTTAAATCATTAATACGACCATCAGCTTGAACCAACACAAAGTTCGCGATAAAGGCGTAAAATAACAGTATTAGTGCTTTGCCAGGCACACTTTCCCAAAAGGTCATGATCCTCGGCCAAAACTCATAACATAGTGCCGTTACAGTGGTTATTAAGATCAAAAAGCCGATGAAATTATTATCTTCAGTTTCACTCAAGCTGAACATAAAAATGATAAAACTGACTAAATAATAACGTTGAGCCAGTGTTAGACTTTGCCAAAACTGGCCGATGGAAAAGCGCAGTCTTGCTAGGTACGCGGTTAAGTTTTTTGGTGCGAGAAGTTGATGCATAATAAATGAATTTGTAATTATTATGCACCAATAATAGAGACTTTTAGAAATTAAGACAATAAAGGCTTAAGGTACTTACCTGTATGCGAAGCCGCAAAGTTAGCCACCGTTTCAGGTGTACCTGAGACGAGTATTTGACCTCCTCCAGCTCCCCCCTCTGGACCTAAGTCCACGATCCAATCCGCGGTTTTGATAACATCCAGGTTATGCTCGATAACTAATACCGTATTACCATGATCGCGCAGACGATGCAGTACGGCGAGTAGCTGTTGAATATCATGGAAGTGCAGACCTGTGGTTGGCTCATCGAGAATGTAGAGTGTTTTACCGGTATCTCGTTTTGATAGTTCACGAGCGAGCTTAACACGCTGCGCTTCACCACCGGACAAAGTCGTGGCGGCTTGCCCTAAGCGAATGTAGGAGAGGCCAACGTCCATTAAAGTTTGTAGTTTGCGATTGATCGCGGGAATTTTATCAAAAAATTCTCTAGCGTCCTCAACGGTCATTTCCAACACTTCGTGGATATTTTTACCTTTATACAGCACTTCCAGTGTTTCACGGTTATAGCGCTTACCAGTACAGACATCGCAAGGAACGTAGACATCCGGCAGGAAGTGCATTTCTACCTTGATAACGCCATCGCCTTGACAGGCTTCACAGCGACCGCCTTTAACATTAAAACTAAAGCGGCCAACCTTATAACCGCGTGAACGCGATTCTTGCGTCCCCGCAAATAGTTCACGGATAGCAGTAAAGATCCCTGTATAAGTTGCTGGGTTTGAACGTGGTGTGCGACCGATAGGACTTTGATCAATATCGATAACTTTATCGAAGTGATCTAGCCCATGAACTGATTCATATGGTGCAGCTTCTTGCGTTGTTGCACCGTTTAATTCCTGATGGGCAAGCTTGAATAGGGTGTCATTAATGAGGGTGGATTTACCCGAACCAGATACTCCTGTTACGCAGGTCATAAGACCAACAGGCACTTTTAAGTCGACACTTTTTAGGTTGTTGCCCGTTGCGCCTTTAAGCTCAAGCCACTTGTCATCACATTGATGACGTTGCGCTGGAACTTCAATGCATTTCTCGCCACTGAGATATTGACCCGTTAATGAGTCTTTACTTTGCATTATTTCATCGCGAGTTCCCTCAGCGACGACATAGCCGCCGTGTACGCCGGCGCCTGGACCGATATCGATGATGTGATCGGCTGCACGAATGGCATCTTCGTCGTGCTCTACCACAATTACGGTGTTGCCAAGATCTCTTAAGTGCGTGAGTGTTTTAAGTAAACGGTCGTTATCGCGCTGATGTAGACCAATTGAAGGCTCATCCAGTACGTACATTACTCCCACGAGGCCGGCGCCAATTTGGCTTGCAAGACGGATCCGCTGAGCTTCACCGCCAGATAAAGTATCAGCACTACGCTCCAAAGAGAGGTAATTTAGGCCTACATTGATCAAGAAAGATAAACGGTCGCGGATCTCTTTGAGTATTTTGTCCGCAATTTGTGCTTTTTGGCCTGTGAGTGCTAAGTCGATAAAAAATTGACTGGCTTCGCCGATACTCATCGTTGTTACAGTTGGCAGGTTGGTCGAGCCGATAAACACATGGCGAGCTTCTTCGCGCAGGCGTGAGCCATGGCAACTTGGACACGCTTGACTGGTTTGATATTTGGCGAGCTCTTCTCTTACTGAACTGGACTCCGTTTCCCGATAACGGCGATTCATATTGTTTAACACGCCTTCAAACTCGTGATTGCGGGTGATAAGATCGCCTCTGTCATTACGATACTTAAACGCGATTTTAGTTTTGCCTGAGCCTTCTAATACCACTTTTTGAAATTTACTCGGCAGATCCTGAAATGGCGTTTCTAAGTCAAATCCATATTGCTCGGCAACCGAGCTTAGCATCTGAAAATAGTAAAAACTGCGTTTATCCCACCCTTTGATTGCACCGCCAGACAAGCTTAGTTCTGGGTTTTGCACTACACGTTTGGGATCAAAGTACTGCTTTACCCCCAAACCATCACAGCTTTGGCAGGCACCAGCTGGGTTATTGAAAGAAAACAATCTTGGTTCAAGTTCGCTCATGGCATAGCCACAAGTTGGACAGGCAAAATTGGCCGAGAAGATCAGTTCGTCTGCGTCACTATCATCCATATAGGCGATTTGCGCAATGCCATCAGCCAAATCAAGCGCGGTTTCAAAAGATTCGGCTAACCGTTGCTCAAGCCCTGCTTTGACTTTGAAACGGTCCACCACGACTTCTATGGTATGTTTTTTCTGTAACTCTAGTGTCGGTGGATCTGAGAGATCGCATACCTCGCCATCAATACGCGCACGAATAAAACCTTGGCTTGCAAGCTCTTCTAACAGTTTTACGTGTTCACCTTTACGGTTTTTCACCACCGGTGCAAGCAGCATGAGTTTGCTACCCTCGGGTAGCGCCAAAACCGTATCAACCATTTGGCTGATAGTTTGTGCGGCTAACGGTAAATCATGCGTAGGGCATCTCGGTTCACCCACTCGGGCAAAGAGTAATCTTAAATAGTCGTATATTTCGGTAATGGTTCCCACGGTTGAACGTGGATTGTGAGAAGTCGACTTCTGCTCAATGGAAATCGCGGGAGACAAGCCCTCAATGTGATCCACATCTGGTTTTTCCATCAGCGATAAAAATTGCCTCGCGTACGCAGATAAAGACTCAACATAACGACGCTGGCCTTCTGCGTATAAGGTGTCAAATGCTAAAGACGACTTCCCTGAGCCAGAAAGACCCGTGATCACTATCAATTTGTCTCTTGGAATGGTGAGTGAAATGTCTTTTAAATTGTGGGTGCGGGCACCTCTAACTTCTATTTTATCCATACGACCCTTGTGTTTTTTCGTGCGCTGTACTGAGTACGCGATACTAATCCACTAAATTGAAATCTGGATCAGTCAAAGCATGATGTGAAGTGAACAGATTACCGCATCCCGAATACAAAATTAAGTTATCTCTGCTAAACGAACTAAACTTATTAAACCGATCAACTTGGGATATTGATTTTGTATCGACTTTTATTGCTTTTGGCGCTGCTTTGCCAAAATGTCTTCGCCTGTGAGCTGGTGGTGCGGTTTGAGAATTATGCAGCGCAGTCTAAGTTAAATGACGACCTTGTTTGGCACGGTATGGACGTTGATTTCGCTAAAGCCTTGTTAGATGAAGCGGGGTGTAGCTATCGTTTCGTAAGTATTCCTTGGGGTCGGGCGCTGAAGCTTTTAGAGGAGGGGGATATCGATCTTATTTTGAGCGTCACAAAAACACCAGTACGTGAACAGTTTGCGTATTTTATTGGTCCTCAACGCATGGAAACCATTGTTTTTGCAATGAACTCAGGCGAGCCTCACCAGCTTGACTCACTTGAGTCGTTATTCCATCTGTCAAAGCCCATCGCTATTCAGCGTAATGCTTATTACGGTGAGGCGTTTACAGCTCGCCTTGCGCGTCGTACCGACAGTGAAACGCAATTTATTTATGTACCCGACAATCAGGTAAAATTGAATTTGCTCAAAAAAGGCAGGATCGCAGGGTTTTTAGAAGAAAAATTCAACATTCTGTATCAAAGTAAAAATAACCCTGATTTTGAAAAGTTTACTATTAGTCCGTTGGTTATTAACGAAAACCCAGTATATTTTGCTTTTAGCAAGGCACGCACCACGAGCGAGCGATTGCAGCGTTTGAGTCAAGCATTTGAACGGGTAAAACGTAGCGGGAAATTAGATCAGATCACGGCCAAATACGGCGTCAATTAACGCTTTCTTTTTCTCGTAGTAGGGTGATCAAATCCATGATAGTAATACGCGCATTGCAAAGATCCGTTCGCGCTAGTGTAAGTTAAGAAAAGAGTTTGTTAAACTTGCGCGTGATTTTCGATAGTGATGAATACCGCCTTATGTCTAATGACTCTTTAAATCCAACTGAAAAGCGCGCCGCGATTTCTCTTGCTGGCGTTTTCGCTTTCCGCATGCTTGGTTTGTTCATGCTGATGCCAGTGTTAGCTGTTTACGGCCAGTCTTTACAGGATGTCTCGCCACTGTGGATTGGTTTGGCTATTGGTGCTTATGGTTTGACTCAAGCTGTACTGCAGATACCTATGGGTTGGTTGTCTGATAAGTTTGGCCGTAAGCCAATCATCATTGGTGGGTTGTTGGTATTTGCATTAGGATCCGTTATCGCGGCATTAGCGGATTCAATCTATTGGGTGACATTTGGTAGAGCCCTACAGGGGATGGGCGCGATTGCAAGTGCTTTACTTGCGCTTGCTGCGGATTTGAGCCGCGACGAGCAGCGTCCCAAGGTAATGGCGGTCATTGGCATGTGCATTGGTATGAGCTTTGCTGTAGCCATGTTATTAGGACCAATGATTGCAGCGTCTTTTGGTATCGCAGGGATCTTCTGGCTGACGGCGGTATTGGCAATTGTAGGTATCGCTATCATTACCTTTATGGTGCCAAATGCGGTAAATAAAGCCCCAAAAGGCGACACAATTGCAAGTTTTGCAGATATTCGTCGCTTGGTGCAAAACCCACAGTTACTGAGGCTTGATCTTGGGGTGTTGCTATTGCATTTGACGCTGACTACAATTTTTGTAGCCTTGCCAGGTCAGTTGATCCGTGATGGCCTTGCAGCAGATAGGCATTGGCAACTCTACATTCCGGTATTTTTACTCGCTTTTATTTTGATGGCACCGATGATGATAGTGGCGATCCGCAAACAAAAAGAAAAGCAGACATTCTTGCTGTCTATTGCAATGCTAGTGGTAAGCTCGATTACTTTGTATTGCTTTGTAGATTCACTTTGGGTGATCGCAGGTGCAATGCTGGTCTATTTTATTGCCTTTAATTTTCTCGAAGCAACTATGCCTGCGTTGGTTTCTCGCATAGCTCCAGCAAACCAAAAGGGATCGGCGATGGGAGTGTTTTCATCTGGCCAGTTTCTTGGTGCATTTATAGGCGGTGCTTTGGGTGGTATTTTGGCACAAAATTTTGCGGTCGATACGATATTTGCCGCAACGGCCATTATTGGGGTAATATGGTTTGTTATCGCATGGGGTATGCAAGTACCACCTAAGAGCAAAGCGATCAGCTTAGTTTCTGCTGTAGAAAATGAGCAACAAGCGACGGAATTGGCAGATCAATTGGTTTCATTACCTGGGGTACTTGAGGCCACGGTAGTAAGAGATGAGAATCGTAGCTACCTAAAAGTAGATGATAAAATTTTTGATTTGAAGCAAGCCAAGCAAGTGTTGGGCTTGTCATAGTGTGAGGAGACAATGCCATGGCACGTGGTGTTAATAAAGTAATTTTGGTAGGTAATCTGGGCCAAGATCCTGAAGTTCGCTATATGCCAAACGGTAACGGCGTGGCTAACATCAGCATTGCAACTACGGATAGCTGGAAAGATAAAAACACCGGTCAATTGCAAGAGCGTACAGAATGGCACCGTGTGGTGTTGTTTGGCAAACTTGCGGAAGTTGCGGGTGAGTATTTAAGAAAAGGCTCGCAGGTGTACATTGAAGGTCGTCTACAGACTCGTAAGTGGACAGATCAAAGCGGTCAAGAAAAGTACACAACAGAAATCGTTGTGGACATGGGTGGCCAAATGCAAATGCTAGGTGGTCGTGGCGAGCAGCAGGGTCAAGGTGGTGGCCAGTACCAAGGTGGTCAACAGCAGCAAAATAATTATGGCCAACAAAGCTATAATCAAGCGCCTCAGCAGCAATATTCGCAGCCACAGCAAAGCCAGTCAAACCAACAGCAAGGTGGATTCGCACCACAGCAATCGCAACAGAATTCTCAGCAGTCTTCTGGATTTGGTGGCCAGTCTCAAGGCGGCTTTGCACCACAACAGAACCAAAACAATGGTCAATCAGGCGGTAGCTCAAACCCTATGGAGCCACCAATTGACTTTGATGATGATATTCCGTTCTGATTCGTATAAAAAAATATATGTTAACTTATGATTGTTATTATGATTTAAATTAATAAATAAAACATAAGTTTAAACGTTTTTAAGGACCTCTTTTTAGTGTAAAGCTAATGAGAGGTTTTTTATTTTTGTAAAAAAGTAAGGGTAAAAAATCGTATAAAAAAAATATTGTAAAGTTGTGGCTGTTTACATATTCTAGCAATGGTTGCTGAGGAGAAGTATGAAAGTAGAAACTATTGCGCATGAATCCGGAGATAAAGATTCTTTATTAGGGTATTTCCCGGAGAACATAAAACAATGGTCGAAAATAAGCGCTACTCGATTGCAATTTAGCTGTGTTAAAATATATTCGATACAATGGTTTGTCCATATTCTTCCTGTTGGGTTCTCTGGTGAAGTAAGCATAACAATTGCCCCAACATCAGGATCCTCATTTATTAACGTTTGTACTTTATCAACAATCACTTTGGCATCGGATATTGAAAAATCTCCATTAATTCCATAACTGACAGGAATAGGGGGAGTTCCTGTTTGCTCAAGAGCCATAGCTCTAATAATATCTATGCAAGGAGAGGTCGTAACGACTCTAGTTTTGTTTACATTATTCTCTTTAAATTGTTCTATCAATGCTGCTAATGCTCGGTTTAAAGCCAATGAACCTGTGAGTACGCAATTGACAAGCTGCTCTTCTCTATAATCTAAGAATTTTGCAAATTGTATTTCTGGACAAATAGAAACTTCATTAAATTTTCCATTTGAAAAATAGCTTTGTAAATTGTCACTTAGTAGCGCATCATCTCTAAGTAACCTCCACTCAGCCAATGATTCAAATTGAGGGTAAGCTGGCCCCAAGTCATATTTGAACTGACTACTTATTCTCTCTTGATATGTCAATGATGAAAGCGCTTTTAAGTTAATCATATAGAAATATTCTGATTTCCAAAAAAGACATTATTTGGATCATACTTTCTTTTTATTACCTTTAATTTTTCGAACGTTTCATCGCCATACGCTAGTTCCACTCTTCGACTTTCCTCTTTGCTAAGGTAATTAACATAATTTTCCCCTCCAAATACTGATGACAACTCACCATAGAAGTTATTACACCAATCAATGTTTATAGCGTCATCGTCTTTAGCCGACCAGTTAGTATTTATCAAAAATAAAAACATCTTACCCCGATGGCTATAAGCAGTATCTAATACTTTTACTCGAGAGGCTTCTCCGTGGATATGGTCAAATGTCAACATAGTATAAATGCTTGGGCATGACTTGAAATACTTCGTGAATATCTTCGCAAACTTTTCGTCACTCGGGTCAGGAATGAATAAAGACCTCCAATAACTTCTTAATCCTCGTCTACTATCATCATCAAACATTCTTTGCCAATTCACATAAGACCTAATTTTTCTTGAATCGGAGAGAACAACTTCAACATTTTGACCAATAAACTTACTAGATTCTTTTATTCCTAAATTAGGGTTACCAGCGTAGCAAACATCAACAGAAATGACTTTTTCTCCTTCTTTTGTTGTTGCCACGAAAGATGCGGTCAAATTATCAGACGCTTCCATGCAAGTATCGACATATCGTTTAAGTGCTGATTTCCATGAACTTTCGGGGAATAAAATTGAGCCAGCGTAAATTTCAGGAAGCTCATGAAGACTCTGTTCAAACTTCGTCACTAACCCAAAATTCCCTCCTCCTCCTTTTAATGCCCAAAACAAGTCGGAGTTTTCATCTTTATTGACTTGAATATGCTGTCCGTTTGCTAAAAGTACTTTTGCTTGAACTAGGTTATCACATGCCAACCCATAAAGACCATTAAGCCAACCAATACCCCCTCCCAAAGTAAGCCCTGCTACACCTGTATCCGAAATTATTCCTCCAGGTGTACATAGATCAAATTTTTCGGCAGACGTATCAACATCTCTCCATAAGGCACCAGGTTGAATTACAGCAATACGGTTTACTCTATCTATTTCTACTCGATATAACCTAGATACATCAATAACCACGCCATTATCGAGCATAGAAGTTCCTGCAACATTGTGCCCCCCAGCTCGAATAGTGAACTTTATGTTGTGCTCTAAACACGTAAACATCGCAGCCTCTAAAGATTGCTCAGTTTCAGGGTATATAATTGCGATAGGCCTTTTATCTATATATCCATTGAAAATACGCCTCTTTACTTCGTATTTTTCGCTTTCATTTGTTATCAAAATACAATCAGGTATTGATTGAAGATAAGTTTTTATACTCTTCATGCTAATTGCTTGTAGCAGTTAATAAACTTGCGATAGCAAGATCTTCAATACCTAATCCAGTTGACCTGAAAAATACTTTACCGTTTTGAGGTGGTAGAACGTTACCAGTTATTAGGTCATTAAGATCTCCTGATATCTGAGAAGCGTCCCAGTAACCATCTTCTATGGCAATGACCATTTCACCGGCCGTTATTGGGGCCGTTTCTTTATAATCACAAAAAACGGTAAATTCTGATAATGATTTAGGATCTATCTCATGAGCCCGCTGAACGTTTGTACTTATTGAAGTTACAACAACATTATCAGATAACCATTTAGTTTCTATTACTTTGGAACCGGAAGAAGTACAAAGCATAACTACATTTGCACTTTTTACCGCGTCTTCAGCAGACTCCGAAATTCCCGCGACACTTGAAATAGCCTGAATTTTTTTCAAAATATCTTTTTCTTTCACAGCATCTTCATTTAAAGAAGGAGACCAAACTGAAATTTCATTCCAATCATGCTGTTCAGCGACATAGGACAAGTGCTCCAAAGCAACCTTGCCGGTGCCTATTAAGGCTAATTTTTTAGAATTTGGCGGAGTTAAAAACTCCAATGCAAGTGCAGTTGTGGCAGCGGTTCGACATGTCGTTAATGCATATGAATCACATAGTAAAATTGGTTGTCCTGATGACGCTGACATGAGCAGAGTATAGGCCGTAACTGGGTACTTCCCGTCTCGTTCAAGTGCACTGATATAAGGTGAAACTTTCACTCCAATCAAATCTAAATCGTAAATAACTCCGGGATAAAATATACAGTCACCTTCATCTTTTGGAAAAAGCGTTAGAGTTTGTGCTGGCTGTACAGTTGACCCGGTTGACAATCCTTCAAAAGCGCTTCTTAAAGCCCTTCGTACTTTAGTTCGGTCTAAGGCTTCTTGCACTTCCGTTTCGTTTAATATTTTCATTTCTTTCATTTTCTTGCGCTCCAGTATTTTGACCATGATTAAAAACGAATGGCCTGAAGCCAACGTCGTAATATACATTCTGCGGTAAATCAATTCCCCTATATCCACAACGAATGGATTCGGGTTCATCGGAAAACCAAGAACCGCCTCTTACAACAACGTCAACTATGCCATGCATGTTATCTCTAATGTAATCTTCTTCTTCCAAGGGTTGGACAGCCCTACTAATTGTCCACTCCCAGACATTCCCCGCCATATCGTATAGATCAAAATTGGTTCGGCCCTTTGAAAAAGAACCTACAGGAGTTGCATAGTCAAGATCCAATCCGTTTCTGCGTGTGTGTGCATGTTCAGCTGTTGGAGGTTCATCGCCCCATGGGTAAACCGTTCCTCCTACAGAGCCTCTGGCAGCTCTTTCCCATTCTCTTTCCAGTGGAAGCCGAATTACAGTATTAGAACTAATTTTTCCCAGTTCTTTGAGGTGTTCCTGTAACCAAAAACAATAGGCCTTTGCTTCCCATAAATTTATACCTACTACAGGCTGATTACTTTGGTTATAGCGTTCGTTTCTCCAAAAAAACGGTTCCTTTCTTGGTCTGGTCATTGCATCAGACTCTCTAAGGATATCTTCCATTCGGTATTTTCCTGAAGCTAGCTCTGGTCCGAAATCTCTCGTAACCCATTCTTTAGTTTTAGTTTGCAACAAACCTCTAAAATCATGCTCCCCTTTTAACCACTTTCTTCCGTCTTCACACCAGTACTTATAGTCTTCATAACCACCGTTTTCTATGAATTGAGCATACTCAATGTTGGTGATGGGGTATTTAACTACATGGAAGCCTTGATCAAAAACGTACTTTCTAATAGGTGTAGTTTCTACCAACTTGCTTTTAGGCTTAGGTCTATTTGGACTTTTATCTCCTATTTCAATAGAAGTCGGTGGAAAGTATGAGAGCCTAGATTGAATTGGTATAGAATTTCCTCGGTAATCAACAAACCGTTTGTCTCCTAATCGCCCTAATACACGTAAGATAGTAATTCTCTCGCGAATTTCAACATCCCTTGCTCCTTGTGCATCAGTTAAAAACTCGACAACGTGAGTCCAAATTGAAAGTCGTTCGTCATTGCGCTTACTTAGATCGTCAATTATCCAACTCTGCCCCCTAGCTATTAACGTATCTTTGCCAATCTCAGCTAACATTTCTCCCGATAGAATTGCTAATTGGCGATCACGTTTAGCACCAGAAACAGCTGTTAGTGTTAACTCTTCAATGACTTTAGATATAAAAAATAATGCATTAGCTTCTCTCCCTCCATATCCTGCCATTAGAATTAATGGTTCTCTCCAATGAGCAGAAGTAGCCAGACTCTTAATTAACTCTGGGCTACTTTGATTCAGAAAATGCTTTCCAGCCGCAAACTCCTGAAGAGATCTATGACTAAAACCCAAATGTCCTCTGCGCGTTTCAACTAACAGCCCATTTGAATTCTCAACTCTCTCTCTTACTAACTCTATCTTTCTTCTTACTTGCTTGTATTGTGCCGTTCCTACATCATGATTTATGGCAAAGTGATCTGTTATGATATCGTGAATTTGAGATAAGCTAAGCCCAACTACAGGTTCGTCGCTTTCCACTTCTAGCTTATGGATTTCAAAACCTAACCTTTCAATTACAGGCAGTAAGTCGGATAAAGCAAGCGCACTAGCACCATATTTCCTTCTCCATAGAGGACTTTCAGCTAAAAGGTGCTTCAAAGTCTCACTATATAAAAGGGCACGAGATTTCGGCAGTCCGCCACTCGTAGTGTGCACCAAGACCATTAAAGTTAGTAATAGAGGTGTTGCCCCCAATTGTGTTAATTCGCTAGAATTTCTTAGGGTATCTTGAAGATCTCTTTTTCTACTATTAACTTCAACTAGGAAATCTATTTGCTCCAGCACAGAATACCATCTGTCTACGTAATCAATTATGTCAGAGAGATCAAAAGGCAATAGCCGTAGTATTGAAAAATTTAATTTAAATTGGGGATCTAGATTTTGATAATCTGTAGTCCTGCAAGTAGCAATAATTTGACAATGAGGAAATTTTTGTTCTGCATGCCTGATTGTTTGAATTACTCCACCGGTATTTTTTTCTGATAGTTCGTCTATACCGTCAAAAAGTATGATTGCCTGTCCTTTAGACAGAGCTTCAGAAAGTTTAGAAATAATTTCAGATTCCGCAAATTCTCCATTTTGAGTTAATGACTGAATTTCGTCAACAGCGTGCCAAAATGTTAAATCTTCTCTTGGAGACAACTCTGAAAGGCGAACATGGATCGGAATTTCTAAAGAATTTGACTTAGCTAACTTACAAACTATGACGTCTATTAAGGTGCTTTTACCAGCTCCGGGATCCCCTAAAACAAGAGCTCTATTAGATTCAGGTAGCTCCAAAGCTTCTACTATAGGAACTCGATTTTGTACCGGTTTATTAACAACTTGAGGGGTATCACTAGAAACAAATTCAGTAGCTACTGAAAGCGGAGTATAAACATCTGTAATTTTCAATAAACCTATTTGGTTTGTGGCATCCACGTCGTAAATACTTACAGTTGGATCGCCAAATCTCATTTTAGTATGCGAAAGGAGCGAAATTTCACGGAACCTATCGTTGATAAGATGCTCCATTGAACTTGTCGTTTTCGTAGAACTTAACTTCAATGACGATTTACCTAGAATATCTAGTAAATTTCGATTTCCTCCAAAAAGCATTCCCCATAATGAACCAATAGTTAGTACAGTCCCTGAAATAATCGCCCAGATATTTTCTTTGGTCCAGCTAAGGGCTTTAGTGAATGTTGGCTCCCAAAATGCTATGATAAAATCTAACAACTCAATTATCCCTATTTAGCAGTTAATAGCTTAAATTCTTATAGTAAACTTTCAATCATCCTCAATAAATATTACGATATATTGTGTTTAAATAATATGCAATAAGTTTATGGAAATTATTGATTGTATTGTAAAAAAAACTGTGGAAGCAGCAGGGAGAATAAGACCTTGGGTAAATTCGTCACCCTTAATTGAATCGAAAGTAGATAGTCAACTTCTGTTTAAATGTGAGAATCTTCAAGAAACAGGTTCGTTCAAGATAAGAGGCGCGACTAACAAACTTCTATTAGCAAAACAACAAGGTGCCGATCATATCTATACCGCGTCTTCAGGCAATCATGGAATTGCTTGTGCGCAAGCAGCCATTTGGACTGATTTGAAATTGAATGTTATCTTGCCGCAAAACGTTTCTGCTAGCAAAATTAGATTACTAAAGGAACTAAAGGTGTCTATAGAAAAACATGGTAGAGAAGCAGGAGAGGCTGAACAACATGCAAGAAATTTAGCCAAAAATTTAAAAGGTTGTTATGTTTCCCCGTATAATGATATTGACATCATATCAGGTCAAGCAACTATTGCGTTGGAATTAATCGAGAGTATAAAACCCAACCAGAAACTAAATGTTTTCTTATCTGTTGGTGGAGGGGGAATGGCTTCTGGAGTAGGGGCTATTTTAAAAAATGCTCAATTCAATACTAAACTGTGGGCTGTGTCTGCTAAAAACTCATGTGTACTGTATAATAGCCTTTTGGAGAAAAGAGTTGTCAATGTTAAACAACAACTGACCATCGCGGAAGGAGTAGCGGGCAACATTGATAGTGATACTATGACTCTTAGAATCTGCGAAGAAGTGATTGACAAATCAGTTGTTTGCTCAGAAAAAGAAATATTAACTGCATATAAAAAGCTGGCTTTACAAGAAAATCTATTAGTTGAAGGAGCAGCGGCACTGGCATATGCGGGTTACATAAAGGAAAAGAGTAATATACCGCAAGGGGAATTGTCTGTTGTAGTTCTTTGCGGTAGTAATATGGATCATAGACAATATTTTAAATTCGGTTGAAATCTGTGCGGTCACAGGCACTAAAAAGTAATTTTTGGGGTTTTTAGCTGGCTATGAAATGCTAATAAATTCTTAAATTTTACTATCGTATATTGGCTGATGAACTTTTATCGAGGATGTTTTTATTTATTTGTCAACATCATCAAATATTGAGCGTCCTAAAGATGAATTCACTGCTGAATCTTTGTCAATCTTAATTAAGTCTTCCAGCTCTTCCCCTCCATCCACAGAGTGAAGTTCATTTAGCATTTCAATATGCTCATCTATAGCAGTAAGATTATCATCGATAAACTGAACAAACACATGATCACTTGTAAATTCGCTTTTAAATTCTTCAAGTGATTCCTTCAATGTTGAATAGTGAGTCTCAGGATCATCATATCCGTTTTCATCATTTCCTAAGGTATTAATAAGTAAGCTACCACTTAATGAGTCGATACCCTTCTGTAAGCGATTCATACTGCCACCGAGTCTAGAAATTGCCAACTCTTCTTCATTAAGAATGGAAATGGGAGTTGATAACTGTCCACAGAGTGAGAGCATACTTTGTTAACTACCATTAACCAAAGATAAGCTCTGCCTTGGGCGCTTTAAGGTGCTGACACTGAAATGTGTGATGGCAGATAACTATGCTGGCCTTGCAGTTCTTGTTAGCACTGAAAAGGCATTTGAAGGCATAGGTAAGGTAGGAGCTTAACTGCTCAGTTGAGTTTCAAAGCGATATATTAGACACTTTAGAGTGTGTTAAATATGCGCCTTTTGAGCAAGATAAATCGAAAAACAAATTTTCACGCTGTCAGAAAAGTTCTACTCAGTGATAAAGTGATTAACGGACTGGGGGATGGTTATAAAAAGTATTCAAATTTAAAACACACCGCTCAATTGGTCGATTGGGGAATAGAAATTCCTATTTCAGTGTCAGTTGTTTAGGTTTGCCGGTCAGAATGCGATCAATTTTCTTACACAGAACAAATATAGGTTGTTTTCATTGGGGATTCGATTTCATAAGGTGGACGCCATTGCCTAAAAGAATCTCGCTAAAGTCACTATTGATAAAGGGTTTTCGTACTGTACGACTCCTGAATTTATTTAATTATTTTTAGATGGTCGCTCTGAATAAGGGTTTAATAATCAATCTTTTTGCCATATGCTGAGGTTGTTGCTTTTAGTACTCCATTTGGTTTGCCTCATTGGTATAAAAGCTAATCGACAAGTCTATGGATCGAAAAATCTTAATCATTTCTAGTTTATGCTCAGGCGCTTAACTTTTCTATGTCAATAAAAGCCTTACCCAGCTTGAGTTTTGCACTATTTTGAACAACACTTCAGTTATCTTTCCACCCAATAAAAACATTATGCCAACTCAGCTGTTAGATGGATTTAGTCGTCAGTACCAAAAAAAGCTAGTCGCGGTAAGTTTGGCGGTGTTGTTGTGTCTAAATTTCCTTCTTAATCATTTACTGCACCTTCAGGTTCACACGCAAGGCGAAGAAGCCGCGACTGAAATTTCTCAGTTATCATCGGAAGCTTTTGCTGCAGGAGTAAGTGAAATAGCTACGAAGTATGGTTTTTCGTTGTTACCTGTGGCGAATGCAGAAGAACATCAATTTGTTGTCAATGACCAAACGGTTACCTTGTACCATGAATCCATATGGATAAGTCATGGATATATATTGATATTTTTCAATTTGTTGTCGATTGGGCTCGTATTATTCGTACATCGATGGTGGTTTTTATACGGTATGACTGAGTCTACCTCAAATGCGCAAAAGCCTGTGGCTTTGCCAGCCCCTGCTTCTGAAGGGCAGTATGCATTATTTGCGTTAATCCATTGGAAGTGCAGTACACCTAAAGAAGTTGATCTGCAGTTACATTTTCAGCTTGCGCTAGTTAAAGGCGTTGGAGAGTTTGGGACGGTGGCAGTTAAATATCTAGCTTCAGGGGCATTGGCCGTGACAGTAAAGCAGATAGGGGCGACTAAAGGTATGGATTTGGCAAAGCAAATGCACGAAATCGTTTATCGAGTACTGCTAGAGTTTCGGGGGGATTTATCTCGCAGCAAAGTGAAGCTTGGCGCGTGTTTTTATCAGGAAAATAAACAACAGACACAGGTTTATCAAAGCGCAAAATCAGCGCTCTCAATTGCGCAAAATCAAGTGTGGCAACATATTCATCTAGTTCATCTCACAGAGTTATTGGCAAAACGCCTTAACGAAGACGGTGAAGCTTTGCTGAGTTATCTGAAAGCCGGACAGTTTTCCTTATTCTTCCAGCCGTTGTTCGACTTTTTAGCCGAAGACGTAATTGTAAGCGAAGCGCTACTCAGAGTGACTCACAAAGAAATGGGGCGAATTTCGGCCAAGCAGGTGATGCAACACCTTTATACTCCAGAGCAATTTCAGTTTCTGGATAGAGCGATAGTTAAGCAGGTGTTGTCTGTTTATGAGCAGGAAAGGAGTTTTGGTAAGGTAAGTATTAACTTACATATTTCGAGTTGGGTGGATAGTCAGTTTATTGATTGGCTAGAGGGGCAGCTCATTGCGTCTCATAGTGGTGCGGCAATAGGGTTTGAACTTAGCATAGAAGAGGTCTATCAACATGGAGAGCGTTTGCTAGCAGTTTTTGATAGGTTGAACCGACTTGGGTGCGATATTTATTTGGATAACGTTACGCAGGCTCTGACGCTAGGGCGCTCACCGCTTGCCGAGTTGGTAAAAGCTGTCAAGCTTAGCTATGAGCTAGTACATGGCATTGAAAAGTCTGCATATCGTAAACGCACAGTAAAGCAAATAGTCGCTCAAGCGAGAAGCTTGGGTATTCCCGTGTATGCCGTGGGGGTTGAAACCGTTGCTGAATTGAGTTGCATCAAAGGGCTTGGAGTGAAAGGCGCGCAAGGGCATTATTTCTCCGCACCATTACAACAGCTCGCTGATATTCACTAAAACGCTAACCGCATAAGCTGATTAGGTCTACTTTTTATTTGCCAGATATCTCAAACCATCTAATCCTTGTAAACCGCCAGTATGGATTGCGGTGATCACACTGCCTCTTTTGAAGTATCCTTGTTGAGCCAATGTGAAAATGGCGTAAAACAGTTTACCAGTGTAAATAGGCTCAAGAGGCAAACGATATTTTACCTTCATTTCATGACAAAACCTCAGCAATTCAGGTGTAGTCTTGGCGTAACCTCCGTGGTGAAAATCATGGAGTAGCTGCCATGGCGCGCAGCGCTGAATTGTGATTAATTCATGTATTTCCTGTGCTAGGTATTCAGCACCTTTTAGTACCGTAACGCCTAAAACCTGCGTGTGGTTAGGCAATCCCGAGATTAGTCCTGCCACTGTGCCGCCACTACCCACAGCCGTCATGACATAATCACTTTGAGGCAAGGAATGCGCTAGCTCTTCAAGGCCTTGGAGTGCAAGTGCATTAGTGCCGCCTTCTGGTATGAGATAAGCATTATTAAACTTGGCTTGCAGAGTTTGAATGTATTCGGGTTGATTTCTTTGCCGATATTCGACTCGACTCACGGGATGAAGTGTTAGCCCGCAAGCGCTTGCCATTTTTAGTGTTGGGTTGTGCCGGTCAATCTCTGGGCCTCTAACAATTAAGTGACCTTTGATTGCGAAAAGTTTGCACGCCATGCTAGTAGCATATAAGTGATTGGAAAACGCCCCGCCAAAAGTGACTAACTCTTCAAGGCCAGCTTGCTTTAGGTGGAGTATGTTGTATTTTAGTTTACGCCATTTGTTTCCTTGGATCACAGGATGGAGCAAATCATCACGTTTAACCTGCAACGTTAAACCGTATTTATCCAATGTCGGGTGGTGAATAGTTTGGATTGGTGACTCGGCGATATTGGTGATGGTTTGCATGATGAAATCAGTCTGATATTTTGCACACTATAATAAATAACCCGAGCGTTTCACTCCAGAGGTTATCATACATCCTTGATTACCTATCTGCTATTTTGGACTCGAATGAGTAACACATCGAGATGTTAGAGAAAAATAGACAAAATCTCAGCTAAAAACTGGCAAGACGCTGGTTAATAGTTGTAAACTCAGATATTAATTGTGCAAAGCTTGTGTTTTACTTTGTAAGTACATAGCATAGAGCCCTAACTATAAGAAATAACAAGACCAAACAATTGCCGCTGTTGGGAATGGAACATATGCGAATTGCTCCTTTAACTTTTATTGTCTCGGCCTCGATCCTGGCCATGGGTACTGTTGCTCAAAGCGCTATGGCGCAAGATACTGCGACGGTCACTGCCATCGAGTCTGAATTGTCTAATAAGCAAAGCGAATTAGACAGATACTCGGTCGTTTTAGAAAAACACCTAGCTGAGGAAACGCGTCTGCAGTCTCAACTTGAGTTATTGAGAAAACGTTCAGGTGAGTTAGACAAAGAAAAAAATCAGGCCTTAGATGCAATGAATGAGTTGTATCGTCGGCTAATTGATGATCCTTCCATTGATATTTCTTCTGCGCAAACGCGTTATCAGCAAGCAGTGGCAGATCACAAGCAGAATAAAGAAGACATTGCGATGCAGATTGCGGCGATTGCATCACAGCGTAAAGATATTGAGCAGGTCCGTGTAACTAAGCACACCTTAGTAAATACGCTTGAAAACTTAAAAGATCAGCTTGGCACCGCGCGAGTAGAGCGACTGCGTAATGAGTTTACTCGTGAAGGTACGCTAGAGGTAGACCACACGATTAACTGTAAGCGCACAGAAACCTTGGCGGCTTGTGAACAGCGTGGTCAGCAAATGGGGCTTCAAAAAGCAACTAAGCGCTTTATTGATCAGATTTTTGCAAACCTAACCGAGAGCCGTGTTGTCGAGCCAAAACGCAATATGGCTGGCGCGCAGGTTCAAGTGGTGAGCAGCCATGTTGTAAATAGTGGATTTAGTGGACAAGGCAACTACAACGTTAATCTCAGCGTAACGATGCGTGGTGATGTAAATAGCAGCCGCTTATGTAACCTGTTGAGCTTAGACAATCGTTATTGTGCTGAGTATGGCACTCCACTTGCCGTAAATTACCAGTCGAACTACTCGACCGTCTACAGTGATAATCAACTGACTTTTTCGGACGAGCAAAGTGATCCGGTTGAAGTTGCGACTATTACAAAGCAGCCAGTCGTGGAGACCCCTCTTGTAAAAAAGTCACAAACGGCTGATAAAACAGTCGAGTTAACTTTAAGATCAAATGTTTACGACGACGAAGTATTTATTAATGGAGTCAGCTACGGCGCGACAAAAACGACAGTAGCAATTCCTGCCGGATTTTATGATGTTGAGATCCGTAAATTAGGTTATGAACCTTATAAAGCACGCATTAACCTACGAGCGGCACAAACCATTAATGCGAAATTGGTGAAGAAACGCCAATCGGTAACGTCTGTTGTAACGAAAAAGCCTGAGCCTGAAGCGCAACAAGTGCAAGTGGTCGCCGTAGCAACCACCGAAAATGAGCTAGCTATTATCCCCGCAGGCACTTTTAAAATGGGCGACCTGACGGGTAATGGTTTACCAAATGAGCGTCCCATTGTTGAAAAAGTGTTGAGTCATTCATATGCCATGCAGAGCACAGAGGTTACAGTGGCGGCTTTTCGCCGTTTTGCACAAAGCACTGGATATAAAACCTTAGCCGAACAAGGTAAAGGCTGCGCATACTATAAAAATGGCGAACCGGTTTGGGAGCTTGAATATAATTGGGAAAACCCAGGTTACGAGCAATCAGATAATTTTCCCGTTGTTTGTGTTGCTTATGATGATGCCAAAGCGTATGCCAACTGGTTATCTGGCGAAAAAGGACAACAATTTAGATTACCCAATGAAGTTGAATGGGAATATGCGGCGCGTGCAGGCACTGCATCTGAGTACCCATGGGGTAATGAAATCGGAAGAAACCTAGCTAATTGTGGTTGGTGTGGCAGTGAGTGGTCTAATAAAAGTCCTTCACCAGTTGCCCAATTTTCACCGAATAGCTATGGCTTATATGATACTGTAGGAAACGTCTGGGAGTGGACGCAAAAGCGTGCTTCTCAGAGCGATGTTACAGTGCGTGGCGGTGCATGGAACTTCGCGCCGAGTTTGGCTCGAGTGTCAACTCGCTTAGCGTTAGCGCCAGATTTTAGAGCGAATTATATAGGTTTTCGACTTGTTCGAGAGCGATAAGTAGTAAATTAAGAGCAGCAGGTGATGCTGCTTTGTTTGACAGAATTCTGAAAGGTCACCCAGCCTCATGTTTAAAAAATTACGCGGATTATTTTCTAACGATCTCTCTATCGATTTAGGGACGGCAAACACACTTATTTATGTAAAAGAAGAAGGCATCGTACTGAATGAGCCATCGGTGGTGGCGATTCGTCAGGAGCGAGCAGGTGGCCCAAAAAGCGTTGCATCAGTGGGTACTGCGGCTAAGCAAATGCTAGGTCGAACGCCGGGTAACATCAAAGCTATTCGCCCGATGAAAGATGGGGTGATTGCAGACTTCTATGTAACAGAAAAAATGTTACAGCACTTTATTAAACAGGTGCACAATAATAACTTTATGCGTCCGAGCCCTCGTGTACTTATTTGCGTACCTTGTGGCGCAACGCAAGTTGAAAAGCGTGCTATCCGTGAATCCGCAATGGGTGCCGGTGCGCGTGAAGTGTACTTAATTGAAGAGCCAATGGCTGCTGCAATTGGTGCTGGTCTACCAGTATCTGAAGCAACGGGTTCAATGGTTGTTGATATCGGTGGTGGTACGACGGAAGTGGCGATTATCTCACTAAATGGTGTTGTTTATTCGTCTTCAGTACGTATCGGTGGTGATAAGTTTGATGAAGCGATTATTAACTATGTACGTCGCAATTTCGGAAGCCTAATTGGTGAAGCGACGGCTGAGCATATCAAACATGAAATTGGCTCTGCTTTTAAGAGCGAAACGCCGATTGAGATTGAGGTTCGCGGCCGTAACTTAGCTGAAGGGGTACCACGCTCTTTCACACTCAATTCGCATGAAATCCTAGAAGCGTTACAAGAACCTTTGATGGGGATTGTAAGTGCAGTAATGGTTGCGCTAGAGCAGTCGCCACCAGAGCTTGCCTCTGATATTTCTGCCCACGGCATGGTATTAACAGGTGGTGGCGCATTACTCAAAGACTTAGATCGATTGTTGATGGAAGAAACTGGTATTCCAGTGGTGGTTGCCGATGATCCATTAACTTGTGTGGCAAGAGGTGGTGGTAAAGCGTTAGAGATGATAGACATGCACGGTGGTGACGTATTTAGTTACGACTGATGAATTTATTATTTGGCCGAACCGTACCTTTACAACTGCGACTTACTGTCGCAGTTGTGCTTAGTATTATTCTGATCATTGGTGACCGTTATACGGTTGGTGGGACTATGGTGCGAACCAGCTTAAACACTTTGGTTAGTCCGCTACTGTACGTCGCTAACATTCCCTATGAAGCGTTCAACTTGGGCCTGAAAAGTCTCAATACCAGAGAAAAGCTGCAACAAGAAAACCAAGCACTCAGAGAAAAACAATTAATACAGAGTGAGCAATTACAGCAGCTTCAGTTTTTGCAAAAAGAAAATCAAGAATTGCGCGCCTTATTAGGTGCGTCAGCTAGGGAAACCAATCAACGTTTAATATCTCAAGTGTTGTCTGTTCATTCGAACCCTTATAGTCATCAGGTGGTGATTAATCGCGGTACTATTGATGGGATCAGCGAAGGGCAGGCTGTTATTGACGAAATGGGTATTGTTGGGCAGCTAACTCAAGTCGGTACAACGACCTCAAGAGTGCTGCTTATGACAGATACCACCCATGCGACACCGGTCAGAATATTGCGTAATGACGTTCGCACTGTGGTAGAGGGGACGGGTAAAATCAATAATGTTCGTCTTGCTCATGTACCGCATAGCATGGATATTCGCATTGGCGATGTGTTGGTCACTTCCGGGCTTGGTGGTACTTTCCCTGAAGGCTATCCGGTGGCTGTAGTTACTGAGATAGACAGAGACGAAGGCCTACCATTTGCACAAGTACAGGCAGAGCCGATTGCACAACTAGATCGCATTCGCTTACTCGTGGTGTTAGGTAAACGTAGCCAAGAGGCAATTAATCATGAGTAAACATAGCAACTTATTGATTGCATTAAGTGTCTTTGTTGCGTTAATCATGGCACTTATGCCATTGCCTTTTTCACTTGAACCATTTCGTCCTGACTGGGTATTATTGGTGCTGATGTACTGGTCTTTGGCCGTTCCTCACCGTGTGAATATTGGTTGGGCTTGGATGACTGGCCTGATAATAGATTTAGCGATGGGCGCGCCACTCGGGGTGAACTCATTGACCTATTCCATTTGTATTTATATTACCGCCAGCAACTTTCAGAAAATTCGTAATTTCTCCATCTGGCAGCAAGCAGTGCTGATCGGGCTATTTCTCGCGCTCTATCATTTGTTACAATTTTGGCTTAATCATTTCTTGCTTGATATCTACTTTAACCCGCATTATCTCTGGCCTGCAGTTACGGGCATGGTGTGCTGGCTGTGGATATTCCCACTGCTGAGAAAATATCGTAGACAGTTTAGGATCAGATAATGTCTATTTCTTTATATTTAGCTTCGGCTTCTCCGCGTCGCAAAGCGCTACTTTCTCAGCTTGGCTATTCGTTCGAGCAATTTAGTGTTGATGCAGATGAAAGTCCGCTAGACGATGAAACCGCATTACAGCTTGTGGAGCGTTTGGCGTGTTTAAAAGCGCAATCAGGTGTGGCGCTAGGGTATACCGACAAGCCGGTTCTTGGCAGTGACACTGTGGTTGTCATTGACGGAGAAGCGCTTGGTAAGCCTCGTGATAAAGCGGATTTCAAAGCGATGATGCAGCGCCTTTCTGGTAATACACATCAGGTAATGACTGCGATTGCACTTGCAGATACAAGCAAAGTACTGAGCAATGTGATTGTGACCAATGTGACTTTTAAAGCGCTCAGCGAAACTGAAATTGATGCCTACTGGGACACCAACGAGCCACAAGATAAAGCGGGTGGCTACGGGATCCAAGGGGTAGGTGGACGCTTTGTAACTGAGATCCAAGGTAGCTATTTTGCAGTTGTCGGCTTACCTTTATATGAGACAGACGAATTAATTCAACGGTTTTTAAAATAAAATATGAGTAGCGAACTACTAATCAATGTCACCCCAAGTGAAAGTCGCGTAGCCTTAATCGAAAATGGGGTGCTGCAAGAAGTTCAAGTTGAACGGATCGGTAACCTCGGCATCGTTGGTAATATTTATCTTGGCAAAGTAAGCCGAGTTCTTCCTGGTATGCAGGCTGCTTTTGTGGATATCGGCTTGGAAAAAGCGGCGTTTCTACATGCGTCAGATATCGTGAACAGCGCTTCCATCGAAGAGGGGGTGGCCGAGTCCCCAGTTAAGAAAGTGCAGGATATTCGTGAGCTGGTTAAACAAGGCCAGTTCATTATGGTACAAGTGGTCAAAGATCCGCTTGGCACAAAAGGCGCTAGACTGACTACCGACATCACTATTCCCTCACGTTATTTGGTGTTTATGCCTGACGCGACGCATGTGGGTGTGAGTCAGCGTATTGAAACCGAACAAGAGCGCGACCGGTTAAAAGAGATCGTTGCACAATATAATGACGAAAACGGTGGTTTTATCGTTCGTACCGCTGCCGAAGGTGCTTCCGAAGCAGAGTTACAGCATGATGCGGAGTTTTTGAAAAAGCTTTGGCAAAAAATTGTGACTCGCCGCCGTAAAACGAGCAAAGCAAAAATTTTGCACGAGGATCTTACCTTAGCATTTCGCACCTTGCGTGATTATGTTGGTGAGGACATGGAGCGTATCCGTGTTGACTCAAAGTTAACTTACCAAGAGCTAAAGCTTTTCACTGAAGAGTTTGTTCCCCAACTCGCAAGTGCACTTGAGTATTACCCAGGTGAACGCCCCATTTTTGACTTGTTTGATGTTGAAACTGAGATCCAAAAAGCACTACATCGCAAGGTTGAGTTAAAGTCTGGTGGCTACCTTATCATTGACCAAACGGAAGCAATGACAACGGTTGATGTTAATACAGGCGCATTTGTTGGCCATCGTAATCTCGAAGAGACGATTTTTAATACCAATGTTGAAGCGACGTCAGCAATTGCGAGGCAACTAAGGTTACGAAACCTTGGTGGTATCATTATTATCGACTTTATTGACATGGTATCTGACGAGCATAAACGCCGAGTATTGCACTCTTTAGAAACTGCGTTGTCTAAAGACCGAGCGAAAGCCAATATCAATGGACTCTCTGCACTTGGGCTTGTAGAAATGACCCGCAAGCGCACGCGCGAGAGCCTAGAACATATTCTTTGTGATGTGTGTCCATCCTGTTCAGGTCGTGGTTCACTAAAAACGGTCGAAACCGTTTGCTATGAGATCCTACGAGAAATCGTGCGTGTGAATCGTGCATATGACGCTGACAAGTTTATGGTTTACGCCTCGCCAGCGGTGAGCGAAGCCTTGATCAACGATGAGTATCATAATTTAGCTGAGCTTGAATTATTTATTGGTAAGCAGGTTAGCATTCAAACTGAGAGCTTATATAGCCAAGAGCAGTTTGACGTAGTAATGATGTAATAGGGTAGCGGTACATGCAGGCTAAGGCCGTCTGTTTTTTCTGCCTGCGTAAAGCGTGGCAAATCTTTGCGATCACTTTAGTGACACTCGCGGTGCTGGTGTCTGCGCTAAAGTATGCCTTGCCCTATGCTAATGATTATAGAAGTGACATCGAAGCGCTGATCCAAAAGCAACTGAATGTTGATATTAGTATTGGCCAGATCAGTGCGAGTTGGGAGGGTAATGGGCCCGCTCTGGTGTTGGAATCGCTCTCTTTTAAAGATAATAAAGACTCGCCAATTTCCATTAATATCGCCAAAACCTCATTGCAGCTCAATGTATTTGAGTCTGTACGACAAATGCAGATCGCATCTAACTATTTTGTACTGGAAGGGTTTGAAGCCGATATAGATCTGAGTAAGTTAAACGCGGCTCAAGATCAGGGTGCTTTTGAGCAGCAAGCATTAATTGAAAGCCTTTTCTTAGGCGATGTTGGACATTTTGCGGTGCAAAACAGTCGTCTAAATATCACCTTTTCTAGTGGTAAGACTCACAGTTTACTATTGAAAGATTTAGTGTGGCAAAACTCTAGCGCATTACATGAAGGTGCGGGAGAAATCGCATTACCTGGGTTTTCTCAAGGCCAGTTTAACGCTCGCCTTTCTTTGTCAGGGCGAAAGTTACGTGAATTGGCGGGGAATATCTATGTATCTGCGGATAAGGTTAATCCGGTCGATTGGCTAGAAGAGCTTATCACCTTAGCGCATCCAGACCTAAAAGCAGACATCAATACTCAGTTATGGTTAGGCTTTGAGCAAGGTACTTTGCAAGATATCACCGTGGATATCAAACCCAGTACGTTGATTTGGCAAGAAGATGAAAATCAGCGCACGTTAGCATTAGACGACGCGCAATTTCTGTTAAAGCCAGATCAACAAGGTTGGTGGGTGCAAAGTAGTGGTATCCAGTTTAGTCGCAATCAAGAAGCGCTTGCTCCTATTTTATTTGAAGCAAAATGGCATAAAGATAACAAGACCTTTTGGCTAAAGGATATTAACGCCAACTTTTTAGCTGAGTTAGCACAACTTGCTAAATTCCCAGGGCGAGATTTGCTGTATGGTATGAATCCCAATGGTCAACTGAGCGCAGCGAAATTCAGTCTAGGTACTAATAATGCTTTTTCGGCATGGGGGGTCATTGAAGAGTTAGCTTTTGAGCCATTTCATGGGATCCCAGGCATTTATGGTACCAGATTAGAGGTGAGTGCAACTGATGAGCAAATTAGGCTCAATTTAAGTGCTGAACAAACTGAATTGCTATCAAAAGAGACGTTCAAAGATAATATTAAGCTCCAGCAGCTCAGTGGTGATGTCTATATTCGCAATCAACAAACGCAAGGCTGGCAAGTTTCCAGTCCCAACTTTTGGCTTAGTAATCAAGACTTAGCGTTAGCCACAGAATTTTCCTTGCAGTTATCAGATGACCCTCGGCTTGATTTATATGCGGAGCTACTCGGTGGGCGTGGTGAAATCGCTTCACAGTACTTTCCTGTCAGTATTATGCGTAAAAGCTTAGTCGATTATTTAGAAGCAGGGATCCAAGGTGGTCAGCACTTGCAGACTCAAGTCTTACTGAGTGGGGCGCTTTCACAATTTCCATTCGCTGATAAGCAAGGTCAGTTTGAAGTTAAATCACGTTTGAATGAGGTTACCTTTGGTTTTGCGCCGGATTGGCCTAGCGTTACTTCAGGTGATGTCACATTACACTTCGAAAACGAAAGAATGGATATCTACGCACACCGTGGGGAACTTGTTAATCAAAGTATTGATGAGAGTGTCATTGTTAGTATTGCGGATTTAAATCACGCTGATGTGCTGACCGTTGATATTAATCACACCACAGAAGCGAGCACGTTACAGCCTTTCTTTGCGGCAACACCGCTCGCAGATCCGCTCGCGAATATATTAGATATTGTTCAAGGTAAAGGTGATGCAAAAGGGGATGTGCAATTGGCCGTCGACCTGCACTCAGGTGCCGTACATGCTAAAGGTGACATCTACCTAGACAACAATCCTATTTTTTTGGCAAAGCCTGGGATGCAATTACAGCAAGTGAAAGGTGTGGTTAGCTTCGATGATGACACTATCAAAGTGAATAATTTGTCTGCTAAGTGGCTGGACATGCCCCTTTCGTTAGACTTATCAGGAAGCGGAGATAAGCAAAATTATCAAGTAACGACCAAGGTAAGCCTTGAGGCTGGAATAGAACAACTGCAACCGCATGCTAATGGAATTATTGACGGCTACTTTGAAGGCAATAGCGTGCTGAGCACAGATCTTATGCTTAATTTTGCTGATGCGGGATTTAACTATAAAGCCAAATTTGCCAGTGATTTACGGGGGATCGCGAGTCACTTACCCGATCAATTCGGCAAACCCGCTGATCAAGCTAAGCTGCTAAGCGGCACAGTATTAGGGGATGATATTTCGAATCTTGTGACGGCAAGCCTAGATAATCAATTGTATTTTAATGGCATCATTGAAAATGGATCCGGTGCGATGCGTAATGCACACCTGATCATTGGCAGTAAAGATGAAGGCTTAAATGCATCCGGTTTTGATATCACAATCAAACAACAAGAAGTCGAGCTGTTGCCTTGGTTACCACTGATCAACCGTATTATCAAAGCGCCAAGTTCAGGTTCCGACCCTGCATTTCTACCAGCGCTGAATCAGGTAAATGGCTCTTTCTCAAAAGTAACATTCTCAGAGATCCCTTTCCATGATGTTGACTTTACTATGGCTGCGATTGACGGCGCGATGCAGCTTAAAATCAATAGTAAAGAAATGCGCTCACAAGTGGCTATTCCAGCATCAAACTCAAGCCGTCCTATTCACATTAATAGTGATTATCTACGTCTAAATTTACCTAAGTCAGAGCCGCAAGCGCAAGAGACAGTGGAAAGAGACATTCACTCGTTAGATTGGTTGTTGAGCTTACCTGCAACCGAATTTGTGTGTAGTGACTGTAAAGTCGGTGAATATCAGTTAGATCAGGTCAATATGTCGTTGTTTGGAGATGGTAATAGACTCAATATCTCAGAGTTAGTGATTGACAAAAAAGATCATAAACTCAATGCCAGTGGTCGCTTTGAGCAAGGTAAAACGACGCTAAGCGGCGCCTTAAACAGCGATGATTTCGGTGAACTAACGGATGAGTTTGATATTACTTCAACTATTAAAGACTCCCGAGCCAACATTGATTTTTCCCTCAATTGGCAAGGCGCACCATACGAAATGGATTTACCTAGCCTAGGAGGCGAGTTGACTTGGCGCTTAGGTGAGGGTCATTTGGCAGAAATAAGTGATAAAGGTGCACGTGTCTTTTCGCTACTGAGTTTGGACTCTTTGATCAGAAAGCTACGCTTGGACTTTAGAGATGTGTTTTCTAAAGGCTTTTTCTATAACAGTATGAGTGGTTCGGTACAACTAACGAATGGTATTGCGATCACTGAAGATTCAAAGCTCGATGGCGTGCCAGCTGATCTAACGATACGTGGCTATGCCAACCTCAATACTCACGAAATCAATTATGATTTGGCCGTTGCACCACAAGTCACGTCGAGTTTACCTGTGATCATGGCATGGGCGGTGAATCCGGTGACGGGGTTAGCAGCACTGGCATTAGATAAGGTTATCCACTCCGCGCGAGTGATCTCTGAGATTAATTTTAAAATCACCGGAACGATGCAAGAGCCGGTGGTTACCGAGGTTGATCGTAAGAGTAAAGAAATTGAGTTACCGAAACCGGTTGTGCCCCCTAGTGAGGAAGTTATGCCAGATGGAGCTGATGAGAATATAAGTAAAGAAGCACCAGCTTTGAATTCAGAATCACAACCAAGTGCTACACTTAAGCAAAGTGAGCAACCTCTTGTGTCACAAAATAAGGAAAGTGGTAATGGCTAAGGTGATTGCATTGCCAATGAGCTCGGCTAAAGCACCCCAAACAAATATAGATTACCTTAAAAACCAGCTGGCTAAGTTAGTGGTTGAAGAGCCAACCTTAGTCTGCTTACCTGAAACTTGGCTGGCGTTTTGCGACAATGCTCAACAGACTTGGGAATACGCGCAGCATAATGAAGCACTGCTCGAAGAGCTCTCAGCGCTTTGTCAACACCATAACATTTGGTTGGCAGCAGGTACCATCGCGATACCAAGTCAGAACGATAAATATCTAGCTGCGAGTTACTTATTTGATTCTAGTGGCGAAATCGTAGCACGCTATAATAAGATCCATCTGTTTGACGCCGATGTGAGTGACAAAACTAAACAATACCGAGAATCTGAGCGAACAGAGCCTGGGAAGGATGTCGTGGTAGTGGATAGTCCATTTGGCAGAATTGGATTAAGCGTGTGCTATGATCTGCGCTTTCCCGGTTTGTTCCAAATGATGAGAGCGAAGGGAGCTGAGCTATTTTTAGTCCCGAGTGCTTTTACCTGTGCAACGGGCAAGGCACACTGGCAGCCATTATTACAGGCGAGGGCGATAGAAAACCAATGCTATGTTGTTGCAGCCGCGCAAGTAGGTTGTCATGAAAATGGCCGAGAAACCTATGGACACAGTTTAATTGTATCGCCTTGGGGTGAAGTCTTAATTGACTCTGGTGCGAGTTTAGAACCCATTTCACAGCAGCTAGATAGCGCGTTTCTTGATTCGATCCGGCAAAAAATGCCGGTTGCGGATCATAACCGATTTAAAAGTGAGTTTTTATGAGTAATGTAGAGCAGAATTTACTGACCAATAGCCAGCTGACACGTGAGCAATTATCACAAACTCTCGAGTATATTCATCAGCACAAAGTAAATTATGCCGATCTGTACTTTCAATCAAGCTACCATGAAACTTGGGTGCTGGAAGACGGCATAGTCAAAGACGGCAGCTACAACATCGAACGTGGTGTTGGTGTACGTGCAGTGAGTGGTGAGAAGACAGGCTTTAGTTATTCTGATGCCATCAATATTGAAGCCTTAACCAAAGCTGCAGAAGCTGCGCGTAGCATCGCGCAAGCTGGCGAAAGCAGTAAAGTCCAAGTATTTAGCGATGTAAAAGCACCCATTCAATTTCAACCAGCACAGCCAATTACCAGCATGAGTGATGCGGATAAAGTGGCTTTACTTAGAGAGATTGAACAGTGTATTCGCGATTTAGCGCCTGAGGCGCAGCAAGTGGTCAGTTCGCTGTCTGCGGTATATGAAGAAGTGTTAATTGCCGCAAGCGATGGCACATTTGCAACCGACATTCGCCCGCTAATACGTTTAAATTGCTCGGTACTACTTGAGAAAAATGGTCGCAGAGAGCGTGGCAGTGCCGGTGGGGGTGCGCGTTTAGATTATGGTTACTTTAAAGAGTTAGTAGACGGTGCACCGAGATGGGTGCAGTTTGCCAAAGAAGCTGTACGCCAAGCACGCGTGAATCTTGACGCCATTGATGCTCCGGCAGGTGCGATGCCTGTGGTGCTCGGTTCAGGTTGGCCGGGGGTTTTGTTACACGAAGCAGTTGGACATGGCCTAGAAGGTGATTTTAACCGTAAAGGTGCCTCTGCATTCAGTGGCAAAATAGGTGAACAAGTCGCTTCGAGTCTTTGTACTGTGGTGGATGATGGCACGATAGCCGACCGTCGTGGCTCTTTGAATGTGGACGATGAAGGTACGCCAGCGGCATACAACGTACTGATTGAAAATGGTATTTTGAAAGGCTATATGCAAGACAAGCAAAACGCAAGCTTAATGGGCGTGGCGCCTACAGGTAATGCGCGTCGTGAGTCTTATGCCCATTTACCGATGCCGAGAATGACAAATACCTACATGCTTGCGGGTGAGCACAGTCAAGAAGAGATCATTCGTAGTGTAGATAAAGGCATTTTTGCTAGTAACTTTGGCGGTGGTCAAGTGGATATTACCTCCGGCAAATTTGTATTCTCAGCGTCTGAAGCCTACTTAATAGAGAATGGTAAGATAACCCAACCAATTAAAGGCGCAACGCTTATTGGCAATGGCCCAGAGGTGATGAAAAAGGTCTCTATGGTAGGCAATGACCTTGCACTTGATAGAGGTGTTGGAGTATGTGGTAAAGATGGTCAAAGCGTCCCTGTGGGAGTCGGCCAACCGAGTTTGAAGATTGACGAAATTACTGTCGGTGGTACAGCGTAATACTACCTGCGATAACTAGGGCCTGTTGATCTTTGCTGTTTGATTTTTGTTCTCCTGAGTGTGTTTTGGTCGCGACGCTCGACTTGCCGCCTAGTAATCTAGGAAAAAGTTGAGCAACAATGAACAAAGCGCACTCAGGTGAACCCAAAGGGCAGCGCTTGATTAGTATTTCTACTGTGTTCTCGCCTGACTCACATAGAATAACTATGCTACGCAGGCTCTGCCTTGTACAAATACCAATCAAACTGCTGCAAAAACAAACTTGAAAGGTAAACAGGCCCTAATCATAAGCAAAAAGGCGCATCAGCGCCTTTTTATGTTGTATCAGAGCCACAACACTGCGTTACGGCATAATTGCTTCTTTTAAATACTGAAACAGCTCTTTGTAGGCTTTGCCTGGCTTCTCAGCTTTTACTTCTTTACTTGCTTGGCGCGCCATCTGGCGCATTTTTTGACGCTCAAGTTCAGGATACTTATCCAATAGCTCATTAATCTTGCTATCTCCTTTGGCAATCACTTCATCGCGAATAAGCTCAATCTTGTTCAGCAATACGTCTGCTTTATTGTTCTTATTTAGCATCAAATCCATCGCAGCTTGAATCTCTTCGACATTTGGAGTACTACGCAATGTCTTCGCAATATAGTTCATATGACGACGGTAAGCATCTGTTTTAGCACGTATCCTATCCGCAACAGTCATGGCCTCTTTAAGCTCGTCCGTTAGAGGTAACTTCTCACGCTGCTTCTTGGCAAGCCCTGCAATTTCACAGCCTAGTTCATGCAACTCTAGCGCCTCGCGCTTAAGCTCGCTTTTTGAAACGTAAATAATCTCTTCTTCGGTCGTTTGCTCGTGTTTAGCCATTGGTCTTGTCTATACTAGTAAATATTAAGGTCTCTAACATTAGAGTATACCACAATTGATCACTACAATAGTTAGTAGCTGTGATAGCATATTAACTAATATGTTTTAGTTAGACGAGCGAGCGGATAAGGTATCTATGACTCAACCTCAACAACACCCTATATATAATCAAATTGATGATGTGAAAAATGCAGTTGCCGATGTGTTAGCGCATGCTAAAAAACTAGGTGCAACTTCGGCAGAAGCGGCGATGTCTAGCACCTCTGGTCTGTCTGTAAGTACACGAATGGGAGAGGTTGAAACCATTGAGTTTAATCAAGACGGTGGTCTTGGTATCAGCGTTTATGTGGGTAACCATAAAGGCTCAGCATCAACAGCGGATCTGAGTCCTGAAGCTCTGCGCTCTGTGGTTGAAAAAGCCATAGATATCGCTCGATTTACCTCGGATGATCCCTGTAATGGTGTGGCGGATAAAGCCTTGCTAGAGATGTCACCAACAGATTTAGATCTTTTCCATCCTTGGCAAGTTTCTCCCGATGAAGCCATTGAGCAATGTATAGCTGCTGAAAAAGCAGCGTTAGAATTCGATCCTCGAATCGTGAATTCTGATGGCGCGAGCTTATCGAGCCACCAAGGGATCCGTGTATATGGCAATAGCCATGGCTTAATTGCAGGGTTCCCACGTACCAGACACAGCCTGAGTACTATGGTGATTGGTAAAGAAGGTGAGCAAATGCAACGGGACTCTGCATATACGTTATCTCGCGTGCACTCGGAGCTAAAGTCCCCTGAAGAAGTCGGTTTAGAGGCGGCACAATCAACGCTGGCAAAATTAGGCAGTCGTAAGGTATCAACGCGTAAAGTGCCTGTTATTTTTCGAGCAGATATCGCGAACAGCTTATTTGGACACTTAGTATCAGGTATCGGTGGTGGCGCGCTATATCGCAAGTCTAGCTTCTTATTGGATTCTTTAGACACACAGATTTTTAATCGCTGCGTAAACATTGAAGAGAAGCCACATTTACTAAGAGGACTTGCTTCTAGTCCTTTTGATAGTGAAGGTGTAAAAACCATCGACCGAGAAATTATCACAGATGGCGTGCTTAATACTTATTTATTGGCAAGCTATGCCGCACGTAGAATGAATATGCAAGCGACAGGTCACGCAGGTGGGATCCATAACTGGTTAGTAAAACCAACACACGACGATTTAACCAGCCTACTTGCGTCGATGGGCACTGGCTTGTTAGTCACTGAACTAATGGGACAAGGTGTTAATACGGTAACTGGTGATTACTCAAGGGGCGCTGCTGGTTTTTGGGTTGAAAATGGAGAACTTCAATATCCTGTAAGTGAAATTACGATTGCTGGTAATTTAAAAGATATGTTTATGGGGATTGAAGGGATTGGCGGTGATATTGAATGTCGAGGCGCAGTACAAACCGGCTCAATATTACTCAATACTATGCAAATAGCGGGCGAATAACTCCCTTCATCAGCTCAAGAAATGCTGGTTTTGACCAGCATTTCCCGCTATGTAGACTATGTTACTGCTACACTAATAACCAAGTGGCGGTGCCAAGGAATGCAAAGATCCCGACAATATCAGTAACCGTTGTTAGTACCACACTACCAGCTAGCGCTGGATCGATATTCATTTTCTTCAGCATAATTGGAATACTGGCTCCCGCGATACCTGCAGCGACTAAGTTCATAAACATCGCGAAGGCAATTACAGCACCGAGTGTAAAATCCCACTGCCATATAGCAATAACCCCTGCGATCAAGACAGACCACAGCACGCCGTTTAAGGCACCTATCGCCAGCTCTTTACCCATTAAAAACTTTTGGTTAGTCTGGTTAATATGACCAAGGGCAATACCACGGATCACTAGGGTTAGCGTTTGGCTACCGGCAACGCCACCCATACTTGGTACTATGCCATTTAACACCGCGAGAATAGGTAAAATATCCAGAGTACCTTCGAAGAAGCTTGCAACAAACGCTGCCATTAAGGCGGTTAACAGGTTAATCCCAAGCCAAATAGAGCGGCGCTGGCTACTTTTTAGGACTGGCGCAAAGGTATCTTCTTCATCTTCAAGACCTGCCATACTTAACAAGCTGTGCTCAGCATCTTCACGGATGACGTCAACAACGTCATCAATGGTGACACGACCAAGTAAATGGGCGTTATCGTCAACTACAGGAGCTGAGATCCAGTTATGACGCTCAAAAAGCTGCGCCACTTCAGACTCATCCATGGAGATAGGGATCGTTTCCTTATCTTCATCCATCAAGTCTCGAACCATACTGTCAGGAGACTTAGTTAATAAGGTATTGACAGGCAGCGTGCCTAAAAAGCAGTTATCTTTATCAACTACATACAACTCGTCCGTACCGTCTGGCAATTCGCCTTTAAGACGTAGATATCTAAATACAACTTCTAAGGTAACATCGGGTCGAATAGTGACCGTGTCGGTGCTCATTAGCGCACCGGCCGAGTGCTCCTTGTAGGACAATGCTTGTGTCGCACGTTCTCTATCTTGGCTATCCATCGCACCAATAACATCTTGGTAGACGGTATCAGGCAGGCTTCTCAGGACATCACCAAGGTCATCGTCGTCCATGTCTTCTGTAGCGGCAGCAATTAGCTCCGGCTCCATCTGGGCGATGATCCCAAGTCTTACGTCCTCTGACAATTCCTCTAAGACATCCCCTTGGATATCTGGGTCAACGAGCTGCCACAGCATAGAGCGAACTTTATGAGGGGATGATTCTAAAAGCAGTGCTGTGTCACAAGGAGCTGTTTCTGCGAGCATACGCCTAACTTGAACAAACTGACCACTGTTTAAGGCTTTAGTTACCTTTTGGAGTTGTTCCAGTGTGTAGTCTTGTTCAAATACTTCAGGCATAGGCATCCTTTTTGATAATAATGTTGGCTAACGTGATTTAGTTAACCTAATTCATTTACTTTATCGCAGAAACCAATTTCTTAATTTGAATTTTATTCGTGTTGTTTCTGCTGGTGGGTTGCTACCGTTAATACACGTTAAAGGTGTACGCAACGATAAAGTAGGATTTTCTCGGCAACTCGCTTTACTGCACGAAAGAAACCTAAATTGGTATTACAGTGTAACTCAGTTTATTGAGAACTACCAAGGTTTACGCTTAATTATGAGAGACTTATTATACCAATTCGCTTAATTAAGTGATCTATTTTGAAGCGAGAAAATCTTGTCGATAACACGGCGAAAATTTTGCTATTTAGTTGTTCAAAATGAAAGATTTTTAACACAGTTAGCGTCAGATTTGCTCCTTCAAACTGAGTAAGTATTAAGACTAATTGGTATTAGACCTGTCTGGTTACGGAGGGGGAGATTAGCAGGGAATAAATGAATCAGACCTTAGTGCTATTTTGGTGCTAGTAGCCCAAGTTACTCGGATTCATTAAATTTATTTTCTATTAGTCCACCAATGGCGTCTAGTGCATACTGAGCATCAGGACCTTCACAAACCACTCGTACTTCTTTTCCTTGGCTGCTTTCAAGTAACAACAGCGCTAGTACGCTGTCAGCAGCAGCACTTTTGTCTCCTTGATATAAGGTCACTTCGGCATCAAATTGGGTTGCTAATTGCGCAAGAACCGTCGCTGCTCGAGCGTGCAGGCCGAGCTTGTTCTGGATTAAAAACGTATCTTCTAACATTTAACCCTCTTGCTCACGGTGGCGAATTTTGACGTTGGGATGGGTTTTTGCAAATCGCTCGCCAATGGTTTGCGCTAAGTATACCGAGCGATGTTGCCCACCAGTACATCCTATTGCGATCGTTAGATAACTGCGATTGTTACGCTCTAAGTGTGGTAACCAAGTTTGTACAAAGGTTTGGATCTGCCAAGTAAACTTTTGCACGATGCTGTGACTCGACAAATAGTCTTTGACTGGCTGATCTAGGCCAGTTAGCGGCTTAAGCTCAGGCTCCCAATGTGGGTTGGGCAAAAAGCGCGCATCAAAAACGTAATCCGCTTGTTTTGGGATGCCGTGTTTAAAGCCGAAAGATTCAAAGGTAATAATGAGTTGTTTGTCTTTCTTACCTAAGATTTTTTCGCGGATATCTTCCGCAAGTTGATGAACGCTCAGGCCTGTAGTATCAATGAGAAAATCAGCGCGTGTGATCAACACGTCTAACAATTCCCGTTCTTTCTTTATCGCAACATCTAATGGAAGATTATGTAGTGAAAGAGGGTGCAAACGGCGTGTTTCTGAGAAGCGTTTTATCAGGGTTTGATCGTCACTGTCTAAATAAAACAGGGTAGGTTTGGCGAAACCAGGCAAGTATTCAAGAATGTCATTAAACTCGTCCTGTTCTTTAGGCAAGTTTCTAACATCAATACTGACTGCAATTTTATTATAATTGTCGGAAACGCTGCGGACTAAAGACGGCAGTAAATTGACTGGAATGTTATCTACACAATAGTAGCCTAAGTCTTCCAATACTCGAAGCGCTACAGATTTACCAGAGCCTGAGCGGCCACTGATAATGATAAGCTCGAGTCCTTTTTCTTCATCACTCATCAAGTTCACCTTGGATCACTGCATATAACTCGTCATCACTTTTTGCTTGCCTAAGCATTTTGCAAAAAGACTTGTCTTTGAGTGTATCAGCAATCGCCGCTAAGGTCTTCAGGTGCTGTTGATTATCACCTTCGGGTACGATGAACGCGACAAAAATATCGACAGGCTGCTTATCTATGGCTTCAAACTGGATCCCTTGCTCGCTAACAAGCACCATTGCAAGGATTTTATCCAAACCCTCAAGTCGACCATGAGGAATGGCAATACCTTTACCGATCCCTGTGCTGCCTAATTTCTCTCGCGCCATTAAAGCGTCTAAGATAGCATGCTGACTGGTATTTGGAATTTGGCTATGAGCCAGTTCGCTGATGTATTCTAAAATACGTTTTTTGCTATTAAAAAGGACCGCAGCTTTACTGCAGTCCTTGTTCACTAATTCACTTAATTTCATCTTAGTGTCGAGTGAGCTTCTCTTTGTGTTTAATAACTTGACGATCTAGCTTGTCGATGAGGCCATCAATTGCGGCATACATATCTTGATGCTCTGTTGATGCAAATAGCTCGCCGCCGTTTACGTGTAATGTTGCTTCTGCTTTTTGTACTAGCTTCTCGACATCAAGGATCACATGCACGTTATTGATATGATCAAAGTGCCTTTCTAGCTTCGCAAACTTGTTGGTGACATAGTCTCTTAATGAGTCAGTAATTTCTACATGGCGACCAGTTAGATTTAGTTGCATAAGCATTTTTCCTTCTTGGGTTTTACGTCTTATATCAAGCTTTTACGCTGATTTGACGGTGGAATGGCTAGGGATTCACGATATTTTGCAATCGTACGTCTCGCTACCTTAATTCCTTGCTCAGCTAAGATATCTGCAATTTTGCTGTCACTCAATGGCTTCGCGGTATTTTCTGCAGCTATCAGCTTTTTGATAAGTGCTCTAATTGCTGTAGAAGAGCACTCACCTCCATTTTCTGTACTTACATGGCTAGAGAAGAAGTACTTCAGCTCAAATATTCCCCGAGGTGTATGCATGTATTTTTGTGTTGTCACACGGGAAATTGTGGACTCATGCATCTCAACCATTTCAGCAACATCATTTAGCACCATAGGGCGCATTGCTTCGGGGCCATGTTCAAAGAATGCCTGTTGTTGTTGCACAATGCAATTGGTAACTTTTAATAATGTATCATTTCGGCTTTCTAAGCTTTTAATAAACCACTTTGCTTCTTGTAAATGTGAGCGAATAAACTGACTATCTGTGCTGGATTTCGCTGTTCTAGACATCGCAGCATAATGGTCGTTTACTCTTATTTTAGGCATAGCATCAGGATTTAGCTCTACGATCCAACGACCTTTTACTTTTTTTACCGATACGTCAGGGATCACATATTCAGGCTCTTCATGAATAATGCTTGCCGCTGGTTTTGGGTTAAGACTATGAATTAACGTCATGACCTCTTTGAGATCGGCTTCTTTAAGGCGCGTTTTCTTAGCCAAAGTTCGATAGTCACGGCTGGCAAGCAAGTCGATATGCTCTGTCAGGATCATTTTCGTTTCGGCAATCCATGGCGTATCTGGGGCGAATTGATTTAGCTGAATACACAAGCATTCTTGTAAACTACGCGCTGCGATACCGACAGGATCGAAAAGCTGAATACGTTTGAGCACGGCTTCGACTTCATCCAGCTCAATAGGCTCTTCGCTACTCTCATCATTAATGCTTTCTAAAATGTCTTCGCAAGACAGTGTTAAAATGCCTGACAGGTCGACCGCTTCAATAATCGCAATCGCAATCGCTCTATCTGTTGGACTAAACGGTGTCAGCTCAAGTTGCCACATGAGATAATCATGAAGAGATTCAGAGGTTTCCCCTTGATAAACATTATCGTCATCGGGAAGTGGGCCTGAGCTTGCAGCGGGCGCTGCACTCATATACTCGTCCCAAGTGACATCCATAGCAAGGTCATCGCTCACAGTGTCTTTGCTCATGGCAGTATCTGAGTCTATCTCATAGTCACTAACCTGCACTTCATCGCTTGAATCTTGATTGTCGTCAGCACTGCTCTTTTCTTGACTGTGTTGGTCAGCGTTTTCGCCGTCAGTATTATCACCTTCTTCCACTTCCAACAATGGATTGCTGTCTAACGCTTCTTGTATTTCTTGTTGCAGGTCCAATGTACTGAGCTGCAGCAAGCGAATGGCTTGTTGCAGTTGTGGAGTCATTGTAAGTTGCTGCCCCATGCGCAGCTGTAATGATTGCCTCATGTATCTCTAACAATCCTTTTTAACAGTTATTAATACTACGTCTTAACTATAGCTTGAATTGTTCGCCTAGGTAGACATCTCTTACGGTTTGATCTGCCAAAACATGTTCTGGCGTGCCTGCAGCGATTAACTCACCATGTGAAACGATGTAGGCTTTTTCACATACGTCCAGTGTTTCTCTAACGTTATGATCGGTGATTAGCACACCGATACCGCGGTTTTTTAGGTGCTCTATGATTGTCTTTATATCTAACACCGAAATAGGATCAACACCAGCAAAAGGTTCATCTAACAGGATAAACTTAGGGTTAGCGGCTAAAGCGCGAGCAATTTCTACGCGTCTTCTTTCGCCTCCCGACAATGCCATGCCCTGTGAGTCGCGAATGTGTTGAATATTAAATTCGTCCAGTAACTCATTGAGTTCAGCTTCTCTTTCAACTTTAGATAAGTCTTTTCGAGTTTCTAGAATCGCCATCAAATTTTGATAGACCGTGAGTTTTCTAAAGATCGAAGACTCTTGCGGTAGATAACCAATACCAAGTCGCGCGCGGCTGTGCATCGGTAGCAAAGTGATATCTTCGTCATCAATCTGAATAAAACCTTTGTCGCTTGGTACTAACCCTACAATCATATAAAAGGTCGTGGTTTTACCTGCGCCATTCGGGCCCAATAAGCCTACAATGCTGCCAGCTTGAACACTTAAGCCAACATTTTTGACGACCTGGCGGCCTTTATAACTCTTTGCTAAACCAGTTGCTTTGAGCTCGCTCATTAATTGTTACCTTCTTCCTGCGCTTTTTTATCTTTTGCGTCTTTTTTGTCATCAACAGGAACAAGGATGGTTCTTACACGGGAATCTTCTTGGTCTGAGCGCTCAGCACTGATCAGTTGCTTTTCAATGTCATAGGTGATGACCTGAGCATTGATTTTTTGCCCAGTTTGATTGATTTCCGCATCGCCAGAAATGACTAAGGTGCCTTCCGCAACGTCGTAGCGAATTTCGTTTGCTTTGGCTTCTAGCAAATTACCATCAGGTTGACGTTCGCTGAAAATAGCTGGGCTGCCAGTTGCAACAAGCAGTTGCTTGTTAGTACCAAGCTCCGCGCGGCGATGGACTTCTAGGCGATCGGCATTTATTTTTCTGTTGCCATGAATAATAACAACATTCTGTTCAAAAATACCGATGTTGCTTTGCAGTTGAGCTTGCTGACGGCCAGCATCAATAATGACTTCATTTTGTTCTGCAGCAATTACTAGAGTAGAACTTGCAAGCAAGCCGATGAAAACTAGTTTGTTAATGATTTTACTGGTCATAATAAATTGTCTTTGTGTGGTTGATGAGTTCGATCACTTGCTTTTGTAGATCCGCATGCAGTCCTTTACCCGTGATCCTAAGACTAGGACCCGTGATAACGACAGGGTGTTCCGACTTCATCAATTTTTGCTTAATTTCAACTCTTACATTATCGGCATTGATATCGGTGATCATGGCGTTAGGCGTTAAATTCTTTGCCAGCACATTGCCTTCTAATATCAAGGTATTGTTTTCGTACAGTGTTGCTTCTAATGCACTTATTTGCCAATTTTGCTCACCGTTATATAAGGTGAAAATAGGCTTTTCAAAGTGACTAAAGCCAAGATCTTGATACAACTCCATCTTATCAGCAGTTACCTGATAGTTTAATAAGCCATTTTCACTATAGGTCGTTTGCTGAAGCGTGGTTGCAACATAATCGGGCTTAGCTAACGGTTCATCTTCTTTTGCTGAGTCCGCCTCTGATGGATTAAACATGGGCGACCACATCCAAACCATTAAAGAAGCGAAAACAATGAGTAAGATGACACGCAATACGGTCATGTACTTGATCCTTTGGAAGTCAATAAGTGATTTTGGCTGAGCATTAGAAGATCAGTCAGTTCTCTCACAGCACCAAAACCACCAGGCATCAAGGTTGTGTAATGAGCGATATGTTTAACAAGAGGATGTGCATCATTGACGGCAACGGCAAAACCGACTCGTTCCATTACGGGTAGGTCTGGACCATCATCACCAATATACGCAATTTCGTCATCACTAAGGTTGAGCTTAGTCTTCAGTTCATCATATGCCACTAACTTGTTTTCTTGGCCTTGGTAAATATAAGTTACATTTAAACTAGTCATGCGTTGCTGAACTATTTGTGAATGCCTACCTGTGATAACGGCGACTTCGATACCACAATCAATCAAGGCCTTAACACCAAACCCATCTTTGGTATTAAATGCTTTCAGTTCTTCACCATTATTACCAAGGTATATACGGCCATCTGAGAATACGCCATCAATATCGCAAATCAATAATTTGATTTGTTTTGCTTTTTCCCAAGCTTTAGGTGAAATCGTCTGATATAAATCTTCAAATTGCATTACAGCACCCCCGCTCTAAGTAAATCTTGCGTATTCAAGGCGCCAACCGGGATGTTGTTTTCGTTTACCACAATCAAGCCGTTAATCCGTTTGGTTTCCATGATATTGAGTACCTCTGCTGCGAGCATATCGGCGCGTGCCGTCGTACTTTTAGCCGTCATAACTTGCGTGATTGGGGTGGTGTGAATATCGATCTTTTGTTCGATAATACGGCGCAAGTCGCCATCGGTAAAAATACCTTGCAATTGCGAGCTTTCATCTACGATTGCCGTCATACCTAAACTTTTAGCTGACATTTCAAATAAAGCTTCTTTAACTGTGCAATGACTTTTAACCATAGGGATTGCATCCCCTTGATGCATGACATCAGCAACGGTTAGTAGTAGACGTCTTCCTAAACTACCACCTGGATGGGAAAGTGCAAAATCATCAGCCGTAAAGCCTCTGGCTTCAAGTAGCGCAACCGCGAGTGCATCGCCCATCACTAGCGTAGCTGTGGTGCTCGCCGTGGGTGCAAGTCCTAATGGGCAGGCTTCTTTTGATACCTTAACACAAAGGTGAACCGTCGCATTACGAGCCATTGTAGAGCTCGGGTTGCCTGTCATAGAAATAACGGGGGCCCCTAAGCGCTTTATCACAGGCAGGATTGAGATCACCTCTTGGGTTTCCCCTGAGTTGGAGATCATCAAAACCACATCATCTTTGGTGATCATACCCAAGTCGCCGTGACTTGCTTCTCCTGGATGAACAAAAAATGCAGGGCTGCCAGTACTTGCGAGTGTCGCTGCGATTTTGTTTCCGATGTGGCCGGACTTACCCATGCCAATCACGATGATGCGACCTTGGCAGCCAAACATAATTTCACAGGCTTTTACAAATTGTTGATCAACAAACTGTTGCACTTCTTCTATTGCTGCAAGTTCAGTAGCAAAAACTTGATTTGCAGAATCAATAAATGGGTTCGTTGTCACAAGGCTTCCTTAAATGATGTAGTAAATATAACCGACGAAGCTTGCGACAAGTATGCCACCTTCCAAGCGGTTGATGCGGCGCTGACCTGTTAAGCTGAGGCTCATTAGGATAAGCAGCAGTGTCGCGCCAAGCATAATAAAGATATCACGTGACGCAATATTGGCGTCGAGGACAGATGGGTTAATAATCCCAGCAATCGATAGCACTGCCAATATATTAAAGATATTCGAGCCAATAATATTGCCAAGCGCTAGATCGTCTTCTTTTTTAAGTACGCCAGCAACACATGCCGCAAGCTCGGGTAAACTAGTACCAACGGCGATAATGGTTAATCCTATTAGCAGGTCACTCATGCCAAAATATTTGGCGATGTCAACCGCGGCGCCAACGAGATAGTCCGCGCTAATAGGCAGTAAAATCATACCCACGATTAACCAGAAAACGGCTTTTTGAGTTGGAATATTATTTGGCACTTCTTCACAGGCTTCACTGACGAATGGGTCATCATTATCTCCACCACCACGCTTGGTGATAATGATAAGTGCAAGAAGAAAAGCGGCGAAACCGACTAATAACAAAACACCTTCTACGAAACTAAAGTGGTTATCACTAACGATATACCAAGCTGCCAATGAAACGATGACTAACAGCGGCATTTCGCGGCGCAAAATACCAGAGCCAACGGAGAGTGGCCTTAATAACGCGGTGAGACCCAAAACGAGTAAGATATTGGCGATGTTGGAACCTATGGCATTGCCCACGGCGGTGTCTGTTTTATCTGCAAGAGCGGCTTGCGCAGCAACCATCATTTCTGGTGCTGAAGAACCCATGGCCACGATAGTTAAACCAACAATTAATGTTGGCACACCAAAGTTTCGTGCAAGAGCGGCCGCACCAAAAACAAAGCGGTCAGCACTCCAAACCAGTGCAATAAAGCCAAGAATGAGAATAACAAACGATAAAACCATGAACCTCTAGCCAATAGGATTAAAATTTCGATAGATACTACCAAAAGCGCTCTGGAAAGTATAAGCAAACCGTTACATTTCACTACTTACAAAATTTTACCAAAACGATTTTCCATCTTGTTTGAAAAAAAAGTATCATACTTGGATGAATATAGTCTGGATCTGGAGAGCGACTTGTCGCAGTCAATTGTAGAAATCAAGGATGTAACCTTCTCTCGGGGTGAAAGGATCATCTACAAAAACATGAGCTTTTCCGTACCAAAGGGCAAAATTACCGCAATAATGGGGCCGAGTGGCATTGGTAAAACTACCATGTTGCGATTAATCGGTGGTCAGCTTAAACCTGATAGCGGTGATATTCTTTTTGCTGGAAACAGTATCCCTAACATGTCACGAGCAGCTTTGTATCAAGCTCGAACGCGGATGAGTATGTTATTTCAAAGCGGTGCTTTGTTTACCGATATGAGCGTGTTCGACAATGTGGCTTTTCCTCTACGCGAGCATACCGAATTATCTGAAGAATTAATCCGTTTAGTGGTGCTGATGAAGCTTCAAGCGGTTGGTCTTCGTGGTGCAAAAGATTTAATGCCGGCAGAGCTTTCTGGTGGTATGGCAAGACGCGCGGCTTTAGCACGTTCTATTGCACTTGATCCTGAATTAATTATGTACGATGAGCCGTTTGCAGGTCAGGACCCGATCTCCATGGGCGTTCTAGTTCGGCTGATTAAGTCCCTTAATGAAGTATTGGGGTTATCGTCACTGATAGTCACTCATGATGTTACGGAAGTGCTGAGTATTGCCGACCACGTCGTTATTATTGCAGAGCAAGGTGTGATTGGTACAGGAACCCCTGAGCAGATGCTTGAACACGAATCGCCATTAGTACAGCAGTTCTTACAGGGCCTTGCGGATGGTCCTGTGCCATTCCACTTTAAAGCGCCAGATTATCAGCAAGCGCTGTTGCAAGGAGAGTGAGTATGGTCGACTTTTTACAAAAACTAGGCCACAAAACCCTCAGCCGTTTTGCCGCACTTGGCCGTGCCACAACAATGCTTTTTGGGGCGCTATGTAGCTTACCTAATTTCCGAAAAGGCACGCCGCTGTTGATAAAGCAACTTTACATGGTTGGTCATCAATCATTGTTGATTATCATGGTGTCTGGTTTATTTATCGGCATGGTATTGGCATTACAAGGCTATACCGTGTTAGTTGGGTATGGCGCTGAAGATAGCCTTGGACCTTTGGTTGCTTTGAGTTTACTTAGAGAGCTGGGCCCTGTGGTAACCGCACTCTTATTTGCAGGACGTGCAGGCAGTGCGTTAACTGCAGAAATCGGTTTGATGAAGGCAACGGAGCAATTATCTAGTTTAGAAATGATGGCGATAGACCCGCTTAAGCGCGTGGTTGCCCCTCGTTTTTGGGCCGGTTTTATTAGTATGCCGTTACTCGCATTGATATTCTCTGCGATCGCTATTTTAGGCGCACACTTGGTGGGTGTTGATTGGTTAGGCGTAGATTCAGGTAGCTTCTGGTCAATTATGCAATCGCAAGTGTCGTTTCAACAAGACATCTTAAATGGTCTTATTAAGAGTTTCGTATTTGCACTATTAGTAACTTGGATCGCGCTATACAAAGGCTATGACTGTATTCCTACTTCAGAAGGAATAAGTAAAGCGACGACAGAGACGGTAGTACATTCTTCACTGGCTGTACTTGGCTTTGACTTTGTATTAACAGCGGTTATGTTCTCAAGTTAAAAGGTTTTAAAAATGAATACACGGAAAATAGAAATTTTAGTTGGGTTGTTCGTGGCATTGGGCATTGCTGCATTTGTTATGTTGGCGCTAAAGGTGGCTAACTCAGGCTTAAGCGGCAATGGTGAAACTTACACTTTGCATGCTAAGTTCGAAAATATAGGTTCGTTGAAAACCCGCGCCCCGATTAAGGTGGGTGGGGTTGTGATTGGTCGTGTTGATGGAATTCACATCCATCCACAAGAGTTCGTGCCGGTAGTTTCAATGAGTTTAGATAAAAACTATGAGTGTCAGTTTTCCGATACATCGTCGGTTTCGATTTTGACTTCGGGCATTTTGGGAGAGCAATACTTAGGTATTTCTCCCGTTATTGCTGCTGAATCTGCGAAGCAAAAATGTCTGGGTCAGGAAGTAACGAGTGAAGATAGCGTTGATCTTGAGTCTCTTTTTGGTGTGGAAACAAAAGCGCTAAAAGACGGTGACATGATCACAGATACAAAATCGGCACTGGTATTAGAAGAGCTAATAGGTCAGTTCCTATTTAATCAAGGGAGCGAGTAAATATGTTAAAAAACATCTATGCGAAATGTCTGACTTTGTTTGTAGCATTGATGGCTACCGCATTGGTTCAGGCGAAAGAAGTAGACTCAAGCGATCCTTATAAAATGGTGGAGCAAGTTGCGGCGCAAACTTTTCAGCGTGTTACGAAAGAGCAAAACATCATTGAAAAAGACAAAGAACACTTACGCGTTATCGTAGAAGAAGAGCTCTTGCCTTACATTGATTACAAATACGCTGCGTATCGTGTATTAGGTTCTTATATTCAAAAGGTTCGCAACATTGAAAGTAAAGAGGAGAAAGCTGCTGCTGTCGAGCATATTAGAGAGTTTATTGAGGTATTCAAAAATTACTTGGTAGCGACTTATGCTGGTGTATTTACTCAATATAAAGACCAAAAGGTAGAGTTTGGTGAGCATCGCCCATTTGAGAATGAAGCTGTGGTGGTTGTTAAGACCAAAATTGTAGAGCCAGGCAAGCCTGATATCAAAATCGATTTTAAAGTTAGACGCGGACAAGACGGTGACTGGCGTGCTTTTGACATGATGGCGGAAGGCATTAGTTTACTTGATGCCAAACAATCGGAGCTACATGGTATTTTACGACAGCAGGGTATTGAACATGTGATCCAACTGTTAGATAAGAAGAGCAAGCTTCCGGTGCAATTTAGAGGGGATGATGGTGACGCCTAATATTTCATTCACCGAAAGTAAAGGTGAAATCGTGTTAACTGGTGAACTTACGAGAGCGAGTTTACCAAGCGCACTGAAACAGTCGACCATCGTTCAAGTGTTGAAAAATGCACAATCAACCGTCTATTTTAACCTTTCTGAGGTGACAAGGGTTGACACCGCGGGCTTAGCTTGGTTAATTCACTCTTTAGGTCAATTGAAACAGCGCGACATTCGTCTCGAGCTGAAAAATACGCCTGAGCAACTGCAAAATTTAATGGAGTTGGGACAGGTGACAACCCTATTTGAGTGAGTCTAATGGAAACAAATCAAGTCGAAACTTTATTGAGAGATGCACTATCGCTTGACGAGATCATCGTTAAAGCTAATGGTAGTCACTACGAAGTCATTGCTGTTGGAACGTGTTTTGACGGATTAAGAAGGCTGAAAAGAGAACAGCTGATCTACGGCCCACTGATGGATACTATTAAAGACGGCACTATGCATGCTGTTAGTATTCGTGCATTCACACCTGATGAATGGCAAAAAGAGCGCAAATTTATTCTTCCACAATAACGGAGTGCCGCAATGGATCAGTTTGTTATCCAAGGTGGCACCACTTTAGCCGGTGAAGTCACTATTTCAGGGGCTAAAAACGCAGCCCTACCTATTTTATTCGCCGCTCTGCTTGGCGATGGTAAAAGCCGTTTTTCTAATGTACCGCACTTACGCGATATAGGTACCACTGAAGCCTTATTAAAAACACTGGGCGCTGAAGTTGAGTGGGATGGCGATATCTTAGAAATCAATGGTGCAACGGTAAATAGCGTGCTTGCACCTTATGAGCTCGTTAAGCAAATGCGTGCGTCGGTACTGGCGTTAGGCCCATTAGTCGCAAGATTTGGTCAAGCGCAAGTATCCCTACCGGGAGGCTGTGCTATTGGTGCTCGTCCAGTCGATCTGCATATTTCAGGCCTTGAGAAAATGGGCGCTAAGATCAAAGTTGAGAATGGTTATATTCATGCGGTAACCGAAGGTCGTCTTCGGGGCGCTGAGATCTTTATGGAAACCGTCAGCGTTGGTGCTACTGAAAACTTACTGATGGCTGCAACCCTCGCCGATGGTAAAACTGTGATAGATAATGCTGCGCGAGAGCCTGAAATTATTAACTTAGCTGAATGCTTAGTTGCCATGGGTGCCAAGATCAGCGGTGCAGGTTCGAGCCGAATTGAGATAGAAGGCGTTGAGCGTCTTAATGGTTGTGAGCATAAAATCCTTCCTGATCGCATCGAAACAGGGACCTTTTTGGTTGCTGCGGCAATGGCAAAAGGTGAAGTGCTGTGTAAAAACACGGATTATCATAGCCTTGAACCTGTGCTTGAAAAGCTACGTGCCGCCAATGCGATTGTTGAGGTAAGTGAAGATAGTATTTATGTGGATATGCGTCAACGCGCTTTAAAAGCCGTTAATATCAAAACCATGCCACATCCTGGCTTTCCAACAGACATGCAAGCTCAGTTTACCGCATTAAATGTGGTGGCTGAAGGCAGCGCGACAATCACAGAAACTATCTTTGAAAACCGCTTTATGCACGTGCCAGAGCTACAGCGTATGGGCGCGAATATTCGATTAGAAGGCAACACTGCAATCTGTGGTGAGACAGAGTCGTTATCTGGTGCGCAGGTAATGGCAACCGATTTACGCGCTTCAGCGAGTCTTATTCTAACGGGTATAGTTGCAACAGGCGAAACCATAGTCGATCGCATCTATCACGTTGATAGGGGCTATCAGAAGATAGAAGATAAGCTGAGTCGTTTAGGTGCAAATATAAAACGCCGTAAAACCTGAGCTTAATGATTCTGAATAAAAAACAAAAAAGCGTCCTCTAGGACGCTTTTTTTCCTAATATAGTCCAGTTTCGAGTTCTGCGACTTCCACCGTAATGGTGAGGCGCTGACCACCTCTGAGTACTTCAAACTCGAGTTTAGTACCAGGCGCAGTATTGCCTATCGTCTTCAATGTCTTTTGCGGATTAGTCACAGGCTCTCCACCTACTTTAACCACAATATCATGCTCTTTCATACCAGCTTGCCATGCGGGACCTAGGGGGTCTAATTCACTCACAGCAAGGCCGACAATAGGTGTGTAAAGATCCGTTACGCTTTTACCTGTATTATCAACTGGCGTGCCTCTAAAGCCGAGATAGCCTCGGATCACTCTACCATCCATAATGAGTTTATGCATGACGTCCAGTGCAAGATCATAAGGGATAGCAAACGAGATACCTTGGATATCAATGTTCAAGCGCGTGCGAAATTGTGCAGAGGTAATGCCAACTAGCGCGCCATTAGAATTGACAACGGCACCACCTGAGTTACCAACATTAATCGCGGCATCCATTTGCAGCAAATTATTGAACTGACTTTCTGTGAGAGTCTGTTTGCCCGTTGCACTGATAATACCTTGGGTAATGGTTTGTCCAATGTTCAATGGGTTACCAATTGCGAGCACTATATCTCCAACACGTGGTGAGTAGTCGTGATCGATAGGAATGACAGGCAAATTCTCAGCTGGAATTTTTAATAAAGCTAAGTCCGTAATCGTGTCAAAGCCTATCAGTTGCGTATCACTATACTGGCGGCCATCAGGAAGAAGCACAATGATTTGGTCGGCATTGTTCACCACATGATAGTTTGTCAGTATGTAGCCATCTCGGCTCATAATAACACCAGAGCCAAGTTCTCTAACCGTGCTTTGGCGCTGATATCTTGGCTGATTGCTAAAGCCCTCGGAAAAAATCGTCACGACCGCTGGAGCCGTTTTTTCTACAGCATCAGCAAAACTCATATGATGGGCCTGAATATGTGGGGCCTCAAGTTTTGGCAAGTTATCCCTCAGCTCAGGATTAAACCAAATGATGATAAAAGCGATCCCAAGTCCGGCAAGCAGCGGTGGAAAAATGAATTTAATTAATTTGAACACAAGAGCTTATATTTATCGTTATCTAATACTGCTAATAATGACACAAAAAAAAACACAGCGACAAGTTTCGCTGTGTTTCATTTTTAATATTTGTCTATTTCGTTACTGAATGAGGTAGAAAACCGTCTCGCGATCGCGTTTAATCCCAAGTACGATATTACCTTTAATGCCATTAATTAGTTTAGACATATCTTTAACACTAGTGACACGTTGGCGATTCACTTGCATGATCACATCGCCTTCTTCAAGGCCAACACGTGCAGCTGGTGAGCGAGGTTCTACTGAGGTAATGACGACACCTTCATTGCCATTGCGCTCGCCACTCTCTAGTACCGCGCCTCGTAGGTTTGGATGTACATCCTCTGCATTCGCTTGTTCTTCTTGCTTACCACCAAGCTCTACGTCGATAAACTTGGTTTTGCCATCACGGTAGACACCAAGTCGTACCTCACGACCTTCACCCATCGTAGCCACTTTGCCGTGGAGTTCATTAAAGCTTTCAATGTCGTCGCCGTTGAGGCTGACAATGACATCATTGGCTTTCAGACCCGCTTTGTCCGCTGCTGAATCTTCCACTACGCGCATGACATAAGCACCGCGCTTAACATCAAAGCCTTGTGCTTTAGCAAGACCAGCATCTAAGGTTCGACCTAATATACCCAATGAACCGCGACGAACTTCTCCGTACTCAACAATTTGATCCACTAGGTTTTTCATCATGTTTGATGGAATAGCAAAGCCGATCCCGACATTACCGCCAGATGCGCCTAAAATAGCGGTGTTGATACCAATGAGTTCGCCGTTTAAGTTAACGAGTGCACCACCTGAATTACCTTGGTTGATCGCCGCATCTGTTTGAATAAAGTCTTCATAGCCTTCGATATTTAAGCCGCTACGGCCTAGTGCACTGATGATGCCTGAGGTGACTGTATGACTTAATCCAAATGGGTTACCAATAGCAACGGAAAAATCACCCACTCTCAATTTGTCTGAATTAGCGAGTTTTATTTCTGTTAGCTCTTCGCCGTCGATTTGTAGTAAAGCGATATCAGATTCGGCGTCGCTACCGATTAATTTAGCCTCAAATTCTCTGCCATCTTTTAAGGTGACAAGCATTTCGTCTGCATCATCAATAACGTGATTGTTTGTAACAACATAGCCTTTATCTGCATCGATGATGACACCTGAGCCGAGGCCACTAAAAGGGCGCTTTTGGCTACGAGGCTGCGGTTGTCCAAAGAAAAAGTCGAAAGGGTCGACACGGCGACGCACTTCTTTAGCACCTTTTACTTGGATACTAACAACGCCCGGGGCGACCTTTTCTAGCATAGGTGCTAGCGTTGGTAGTTGTTGGCCGTCTACGGCAACAGGAAGTTTGGCCATGCTTTGCTGCGGTAACAGCAATAAGCTAGAAGAAAGTAAAGCGGCCGATAACAAAGATAGTTTAAATTTCATAGTCGTGAAGTACTCCGCTATTAGCGTTAATATAGGTAATAAGGGGCTGATAATTAGCCTCTTATTAGGGCCTATTGACCTTTGCGGTTTGATTTTTGTTCCTCTGAGTGGGTTTTGGTCGCGACGCTCGACTTGCCGCCTAGTAATCTAAGCAAAAGTTGAACAACAATGAACAAAGCGCACTCAGGGGAACCCAAAGGGCAGCGCTTGATTGGCATCTCTACTGTGTTATCGCCTGACTCACATAGAAAAACTATGCTACACAGGCTCTGCCTTGTATAAATACCAATCAAACTGCTGAAAAAGCAAACTCGAAAGATCAATAGGCCCTAGAATCAATAACTTCTTTTAAAGACTATGGGGTCAACAAAAAGTTTCATCAAGAGGCTTTAATTTGCTCACTTTCTTTTTTTTGACCAGAAAATAATCCAGTTTCACCTTCGGCATAGTCACTTGGTGGTGCCTCAAAACTTGGGTCTTGCTTACGTCTTCTCTCTGGGCGTGCTTGAAGAGAAGCTTGTAGTTGTTCAGTGGTTTCTTTCGAGAAAAAAGGATCTGCAGGGTGAGATGGACGATCCTGTGTCAGTAGTTGGTTGGTTTCTTCTACGTGGGTAAGCAGCTGCTGATAGCTATCCTGCATTTTATTTACTAGCTTTTTGGTGCTAGCTAGGTGATCTGATACGTCTTGACGATATTGCTCAAGGTCGTGTTTAGCTTGTTGTGCTTGCACTTCCAGTTCGTCGTGTTTGAACTGCTTTTTCGTTACAAAGCCACCTAAAAAGAATGCAGCAATGGCAACAATGATCAGTAATCCAAGCCAAGTAACGGTAGTCATAGGTTTCTCCCTGTGTGCCTCAACGGCAAATAAAATTAAAACTCTGTTAGAGTTAAATATACGCTGTGAATACAGTCGTGTTAATATAACCTACAAACAAATCGTAAAAAAATATTTAAGTCGATGACGCCTTGGGAAAAATATCAGCAAGATCTACAACGTGATGATTTTCAATATGACAGCGCACAAGAAAATGCCGTAAAGCATTTACAGCGATTGTATGACGACCTTATCAATCAGCCCCCGGTCAAACCAAACTTCTTCTCGCGCTTGTTTGGTAAAGCTGAGCCGCCAAAAGTGAAAGGGTTGTACTTTTGGGGTGGAGTAGGGCGCGGTAAAACTTATCTGGTTGATACCTTTTACGATGCGTTGCCGACGGAGCGTAAAATGCGGGTGCATTTTCACCGCTTTATGCATCGTGTTCACACAGAGCTGAAAAAGCTTAATGAAGTGAAAAACCCTCTGGAAAGCATCGCTGATACGTTCAAATCTGAAACTGACATTATCTGTTTCGATGAATTTTTCGTTCAAGACATCACTGATGCCATGTTACTGGGTGGATTAATGCAGGCGCTGTTTGCGCGCGGTATCGTGTTAGTGGCCACATCGAATATTGTGCCTGATGATTTGTATAAAAATGGCTTGCAGCGTGCACGATTCTTACCCGCCATTGAATTGGTAAAAGCCAATACTGAGGTAGTTAATGTGGACTCGGGTATTGACTATCGCTTGCGCACGTTGGAACAAGCGGAAATTTTTCACAGCCCACTTGATAAACAAGCGGATGAAAACTTATTCGACTACTTTAACAAACTCTCTCCGGAGCCGGGTAAAGCCGGACAAGCGATTGAGATTGAAGGTCGAATGATCCAAACTCGAATGGTGTCTGATTGTATTGTTATGTTTGATTTCCCTGCGCTATGTGAAACCGCTCGTTCGCAAGTGGATTACATGGAGATCAGTCGCTTATATAACACAGTGATTCTATCTAATGTGAAGCAAATGGGTCAGCAAAACGATGATGCGGCAAGGCGCTTTATTGCGCTCGTCGATGAGTTTTATGAGCGTAATGTGACGCTTATCATCTCGGCTGCAGCGCCTATTACTGAACTTTATACCGAAGGTACACTGAATTTTGAGTTCAAACGCTGCATTAGCCGCTTGCAAGAAATGCAATCCCATGAGTATTTAGCAAGAGAGCATTTAGCCTAACGGCAATTACTTTTTTGTTAAGAGGACTGGTTCGGTGTGGGTATTTGTAAACATCCTATTTGAACGAGTCCTTGTCACGCACACGTCGTCATTTCGTTGGATTTTTTGCCTTTTCTATTTTTTTCGAAATTCTTCAGATTTTCTTGTAGAAAAAAGCACCAAGCGCTGGTTTTCACCCAGAAGGCTTGCTATAATCCGCGGCCTGCCACGTTGCGTTCTATTGCCCTCGTCGGCTTAGCCACTGACTTGAGCGGCATAAAAGTCTTAAACTCGAAGGGGTTAAAGCAAATACAAGTAGAGCGGTAGTCCAAGGACTGCCTGTGGTTTTAAAATTGAAAACTTTGGATTTTTATAATGAAAACGTTTGTTGCTAAACCAGAAACTGTAAAACGTGACTGGTACGTAGTTGACGCTGAAGGTAAAACTTTAGGTCGCATCGCTACTGAAATCGCTCGTCGCCTTCGCGGTAAGCACAAAGCTGAGTATACTCCACACGTTGACACTGGTGACTACATCATCGTAATCAACGCTGAGAAAGTTACTGTAACTGGTAACAAAACTCAGGACAAAATGTATTATGCTCACTCTGGTTACCCAGGTGGCCTTAAGTCTATCAACTTTGAGAAACTTCAAGCTAAAAAGCCTGAAATGATCATCGAGAAAGCGGTTAAAGGCATGTTACCTCGCGGTCCTCTAGGTCGTGAAATGTTCCGTAAACTTAAAGTTTACGCTGGTAACGAGCACAACCACGCTGCACAGCAGCCTCAGGTTCTAGACATTTAAGGAGCACTATCATGGCAAATCAATACTACGGTACAGGTCGTCGTAAAAGTTCAAGTGCTCGCGTATTCCTACGCCCAGGCACTGGCAACATCGTAATCAATAAGCGCTCTTTAGAAGAGTTCTTCGGTCGTGAAACTTCTCGCATGGTTGTTCGTCAGCCTCTAGAGCTAGTTGAAATGACAGAAAAGTTTGACCTATACATCACTGTTGCAGGTGGTGGTACAACTGGTCAAGCGGGTGCTATCCGTCACGGTATCACACGTGCACTAATGGAGTTTGACGAGTCTCTACGTCCAGCTCTACGTAAAGCTGGCTTTGTTACTCGCGATGCTCGTAAAGTTGAGCGTAAGAAAGTTGGTCTTAAGAAAGCACGTAAGAAGACACAGTTCTCTAAGCGTTAATTTATTACGTTTCAAGAATTCAAAAACCCAGCTTATGCTGGGTTTTTTGTTTTTAGCTTCTCCTATGTACATCAATCTCTCGTATTTACGAGGTATCTAATTCGTTTTGTCCTACTTATTTGCTCAAAAATATCGCGTCGAGTTAAAAAAGTTCAATAAATATAATAATTAGTGCAATTCGAGCGGTAACTTGGCGGTTTTTTTTGCTACAATTGGCGAAGCAAGTAGAAAGACCTGAGATCCAGTCACGCGATTTGGTGCGTATCCTTAGTCGGGGGGTTGATCTTAGTCAGTATATTGTTGTGTCAGATGCGATATCATAAATACTCGGTTTCATGCTCGAAGTAATCATAGATGATTTTCTGCGGGTTTATTCGGGCATGGATCTGGAATAACCTTGTTTTAATCAAGGTATTTATTTATGATCGCGTCTATTTTGTAATTTCTTAAATTAACCTGCTGTAACTGATGTTCTCAATATAGCAAGTGTTGGGAATCAAGTGGAGATAAGTGGATGAGCAATGCGCCTGTAGACAACAGCCGACGTCGCTTTTTAACTATCGCTACCTCTGTTGTAGGTGGCGTTGGTGCGGTTGGAGCTGCTGTTCCTTTTATTGCGTCCTGGAATCCAAGTGAGCGAGCTAAATCTGCAGGTGCGCCTGTAGAAGTAGATATCAGCAAGCTTGAGTCTGGACAACTTATTCGTGTTGAGTGGCGAGGCAAACCGGTTTGGATTGTTAATCGTACACCAAAAATGCTAGAACAAATGAAGCAACACGAAGACCAACTTCGTGATCCTAACTCTGAAGAGCCACAGCAGTTGGCATCTGCGCAGAATGGTTTCCGTTCTAAGCGACCTGAGCTTTTCGTCGCAGTTGGGATTTGTACTCACTTAGGATGTTCACCATCTTTCCTTAACGGAAGCTTTGGTGAAAAAGTAGAAGGCACTGATAGTGGTTTCTTCTGTCCTTGTCACGGTTCGAAGTTTGATATGGCGGGGCGCGTATTCCAAAACGTACCTGCACCGCTAAACTTAGAGATCCCTCCGTATACCTTTATTGACGACACTACCATTTTGGTAGGTGAAGAAGAAGGGGTTGCATAATGTCTGTTAATGTAGATAAAGCAGCAAATACGGGCGTTGTGGGTAAAGTTGTTGATTGGATCGATGCTCGTATTCCGATGACTCGCGTCTGGAATATGCACATTGCTCAATACCCAGCGCCAAAAAACTTTAACTTCTGGTACTTGTTTGGTTCACTCGCCATTTTAGTACTGGTAAACCAGATTGTAACGGGTATCTGGCTAACCATGAACTTTGTACCTTCTGCTGAAGGTGCATTTGCATCAGTTGAATACATCATGCGTGATGTTGAATACGGTTGGTTATTACGATACCTACACTCTACCGGCGCATCCGCATTCTTTATCGTGGTCTATCTTCACATGTTCCGCGGTATGATCTACGGTTCTTATCAAAAGCCACGTGAATTACTGTGGTTGTTCGGTATGTTTATCTTCTTAGCGCTAATGGCTGAAGCTTTCATGGGCTACTTATTGCCATGGGGTCAGATGTCTTTCTGGGGTGCTCAGGTAATCATTTCATTATTCGGTGCAATCCCTGTAATTGGTGATGACCTAACGCTTTGGATCCGTGGTGACTACGTTATTTCTGGTGCAACGCTTAACCGCTTCTTTGCACTACACGTTATTGCATTACCATTAGTACTGGTTATCTTAGTATTCCTTCATATTGTCGCACTGCACGAAGTAGGCTCAAACAACCCTGACGGTGTTGAGATCAAGCGCAAGAAAGGCTCTGTAGCTGAGGAAGACAAACCTAAGTTTAAATTCCATGAATACTACACGGATAAAAAAGATATTGTGGATGCAATTCCATTCCACCCTTACTACACAGTAAAAGATGTCTTAGGTGTTGCTGGCTTCTTAATTTTCTTCTGCGCAATTGTGTTCTTTGCACCAGAAATGAATGGTTTCTTCCTTGAAGCGCCAAACTTTGAAGCTGCAAACCCGCTAAAAACGCCAGAGCACATTTTCCCAGTTTGGTACTTTACGCCATTCTACGCGATCCTTCGTGCTATTCCTGATAAGTTGATTGGTGTACTAGCAATGGGCGCTTCAATCGTAGCATTGGCACTACTGCCTTGGATTGACCGTGGCTCGGTTCGTTCAATTCGCTACCGTTGTGGTTTCCATAAGTTGAACATTGCTCAGTTTGTTGTCACATTCGTTATCCTTGGTTGGATTGGTGCAACACCGCAAACTGACTTTAAAACGCTATTGTCGCAAATTACGACAGTAACTTACTTTATGTTCTTCGTGTTGCTATTCTTCTACAGTAAAAACGAGAAGACAAAGCCACTACCAACGAGGTTGACGAAATGATGAAAAAGCTAGTAATCGGTTTATTCGCATTGTTGCCAACGTTATCGATGGCAGCGGGCCCATCAGTACCTTTGATGGAAGCAAACAACGACTTAACTGATAAAGCATCTTTACAGCGTGGCGCTAAGTTATTTATGAACTACTGCCTTGGCTGTCACCAAATGCAATATCAGCGTTATGAGCGTACTTTCCGTGACATCGGTATTCCAACTGAAATTGGTCAAGAAACGCTTATTTTCGATGGTTCAAAAGTAGGTAGCCATATTAAAAACTCTATGGCTAAAGATGATGCAGCAAAATGGTTTGGTGCTGCGCCGCCGGACTTAACACTTATCTCTCGTGTTAAGTCTCCGGACTACATCTATACTTACTTGAAGTCATTCTATAAAGATGAGTCTCGCCCATTTGGTGTGAACAACGTTGTTTTCCCATTGGTCGGTATGCCTCACGTACTACAAGAGTTACAAGGCTTGCCAACACCGATCACTGAAGAAGTGGAAGAACACGGTCACACAGTGACTAAAGTTGTCGGCACTGAAACAGATGGTACCGGTGAGATGAGTGTTGATGAATATGACCAAGCAGCACGTGACCTGACAAACTTCTTAGCTTATGTAGGTGAGCCTTCTCGCCTAGAGTCAGAAGCTTTAGGTATTAAGGTTATTGGTTTCTTAGTTATCTTCTTCATCCTGGCATTCTTCTTGAAGAAAGAATACTGGAGAGATGTTCATTAATTTGAATATTCAAAGGTAATTTTTGCAATAGGGGCGTTCGCCCCTTTTGCTGTTTAAAGTGATTTAATTACTTTTAGTTTTTTAATGGAGGTAGGCATGGCCGTTGCTGCCAATAAGCGCCCTGTAATGACACTTTTTTCTGGGTCAAACTGTATGTACAGTCACCAGGTACGTATTGTACTTGCTGAGAAAGGTGTAAGTGTTGATATTCATCAGGCTGAAAAGGACAACTTACCAGAAGCTCTACACGAGATTAACCCGTACGGCACTGTTCCTACGCTAATCGATCGTGAGCTTGGCTTGTACCAAGCGAATATCATTATGGAGTATCTAGACGAGCGCTTCCCGCATCCTCCTCTGATGCCTGTGTACCCAGTAATGCGTGGTCGTAGTCGTTTAATGATGCACCGCATTGAAACTGACTGGTATTCACTTGCTGAAAAAATCACTGCGGGTGGTGATGAAGCGGCTCAAGCTCGTAAAGAGTTAACTGAAGCGCTGCTAGCTGTAGCACCTATCTTTAATGAAGCACCTTACTTCATGAGTGAAGAGTTCAGCCTAGTTGATTGTTATTTAGCTCCACTACTTTGGCGTTTACCACAGCTTGGTATTGAGCTGAATGGCGCTGGTAGCAAAGAGCTAAAAGAATATATGCTGCGTTTATTTGAGCGTGACTCATTCCAAGCATCGCTAACTGATGCAGAGCGTGAGATCAGATCGTAATGACGTCTAATCGTCCTTACTTACTACGCGCGTTTTACGAGTGGATTGTCGATAACGAATGTACACCGCATTTAGTGGTGAACGCAGACTTTCCCTCAGTACAGGTTCCAACACAATTTGTGCAAGAAGGGCAAATTGTGTTGAACGTAAGCCCGTCTGCTGTGACGAATTTCTCTATGGACAATCAAGCGCTGAGCTTTAACGCTCGGTTTGGTGGTCAACCGATGCAGGTATATGTGCCTAACGGTGCAGTATTGGCTATCTATGCAAGAGAAAACGGTGAAGGGACGGTATTTACACCTGAAGAAGAAATCTTTGAAGATGAAGAGTTTGATTTGGTAGAAGAGACGGATGTCTCACAATCGCCAGAGACTAAGCCAGAACCTGAAAAGAAAAAAGGTTCTCACCTTCGAGTGATAAAATAAAAAAACCTGCGAATGCAGGTTTTTTTATGGCTATACGTTATTGTTTATATGTACTCAAAGGCTTTAATCACACGTTTTACACCATTAATATTTCTGGCGATTTCTACCGCTGAGTTTGCTTCTTGCTTGGAGACTAGACCCATTAAGAACACTTCGGCATTCTCGGTAACTACCTTAATATTTGCGCCATTGACTTCGTCGGCTGCCAATAGTTTGGTTTTAACTTTGGAGGTCAGCCACGTATCATGTGTTTGCGTCGTGATGCCGATGTTTGAGCTTATTCTCAACTGATTATGTACTTGCTTAATCCCAGCAACGTTCTGTAGTGCACGCTCAGCTTCCGTTTTCATTTCTTGATTGGTGACCTGACCAATCATTAATACTACGCCATTAACACTCACCAGTGTGATATTGGCATGATCTGCAAGGCGCTTAATCTCTTTAATGGCAAGCGTACCTTTGATCTCGATATTGTTATCGTCAATTTGTGCACCGATAGTGCGTCTATCATTTGCAGCAGATACCGCACCGGCTGTACCAGCAACTACCGCAGCAGCACACCCTTGTAGTAACAAGATAGCGGCAAGTAAAGAGGTTATTCTCATCATCATACTTCGTCCTGAGGGAATAAAATTGCGTCGATTAGCTCACTTAAACAGTGAGTATTGAATAGTTGTGACTCGATTATCCGGCTGGGGCGTTTACTTGGGATCCGGATCTCTACATCCTGTGGACCCAACAGGCCGGTAATTTCACCACCATCATCGCCAACTAAGGCGATGACTTTCATATCTCTCGTAAGGGCAGCTTCCACTGCGCCAATAACCGCCTTTTCTTGCCCGTTTATGGCATACGCCACCAGCAAGTCACCTTGCTGCGCGAATGCGCGTATTTGCTTGGCAAAGCGCTCTCTGGCTTTGCCATTTTCTGGTGACGCCAGATTATATTGCTCATTCGTTAGTGCAATTGCGGGCAGACACGGGCGTTCGGTTTCGTAAAAGTTGCTTAAGATGGTTGCGAAGTGGTGCGCCAACATATGATTACTTGGTGCGCCGCAGCAGATGATTTTATTGCCATTGATCAGGCTCTGAGCCATGGTCATAGCTGCGGTTTCTAACGCTTTAGGCAATACTTCGCCCGCCGCTATCTGCGCTTGAATTGACTCTGTAAATATAGACTTTATAGATTCTTGCATGCTAAAAAATATTTCTAATCCAGTTTATTTCAGGGGGATCGGCCCCTTGAATGGCAACAAAGTCGACTCTAAGTTGCGTGTTATGCAAATTTTGCTGTGCTAAATAATTATAAATACTACGCTTTAATCTTTGAAGCTTAGTTTTTGATAGTGCGTTAATTGCGCCACCAAAGTGGCTGCTATCGCGGTACTTTACTTCAATAAACACTAAGGTTTGCGACTCTTGCATAATGAGATCTATCTCTCCGTATTTACAGAGATAGTTTCTGGTGACGGGGGTTAATCCTTGTTTTATCAAGAATTGCTCCGCAATCAACTCAAAATGCTCGCCCTTACTCCGTGTGTTGCTAAATAGTCCTTTAAACATCCAGATATCCTATCTGATCAAAGAGTCTCCCGTAGGTTTCTCTTGTTGCATAAATAATGGTAGCGGAGGCTGTTCATCTAAGCTCACCAAACGAATTTGTTTATTATGATACTGTGCCCAACTGAGCTTTCGCACAACATCACTACCACCGCGGATGCTGAGCTGGCCGGTTAAGCCATCAAAACTTTTACCCGAGAGCCAAGCCAATTGGCGCAGCTCGGGGACTAAATTCGTGGCGTCATATGCCATTGCAAACAAGCGCTGCTCTAAGTCGGCCTGCTCAGGCCACAAAGATTGATAGTCATCTCGAAGCGGTGCTTTTTCAACAGCACCCGGTAGCATCCAAGGCTGTTCGGTAAAATAAAGTCCTTCTAAATCGCCCTTATCAGTAACATCAATTTGTTTACTATAGCTGCGAGAGCTCGCATATAAAGGGATCCTGTCGGCAAATGTACTGACATTGACGTCTAAATAAGGTTTGAGCAGTCGAGTTTCCATTGCATCACCTAAAATATAGATGGCATCAATGTCGCGTCTAGAGCGTGTTTCGCTTTTGACCTCTTTGCGAAATAGACTTTTGATGACGCTTGTGCGTGACTTTGAAGCGTCCACCTCTAAAATGTCGGTGATGACATCCGCCATATTTTTACTATTAGTGTAATAACCTACTTCTGGTGCGGTCTCACTGTAGCGTTTCCAACCTTGATCAAAATACTCAATTAAACGCTTACCAGAGGCATTCGCTGGAGCCAGTAACATGGGTTTTTTATAGCCTTTAGCAAGAAAGTGCTTCATTGCTTGCTCGACTTCATGCTCAGGATTAAGCGCAAAAAAGTACTGTTCACTACTGCTAGGCGTAAGCGTTTCGCGTGCATTTAAAAACAAAGTTGGGTAAGCCGCAAAACCTTTATCTGCGAGTAGTTTTTCAACGTTGGATTTTAATAATGGACCAATGACAAAATCGACATTTGCCTCAGCAAGTTGCGTTACGATTTCAGACTCGGATGCCATTTCATCAATGAAGAAGACTTCTTCAATCGTCCCTTCGTCAGTGGCAGCCAAGAAACCATTTTTAAGCGCTGTGCCGAGTCGCTCGCTCGCACCAGATTGTGGTAATAACACCGCAAGTCTTTTAACTTGGTAAGGTTCGAGCGCAACAGCACCTTGTAAATCTTTAGGCAGCAAAGCAACCGCAGGGTGATTAGCAAAACGACGACGCCAATTATTCATAGCTTGGTCGAGCTGGACGCTCGAACCCAAATAAATTTGTTGATATTTAGCTAGTGTTACCCAACCACGCTGTAAAACAGAGCCAGAATCAAAGCGCTCTAGGGCGTAACTTGATAGCTGCTGTAGCGCGAGCCAAATCTCTTCGTTTAACCCAGCCACCGCTAAGTTATGTTCATTGGCAATATCAGCCGCTTTAAAGTACTCAACCAACGCTTTTTTTGGTAGTTGCTGAGAGGCATAAATACTACCCAGTAAATACTCATACCAAGCTTGGTGTTCAGGGGTGTTGAGCCTACCCTCTAGCGTGTTCAGGATGGCTAACGCATTGGCATACTGCGACAATTCTTTGCGAGCAAGTGCGATGTATAATTTGTTTTGAATATGATCAACACTGGCTTTAGCTTCCATCGCTAAACCAATTTGCCCTAATATTTGCCAGTCTTTTTCTAAGATAGCAGCGTCTCTGGCAGCATATAGCAATTGGATTTTGGCAACGCCTTCTTTACTCTGCGCCTTTGCAAATAACGACGCGGCATTGTCATCCGATTGGCTAACGGCTTTAGTTGTTTTAGTTTCTTGGGCGGATTTGGTGACATTTGTGCTTGTACTACAAGCGGATAACCCCGACAATATGGCAACTAAAAGCGCTATCTTTTTAAACTGCACAGGCAAACCTTCTTTTTCACGACTGAGTGGATATCTTACTGACTGATATTGGAGAGCTCAATGGCTAATCTTCACAACGAAAACAAAATCGGCACCCTACATATTGTAGCGACACCAATAGGTAATTTAGATGACATCAGTGAACGTGCACTGAAAGTGTTAAGTCAGGTCGATTTAATCGCTGCCGAAGATACGCGCCACACCGGTAAATTATTGAGCCACTTTAGCATTAAAGCAAAAACTTTTGCACTGCATGATCACAACGAGAAGCAAAAAGCGCAGCAAATTTTAGATTGGTTAAACGAAGGTAAAGATATCGCGTTAGTGTCTGATGCGGGGACGCCGCTTATCAGCGATCCAGGCTATGCCGTGGTAAACCTGTGCCGTGAAGCAGGTGCTACTGTGACTCCCGTTCCAGGCGCGTGTGCCGCCATTGCTGCGGTGAGTTGTTCAGGCTTACCAACAGATAAATTCCAATTCGTGGGATTTTCACCAGCAAAAAGCCAAGCGCGTCAGCAATTTTTTAAAGATGCAGTCGCCTCTGGCATCACCAGTATCTTGTACGAAAGCACCCACCGCATTATGGCAAGTCTAGAAGATATGAAAATCGCGCTGGGCGAAACACAACAAGTCGTTTTTGCTAAAGAACTGACCAAAACCTATGAAACCTTTTTCAGTGGCACGGTTACTGAGCTCATTGAGTTTTTAACCGCAACGCCTGAAAAGCAAAAAGGCGAACTGGTGTTGATGCTACCCGGTGAACAAAGAGATGAACAAGCATTAACGCCAGAAGCGAAAAAACTGATTGAGTTACTAGAGCCAGAAATGCCATTAAAGAAGGCTTGCGGCGTGGCTGCTGAATATTTAGGGCTAAAAAAGAACGCCTTGTATAAGGCTATCATTGCTGAGCGAGAAGCGTAATACACGCAATTTATCGCGTGCGTTATTGCATTAAAGTGCGTATAATCGCCCGCCTGAGTCAGCCGGATAATCGCTGCCTGTGACGAAAATGATCAGGGGGAGGAAAGTCCGGGCTCCAATGGGCAGGGTGCCAGCTAACGGCTGGGGGGCGTGAGCCTACGACAAGTGCAGCAGAGAGAAGACCGCCTAAGTCCTTCGGGACCGGTAAGGGTGAAAGGGTGCGGTAAGAGCGCACCGGGCCACTGGTAACAGTTGGTTGCAAGGTAAACTCCACCCGGAGCAAGACCAAATAGGGTTCCTTATGGTGTGGCCCGCATCGGAACCGGGTAGGTTGCTTGAGCCTAGGAGCGATCCTAGGCCTAGACGAATGATTATCGATCTCCTTCGGGAGTGAACAGAACCCGGCTTATAGGCTGACTCACCCCATTCAAGAGAACCGCTTGATTTGCTGAAGTAAATCGAGCGGTTCTCTCAAACTACCAACTTTTAGTATTAACTTCCTAACAGACTTTGTATCTTTAAACTTAATCACTTCCATCTAACTTTTTGATTTTTGTGCCAATGCACTATTTTGCTAGTATGTAATCATAGTAATAGCAGCGTTAGATTTTGCATTGGCTATTGAGTCGAGTAAGTTAGCTCAATTTTATAAAGTAGGCTTACTCAATAAAATGAAATAAGAGAGAGAAGTTGTGAGCAGCAACCAAACTAAACAATCAGCCCGAAATATTGTGATTTATATAGAGAGTTATAGCAGGCCGGGTGAAGGTGACAAAGTAGAGTACATTATCGACTTTTGTTGCTATGAAGATGCTCAGTCGGTAGCTCGGTTGTTTGGGCAAGAGTTGATACCTGAAGTGGCAAGGTTTTACCGGCTGACTACTCCACATATGAGACATAGCCGTCTAGCTGCTGGTTCTTTCTATAGCATGCCGTATACCTTTTTTGAGGAGTTTGAATTAGAAAATGAGGAGTTTGAATTAGAAAACGGTGAGGGAAGTGCTTTTGTCGCATACTCACTACGCACACGCTCTCATTTTACATTCAGTCAGTACCTCACCGATACGCAATTTATTTCTCCCTCTACTCCTACTCTCCCGTTTATTAAGTTAGAGCATCAGTGGAATAGTTTGACCGTTGTTAATTGTGGCCAAGGTAATTGGAATGAAGTGCACAGCTCCGAGCATGTCTTAGTTTATGATTTTGGAGCATCTCAACGATATAGTGACCGGCAAGTGAAAGATCTCATTTCTAGAAGAATGCGTGCAATGAATGGTCGTCGCTATACCGTTATCATCAGTCACTGGGATATGGATCATTTTCAAGCGTTAAAGTTTTGCAGCCCCACACAGCTCGCTGATTGTGACGCTGTATTTGGTCCAGATAATATTCCCGATACTTTAGTTTACAGAGATACCATAGAGCACTTAGAGAGTAATAATGTTGCTATTGTATGTTTACGTACAACAATTTCGCGAAAAGGAAGAGAAATCACGCTCAGCTCGATTTATTCTTCAGCAACGATAGATGTCTACAGAGCTAGCGCCGGCAGCTCAAGAAATCAAACTGGTATCATGTTAGCGATTAAAGGTAAAAATAAAGTGGCTCTGCTTACAGGAGATCATCATTATCCGAAGATATTGGACGCGGTAAGCACCTCCTCATTTAGTGATAGGGGAGTGATCCTAGTGACCCCTCACCATGGTGGTGAAGCGGGTTATTTAAGTGTCTCTAGGTGGCAAACTGCTTTTCCAAATATTGAGTGCCCTATATCTGTTGGCGACAATAGTTATGGTCACCCTCAGCAAAACATATCTCGTCTACAGGCTTTAGAAGGGAAAATGCCAAAGCTAACCGTGATAGCTAATGACATTGAGTATCTACTTTAATTGGTTATACCAGCTAAAACTATAAAACTCACATCTGTAACTCTTTTGATGCAGCACATAAGCAACTTGGATTTTTGTAACTAAACTTACATAAACCCAAGGGGAACTACCCCGAGCGAAGAAATGAGTAAAAGCGATGGCAACAATTACCTTCCATGGGGCTGCGCAAGAAGTTACAGGGTCTTGCCACCTTATTAGCTCGCCTTCATTAGGTGATGTACTACTTGATTGCGGTATGCATCAAGGGATGAGAGCAAAGCACCTTATCTCGCGTGAGCAATTTGAATTTAATCCAAATAGTATTGATATGGTTATTCTCTCCCATGCGCACTCGGACCATTCGGGTAGGCTGCCTTGCTTATTACATGATGGCTTTACAGGCCCAATCTATTGCACAGAGGCGACGTCGCAATTGTTGCCCATTATGCTATTTGATGCGTTAAGTTTATACGAAAATGATTTGCGTAGAGAAAACAGAAAGCGTGCACGTAAGGGGCTCGATGATATTCCCGCACAGTACACCAAAGAAGATGTACTGGATGTATTGGACTGTCTCAAGCCTATTGTTTATCAGCAAGAAGTAAAAATTGCAAAAGGCGCGAGTGTGCGCTTTCACGATGCTGGGCACATTCTTGGCTCGGCAATTACAGAGCTAACCTTTGATGAGCAAGGGAAACAGAAAAAGGTGGTTTTTTCGGGTGATCTTGGTAACAAAGATACACTGTTGATGAATGATCCTACGTTGCTAGAACAAGCTGATATTGTATTAATGGAAGGTACCTATGGGGACCGTGAACATAAGTCTTTAGGTGATACACAAACCCAACTAAAAGGCATTTTGGACGATGCGTTTGCACGCGGTGGTAATGTGATGATCCCCGCGTTTGCAGTGGGCAGAGCGCAGGAGTTATTGCTTTATCTAGGTAAGTTACAGCACGCCGGTGAGCTTGATAATTGGCAAGTTTTTCTCGATAGTCCAATGGCTATTGAGGTCACTGAAGTATACGACCAGTGGCTCCCGACTTTGAATTGTGAAGGCGTTAAAAAACTTCATACCGGAGAGCAAAGCTTACTCAAAAATTTCTTATCTACATTGCATTTGATGGTAGATGCCGAAGACTCAATGGCAATTAACAAAATAAGCAGCGGGGCATTAATCATCGCGGGTAGTGGAATGTGTACAGGTGGGCGGATCACTCATCATTTTAAACATCGCATTTGGGATAGTCGCAATACCATCATCTTTGTCGGATATCAGGCCAAAGGCACCTTAGGAAGGATATTGGTTGACGGCGCCCAACGCATCAAATTATTTGGCGATGATATTATAGTGAAAGCAAATATCGAAACACTAAACGGCTTTTCAGCACATGCCGGGCAAGCTGCATTGATTGAATGGGTTAGCCATTTTAAAAGTTGTCCTAAAGTGATGCTTGTTCACGGTGAACCCGACGCATTAGAAGGACTTGCAGAGGCGCTTAAGCTGCAACATAACATTCGGGCTGAAATTCCCGTGTTGGGGGAAACAATAGAGTTTTAGCGGCTATTTGCTGAGAATAGTTATATAACTAACGACAAAATAATAAGTGATAGCAAATAGTAGTATGTGTCATTGCAGTGCTAACTAATGAGATTTTGAGTTTGAGACTTTGCTTTATCTTATATTTATTCAGTGTTTTAGCTTGTACTCTTGGTAGTGCAAAAACGCACGCGTCAGATAAGCTATTAGCACCTTATCAGGAGTCTAACGCCGACCCCTAAAACAATGCTTAATACTGACGGTGAGCCGGATGGCTATGCGATAAAGGTGTTGCAAGCATTAGCTCAGCGACTTGATTGGCCGATAAAGATTGAATATTTTCCGTGGCCCAGAGTCGCATACATGGCGCAAAAAGGGCTGCGTGATATTGTCTTGACGGTACTTATGCGGCGAGGTTACGCAAGTTATATGGTTTTTCAAAATCGGCCCATCCTAGATCAAAAAAACGTGATCATAGTCAGAAAAGATAGCACCATCACATTTGACGGAAACATAGCCATGTTTTTGCATCAACATACAGTCTCAATATACCGAGACAAGGCGAACGATGACGAGTTTCAGCGTACGCGTCAACACTTAGTGAAGTATATTCAATTAACCAATACGTCCCAAAGTAGTTTGCAAATGTTGCTATTAGGGCGGGTTGATGCTGTATTTGAAAATGATTTAACTGCAATGATGGAGTTAAAAGCCTTAGGGGCGCTTGACCAAGTTAAGCTATTACAACCACCGCTGAATATAAATCCTGCCTATATCACGTTACCCAAGTTAGGGCGTTTGGCCGAACGAGCAAATGAGTTTGATGCCGCGATGCTCTCCTTTAAACAAACAGCAGCGTTTAAACAAATACAGCAACAATACCATGCCGTTGAAAGAGAATGATCGTGCTGTATGCCTCATTATTCCGCTGTTTACCAAAATCCCCTGATATGTTCGTCAAATTCACTATTTCTTTATCTTTTTCACTATTTTGTTTTTATGTAGGCTTAACTGGAAGCAATAATTTTTAATTAAGATATTGAAAATAAAATAAATTTAGTTTTGGCATAAGACTTGAAAATAACTAACCATCTCTTAATGTAAATGAACGATGGAACAATCATGTACAAGAACAACAAAGTTTTACTATCAACCCTGTTATGGTTTGGCACGCTTTTATGGTCGGCATTATTTTCATCCTTAGTGAAGGCTGAGTCGGTAGACAAGCTGATCAAAACCCTCATGAAAGAAAGGCACATTCCGGGCTTACAGTTAGCTGTAGTAAAAGACGATAAAATCATTAAGCAAGGAAGTTATGGTTTTGCAGACTTACAGCATCAAGTGCCTGTGACTGAGCAGACTTTATTTCCGATTAATTCGATGACAAAGGCGTTTACCGGTGTTGCGATTGTACAGCTCGCTGAACAAGGTTATCTCAACATGGACGATGAAATTGGTAAGCACTTACCCGATTTACCAAAGGCTTGGCAGCAACTCAAAATTAACCAATTAATGGCTCATACCACAGGTCTGCCGCCGATCCTCGCATCAAATTATGCCCTAGAAACCATTGTACCGAATGATATTGGTGCCTCATGGCAAGCTGTGCAAAAGCAACCTCTTCAATTTACACCTAACTCCCGTTTTAGTTATAACCAAACCGGCTATGTGATTTTGGGTAAAATCATTGATAAATATGCACCTGAAGGGTTTCCTGCTTTTATTACCAAGATGCAGTTAGCACGTGCCAATATGCCAAAGACAGCGCAGGCAGGTTTTGATTATCTTGAACTTATGGTGCCAAATCAGGCTCGCCAATATATTCATTTAGGTGAGGGAAATTACAAAAACTTTTACGGCGAATTCCCATATATGCTAAGAACCGCAGCGGGAATGAGTTCAACCGCAACTGAACTGGCTAACTATGTTGTATCACTACAACAAGGTGAGCTGGTTAAAGAGTTGGATATGCTATGGACGCCAGTTAAGCTGAACAACGGACGCACAGAAGCCTTTAACACCAAAGAAAACGGCTATGCAATGGGCTGGCAAGTGATTCAGCGTAAATATCACCCAGCGATCAGCGCAAGCGGTGGAAACGCGACTACGGTGATCACCTACCCTGAAGATAAGGTTTCCGTGATTGTGCTTACTAACCTATTGGGTGGATTACCCATTGAGTTTGTTGATGATATTGCCGCTTATTATATTCCCAACTTTAACGACGCAAGTAAGCAAAAGGCCTATCAGCCGATGGTGTACTTAAAGCAGCTTACAGATAAACATGGCTTTACCGACTTTGCGGCTACGTTTGCAAAAGCGCAGCAAGATACCGGTGTAATGTATGATTTAGAGATCCTAGTGGAGTGGGGCAATAAGCTTGTTGAAGATGGCCAAGTTAATAATGGTATCGAAATCTTTAAATTTGCGCTGACACAAAATAACGAGCAGTCCTATTACCATAACAGCATCGCGCAAGCGTATGAGTTAAATAAGCAGTATGCGCAAGCACTTGAGCACTATCAGCAGTTACTTGCGATAAATCCAAACAGTCAGTTCGCAACAAATAAAGTGGCGGAAGTGAAGGAGTATCTTTAACTCACCATAAGATTGTGGCGGCAGCCTAAACAAATCGAAAGCCGCAAGTTCAATTACTTGCGGCTTTTTAGTATTGGCAATAAATCGCTGTCTATACTTAACGAAGTATTAGAAGCTGCGGTATACTACGCAATCACCTATTTGAGCTATGTACTGCTATAGACATAACTAGTACAGGTCATTGATAGTAAACCTGATTGAGAAAGTCATACCATGAGCCAACAACCTACTCCACCCTTTGAGCCACAAACACCTAATCACTGTGTTGATGCCTTTCGCCGCTTTAGCGTTGCACCCATGCTGGATTGGACGGATCGCCATTGCAGAACCTTTCACCGTAAGCTGACTAAACATGCGGTGCTTTATACTGAAATGATCACTACAGGAGCGATTATTTTTGGTAAAGGGGATTATTTGGCATTTGGTGCGCATGAGTTACCGGTGGCATTGCAGTTGGGTGGCTCTGATCCTAAGGCGTTGGCAGAGTGCGCCAAGCGTGCTGAGCAATATGGTTACAGTGAGGTAAACCTAAACGTGGGTTGCCCGTCAGATCGCGTGCAAAATGGTCGCTTTGGTGCGTGTTTAATGGCTGAGCCGCAGTTAGTTGCTGATTGTGTGGCGGCGATGAAGGCAGAAGTGGATATTCCGGTAACGGTAAAAACGCGCATTGGTATTGATGAACAAGACTCTTATGAGTTTCTTACGGCGTTGATTGAAGCCTCGCAGGCGGTGGGCTGTGATGACTTTATCATTCATGCCCGTAAAGCATGGTTGCAAGGCTTAAGCCCGAAAGAAAACCGTGAGATCCCACCATTAGATTATCCTCGTGTTTATCAATTAAAGAAAGACTATCCAGATCTGCATATTAGTATTAATGGTGGCGTTAAAACCCTTGAGGAATGTCAGCATCATTTGGCTCACCTTGACGGCGTCATGGTTGGCCGTGAAGCCTACAGCAACCCGTTTATGTTGTCGCAGGTTGATGAGCTATTGTATGGCGAAGCTGCGTTTACGCAAACTCGCCATCAAGTCGTAAGAAGCATGTATGACTACTTTGAAAGTGAAATGTCGAATGGTGCAAATTTTTGGCATATTGCGCGTCACATGTTGGGTATTTTTCAAAATCAGCCCGGTGCGAGAGGATTCCGTCGTCATTTATCAGAAAATGGCCACAAAAAAGAGGCTGGCATAGAGGTGATGGAAAAGGCGCTGTCTTTTGTACCTGAAGCATAAAATATATTGCTCCAATACTGTGTGTGAAAAAGACGATTTTATCGTCTTTTTCACTATTTAATGTCTCTCAATAAATCTATTTTTCTTTTCAAAAAATCTTAACTCAATGATTTAATTTTGTTTTTATTTTTGGCACGGCTCTTGGAATAGTCTAACTATATTATAAAAGGAGCCGAACAATGACCATCATCAACAGAATTGAAGATCTTATCAAAGCAGAACTTAACGCATTACTAGACAAAGCCGAAGACCCACAAAAAATGGCAACTCAGTTAGTGCGTGATTTAGAAGAAGCGCTATCTGATTGTCGTGCAACGGCAGCTGAGCTTATTTGCCAACAAAAAGTAGCGCAGCGTCAAGTTGAGCAAGCAAATAAAGCTGCGGCAACGTGGCAAAGCAAAGCCGAACATGCTCTTGAAAAAGGTCGTGAAGATCTTGCCCGCTCAGCCCTTGAGCAAAAGCAGCGAGAAACCGAAAAAGCACAAGAAGCACAGCAAAAAATTGATGATCTAACGCCTGCACTTGAAAAGCTCAGCGCAGATGCTGACAAGCTGCAAAGCAAAATTCAGCAATTAAAGGCAAAAGAAAAGGCCATGTTGCGCCGCTTGGAAGCTGGCAAGGCAAGGTTAACCATCAAACAAACGCTGAATAGTGACGACATGCACTCTGCAACGCGCAAGTTCGACGAGTTAGAGCGTAAGGTGGCGCGCCTTGAAGCTGAAGTCGAATCCTATGACTTAGGGCAGCCTGATGTATGGCAGCGCTTTGAAGATGAGCAAAAGCAACAACAAATCGACGATGAATTAGCCCAACTGAAGCAAAAAATGGCGAGCTAGGCTCGCCCACAGCAACGACTGAGTAATCAAAGCGAAAGGGGATAAAGATGAAAAATAGATATCAATCAACACTGTCTCAAATGAATAGTTCAAAGAAAATTGGTGGCGTATGTGCGCAACTAGCACAACGTTTTGATATGCCAATTTGGTTAACACGTTTACTAACGGTATTGCTGTTTTTTAAGTTTCCAATGTTGGTGCTATTGGCGTATGGCGTCGCTTGGTTTGCAATGCCAAAAGCGCAATACGAAAACTAAGTAACGGCGACGAGGTAGACACTATGAAAGTCGTGGCCGGTATATTATTAGCGCTGGTATTTTTATTGGCGCTATCTTGGGTGTCGCTGCCACTGGTATGGTTAGACATCAGCGATCTGCAACTCGATATGGGATTTGACCTAGGTTGGTTTGGCTTTGAAATACTCACGTTGCTATTTGCAATTGTAGCGCTGGTGGTGCTGGGAGCACTCTTGAGCGCAGGTGTTTTAGGGATGCTCCTTATTGTGTTCATTGGGCTAGTAATGACGTTGCTATTTAATTCGCTAATAGTGCTATTTCCACTCATCTGTATTATTGCAATTGTGTGGTTAGTGGTAGACAAATCTGCTCAAGCAAAAGTGTGAGCTGTGGGTTTTTGTTGGCGGTAGGAGATAAAAAACACGCTAAATTGGGATCTGTGATATAGTTATTTGCAGTTATAAATCCAAGGAAAGCCAACATGAAATCAAGTGTAATCAAAACCTTAATTTTTGCTTTATCAACTTTTATCGGCTTTAACGCTTCAGCTCATCAAGGGCATGAACATGGTGAACATCATCATGGTTCGGAGCAACTTTCTGTTCACAACGCAACCGTGCGTACTTTTTTACCGGCAGCACCTTCAACTGCAGGTTACCTCGTTATTGAAAACCCAACGCAGCAAAAGAAAGTGTTGATTAAGGCTTCGCTTGAAGGCGTTAAGCGTGTTGAAATTCACGAGCATGTTCATAAAGAAGACATGATGAAAATGCAACGTGTCGACGAGCTTGCGATCCCTGCGGGTAAATCAGTGACATTTCAACCTGGTGGTTATCACTTAATGGTGTTTGAGCCAGTAGAAACATTAAAAGTCGGTGAGAAGCGTAAGCTTACGCTATATTTTGCTGATGGCGATAGGATCTTCACCATGGCGGAAGTCGTCGCACTTGCAGACATGTTTGGTGGCAAAGAAAAATCAAACGCCGGACATCACTCTCATCACTAAAAACAGTGAGGTATTAAATGGGAAATCATACGGGAAAAATCATCTCTGGCATTATCGCTGTCATACTTCTGGGTTATGTTATAGCCGTGTATTGGAGTGTGGAACCAGAGCAGTTTGACGTCGTCGCAGCAGCAAAAGCGGATGCGCAGAAAAATGGCAATACATTAGTCACTGGATATGTAACGACACATACCTTGATTAAAGTGACAGATACGCTTTTAAATAAGCCAGGTGGTTACTTGTCGAATGACATGATGCCACCAAGCGTAATGATGGATAACATGCCTGCTTGGGAATACGGCGTGCTTGAGATGACACGAGATCTTACACTTTCGATGCGTAAAGATTTTAGTCGTTCACAATCTCAATCGACTGAACACCCAAGTTTAAAGCTAGCACAACCACAGTTTAATATCAGTTCAACAGCGTGGATGTGGCCAAGTGCTGAAGGTGAATATCAAAAAGGCAATGACTTACTACGTCAGTATTTGACTCAAATCTCTGATAATAGTAACCGCGACAGTCAGTTTTATGCGCGTGCTGATAACTTGAGAGCTTGGCTAAAAGAGGCCGAAAAGCGCATGGGCAGTCTAAGCCAAAGATTAAGTGCAAGCGTAGGTCAAGACAGATTAAATACCGATTTAGCTGGGGATTCGGCAGCTGATCAAGCAACCATGACGCCAAGCCATAATATGGTGAAAACCTCTTGGTGGCAGATTGATGATGTATTTTATGAAGCCAGAGGCGCCACGTGGGCGTTACTGCACTATATGAAAGCAGTAGAGCATGACTTTAGACCTGTGCTTGAAAAGAAAAATGCACTTGTCAGCCTACAGCAGATCATCAGAGAGTTAGAGGCGACTCAAGAGACGGTGTGGAGCCCTATGGTGTTAAACGGCAGTGGCTTTGGCTTGGTAGCGAACCACTCTCTGGTTATGGCAAATTATATTTCGCGAGCCAATGCGGCTCTCATCGAACTTAGTGAACTTTTAGCGCAAGGATAACATCATGAAAAAACACTTTTTAGCAGCGGCATTATCTCTCGCTTGCTTAGCACCTGCTGCACACGCAGACACGGTACTCGGGCTTTATGTCGGTGCAGAAGGGTGGGATACCGAAACCGAAGGTAGCTTTGCTGAAAAAGGCAATATGCAAACCTTTAACTTTGACGATGAAACTTTTACGAGTTTCTATGCTGCACTTGAGCACCCAGTACCGCTGGTACCAAATATCAAGTTACGCTATACCGAGCTTGAGTTAAATGGTCAAACGACGTTAACGGAGTCTTTTGACTTTGGTGGCCAAGTTTATACGGTAGGTACTGATGCGACAACAAACGCAGATCTAAACCACATCGACTACACATTGTATTACGAAGTGCTAGACAATGACTTGTTGACGTTAGACTTTGGTGTGAACTTTAAGCAGTTTGACGGTTCTATCATGGTAACTGGTACTGCAAATGGTCAAACACGCAAAGAAGAAGTTGAATTCTCAGGCTTTGTTCCTCTAGGTTATTTGCGCGGTGAAGTGGGTTTACCACTTACAGGGCTAAGTGTTTTTGCCGAAGGCAGCATGCTTGCAATTGATGACAGCAAAATCCAAGATTATCAAATTGGTATCGCTTATGAGTTTATCGACAATATGGCTGTTGATGTGGCGGTAAAAGTGGGTTACCGCTCTATGGTACTTGAGCTAGATGATATCGATGATATCTACACTGACTTAGATGTCTCTGGTCCATTTGCAGGGATCCAACTACATTTCTAAGATAGTGTAGTTTACTCCTTTAGCGGCTTGGTGCGAGTGATCGGCCAAGCCGTTTTGGTTTGTGTTGAGTAAATAGAACAACTTCTTTACCTATCTTCCCACTCGAGAGAAAATTCGCTTTCAAAGGCCTTTTCTACAAGTTGCTTGTATTGTTTATTGATTGGGCTTTGGAGTAGTTTTTTTAGCTCGTCTCCGGTTTGCGTCAACTTGTAATAGCTCAGTACCAAGTCATTGGATTTGGCCGTTAAGGTCATTTTTTTACGTAAATACACCAGCTGCATTGACTGTCCTTTTTGTAGCGATGCGGACTCAATTTCTTGCCGATAAAGGATATTAATGTCCATCAGCGTAAGTATATTTGGGAAGTTCAGCCCAGCTTGGCTTAAGTTGATGGATTCGGTGCTGCCTTTACGTAGCAAATCAAAAATAGACGGCTTTTTATAGTATCCATGAAGAATAAGGTAGCTGTCTTCTTTTTCTAAGTAACCACACAATGGTGCACATCTTTGTAAAGCGGTTGCTTCACGCTGGGTCATCATCTTTAGGGTTTGCAGACTTTTAATTGAAAAAGTGCCGGGTGTAATACTTTCACCCACTAATATCTTTGCCCACAACTTTTGCATAGAGTGATTGGCAATGTCTTCTGCAAGGGTGATGAAGTGCTCCAACCAATCGGGATCGGGGCGACCTCGGGCGGTAACCTCGGGGCATAGAGTAAGTGCCATGCCCATAATGGCCTCAAGATTTTGCTGGCGCTGGATTTTGATTAGTTGTTGGCGCTTTAGAGCGCGTTTTAGTGTACCGTGCTCAGTTCGCACCGTGTATTGGTTGTCTTTATTTTTATCAGACTGATAACGGTCATTTTGAGTGACAAGCGGTGTGATCCGTTTCACCATGGGGTAGCCGAGCTTTTCTTCAATCGAAAGCGCTAAGGCTGACTTTACTTGTGCATTTTTGACTGCCATATCAAGCTCGTAGTTTATATAGTGTGTGCATATGGTTCACTGCAGAGTTAGTTAGTTGCTGTAAATACTGCTGCATAAAAAGTGCGATAAAACTGCCAATAAACGGCGTATTGGCTCTTCCTTCAATCGTGATGGTCAGTTTTTTATCGGCCTGAACGGTCAACAAATTAAGGCTGATTTTGGCTAAATGTTCATCGTCTACATGTAATGACAGCTCTAAACTCTGTTCGTTGATTTTGGTGATGGTCATTTCAGCTTCTCCCCAAGGATGCACTAACACAGCTGAGCCTCCCACTCGTTGCTTTTTTGGCAAAATACGAAAGTGGATGTCTTCGGTTGCTTGCCAATTAAATAATGCTGGCCAATGGGATAATACCAATGGAGAGAGTGTTGTGTTATTTGCAGAAATATCGGTGCTTTTTACCACTTTATAATGGTGTGGCATCGCTAAACCAGCAATCACAATGACAAGTGCCAAAATCATCAGCATTCTAATAGGAGTAGATAAACGTTTGATACAGAATCCTCTTTGGTAAAAAGTATGCTAAATCATCTATTTTGTTCTATGCTCGACTATAATATTTCATGTATGTTAATCAAACAGAACTGTAATAGTAAAAATGTACCATATTTTGTAAGATGGTAAACACTGGAGTGAATCAGTGCCTATAATTAAAGAGTAGTGCGGATTTAAAGGGTAAAACATGGCACCTGAGCAAGAAGATTATTTGTTTGCAGAGCACGAAGAAGTTACTCAAGAAGAAGAAACTACAAGTGCTTTTTGGGATGTCTTAGTCGTTGATGATGATCCAGAGATCCATTCTGTTACTAAACTTGCGCTGTCTAATTTAGAGTTTTGGGGCAAAAAGCTCAGGTTTTTTCACGCCTATTCCGGCAAAGAAGCCATTGAGATTTTAAAAGAACAAAATAATATCAGTATCCTTTTACTCGATGTAGTGATGGAAACCGACGACGCAGGTCTTAACGTTGTGCGTCGAGTGCGCGAAGAGATCAAAAATATGGCAGTACGTATTATTATGCGTACAGGTCAACCGGGTTATGCACCGGAAGAAAAGATCATTCGTGAGTTCGACATTAACGATTATAAAATGAAGACAGAACTCACCCGCAGCAAACTGGTTACTTCTTTACTTACCGCTATCCGTTCTTATCAACAAATTTGTGAGCTCGAAGCGCAAAGCCACGCATTAGAGCAAATCCTTTCAGCTTCTCGCGCTATACTCGGTCATACCGATATGGGTTCCTTTGCATCAGCGGTCGTTGCCCAATTGGCAAATATTTTAGATGCGTCAGGCGAAGGCTTAGTGAGTGGCTACCTAGATGATGATATGCATTTAAGGGTGTTTGGCGGTAGCGAGCAGTACCGTGAATTCTTTGGTCATGGTATAGAGCAGCTTGATAATGGTCGTGTCATCATGCAAGTGCAAAACTGTATTGATACCGAATCCCACCAATCTACCGCGCATGACATTACCTTCTTACTTGAAAGCAAAAACAAAAAAGCAGCCATTTATTTAGAGCTAGAGGTTGAGCCATCGGAAGCGCAATTGAAGTTTGCTGAGATATTCCTAACGAACGTTGGTGTTGGTCTTGATAATATTAAGCTATTCAATGAATTACGTGAGGTTGCTTACAAAGATAATCTCACCAAACTGCCTAATCGCGCTAATTTTATCGAGAAAATAGAGTCTTACTTTAACCAACAACAGTCGCTCGTTTTTATTCTTGTTGATATTGCTCAATTTTCTGACATCAATAACGGGTTAGGCCAAGAAGTTGGGAACTTGTTGTTATTAGGAGTTGCTGAGCGAATTAGTATTGAGTTTCCTGAGGCCCAGTTAATTTCACGTATAGGTGCGGATGTGTTTGGCTTTTTAATGCCAGAGTCGCAGTTTGATGAAGAGTCTTTTATTGATAACTTGTGCGTGCCCTACCATGTCGGGGAGCATTTGTTGACTATGCACTTTCATATTGGAGTGTGCCGTCAAGAAGACTTCCAACCGCAAGGAATAGAGACCTTAAAACTTGCGTATATTGCGCTTAACCAAGCAAAACAGTCGAGTATTCCACTGGATTGGTATACCCCAGATTTAGAAGAAAAAATGGCTTGGAAGCTGGGGTTAATAAGACAGCTCAGGCAAGATTTTGAGATGAAAAAACTCGAGGTCTGGTATCAGCCTCAGTTTTCTATTGCTGATCGCAAGGTGATTGGCTGTGAGGCTTTGTTGCGTTGGCCTTCTGGAAACGGGAATTATATTTCCCCTGCGATTTTTGTTCCGCTTGCGGAAAATGCAGGGCTTATTGTCGAAATTGGCCAATGGGTATTAGAACAAGCCTGTCAGTTGCAGGCAACTTTGCAGCAACAGGGATTCGGTGAGCTTAGCATTGCTGTTAACGTCTCTGTGCCGCAGTTTAAGGTGCCAAACTATGCACAGCAGGTTAAGGACACTATCTTGTCGTTTAATGTGGAGCCTAAGCATATTGAGCTTGAAGTGACAGAAAGTGTAGTCATGGATGAGGTAAACTCGGTGATCAATACACTCCAAGAGTTACAAGAATTTGGTGTTGAGGTGGCTATTGATGACTTTGGTACTGGATTTTCTTCTTTGAGCTATTTGCAAAAGCTTCCTTTAGCACGGCTTAAAATCGACCGTGCTTTTGTCAAAGATATTCCTCATGATGACAGCGGTGCTATTGCCGATCTTGTCATCTCTTTAGGGCAGCATCTTGGCCTAAAAACCATTGCGGAAGGTGTTGAGACAGAAGAGCAAATGACTGTGCTACAAAAGCTCGGCTGCGATGAGGTACAGGGATTTTTATTAGCAAAGCCAATGCCTGAGCGAGACTTGCTTGAATTTTTAGAATCAAATTAGACAATTGTGTTGTTAAAATCGGTGCAATTGCTTTTCTTTGTAATGTTGATTAGACTAAAGTTTGAACACTCCGTTCTTAAATGTACTTAGGTACTTTGTATTATCAATAATAAGGGATTTGCTATGAAAATCGCAGGAGTTTGTGTTGTCCTATTGGTGCTTCTGACGGGTTGTAATTCAACGACCGAGTCGGCAAAAAACAATAATGAGAGCACGATAGCTAAAAATCAAGATGATTTATACTGTAAGCAAGATATCATCACTGGTAGTAAGTTTACAAAACGAAGATGTCGTACTAAAGATCAGATCGAGCATGATCGACGTGCGGCAAAAGACATGCTTAACCGTCAGCAGAGTACTGTTGGCGTCCAGGGCGGTCAGTAAATATTGCTTTGTTAGACTAGCACGAGCAGTCTAATTATTTGCTCTAATTGAGGAAACAGTTGCGAATTGCGCTGAAAACTCCTCTTTTAGAGCAATTACCTTTCTTTCTCTCAAGTTTAAATTACGCTTTATCTTTCCTGACTATCTCCACTTATTTAACCTGAGGTTTGGATAAGGAATGAGCTAACTCATTGTTTTTAATAACACATTAAATTATCCCCTTATCTAGCCAGACAGTTTTAGGGATAACAAGGCGAATTTATGCACCAATAGCTGGCTATTGGAAGTGAATTCAACGCAGTTAGCGCTAAAACTGGCTGCTAGAAAGGCATTAATTATCCGAAGCCCAGGTTATTTAATTGTGATTACGGTGTATGAACGTTAGCGGTGATAGATATTATTGTATGCATGGTATCTCATGTTTTAATACCAAATAGTCTTAATACCCACTCGATGTGAGAGAAAAATCTGACGCTAGCTGAGTTAAAAACTTCTTTTTTAGAACAACTAGGTGCCTTGCTGCTAGCTGGATGCGGAGCAAGCGACAAGACTTTCTAACCTCAAAAATAGCTCACCTTATTAAAAAAGCTTTGATGTCAGATGAGTGGTTAACAGATATTTGCCTTCTAGGCATCATTATTAAACAGTGGTGAGAGTGACGTTAAACTAAAAAAGCCCCCGCAGCGTTAAACTTGCGGGGGCTCATAATTACGACTAAATCTTGCGGGCTTTAGACTACAGTCTAAATGTGAAACCTGCGAAGATATAGCGACCCAAAGAATCATAGAAACCAGGGTAAGTGTTACCATTTGCTGGGCCTGCAGGACCATTTGGTACTAGTGGAGCAGTATTATCAAAGATATTATTTACACCACCGCGGAATTGCAGGTTATCAGAAGCATTCCATGTTACTGCAATATCAACGTAGTCACGCGCAGTCATTGGAACTGGTCCATCGATTACTTGACCGTCGTCATTTCGTGCGAATTCCTTCACTTCACTTACATAACGATAGGTTGCTGTAACGTTTGCATCCCAAGGTGTTACCCAAGTTGTTGAGAAGTTTGACTTAAAGTCAGGAACTGGGTATTCACATACCGCTCTGTCCCAACGACCAGCACAATCGTCAATATCACCACCTGGTAAGTTTTGAGTTGCAAACTTATCTAGCCATGTACCGATTAGCTTGAAGCGTAAAAGACCCATATCATCAGGTAGGTTATAACGGTATGATGCATCAAAATCGATACCGCTTGTTTCTACGCTACCAATGTTGGTATCAATCGCAGTGATCGCATCCTGGCCTAGCCACAATGAGCCTGTTGGACCACGGTTAATAAGTCCACAGAACTCGTCGTTACCATTAATCGCACATTGATTGAAGATTGTTGCTTCAGGGATTTCTTGAATTGCGTCTTCAACAGTAATGTCGAAGTAGTCAATCGCAATGTCTAAACCTTCAATGGCTTCAGGAGATAATAGAATACCAAACGAGATAGTATCTGATTTCTCAGGCTCTAGGTCTGGGTTACCACCAGTGATACTATTGTATTGACCTGCTGGGTTGATTAGTGCGTTAGAACCATATTTAGATGGATCAAGACCTGTTCTGGCACACTGCTCAACAGTTAAAGTTGGATTCGCGCCACCACATGGATCTTCCCAGTTAAACAAACCTAAACCAGCAGATCTGAATAGGTCACGTACGTTACCTGCACGCACTGCGCGTTGGAAGCTTGTTCTCAAACCAAGTTGGTCATTAACGCGGATATCAAATGCACCTTTATAGGTGTTAGTTGTTTTATCCGTTGAATAATCAGAGTAGCGGTAAGCTAACTCTAAAGTAATATAATCAGCAAATTCAGAGTCTTCAACTAAAGGTACGTTAAATTCAGTAAAGAATTCATTGACGTCAAATTCACCACTTACGCCAAGAACTGGACCACCTTGACCTGCACCGTCACCCGACTGGAAGCCTTGATCCGGATTGAAGTCTAGCGACTCTTTTCTGTGCTCAAGACCAAATACCACGCCCACACCAGTGGAAGTACCAGGTACTACAACACCGTACTCAGTAAGGTCACCAGTAACATAACCACTAATTTGTTTTGTTCTCGTGTCACCACGAGCAAATAGAGGCATAGTTAGATAGTCGATTTGCTCTTGAGTGATGTTCGCTGGATCGAAAATATTCCAAGGAATACAGGTTGGATCGCTACCATCTACAACTGACTTACATACCACGTTACCGTCATCATCTGTTGTTGCTTGTAATGAACGAATGATTCTGGTTGTAGACATGTCGTTTTGGTAAGTCTGAGCATATGATACGTTACCAAAGTTCATATACGCATCATAACTCCAGTTGTCATCGATTTCACCGCGAACACCTAGTACAAAACGAGTTGAGGTATGGCGAATATCGTCTTGACGAGGGCCACCTTCAACATTACGTTTACCGATGAAAGCACCCTTAACAACACCATCTGTTGCAACACCATCAGGTCCGCAAAGCGTATTTCTTTGTGAAGCTGAAAGTAGTGGGTTATCACAGCTAATATCAACTTGATTCAGGAATGAACCAGAAGGTGCGATCTGAGCCACTGTGCGGTTGTCCATGTAGTTAAACTCAGCATAAAACGTATGGTTGTCGTTAAAATCATAGTGACCCAGTAAACCAAATGTTTTACGTTTGTCTGGACGTTGGAAATAGTTTAGTGGGCCGTAGTTGTATACTGTGCCAGCTGTAGGAACTAGATCGGTACCAGATACTTTGTAGTCATAGGTATCGAAATCGGTAATACGGCCATCTGGAATTGTTCCTGAACCACCACAGACACGTGTACCTGTCGCGTTTATATTCATAGCACAGGCACTGTAGTCACGGTTATCCTGTGTCACCTCTTCGATATCACGCCAAGTCGCGTAACCTGTGATGTTAGCACGGCCATCTGCAGAGTTTGCACCAAAAGTCAGAGAGATATCATGGGTGTCGCCATCCCATTGACTTCCGTCAGGTACCGGGAAGCCTCTGTCTTTTAGTGCTCGTTGCATGTCTTTGTGGTCGTTATCATGTTGATAAACACTACCTTGATACTCAACTTGGAAGCCTTCAAAGTCGTCTTTCATGATAAAGTTTACAACACCAGCAACAGCGTCTGAGCCGTATGTTGCTGACGAACCACCAGTTAACACATCGACACGATCAACTAAAGCTGCTGGGATTTGGTTAAGGTCAGCACCGATACCACCAGCAACAGGAGAACCAGAAGGCAAGCGACGTCCATTAACGAGTACCAATGTACGTTCTGTGCCTAAGTTACGAAGGTTTACTGTTGCGGTACCTGTAGCTCCATTTGCTTGGCCTGAAGTTTGGTCAGCAAAGATTGCAGGCATATCGTTGAGTAGATCTTCTACCCTAGTAATACCTGCAACTTTAATGTCTTCGGCCGTAACACTTGTTACAGGGCTCGCACCGGTCATGGCAGCTCGCTTGATACGAGTACCTGTAACCTCAATTCGTTCTACGCTATTAGTAGCGTTGGCATCTGTTTCTTCAGCGTGGGCGATACCTGATACGCCTGCAGTCAGCGTTGAACAAGCCAGTAGAGATAGCCTGATCGTTGCTGATAGGTTAGAAAGTTTCATCTTATTTCCTTATTTATTTATTTATTAGCAGAGTAGGAAAATGTTCCTGCAACATAGAACTTACAACGCATCTACTGAAAGTTCAATGGTTCGTTTGTAAAACCGTCAAATGTAATGGAGATATGAGCTTTTTTATAACGAAATTATACGGATGAAAGTTGAAACAAAACATTTCTAGATGAAAGTAAAACAAAGGAATGAGTAAATTGTTGCCAAAAAAAGGACACCGCGATGGTGTCCTTGACGATGAATACCTGTGGAGTTGCTTACTCTTCAGTGATAAATGCTTCACCGGATTGAATCCACTCTGCTGGTGGCAATCCTTTCAGGTGATAATCAAAGTATTCTTTCATACGAATTGAATAATCTAGCTGATTTGGCAGCTTTTTCAGATGGTGCGGTTCACCTTCGTATTGCAAGAAAATAGCGTCTTTATCATGTCTTCTTAAGGCTAAATAGTATTGAATACCTTCTTGCCAAGGCACTGCGCCGTCGTTATCACCAAACATGATCAAAATTGGCGTGTTTACTTTATCTGCGTAAAACACTGGAGAGTTTTCTATATATAATTCAGGCGCTTCTGTTAGCGGTTTACCAATACGGCTTTGGCCTGTTTCGTACTGGAACTGTCTTGCAAGACCCGATTCTAAACGGATCCCACTGAACGCAGAGGTCATATTAGATACTGGCGCGCCAGACACAACCGCTTTAAACATATCTGTCTGTGTGATCATAAATGCACTTTGGTAACCAGCCCAAGAGTGGCCTTGTAAGCCAATTTTATCCGGATCCGCAACACCTGTATCAATCAGCGCTTGTGCTGCATTGATCATGGTTTGTGTTGAAGAGCGCCCTGGGTGGCCGATTTCAAAACGAATATCAGGCAAGAATATCGCATAACCGTTTGAGGTATACATTGGCAGGTTTGGTCTGTGATTTAACTCCATTTTCGGGAAGTCATACATGCGCTGGCTCATATAGCGGTAGAAGTAAATCACCACTGGCACTTTATCACCAGCTTTATAATCAGCCGGTTTGATTAACACGCCTTGAAGATCTTCGCCATCGTAGCCTTTGTACTTCACAAGTTCAGGTTTTTGGCCCCAAGCAAATGTCTGCTGCTGTGGATTTAAATCTGTGAGTTTTGTCGGGTTATTAAAGCTGCTATCTGAGATCCAATAATCAGGAAATTCTTGATAAGACTGTCTTGTGAAAATATAAGTTTCCGCCTCTTTGGCTTTTCTCACAACACCATATTTAGCTTCGCCAGACAAAACAGTTTGCAACTTGTTATCTTGTAGGGAAAGCGTTGCAATATGCGTTTGTTTATTTTCGAGGTTGTGCGCACTTAACAGTAAGGTATCGTCTGGGTTAAAGCCTAGTTTGTCCTTATCTTTATACTCAATGCGGTATTGTGTTTGGGTCTTATAGCCGTCAGTTAGTCGAGTTGCTTTTGCCGTTTTGGTATCAAATGCCCAAATATCATATTTACTGTAGGCGTAGAGCGTCGAACCATCGAGCTGCCAACCAGCAAATCCAAACCCTTCGTTTGGTTCTGGTTTATCATGTTTATCATCAGCAAACAGTGCGTTTTTAACCGCTTTGCTGACCGGGGTAAGCTGTTGTGTGGATAGCGATTTCAACCAGACTTGTTCACCGTCGAAATAGGCCGCATGTTTACCATCAGGCGCGACGGTAGGGCGATTTGAACTTTCTTTAACAATGAGTTGTTTATCACCACTGCTGATATCAACGCTGTAGTAGTCGCGATAGAAGCCTTTGTACATAATCTGCTTTAGGTAGGGAGTATCGTCGCTGCCCAGCACAAAATTTGCGTTTGTGCGCAATGAAATAGCAGGCACTTGAAGGTTTTCAAGCTGTACTATACGCTCGCCATTAATATGATAAACCGCTTGATAATGTTGATCTCGACGGCTTTCATTCCATGTTTTTATTTCTCGAGTTTTGATTTCAGGATCGGCATTGTGCCAAACCTTTAAGCCTTTTTGCTGGCGAATGGTATCGTAATCAAAAAGTGAGCTTTCATCTGTGTATTTAAGCACTTTGGCTTTTTCTTCAAGCTGTGGACGATTTTCAAAAAACAGTCGTGAGCCATCTTCAGACCATTTGATTGATGCTGTCTTACCTGAAAACCAACCGCTTGGGTTGTGGATGTCGGTTATTTTATTGCTTGTTGGAGACCATAATTTGAGTTGGTAGTCGCGGCGGCGCTTGTCATCGTTGACATAATTACCTAAATAAAAAGCGACATGTTGAGAATTGGGTTGCCAAGCAATGTCTCCTAAAGTCACACCGGGCTCATCAATAAGACTTGTGATTTGATTGCTTGCTAAGTCAATAACGGCCACACGGTTTTTACTGCCGTCTTCACTGCGCTGATTGACCAGTATCGCGTTACTATTTGGTGCTACTTTGTATGCTGCGATGTCGTCATAGCGAGTGCTCTCATTGTTAGAAAGATTCAGTACCACAAGCGTTAAGGTGTCGTCGCCTTTATCTGCACTGATTTTGAGTTCATCCGTTTGCTCGTCTGTATTCGCTTTTGCGTCTGATTTGTTGTCGCCTTTTTTTGCATCCTCACGGTACACCAGCCATAGGCCATCATCTGAAAGTTGATAATCTTTAACCGAGCTAAAGGTTTGCTGGGCCTTAGTTGTGGTATTCACCAACACTAAGTTGTTTTTTAGTGTTTTCTTCTTCTTTTTATCTGCCGTTTCTTTTTCAAGTAGGGTAGGGCGTTGGGTAAAGCCAACCCATTGACCACTTTTATTAATAACTGGATTCGTGCCACGGGGAACCGATGCAATCAGTGCTTTATTATTGAGAGAATACACTTGGCCTTCGCTGTCACCACGGTAAGGCTTTGCACTTAGGCCGAGGAATGTGCCTTGTTCGGAGATCACCGTACCCTGAGGGTAACGAAAATCAAAAACATCTTTAAATTCAAGGCTGGGCTTAGCTGCTAAGCTGCTTACACTAAAAAGTGCTGCGCTTAAGAGAGAGAGTTTTAGAGTCATATTTAGAGCATTTTAGTATGTATTTATGATGTTTTTATCACTTTTAACGGTGAAACTAAAATGCTCTGCGGTGTGCGGATGTATTTAAGCGGCTAGCCGCAGGTGCTTAAAGCCAGATTTTCTCAAGCTCAACCCACTGTTTATCAAATTGCGCGGTTGGTTTTGCTTTAAAGTCACTTCTGACAAACTGGTTCATCTTACCCTCAACAAAAGCTAAGAATAGGTTAGCCAGAACACTTTCTTCACTCGTGAACGCCTTACCTTCTCTCAATTTACGCTCTCTTAATACTTGTTTGAATTGTGTCTCAAGCTTTTCAAATAAGCTTTGCACTCGTTCACGTAAACGTTCTTGCTCACCTTGTAGTGCATCACCCGTTAAAATACGCGTGATCCCAGGATTTTTCTCTGCAAAGGCTAGGAGTAGAGTAAGAATGTTGTAGATCCGGTTACGAGTTTCTTTTTCGTTTTCTAGGATTAAATTAATGCGTGACAGTAACGTATCTTCGATGAACTCAATAAGCCCCTCAAACATTCTCGCTTTACTTGGAAAGTGGCGGTAAAGCGCAGCTTCTGAAACCCCGACTTCAGCAGCGAGTTTAGCTGTGGTGATACGCTGTCCCGGGCTGGTTTCCAGCATTTGTGCGAGTGATTGAAGAATTTGCTCTTTGCGATTACTACGTTTTGTCGCTGGCATGAAATTTCCCTTATTTTTCTAATTGTTATATTGTTTTTGTCGGGTTTATTAAGCACAGAGAGTGATGCGCAGAAGTGCAAACCCCGACTCGTTTACACGTTATCGGGGTATCATGTTAATGTTTTATTCAGTTTCTTTCCAGTCTTTTACATGAAGGTTATTTTATCTTTTCGGCAATAGCTTGCATGACAGTGAGTGCTAACTCTTTTTTGCTAGAGTGAGGGAGTTCAAGTCGGTCTTTTTTCCAATATAGGGTCAATGCGTTGTTATCTGAATTAAAACCACCTGTGCTATCCGACACATCATTCGCACAGATCATATCCAGCCCTTTATTTACCAATTTTCCTTGCGCATATTCGGCGACATTCTGCGTCTCAGCGGCAAAGCCAACGGTATAAGGACGAGACTGTTTTAGTGCTGCGACAGTGGCGATAATATCGGGGTTTTTGACCAGTGTAAGTGTGATTTCATCGCCTTGCTTTTTAATTTTTTGTTCGGCAACGTTGGCTGCTCGGTAATCAGCGACTGCGGCGCAGCCGATAAAAATATCCGACTGTACTGCATATTCGAGTGCGGCCTGTTGCATCTGCTCAGCACTTTCTACATCAACTCGAGTAATTCCTGTGGGGGTATTTAGTGAAACCGGCCCTGCGATCAGGTTTACGGTTGCGCCTAAGGCTTTTGCCGCCTCGGCAAGGCTAAAGCCCATTTTTCCTGAACTGTGGTTAGTAATAAAACGTACCGGATCTAATGCTTCGCGTGTCGGTCCTGCGGTGATAGTTACCGTTTTTCCTGCTAATACTTGCTCAGTAGGGCGAAGTGCAGTTAAACACAGTTGTACCAACTCGTGAGGTTCAAGCATGCGTCCTGCGCCTACATCTCCGCAGGCTTGCTCGCCTTTACCGGGTCCCCAGATTTGGACATGGCGTGAAGTAAGGGTATTGAGATTTGCTTGAGTCGATAGATGTGCATACATCTGTTGATTCATTGCCGGCGCTACGGCAACAGGCGCGGGCGTTGCGAGCAGTAATGTGGTCAGTAAATCATCCGCAATACCTGCCGCCATTTTGGCGAGGATATTCGAGGTCGCAGGAGCAACCAGCACTAGATCTGCCCATTTTGCAAATTCGATATGGCCCATTGATGCTTCTGCTTGTGGGTCAAGCAAAGAGTCAGAAACGATTTCACCAGAGACCGCCTGCATTGTCAGTGGCGTGATAAAGTGCTTGGCAGACTCAGTCATCACCACTTTGACATCTATTTGCTGTTCTTTTAGGCGGCGAACAAGTTCTGCGCATTTGTAAGCAGCGATACCACCGCTGATCCCAAGTAAGAGGCGTTTATTTCTTTGCATGTTTGTTTTATACGATCACAGTATCAATAAACTAAAGATATCACAGTCTGTGTTTGCTTTTGAATAATCGTGATCACCCGCTAAGCTTAATTTAGTCAAGGAGACATACAAATATAAGGAATAGTAGGATGCAAATATCAGCCTTACCCAAATCCGCACGGCCAAGAGAAAAGTTAATAGAACAAGGCCCTGAGGCGTTATCCAACGCCGAGTTATTGGCTATCTTTTTACGCACAGGGATCAAAGGATTAAATGCCATAGAGCTTGCCGAATCCTTGTTGCAAGAACAGCAAACGTTACAGCGTTTATTCAATGCCTCGTTAGAAGAGTTTTCAGCGTTAAAAGGCTTAGGCGTTGCCAAATATACTCAGTTACAGGCCGTTTTAGAGCTAAGCCGGCGTTATCTAAAAGAAGAGTGCTTAAGAGAAACGGTATTTCAAAACCCGACAGCGGTACGTGACTATTTGAGTGCTCAACTACGGGGGCTTGGGCATGAAGTGTTTATGGTGCTATATCTAGACAACCAAAATCGTCTGATAAAAGATGAAGTGTTGTTTCACGGCACAATTAACGCAGCTTCGGTTTATCCAAGAGAAGTAGTAAAGGCGGCACTCAAATACCATAGTGCAGCTGTGATTTTTGCCCATAACCATCCATCGGGCGTGGCAGAGCCCAGCGAAGCGGATAAACTCATTACGAAAAAATTGCAGCAAGGCTTGGCATTGGTTGATATTAATGTGCTTGATCATTTAATCGTCGCTGGAAGTCATTGTATTTCGTTTGCCGAACGAGGACTGATTTAAGCTGAGCTGCTGTTTTATCAGGTGGGTTTTGCTTTCTCAAGCTGTCCTTTCGAACTGAGCAAAGTGGAATGGAGCTTGAACACTCAACTTTTACTCGAAGTGTGAGGTAGCTGGTGGAGTATTGCTGCCCAAATATACGCATAAGCACGAAAATTAGACAGTCAAAATCACCATCGACAAAGGGCCAAAAAAGAAATTTGCTCGTTAAATCAGCATATTTGTATAAATTTTATAAATTAGTTCAATTTAAATGCAGTTTTTACTTTCCTAGTGGGCTTCGGATCATTATAATTGGCCGCTATCAAATTTACCCATGAGCTGATTTCAGTAGGATCAGAACCTTGATCTCTGCCTGTAGATACTGTATAAAGAGCGCCCTTTGATTTTACCTAGGGCACGCAGTTAAAAGGCCTTTAAGGGAAAATTAAGCTCGAGCGAAGTTATTGGAGATACATAGACATGTCTAAAGTCTGTCAAGTTACAGGTAAGCGCCCAGTGGTTGGTAACCACCGTTCGCACGCGCGCAACGCTACTAAGCGTCGCTTCCTACCTAACCTACAAACACACCGTTTTTGGGTTGAAAGCGAAAAGCGTTTCGTTTCTCTACGCACTACTACTAAAGGTATGCGTATTATCGATAAAAAAGGCATCGACGCGGTATTAGTAGATATCCGTGCTCGCGGCGAAAAAGTTTAAGGAGCTGAATCATGCGTGATAAGATCCGTTTAGTTTCAACTGCTGGTACTGGTTATTTCTACACTACCGACAAGAACAAGCGTAACATGCCTGAAAAAATGGAGATCAAAAAGTTCGACCCTAAGGTTCGTAAACACGTGATCTTCAAAGAAGCGAAAATCAAGTAATTCGTTTCAAGAATCAATAAAAACCCAGCCTCGGCTGGGTTTTTTGTTTTTGTACTTTAATTTTTCACGGTTAATTGCCAAAGCTCACCACTTGGTTGCTTCAGCTCACTGAAAATCACATCGCCATTTTGCAATATATCAAACTGTCCAATAAATCGTTGTGGCGGGGTGAAATACAACTTTTCTTGTTTAGTCTTCAGGTCAAATCGCCAAATACTTTTGTCTTTTTCATAGTAAAGCGCATTATCTCTGAGTCGCCAATTCAACCAATTTCTCACTGGTACATCCGTCACAACTACAGACTCTAGCCCGTCTTCCAGTTGCCAAATTCCGGGTTGTGTAAACTTGGTAAAATACAACACATTATTAAGCTTGTAGCCGCTGTAGCCACCTTGTGTTGTAAGTTGCTGATGTTGGTTTGTTATTAGATTTAGAGACCATAACTGCCAACTACCAGAACGTTCACTGCTGTAAATGATTTCGTTGTTATCTTGGCTGTAATTGGCAACGTAAGGCTTAAGCTCAGGACTTATAAGTTGTGTTGTTTTTTGGCTGTTGATAGCAAACTGGTAAATAGCGTCTTGATATTCATACAGTATTGTTGAGGCATCGTGGTTAAGTTGAAAGCGCTGAAAATTAAATATGTGAGGCAAGTCAACTTGAGTGTGTTGTTGTGTTTCAGTGTCGATAGACCATAAAGCGGAATGCGCGCCGTGATCCGAAATATACCAAACTCGCGGCATTTGATTTGCGCGAGGTAAGCGATTCAATGCCTGATTATCAACAAGTGGTGAAAAGGTTTGATCCGATGCGTCGAAAAGGTGAATTAGGCTAGTTAACTTATATTGGTTAAAGAGCAGGGTCTCATTGCTATCTTGTAATACTAGGCTTTCGATTGGTGCTGTGAGCTTGTGAAGCAGTTCTGCTTTACTCGATTTTATATCAGCGCGATAAACGCTACTACCTGCGCTAAAGTAAATAGATTGTCCGCTGGCAGACCAAGTTAGTGCCGTGAGATTATAAGGTAACTTAACGGTGCTCTTTACTGACATGCTTGGGTAATCGTACACCGTCAGTTCGTGCTTATCTTCTCCAAGATAGCGTGCGGCGGCGAGTTGGTCTTTAGTTGTAGATAAACTAAATAGATGATCGCCTCTAAGGTTTCCTGAGATTGGAGGAAGCGTTAGCTGACTATGTTGCTTTGTATTCGAATCGAAACGGTAAAGGCCGTATCCACTATGTATATTTGTGCGTTTTCGATAAATGATTTCGTGCGGATTTGCGCCCCATATTAGTTTAATGTTTTCGATAGGCTGGCAATAAAATAGCGTAGTGTGCTGTGCCTGCGCGATATCAAACTGTTTCACGGTACAGCCATTATTATCGTCAATATAGGCGATGTGTTTGGCGTCTGAGCTTAAGGCTTGTGCGCTGATGTTGCCTGAAAACAGCTTTCTATGTTGCTCGTTGTGATTGAGCCACAGCTCCGACTGCTGAGTGTCGGTAGGATGCAGGTAACTAAAGCTTTTATATTTTGGCGCGCTACTTAACTGCAGCTCAATACCGCTCTGGCCCGTTAATTTTTGTGGTAGGAGTGGTTCGTTATTGTGCGCTGGCTGCATGAACTGATAGGCAATAAATGCACATACGCTGGTAATAAGTAGAGAAACACCTAAAAGTGGCGCGATCTGGGAGCTGGTCTTATTTATTGTTGCCGGAGTATGACTTGTGACCGCGGGAATCAGTCGGTATCCAAGGGTAGGGATAGTCTCTATATACTCAGTTTTACCATCTAATTTATTCATATACTGGCGCAACGTCGACACGGCTTTATTGATTGCGCTTTCTGTGACTACGCGACCTCGCCACACTTCTGCAATGAGTTTATCGCGCGAAACAACATTACCATTTGCAGCAATTAAGGTTTGTAGCAATAAGTATGGCTTAGGCTCAAGTCTGATGGAGTCTGTGCTACTTGTCAGCGTTCGATTAACCGTATCAAACCGAATGGCTGCAATCTCATAGCGCATTTATTATCCCTTTGATTATATTGTTTATATTTATTGGTAAGGAATTCCTCACAACGATTTCATGTGAATTCGTCGCGGCCTTTTTCAAAGTATTTAGAGTACATGAAAACAATAAAATAGGAATGGCTAACATGACAAGTCGAATGTTTTTAAAACAGGCGTTAGGTTTAACACTCGCAGCTTTAGTCGCGGGTTGTGGCAGCAGTAGCGACAGCAAAAAGGCGTCAAGCAATGACGATGGAGTGTTAAAGCCCGTAAATGGTTTAGAGGTTCATCAACTCAATGGGCGTTACTATTATATGAAGCCGATTGAAAAGTCGCATAAAGCGTACAAGCTGATGTTAGCCTTTCATGGTTCTGGTGGCACTGCTTACGGTATGGCAGGTTTAACCAAGCTACATGAGCAAAGCGATGATTATATCGTCGTTTATCCCAAATCAAAAAATGAAGAGTGGAATGAAGGCTGTGGTTGTAACAAGGCACATCGTTTAGGTGTAGATGACTTAGGCTTTGTTGATCAGATGATTGCGGAAATAAAAGCCAAATATGATGTCATTGACGGTGAAATTTATGCGACTGGCTTTTCTCAAGGCGGGTTATTTGTACAAAACCTATTATGTAACCGCTCGGGGACGTTTAATGCGATAGTAACGGTTGCAGCACCTATGTCCTACCAATTAGGTGATAGCTGTAATTTTTCGACACCTACAAACTACCGAATTATGCACGGTAAAGCAGACTCAGTATTGCCTTATAATGGCAAAAGTCACGCAAATTTTGGGCTACTCTCGTCACCTCAAGCGATTAAAATTATTGCTAACTTAAATTATGAGGCTGCTTTATCTGTTGATGAAGAAATAGCGGAAGGCGTGACGTTAACTCACTATCCTAATCGCAATATTCAAACGCAGCTAATTAGTGTAGACGGGGCTCATCATAGTTGGAATTTACCACCTGTCCATACCACCGAATCGATAATGACATTTTTTGAATCGACAAGTCGTTATGCACTGCCCCAAGGTTCTGATCTTATCTCAGTAAACAACGGTTATTACCATGTTCGACAATTAAAACAGCACACTGATAGACCAACTGTGGTCATGCTCTCGGGTGCGAATATGCATTTTCATAGTGACAGTGCTTGGTTCGCGTTACTACAGCCTTACTTGGCAGACAGTTTTAATGTTTACGTCATTGATAGGCTAGGGCAGGGGTTAAGTAGTGTAGATGACACGCCTTCCATGAATAAATTTGCACACGACCTTCCAGTACTATTTGAAAAGCTCAATCTCAGTGATGTGCATTTGCTGAGTTACGCAAATAGTAATTCAGTGCCGCTAATTGCGATGCAAAAATCACAGGAATTTAAGCAAAAGATAGCAAGCATGTTGTGGTTAGACCCAGATATTTTACTGCCACATTCTATTGCTCAGTATCAAGGTTACCCAGTTGATGTTTATCGTCAATACGGACAAGACTTGATTGATCATGTTGCTGCCGGTAATTGGCAAGAAAAAATGGATGGAAAAATAGCTGAAGAACAGGCGCACATTGAAGCTCTGCTTGAAGGGAGTGAGTTTGCAGACTACATGGATTGGCAATATTTCAATCACATCATGCAAACCCGTCATAGTGTTGCAGCTCAACTTACTCGAGTACACGAAATGATAAACTACCATGATGACTTGGAGTTAGTAAGAAATTGGCAGCCAGACAGCAGCATTCCGATTTCAGTGATAGATAGTGAGTTTGAAAAACTAGATATTGCCAATGCAGACTCTGAGGAAGTGAAAGCCAATCTAATAAAATGGGAGGCTGAGGGGAGAAAATGGTCACAAGAAGTTGCTGAAACCAGCGGTGGGCAATACTTACCAATATCATCAACTGAGCACCTGATCCCATTTACCCATCCTGAGCTTATCAAGCAGGCATTGACTGAGCTTGCGAACCAATGACACCTATCCAATTTGCTAGATGAACGCTTGAAGCATTGAGTTAACATATAAAAAAACGCGAGCTTGTCTGCCGCTCGCGTTTAATTTTTAAAAGATTATTTGATATTTAAATCAGTCTGTTACCTCATGGTGACAAATTCCTCGGAGCCGGTTGGGTGTATCGCGACTACCGAGTCAAAGTCTGCTTTGGTTGCGCCCATCTTCATTGCGACGGCGAAACCTTGGATCATCTCATCTACGGCAAAGCCGATGCCGTGTAGGCCTACCACGGTTTCTTCTGGGCCTGCGCATACAAGTTTCATACGACACGGTTGGCGGTGCTGAGTGACCGCGGTGTACATTGCAGCAAAGGTAGAGGTATAGACCTTGATATTGTCTTTACCGTATTTCTCTTCCGCTTCCGGCTCTGTTAGGCCAATGGTACCAATCGGTGGGTGGCTAAAGACGACGGTGGGGACTAAGTCGTAATCCATTTTTGCGTTTGGCAATTCCGGATTGAATAAGCGTTCGGCTAGCATTCGACCTGCTTTCACGGCAACAGGAGTCAGCTCTATGCCACCATCCATAATATCACCGAGCGCGTAGATACCTTTGGCTGTGGTGTTTTGCCATTCGTCGACTTTAATATGGCCGCTAGACGTGGTTTCTACATCTGTCGCAGCGAGGTTGATAAGATCTGTCATTGGTTCACGGCCAATTGCCCAGATCAGTTTGTCTACGGTGTAAGACTCACCATTTTCAAGATGTAAGGTGACTGAGCCATCCTCTTCTTTGGTCACTGACTGTGGTACTGCGTGAGTGTGCAGCGTTGGGCCTTCTTTTTCCATTACCTCAGTTAAGGTTTCAACCAAGATAGGATCAAAATTACGAAGTGGAGCGTGCTTACGAACAAATAGGTGGGTTTCTGTGCCCAAGCTGTGCAATACACCCGCAAGTTCTACCGCGATATAACCCGCGCCTACAACCGCTACGCGGCGAGGTTGCTCTTTAAGCTCAAAGAAACCGTTTGAATCGATACCATGCTCAGCGCCTGGAATATTAGGGATCGTTGGGCGGCCACCGACGGTAATATTGATATGATCGGCAGTGTAGTGCTCACCATTGACTTCAATAGTGTTGTTATCAACAAACTTAGCAAAGCCATTGATCACGGTTACGCCGTTTTTCGCTAGGTAGCCGTTGTAACCTTGGTGAATACGGCCAATGTAGGCTTCGCGGCTTTCTACCAGCTTACCCCAATCGAAGTTCTTTAGTTCAACATCAAAACCATAATCTGGTGCGTATAGTTTAATGGCTTCAGCAACTTGAGCGCCGTGCCACATCGCTTTTTTTGGAACGCAGCCCACGTTTACGCAAGTACCGCCTAAGTGCTTTGCTTCTATTAATGCCACCTTGGCACCTCGCATCGCCGCTCGGTTTGCAGATGCGATCCCACCACTACCGCCACCGATTGCGATATAGTCAAAATGTTGAGCCATAAAAATTCCTCGCCAATTATTTGTTTTGCTTAAACCCTACTACTTTATATTAAGTAAATAGCAAAAGTGCACAACCGAAGACCGATATTAAGCAAAAATCTGTTCAGATACTTGTAAATGCGGTCATTCACCCTTATTTCAACCTCAATATTAGATTAGAAAATAAAGAGCGTGCCCATGAGTAACCCATTAATCGGGCTAGAAGGATTGCCTCCTTTTTCGAAAATTAAGCCTGAACATATTGTTGAAGCATTAAAATCTGCCATCGCGCACTGTCGTGAAACTATCGACACTGTTTTAGCGCAGTCGAATTATACCTGGGACAACTTTGTACTACCGCTAGAAGAAGCGGACGATAAACTTAGCCGCATGTGGTCGCCAGTGTCGCATATGCACTCAGTGGTCAATTCAGACGCGCTGCGCAAAGCATATGATGAGTGTTTGCCATTAATCTCCGAATATTCGACTTATAGTGGCCAACATCAGGGGCTATATGAAGCCTATAAAGCAGTAAAAGAGTCAGCTGAGTTTGGTAACTTAACGATTGCTCAGCAAACGTCGGTGGATAATGCACTGCGTGATTTTCAACTTTCTGGCATTGCGCTTGAAGCTGCGAAGCAAAAGCGCTATGGCGAAATTGTGGCACGACTGTCGGAGCTGGAATCAAAGTTTGGCAACAACGTAATGGATGCCACTCAGACATGGCAAAAGCATATTACTGATGAGTCTGATTTAACTGGGCTACCTGAATCAGCCTTAGCACTCGCCGCCCATACTGCCGAATCCAAAGGATTAGAGGGCTGGGTATTTACGCTAGATATTCCTTCTTACCTTCCTGTGATGACTTACGCAGATAGCCAAACGCTCCGTGAAGAAGCTTATCGTGCGTTTGTAACACGCGCCTCGGATCAAGGGCCTAATGCTGGCGAGTTTGATAACTCAGCGATTATGCATGAAGCGCTTACGCTTAGACACGAACTGGCTCAGTTGCTTGGCTTTTCTAGTTTTGCAGAAAAATCACTGGCAACCAAAATGGCTGAGACACCAGAGCAAGTATTTAAGTTTTTGAATGATCTTGCCGCTAAGTCAAAACCACAAGCCGAGCAAGAAGTGGCTGAACTTCGTGACTTTGCGAATAAAGAACACGGTGTAAGTGAGCTAAAACCTTGGGATTACGCATATTATGGCGAAAAGTTAAAACAAGCTAAGTATGCGATTTCTGACGAGGCACTGCGCCCTTACTTCCCTGAGCATAAGGTACTTGCCGGTTTATTTGAAACCGTAAATCGCCTATTTGGGATCCGTGTGAGTGAAGTTAAAGACGTTGATACTTATCATCCAGACGTACGCTTTTTTGCTATTCACGATGATAAAGGTGAGTTACGTGGTCATTTCTATCTCGACCTATATGCCCGTGAACATAAGCGTGGTGGGGCTTGGATGGATGACTGCATGGGCCGAAAAGTACGCGCAAATGGTGCGTTGCAGACTCCTGTCGCTTATTTAGTGTGTAACTTCAATAAAGCCGTTGGCAATAAACCTGCGCTATTTACCCATAATGAAGTAACCACCTTATTCCATGAGTTTGGTCACGGTATTCATCACATGCTAACGCAAGTGGATGCAGCGCCAGTTGCTGGTATTAATGGTGTGGCATGGGATGCGGTTGAGCTGCCAAGTCAGTTTTTAGAGAACTGGTGCTATGAAGAAGAAGCGTTGAACTTCATTTCAGGGCACTATGAAACGGGTGAGCCGCTACCAAAAGAAATGTTAGACAAATTACTCGCGGCAAAGAACTTCCAATCAGCCATGCAAATGCTACGTCAGTTGGAGTTTTCGTTGTTTGATTTTCATATTCACGCAGACTTTGAGCCAAATACGGATTGCCAAATTCAAGCAACGCTCAATGCGGTGCGTGAGCGTACTGCGGTTGTTAAAGCGCCTGAATTTAATCGCTTCCAGCATAGCTTTAGCCATATTTTTGCTGGTGGCTATAGCGCGGGCTACTACTCTTATAAGTGGGCAGAAGTGCTGTCTGCGGATGCGTTTTCTAAGTTTGAAGAAGAAGGGATATTTAACCCGCAAACTGGGCGTGAATTTATGCATCACATTCTTGAAAAGGGGGGATCAGAAGCGCCGATGGTACTGTTTACTCGCTTCCGTGGTCGAGAGCCAAAAGTAGATGCGTTGCTGCGCCACAGCGGGATTGCCGCCTAGTTATATTTCCACTCCAAGCGCCTTCTTCTGAAGGCGTTTTTTTTGTCTTAGAAAGTGTGACTTTTTGTTAGCAAATTCAATATCTCTGACTATTCTATAAAGATATGAATTAATAGGGAAAGCCACATGACGAAACTGGTTCTTGCCATTGATGATGATAAACTCGTCCATCACATTGTTGATGAGGCGCTATCGCGTACGTGCAAAATATTACATGCGAAAAATGGCGAGGAAGGCTTACGGTTGGCTAAAAAATACCGTCCGGATATTATTTTGCTTGATGTCGAGATGCCTGGACTGTCGGGCTTTGAGGTATGTGAGCAACTCAAAAAACTAGAGGACACCACTGAGATCCCAGTTATGTTTTTGTCTTCTCGTGCCGATATTTCAGAGCGAATGCGGGGCTACAACGCCGGCGCTGCCGACTACATAGTCAAACCCTTTAACGCCGAAGAATTGCTAGCGCGTATTAATGTCCTTGATGACTATAGAAAAACCTCGTCGCAGCTCAAACAAGACGTACAGCGCGCCCAAACCACAGCTGAAATCGCCATGACCGACTCTGGTGATATGGGTCGTATAATGCGCTACGTTGGGCAATCGTATCACGCGCATGACCTCAATACTTTGAGCGCTCATTTTTTAGAGTTTTTTATGCCGATGGAGCTCGATGTTGCGGTGGCCTTTTGGTATCACCAAGACGCGATGTTTTACTCCAGTGAAGGGGCGATTCAACCGATAGAGCAAGAGTTATTTGAGAAACACAAAGATGGCAGTCGCTTTGTTGATTTTGGTCGCAGAACTATCATTAACTATCCTAAAGTCTCTTTACTGATTAAGAACATGCCTGTCGACGATGTTGCGGTTTATGGTCGCTATAAAGATCTGTTTCCGCACATACTGGAAGCCACTGATGCCAAAATCAGAGACATGGAAGTCAGTGAAGATGCGCTCAATAAAGTGGAACATATCGGGCAAGTATTTGCTGAGCTGAGCGATCATTTAAGCGGCGTTGGTGATCATTACAGTGGTAAAGTTGCTGAGTTTCAGACAGTGCTAGAAAGCGACAAGCTTGCAGTCTTAGAGTCAAGTGAAAGAGAACGGTTGCAAGAGCTCTATGAGCATTTCACTTATTTAAGCGATGAGCTAACCATAATTAAATATAAGTTAGGAGAAGTGACTGAGGTACGCCAGCAGCTTATAGAGAGTTTAAACAAAATAGCGAAACCTTGGGGTGAGGATGAAGTGGCGTCGCAAGCAGATATTGAACTGTTTTAAACCACTGGATAATCAAAGACACTAGAAAGGGAAAGGGGTATACTGCCACGGTTGGTAACCCTTGGGAGCTTAGCTTGTACATTCACACCCCTTTTGAAGAAAACAGATCCTACCTAGATACGCTAACTAAGCTGTTTAATTTATCCGCCCTCACTATTAACGAGGCGGAGTTTCAATTGGTCTATGATGAACTAGGCTTACAGTTATTCAAAAAAGATGAACCAAAGCTCGGTGCTATCCGAGTTGACTTTGTTACCGGCGCAGTTGCTCATCGACGCAAATTTGGTGGTGGCAAAGGACAAGCAATTGCAAAAGCGGTGGGCTTAAATAAAGGTGCTGTGCCTACAGTATTGGATGCAACTGCGGGACTTGGACGCGATGCCTTTGTGCTTGCGTCTATGGGTTGCAAAGTCGTGTTACACGAGCGTAACCCGATAGTCGCAGCGCTGCTATATGACGGCTTGCAACGCGCCTATCAAGATGCTGAAATTGGCGAATGGGTGCGGTCAACTATGCGGCTGGAGTTTGGCTCCAGCCATGACTTGCTAGAGCAAGCGGGTTGGCGTCCGGATGTAGTATATCTTGATCCTATGTTTCCGCATCGTGAAAAGTCAGCGCAAGTGAAGAAAGAAATGCGAGTATTTCAAGACTTAGTTGGCAATGACTTAGATGCGGACGCACTTTTGCCTTTTGCTTTGCAGTTAGCCACTAAAAGAGTTGTGGTAAAACGTCCAGACTACGCTGGCTTCTTAAATGATAAAACGCCAAGTATGCAAATAAAAACCAAGAAAAACCGCTTTGACGTTTATGTTAATGCCGCGATGAAATAGCACACCACTACCTGATTTAATTTTGTGCAGTAGATATCTAGATGGATATACGCAAAAAGTATGGTTTTGTACTATTGTACAGAAAAGGTAACCAGATTTAATCAAGTTGTCATAAATCCTTAATACTCTTGCGGAGCATTTTGATTAAGGGGTTGTGATTCTATGCGCGTGTCTACTTTTACTCGGTTATTGGCAATATTACTGACGACAGCGAGTATTCTACTTGGGGCGAGTCTGTTTTGGGCAAGCCAAGTGTTAACGGAGCTTGATGTGCAAGACGCCGCTTACAATCAAGTTAAAAATGCGGTGATCATCGAGCTTGAGGGTACAGTAGAAGATTACTTGAGTGCGGGCGATAGCCAGTATTTAAGTAAGGCTGATGAACAAATCAAAGCATTACAGCAAAGTGTAGAGCAGTTGCCACCAGCGCTTGCTGAGCAACTTAAAACTAAACTCACACAACTACAACAGGATATTGCAGGTAAATATCGAGCACTCGGCAAGCTCTCAGGTAATGAACTTGCGCTGTTGGATAATGCGCTTAGGCAAATGTCAGGTTCAGCATCGAGTCTCGTTAAGTACGCAATTAAAGCACAAGATAGTGCTGCCAAAGAATCCTACTTTAATCTCGCTTCAGACTACTTTAGCGAAGTCTCGAATTTGAGCTTATATACCTACCAATTAGTTATGGCTTACGAACAGCAGACCGAGCAGAGTTTGATGTCGAGCTTAAGCCGTTTGCAGGATATTGCCGCGCGAATAGACCGACTCGAAAACTTAGGGGTAATGAGTGAGGTAGACGAAGACGAGCTATTTTTAGGTGCCGAAGCCGAAGACTTAGCGCTAGAAATAAAAGCAGAGCTTGTGAGCTGGCCTAAACGTTATGCCCGCGACTTAGAAAATACCTTGCAGCAGTCCAAACAACGCCAAGCTGGCATGCTGGCACTGCGAGGTGATATTAAAGCAATCTCAGAGAATATCCTACAAGCAGAGACCAACTTAAAAACAGAGCAGGCTGACGTAAAAACCAATGTGTTTATGCTGTTTGGTGTGGCCATTGGGTTACTCGTACTGCTCGCTGGTGGTGTCTATTTTGTGCAGTTCAATCAAGTATTAACTCCGCTAAGACAACTACGCGATGGCTTCGCTCAGCTTATCGAAAGCAATGAATTACGTAATATTGAAAGTAAAAACCAAGACACTGAAATTGGCGAAATTGCGAGTTACTTTAATCAGTTAATTGATAGGCAGCGAGCAGAAGCGGACGAACGCTCAGAAATGCTGAGTGTGATAAATACCTTTATGGAAGAGATGAACACTAACTTGGCGCAGATCTCTGCACAAGCTGGAAACACGTTTGAGCAGGTGGAGCAAAACCAAGCACAGCTTGACTCGCTTAAAGCGCTTGGGGCAGATGCCAATCAAATCAACGCACAAGTTGCCGACAATGCCAATAACACCTTTGAAGCAATGACACAAAGTGTGTCCTATGCGGATGCTATGTTGAGCGCTTCATCTACCACGCAAAAGCGGGTAGAGCAGGGATTAGAGAGCTTAAATGAATTACTTAATGGTGTTTCAGATGTGAGTAAAGTAATTGATATGATCAGCTCCATCGCAGAACAAACAAACCTACTCGCGCTCAACGCGGCGATTGAGTCGGCGCGCGCAGGTGAGCATGGCCGCGGGTTTGCGGTCGTTGCGGATGAAGTACGAAAGCTTGCACAGCAAACACAAGCCTCACTGACTGATATTCACCAGCAATTAAATGTTTTGAGTGATAATTCAAACAAAGTATCGACACAAATCTCGGCTTTGGCAGACGAGGCACAGCAGCAAACTGGTCATGCACAAGAGTTGAAACGCAATTCAGAAGGTGTGGCAGAGAGCGCACAAAGCGCCAACCAAGTTGCCGCCCATGCAATGGATCTTGCCAATCAGCAATCGGATCTCTTAGATACCTTTGGCCACGCTATGGATAGCATGAAAGGTCAGGTTAATAGCTCACATGAGCAAGTGCAACAAATCCAGCAAAGCCTTAAAGAAAAAATGCGGGAGATCAGGGGCACTTTGGGCCTGCGGTAATAACGATTATGCTGTAGGTCGAGATTTATCTCGACAGCATAAGACAAAACGTCGGAGCCGCTTCACGCGGCGAGCAGTTGAAAGCTCGCGAGGTAAACTCGCTCCCACCAGCGAGTGTTATAGGTCGAGATTTATCTCGACAGCATAAGCCAAAACGTCGGAGCCGCTTCATGCGGCGAGCAGTTAAAAGCTCGCGAGGTGAACTCGTTCCCACCAGCGCGTTTTGTAGGTCGAGATTTATCTCGACAGTATAAGCTGAAACGTCGGAGCCGCTTCACGCGGCGAGCAGTTACAAGATCGTGAGGTAAACTCGCACCCACCATCGAGTGTTGTAGGTCGAGATTTATCTCGACAGCATAAGCTGAAATGTCGGAGCCGCTTCACGCGGCGAGCAGTTAAAAGATCGCGAGGTAAACTCGTTCCTACCAGCGTGTTTTGTAGGTCGAGATTTATCTCGACAGCATAAGACAAAACGTCGGAGCCGCTTCACGCGGCGAGCAGTTAAAAGCTCGCGAGGTAAACTCGTTCCCACAAACTAAACTCGAAATAATTAAAAAAGGCCGCAAATGCGGCCTCTCGTTGGGGAAAGAAGACTCAATCTGAGCCTACTAAATTTTGCTTATGGCTTGTACTGCGCGTCTAAGGTTAGACCCGAGAACGTACGGTAAGCATTAACGCTTAGGTGCCATGTACCCGCTTGTGGATTAGTGATTACACAAGTCTCGGTATTACCATTTTCGTATGGACGACAGTCATAGCTGCTTGTTGTAGGTTGTGAGCCAAACTTAACGAATAAGTCAGCGTCACCTGAGCCACCAAATGTTTTCACGGTGAAGTCGCTCATACCCTCTGGTACTTCGATTGTGTAATGAACCCACTGGCCGCTTGAAGCTGAAATATCTTCAATTGTACCGCCACCTGCTTGTGGACCACCTGTGCTAGAGCCCGAAGTTGCCGCAACTAAACTTACGCCTGAATAAGCTTTATAGCCGTTAATCATTACATGGTATGTACCAGCTTGAGGTGCGTCAAAGCTACAAACTTCGGCATTACCGCCTTCATATGGGCGACAGTCATAGCTGCCTGAAGTTGGTTGACTGCCAAGTTTTACATAAAGGTCAGCATCACCTGTTCCACCGCTCATCGTGAAGGTTACATTGGTTTTACCAGCGGGTACGTCAAAAGTGAAAAATTGATTGCTGCCAGCCGCGCCGCTTAGACCCGTTTTTGCAACGCCATCTTCAAGCGTATTACCTGTAGGTGGTGTGACAACATCGCCTAAAGCTTCATTTACCGCAGCGGCTGCATCAACAACACCAGTACCACAGTTTGAACAGCTACCAGCGAAGCTACGTGTAGTGTTTTTCAAGATAGTTTCTACTTCGTCAGGCGTAGCAGATGGTTTAGCTTGCTTGATTAGCGCAGCAACACCCGCAACGTGAGGTGCCGCCATAGACGTACCTTGTGAGTAATGGTAGCTATCATTTGAAGGAGCACCAGAGCCTGAGTTATGGGTAGATAGGATACCTTCAGGATCATCAGCAAAACTTTGCGCGCCACCCGGAGCGGCAACGTCGATGTTTGCACCATAGTTTGAGTAGTAAGCACGGCTACCATCACGACCTACAGATGCTACGTTTACTACGCCATTACAGTTACCTGGGTTGTAGTTTGCTGAGTTATCGTTATCGTTACCTGCCGCAATAACAATGACTGTACCGTTGTTACGTGCTTGGTTGATTGCATTTTGTGTGGTTGCGCTACATGCACCGCCACCACCTAAACTCATGTTGATAACATCAGCAGGGTTAGCATTTGCAGGCACTCCAGATACCGAGCCGCCAGATGCCCAAATGATGCCGTCAGCGATATCAGACGTTAAACCACCACATTTACCAAGAACACGTACAGGCACTACTTTAGCGTCGTATGCAACACCAGCTACACCTTCACCATTATTTGTAACCGCAGCAACTGTACCCGCTACGTGTGTACCATGCCAGCTTGAGTCTTGATCCGCGCGTGGAACAGGTTGACCTGAAGAGTCAGTGCCACATTCACCACGAGTGACTGCATCACCAGGGTCACGAGCATCGTTGTCACGTGCGCCACCATCGTTAGCAACAAAGGTATTAGAGATCATGTCATAGCCAGGCAGAATGTTGGCATCTAAGTCTAAATGTGGGCGATAACCTGTATCTAGTACCGCAACTACCACACCTTGACCTGTTGCTTTATCCCACGCAGCTGGGGCATTAATACCAGCAGCAGCTTCGTAGTAATGCCATTGATCGTTATAACGAGGATCGTTAGGCGTTGCGAATGGCTTTAGCATTTGGTCAATTTCGATGTATTCAACATTACCAGAAGCCATCACTTCGTTCATGAATGCTTGTGCTTCTTTTGCTGAAAGCTTTTTGTCAGCACGCATAACGTGGTGATTGCTAAGTGCCATTGGGCGTACGTATTGAGCGCGAGCACTCGCTTTACTGCTCTTAAAGCCTTGTACAAAGCTTTCTGCACGTTGTTGCATTTTAGCAGGAGCAAGATCCGCAGCTGAAAGGCCCATCATTTGCGAACTAGCATCTTTGTACTTGATGATGAACTGTGTACCAAGCGTGCTTTGTGATGATAGTTTTTGTGCTGTTGCTGCAAGCGCTGCATCTTGGCCGATTGATTGTGCTGGTGCGGCTGTAACTGCTGTTGCAGTGAATAATGCGCTCACTGCGACGCTTAGTGCAGCGCGCTTAAAGTTTTTATTGATTGTCATAATGTTTCCCTAGTTTCTAACTTGTTGTTCAGCTGTTAATAAAAAGCTGATGGTCAGTGAAAGTAAACTCCTAGTTAAAAAAAAGAAAGCGCTGTTTTGTTATTTGCACTAATTTTTTAGTTATATGTGGACGGATAAATGGCTATAAAAAATTCTTACTGTATTGTTTTTAATCGATATTTTTCATTTTTGTGAGAGAGTGAATAAATTTCAGTTACATTGTAAATGACTGTAAACAAAATAGTGTTTTTAACTTTGTGAAGCATTTGTAGCCAATAGAGTGGAGACTTTCTTAGTGTTAAAGGTTGGTTTTTTTTGTTGTTCTAGTTGTATTTTCTTATTTTTTAGGTTTTAAGAAATGATAGCGCTGACATAATGTTTACAAGTGTTTAAAAGGTATGCGAGTGGCTATTGATATTCGTAGCTGTGATTAGATAAAGAATCTAGGTATAATTTTCGCTTGGTCGCGATTTTGCCGCTTAAAGCTAAACTGTTGGCAAAACGGTAAGTGTAGAAATCTTAGATAAAAAGTTGAGTGAGTTTATGCAACAAATAGAGGTAGTCGTTATCGGCGCAGGTGCTGCAGGGTTGATGTGTGCTGCACAGGCTGGATACCGAGGGCGACAAGTTGCAGTGGTTGATATGGGAAAAAAGCCAGGTCGTAAAATTTTGATCAGTGGCGGTGGCCGCTGTAATTTTACCAACGAAAATGCTTCACCTGCTAACTATCTATGTAAAAACCCACACTTTGTAAAGTCGTGCTTGAGCCGCTATACCCAACATGATTTTATTGAACTGGTAGACCGCCATGGTCTTGCATACCACCACAAAACACTTGGGCAGTTGTTTTGTGACAATAGCGCACAAGACATTGTAGATATTCTTCTTACTGAATGTGACTGGGCGGGCGTGTCACTCCATTTACGTCAAGAAGTCCTTGCGGTTGAACATCAAGCTGATGGTCGCTACTTAGTCAAAACCACAACTCAAACGTTTAACTGCAAGTCAGTGGTGATCGCCGCAGGTGGCTTAACCATGCCAAAACTTGGCGCAACGCCAATCGGCTACAAAATAGCGGAGCAATTTGGCTTAACTGTATTACCAACCACGGCAGCGCTTGTACCATTTACACTCCATGATCACGACAAAGCACGCTTTGATGGTTTGTCTGGTATTAGCGTAGATAGCCTAGTGACCAGCGCAAGCGGTATCCAATTTAGAGAAAATATTCTCTTTACTCACAGAGGCTTATCTGGCCCTGCAATTTTGCAGATCAGCTCATTTTGGAAAGCAGGCGAGTTTGTTAGCATCAATTTACTACCTGACTTAGATGTGCAAGCACAACTCCATGATTGGCGTAGTGAGCAAGGGCAAAAGAGCCTGAAGAACTTGCTTTCGACCATCTTACCAAAGCGCTTTATTGAAGCCCTAATCAGCGACGGTAGCATTCCAGATAAAAACGCCAACCAACTCAGCCACACTGAGATTGAAAAGCTTACTGAAACTCTCACCAGCTGGCAAATAAAACCAAATGGTACAGAGGGTTATCGCACCGCAGAGGTTACGTTAGGCGGTGTAGATACCGATGAATTAAGCTCAAAAACCTTCGAAGCTAAAAAACAAAAAGGCCTGTACTTTATCGGCGAAGTCACCGATGTCACCGGATGGCTCGGGGGCTATAATTTTCAATATGCTTGGAGCTCCGGCTGGGCATGCGGACAGGCTTGTTAGCTAGTTTATTAGATTCTAGATGAAGACAATTAGATTCAAACTGTAGTGGTCAACTAATTTTGGCCACAGTTTTAGAATCTTGGTATCTAACCTCAG
>NZ_AKXJ01000017.1:0-118537 GCF_000276645.1 Pseudoalteromonas sp. NJ631
TAAATACCAATCAAACTGCTGCAAAAACAAACTTGAAAGATCAACAGGCCCTAGTCTAAGTAACTTAAGCTCGGATCAGTCGTTATGGCTGCGCTACATTGGTAATAAATTGCTGATGTAGTGCGCTGAGATTCGCCAGTATTGCGTCTTTACCTTTGATATCGCTGCGTTTAAGCACGGCATCAATTGCGTCAACGGATTGCAGCGTGGCAAGCTTTGATGCCGTTAGCTGGTGGCTAATATGCCAAGGTTCCGCAGCAACTCCCCCTCGATAACGATCATAAGGCCGGTAGAAACCAAAAGTTGCTAAATGCGCGTCAAGCCACAGCGAAAATTCGTGCTGATGCCCATCTTGCTGGTATTCCCATGGTTCTAGTTGTAGTGATTGTCCTGTCGGTACGAGGTTTTTGGCGAACACATCTAAATCAGTGCCCAAATGGTGGCGACTTGCACCGGGTAGTGCGGAGAACAACATAATTGCTTTTACTTTGTCGATGTCTGAGAGGTTACTCAGCTCTATTTTTTGGTTAGTGATATCAAAAACAGGACGGCGCATCGCAAACTTGCTATTCCAAATCGCTTTTTGCCTTTCAAATCCTCGATATGCGGACGCCATGTAGAATTCAAAACCTGCCTTTTTTGCAGCTTGTGAGAGGGCGCTGAGATCGGAAACTATCGCGCTATGCACATGGCGACCATGGTAAAAAGCTAGATGTGATTCGTTGACGCCACAAGCGCTGCATTCAGCGCTGGTAAGCATATAGCGGCTAGGCAAGTAGCTTCTCCAAGATCTTTTCATAGACTAAGGCTAATTGATCTAGGTCTTTGCAACTCACACATTCATCGACTTGATGGATTGTAGCATTAATTGGGCCAAGCTCAATCACCTTACATCCCGTTTGGGCAATAAATCGGCCATCTGATGTGCCACCTGAAGTCTCCGGTGTGGTTTGCCTTCCCGTCACTTCTTTGATGGCTGCAATCGTCACATCGAGCAATGGACCTGGCTCTGTTAAAAACGGTAGGCCATTCAGTATCCAATTAAGTTCATAATCAAGTTGATGCTTGTCTAGAATAGTAATAACACGTTGTTTGAGCTCATCGGCTGTAACTTCGGTGCTAAAGCGAAAGTTAAACTGTACTTGCAAAGAGCCCGGTATCACATTGCCAGCCCCTGTTCCGCCATTGATATTGGAAACTTGAAAGCTTGTTGCGGGGAAAAATGCATTCCCTTGATCCCACTCGGTCTGACTGAGTTCAGCAATCGCCGCCGCAGACAAGTGAATGGGGTTTTTAGCGAGATGAGGGTAAGCTACGTGACCTTGTTTTCCAATCACTTTTAGGTGTCCGGTGAGTGAACCGCGACGACCATTTTTTACTACGTCGCCAAGCTCATGGCGTGATGAAGGTTCACCAACCAAGCACATATCAATTTTTTCGTTTCGGGCTTCTAATAAATCTACAACTCGAGTTGTGCCGTTCACGAAAGGGCCTTCCTCATCAGAGGTTATCAAAAAAGACAATGACCCTTTGTGATTGGGGTGTTTTTCGATAAATCTCTCCGTTGCCACGACCATAGCTGCAAGTGAGCCTTTCATGTCAGCAGCTCCGCGGCCATGTAACATGTCATTTTCAATCACAGCAGCAAATGGCGGGTGTTGCCATTGACTCTCGTCGCCAACCGGTACTACATCTGTGTGTCCAGCAAAGCAAAAATGTGGTCCACTGTCGCCTTTTCGTGCCCACGTATTGAGCGTATCAACAAAGAAGTGTTCTTCGATGGTAAAGCCAAGCTTTGCCAAACGTTCATTCATTAATTGTTGGCAGCCAGCATCATCAGGTGTAACAGAAGCCCTTTGGATCAGAGCTTGAGCGAGCTTAACTACTTCGCTCATTAGGCAAAAATCTCATCATACTGTGCAGCTTTAAAACCCAAGTGATATTGACCTTGGTACTGCAAAATAGGGCGTTTTATCATGGCTGGTGCTGCCAAAAGGTGTTGCTTCGCTGACTGCGCGTCGAGATTTTGTTTTTGTTCTTCGCTAAGGGCTCGATAAGTGGTTCCGCGTTTGTTTAACACGTTTTCCCAGCCAAGTTGGTCAATAAAAGCAGTGAGTAGAGCTTCGTCTAATCCATCTTTGCGATAGTCATGAAAAGTAAATTCGATATTGTTGTCTTGTAGATATTTTTTGGCTTTTTTAATGGTATCGCAGTTGCTGATCCCATACATGGTGGTTGTCATAAAGCACACGCCCTTGCAATTGTGATTATCGGCTCTTTGGCCGCAGATACTTGTTTTAAAGGATAATAACACGCACCAAGCTTTTGTGCATTGAGTAGCACAATGGCGGCCATGGTTTTTGCTTCACTGAGTGGAATATCAAAAAAGCATAGCGGCTCTCCAAGCTTTATCGTGGTTTTGCCAAAGCTGTTTGCTTTGAGATATTCGGGTTTGGCAAACTCATTGCCGACCTCTAAGCTCAGTAACATTTTTAAGCCGTTATTGGCGTGTAAAATGTATTCGCAGTTATTTTTTCTGATCTGGATTAGTTTTCCGTTACAAGGAGATAGCAACAAGGGCACACGCATTTGTACGCAAACGCCTATTCCTAACATACCAGACGCAATCGCCGCGTTTGGATGCGTACTTAGCGGTAAGACTTTGCCGGAAAAAGGACTTGGAATGTGCGCAATCGGGTTTGCGATTTGGGATATTGGCCGATATTGGATTGGTGGTGAGAGTTCAATCAAAGTAATAAATATCCATCTTTTTTAAGTGCTTGCATCGCTTGCTGGATTTGGCTCTCTTTTACCAGAATATAATCGGTATCGTATGTTGATAAGGTAAAAATAGAGACGTTGGACTTTGCTAGCACACCAGAAATATTAGCCATAATCCCCGTTAATGAAAACCCCAGCGGGCCAACGACTTCCAATGCTCTCCAATGACTTTCAGCCGCGAGGCTACTGACTGCGATATCTGACGCGCAAACGATAGAGAGTTCATCCTCTGTTTTGGCAATAAAAAAGATTTCACTGTTTAACACAGCTTGCGGGACAGCATCATCGCAATCCAAGCTATGTATCGTAAATTCTTGTTTGAGCAATTGCAGCGTTTGCTTTGACATTACCAACCCTTGTTTTTGGAAAAATACCAATTGGTATAATTCATAGTATAGCGAAGTCAATTTAAAGACCAGAGCGTTCGCCCGAATTCTAGGCAAAAGAAAGGATTAGTGAGATGAAAAAGAAAAGGGCTCATGCATTGAGCCCTTGGGATAAAGATTATTCTTCGATTTGTGTAGCCTGAATAGCAGTCAAGGCAATGGTGTACACGATGTCATCAACCAAAGCCCCGCGGCTTAGGTCGTTAACTGGCTTACGCATACCTTGTAACATAGGTCCGATGCTGACAAGTTCAGCACTTCGCTGCACCGCTTTGTATGTGGTGTTACCTGTATTTAAATCTGGGAAGACAAATACCGTTGCTTTACCAGCGACTTTGCTGTTTGGCGCTTTTTTACGTGCGACATTTTCCATAATGGCGGCATCGTATTGCAGCGGTCCGTCAATATCGAGATCAGGGCGTTTCTTTTGTGCGATCTCGGTAGCTTCACGCACTTTTTCTACATCTGCACCTTGTCCTGATGTTCCTGTGCTGTAACTGATCATAGCAACGCGAGGCTCAATGCCGAATGCTGCAGCGGAATCTGCAGATTGAATTGCAATATCTGCTAACTGCTCTGCCGTTGGATCTGGGTTAATTGCGCAGTCGCCGTATACTAACACTTGGTCCGGTAGCAACATAAAAAATACTGAGCTTACCAACGACGCGCCTGGTGCCGTTTTGATTAACTGCAGTGGTGGGCGAATGGTATTGGCGGTGGTATTTACCGCACCAGATACTAAGCCATCAACTTGGCCTTCGGCTAACATCATGGTGCCGAGCACGACGTTATCTTGCAGTTGCTCTGCCGCAACAACCTCGGTTAGGCCTTTGTTTTTACGTAGCTCAACCATAGGCGCAATGTACTTTTGCAGCTCTTCTTCAGGAGATAAGATAGTCACGTTTTCATTCAGCTCAACACCTTGTTGCTGGGCGATACGCTCAATTTCTTCTCTGTCTCCAAGCAGTACGGTTTTAGCGATATTTCGCGCACCACAGATAGCAGCCGCCTTAATCGTTCTAGGCTCATTACCTTCAGGCAGCACAATAGTTTTGCTTGCACGTCTAGCTAAATCAGTTAGTAGGTAACGAAACGCAGGAGGGGAGAGTTTGCGGGTTTTTGCGACCCCTTTGGCTAAACTTTCCAGCCATTCGCTATCGATGTGACGGGCGTTGTGCTGCTTTACGCGCTCGATGCGCTGCTCGTCATCGCTTGGCACTTCCATATTGAAATTGTGTAATAGCAAAGAAGTGCGCCAAGTATCAGCCTCAGTAGCAAGGATAGGCAGACCTGTATCCATCGCTTGCTCACATAAGGTCATGATCTTCTCTTCTGGTTTGAACCCACCAGTTAACAAGATAGCGCCAATCTTGGTGCCATTCATGGCCGACAAACACGCAGCGACTAAGATATCCGACCGATCGCCAGGAGTAACCAATAGTGCACCTGGCGTAAAGTGGTTAAGAATGTTCGATACCGTTCTTGCACAGAAAGTAACACGGCGCAGACGACGGTGCTCCATATCACCCGCATTGATGATTTCGGCTTTTAAATAATTGCTTAAGTCGATAACTCGCGGCGCAACTAAGTCAAAGTCCCATGGTATGGCACCTAAAAGTTGAAATGGGTGTTTTCTGAAAATAGGCAGCGATGCCAAACGATTCATTTCGTTTTCAAGCTCTTCTGGTTTGTATTGATCAACCAGATCGGCGCGCGCTCTGCCATCTTCATCCAGCGGTGCATTCACTTTATTGAAAATACAACCCAATACGCGAGGGTGGTTTACACCGCCATAATTGCCAGCAGCAATCTCTAAGCGGTCTTCAAGCTCGTCGATAGAGTCATTACCCGGCGTTAAGACAAACACGATATCTGCACCTAATGTTTGCGCAATTTCGCGGTTTACACGGCCAGCGTAAGGTTGACGACGGGTAGGAACCATTCCTTCAATGATGGCAACTTCATCATCTTGTACTGTGCCTTCAAAGCGCTCCACAATTTCTTCTAACAGGTCATCGCCTTTACCATCACCTATCATTTGCTCAGCGTAGCTCAGCTCAAACGGCGTGGGTGGGGCAATGGTAGAACCTTGCTGAACGATGAGTGTTGACTTCTCGGGGCCGACTTCATCTTTACGAGGTTGTGCGATTGGCTTAAAGAAGTTTACTTTTACTGCTTTTTGTTCCAGTGCTCGGACTATTCCTACAGACACCGACGTCAACCCAACGCCCGTCGAAATAGGAATAAGCATAATACGACGACCCATCATTACACTCCTTTAGCAAGCGTAGCTGCGTCGTTGGCAATCACCCATTCTTCGTTGGTTGGGATGACCATAGCGACAGGGGAGTGAGACTCATCAGTGATCACCCCTTGGTTACCGAAGCGTGCGTTGAGGTTACGCTCTTTATTGATGTGCATGCCAAGGAAGTTAAGTTGGTTCACTACTTTTTCACGGATAACGTCAGAGTTTTCGCCAATTCCGCCAGTGAATACAAGTGCATCTAAACCGTTTAGTGGTACCAAGAAGCTAGCAATTTGTTTGGTTAAACGATAACAGAAAATATCAAGCGCCAGTGTTGCTTGAGGGTGGTTTTCCTGCGCAGCTTCTTCGATAGTTCGGCAATCGTTAGAAAGCTCACTAATACCTAAAAGGCCACTTTGTTTATTCAACAAAGTGTCAATTTGCTGTGTTGAATAGTTCAGGTGATTAACTAAAAACGAGAACAAGCCCGGATCAATATCACCACTTCGGGTGCCCATCACTAGACCCTCTAATGGAGTTAAGCCCATGCTGGTGTCTACCGATTTACCGTCTTTAATCGCGGTAACGGAACAACCATTGCCTAAGTGTGCGGTAATAATACGAGATGGCTTATCTTTTAAGCCTAAAATCTCGATGGCTTGCGCCGATACATAAGCATGGCTGGTGCCGTGGAAACCGTAACGTCTAACACCATGTTCACGATATAGTGAATAAGGTAGGGCATAAAGGTAAGCTGTTTGATCCATACTTTGATGGAAAGCCGTATCAAAGACAGCAATTTGCGGTAGATGCGCGAATGCGGCTTGGGCTGCGCGGATCCCAAGTAGGTTAGCTGGATTATGTAAAGGCGCCAGACTAGCCGTTTCTTGGATAGCATTTATAACGGAGTCATCGATAATGACAGATTGTGTAAAGCGCTCACCGCCGTGTACCACGCGGTGGCCGACAGCAACAAGATTTGCGTCTAACGCGAGATCTTTGATAAGTTTTACAAGCGTTGTGATCGCAACTTGGTGCGCATCACCACTATTTAGGGGCACGATTTCCTTGTTGCCTTGGAACTTATATTTAATTTGTGGTGATTGTTCAGCTAGGCGTTCAGCCAGACCTGATAATATCTCCTCTCCCGTTGCGTTATCGATGATTGCAAACTTAAGACTGGAGCTTCCACAATTAAGAACCAAAACATGCTGAGATGACATAATGACTTTCCGTTTTGACAATAACAGTTATTGCGTATTAAGCTTAAAGCTATAGCGCATATAAGCTACGCATTTAGACTAAGGTATAGTTGACAGTAAAGACGTCGATTTTACCTCATTTTTTATATAAAAGTTAGCACCTAGGAGTTATGATGCAAAAAAGTCTTATTTCGCAAGTGCAACTTGGACGTCAATACTCGAAAGAGTGGCCTATGCGCAAGGAGCTAGCACCGTTGTTCCCTGAATTTAGGGTGATCAAGGCGACAGAACTTGCTTTAAATACAATGCCTATGCTGGCGGTGTTTACTCTGTTTTTGCAGACCAGCCAATTGGGTTTTCAATATTTGCCGCAAGCCATTGCGATTGCTTTATTCTTTTTATCGCTTCCTGTCCAAGGGTTATTATGGCTTGGTAAAAGAGCTGAAACGCCGTTAAATCCGGCTTTGTATTCTTGGTATACAGAACTGCATCAGAAGATGGTTGCTAATGGCTATGATTCTCCCATGTCTTCAAGAAAGCCTAGATACAGAGATTTAGCGCGGTTGCTAAAAGATATGTTCGATAAAATGGACAAAGCGTTTACGCAAGAAAATCTGTAATTCCTGTTTGCCTGCCTACCAAGCAAGTAGGCAGCGATTTGCTCATAATTGGTGATCTGATGTTGGGTTACTTGCGCTGATATTGGTTTATCAAAAACGAGAGCGTGATTTCGATATGGTCCATCTTTTGTAATCTATCCATGTGTTGTTGCTTAAATTTCCATGCAAATGGCGTCATCATGATTAAGTGTTCAACACACTCAAATTCCATTCTGTGTGTTTGTTGCAATTTAGTCCGTTCAACCAATTCAAACCCTTGTGGTGTTTCTGGTGCCTTGTGTAGTTTTACATTGTCATAAATCAGAGACTTGAGTTCGAATAGATGGTGTTCACCAGGTGAGACGACATACAAACTGCCTGATGGTTTGCACAGGCGAGCGAGTTCCTCGGCGAACACTGGCGCAAAAATACTCACAATCACATCTGCAAATTCATTTTCAAAAGGAGCCTCTTTGATGGAGGCTACGCTAAACTCTACTTGAGGATAGCGTTTAGCTGCATAGCGGACAGCAGGCTTTGCGATATCGACCCCGTAGACTTTGGCATTCTCGCATCGATTTGCGATTTCATGGGTGTAAAAGCCTTCACCACATCCTAAGTCCAGCAGGGTAGCCGGCACTTTTTCAGAGACGATTTGTGCAAGCCTATCACGTAGAAAGTGATAATGATCGGTTTCGAAGAATGCCCGACGCGCTGCGACCATTTCTTGGTTGTCGCCCGGCTGTTTTGATTTTTTATTTTGCACGGGTAGTAAGTTGACATAGCCTTCTTTGGCAATATCAAATTGATGATTATTATTGCAGCTGTAGCTTGCACCACCTTGATATAAAGGCAGTTTACACAGTGGACAGCGGTAGTGGGAGATCATTTGTCTAAGTATTCCCTATCAAAAAAAGTTTTTACCCAATGTGGGCGATATGTAATGAGTAAGGTGATGGCCATGCCATTTAACATGGCTTCAGGGAACCACATTATTACGGCAAAATGGAGATAATTGTCTGCCAACTGATACCAAGTATAGGCATCGATTGCATAATAATAGAATGCGCTTAGAAGTATCTTTAAACAGCCCACCGTACCTGCGAAAATAAATGCACAAACAAAAATATAAACGAAAAAGTGCCGCGGTAAATGATGATAGCAAAGGGCAAAGAGTCCATAGCTTAAGTAGACAGGGAACAGTGCAGTAAACAGCCAAAAATTACCAAACTCCACCAAGGTAAAAGCACTAAAGTAACTATGGACGAGGCATGCCAAAGTTGCACTCAACGCACCCAGTCGCCAACCTAAAATTAACGTTACTGCGGTTATTCCAAGAATATGAATGTTCAGTTCAGGTAAAATACCTGCCTTTATTTGCCACAGTAACGTGAGGACAACCGCACAACTTAATACGCCGGTTTGTCTGGCTGGTACTTGTAGTAATTGCTGGTATTCTTTGCGATGAAAACTGAGTAAAAATAACCCAAGGGCAGCGATAAACGTCACGTTTCTATCCAGTTTTTAAATTTGGTGATTTTGCTCTATGCCGAGCACTGTATTCACAGTCTCGGCGGAAAAAGCAGACGATTAAATGTCGAAAGTTGCCCAAATTGGTGCGTGATCTGAGGGCTTATCAATTCCTCTCAATTCGTAATCTATGTCACTTTCGATACATTTCGCAGTTAATGGCGCGGTTGCTAAAACCACATCTATGCGTAGACCACGGTTATCATCAAACCCTTTTGAGCGGTAGTCAAACCACGAATACTTTTCGGTTGCATCAGGTGTCAGCACTCTAAATGTATCTTTAAAGCCCCAATCTAGCAGTGTTTTTAACCACTCGCGCTCTTCTGGTTGGAACGAGCACTTACCCGTCTTTAACCAACGCTTTCGGTTTTGCTCACCAATACCAATATCCGCATCCAGTGGAGAAATATTAATATCGCCCATGACAACAAGGTTAGATTGAGGATCGGCAAAATCATTCAAGTGGGTCATGAGATCTGCATAAAATTGTCTTTTATACGGAAATTTAGTTTCATGGCTGATGTTATCACCTTGAGGGAAGTAACCATTCATAACGGTAACTTCGTTACCTGAATCACTTTCAAACGTACCGCTGATCATGCGACGTTGTGACTCTTCAGTATCCGTAGCGAAGCCTTTTTGGATAGCTTTTGCAGGTTTCTTGGAGAGTAGTGCCACACCGTAATGCGCCTTTTGACCATGGAAGTAAACATGGTAGCCAAGTGCTTCTACATCGTCGATAGGAAAAGCTTCGTCATGGACTTTAATTTCTTGCAGTCCAATGACATCAGGTTGGTGTTTTTCAATCAATGCCTGTAATTGATGCAGTCTAGCTCTGAGGCCGTTTATATTAAACGAAACAATTTTCATAGCGCGCTCTTTAGATTCTTGCTGTTATTTGGCAAAGTTTATCACTTAAAAACGAGAGGGTCAGCGCTTGGGTGAAATTACTTATTTAGTCAGCTGAGAAGCATGGTGGCAGTTGTTAAATTTTGCACAAGTTTAGCGAGATGATAACGAGGATTTTAGCTTAGTGTAAATAGATCATTAAATAACCAAAATTGCATGATTTAGCTGTTTACTTATTCATCGTTGTAATTATAATCCGCGCCGAATCGTTCAATTGGGGTATATTATGCTTAAATCTCTCTCTTTCTTTGGTCTTGTTTCTTTGGTTTCTACAACGGCTTTCGCTTCACAGGTTGAGTTCACTCAAGCTGACGCATCACCAGCGACGAAAGTATGTGCTGTTGCAGCAGAGCAAGGTTTCAGTGCAGCACGTAAAGAAGCTGCATCACTAGGCCTATTTATTTCTCGCTTCTCACCAAGCATCCACTGTAATGGTGAAGATATTCGTGAGTTTGCAAAAGCGGCAAAGCGCTCGCAAAAGCAAGAAAAGAAAGTTGAGCTAATCGCTGAAAAAACAGATACCGCAACTGAGCTATGTTTAGATGCAGTACGTCACGGCGTTAATCACTTACGTTTGAACAACCAACAGGTTCGCAACTTACGTTGTAATGATATGCCTGTTAAGCAATTTGTTAAAGAATTCAGAAACGCAGCAATTTAATCAAATTGATGTGAAGAGAAGAGGGGCATTTAGCCCCTTTTTTATTGGTTTTTATTTAGGTTTGCATTTCGGTATTTTGCGTAACAGACCAAAGCCGCCAAGCCTGCCACAGGGATAGAAATCATACTTACCCAACCACCTGTGTATAAAATGGCCAGTAGCATGCCAATATCGATACCGCCGATAACACAATCAGAATGACCACTTTCTGCAACCCGACAATCTAATACTGCAACACTAAGTTCAGCAATAAGTAAACCAAATAAAGGCGCAATGGCGAGAAATCCTAGGCTCACTACTAAAAGTTTCAATTGCTTTTGTGACATGTACATCTCCTTATTTATCACTTTTGAGCATTTTGCGTTAGCGTGATTAATCTTATCTGAGAAGTTGTTCTGGCTAAATAAAAATCAGTATTAGAACATTACAGTGCTTAGATAATTATTTGCTATAATCCGCACAATTTTGGTAATAGACACTGATCTCCAATGACATTTAGCGAGCTACAACTTCACCCCGAACTACTAAGCGCAATTACTGAGCTTGGGTTTGAGTCACCAACACCAATCCAAGAAAAGAGTATTCCACTTCTGCTCAGTGGTTTTGATTTAATTGCAAGTGCCCAAACTGGAACCGGTAAGACTGCTGCCTTCATGCTGCCGATTTTGCACTCCATGCTGATGGGCGGCGCGCAAGGTGAGAAATCGGTTAGGGCATTGATACTAACGCCGACTCGTGAGCTGGCACAACAGGTTGCAGAGCATACTGAAAAGTTAGTGGTGAACACCAGCTTAAATGTCGTGTGCTTATATGGCGGTGCAAATATTGGCCCGCAAGAAAAGTGCTTAAGAGCGGGTGTAGACGTAGTGGTGGCGACACCTGGGCGTTTACTTGATCACCTAATCAAAGGCACATTAACACTCAAAAATATTCAACACCTAGTCTTCGATGAAGCAGATCGCATGTTAGATATGGGGTTTATGGGGGAAATTAAGCGGATCATGCGTACTATGCCGCTTAAGCGTCAAACGTTGCTATTTTCAGCTACGGTTGACGATGCTGTGTTATCCCAAGTAAAGCCTTGGTTGAACGACCCTAAGCGAGTAGGTGTTGAATCCCAGAACAGCACCGCAAGTACAGTTACGCAAACTTTCTATTCGGTAGACGAAGATCGCAAACGTGAATTGATCTCCCACTTGATTGGCAAAAATAATTGGCATCAGGTACTGGTGTTTACTCGCACAAAGAATAGTGCTGATAGCTACGCAAAAGAATTGAATAAGGATGGCCTTAAAACTGCAGCGATCCACGGTGATAAGTCTCAAGGCGCGCGTGACAAAGCGCTATCTCAATTCAAATCAGGTGAAATTCGCGTCTTGGTCGCAACGGATGTAGCAGCTCGTGGCATTGACATTGACTCGCTAAACTATGTCTTCAATGCTGAGTTACCCTATGTTGCTGAAGACTATGTGCACCGTATCGGCCGTAGTGGTCGCGCTGGACAAAACGGCCAAGCCATTTCGCTTGTGAGTATTGATGAGCAGTGGCTACTAGAAGAAATAGAAATTTTTCTAGATGAGCGATTTGCACCGCAATGGCTACCAGGCTATGAACCTGATTTAACCAAAGAGCCTAAAGACACTCGCCGTAATTCTGGTAAGTCTAAGAAGCAAAGAGACAAAAAACGTATTTTAGGAACAAGAACCAAGCGTAAACGGAAGTAATAGGTTAGCGCTAAAGCTTATGTTTGGCTTCTCTCATCCAAACATAAGCTTGATTGGCCATTACTTGCTAGTAGAGGTTTTGATATAAACAGCTGCCCCAGATACAGATAAAAACGATAAGTGCGATCAACACGCCAGCCGAGCCCAAATCCTTGGCAAGCCCCGACAATGGATGGATCTCTAAACCGACTCTATCAATTGTTGCTTCAATAGCGGTATTCACTATCTCTGCAAACATCACAAACAGCGTTGCACAAAACAACATAACGCGCTCATAGAGTGAAAGTTCAAGTGTAAATAGCAAAATGATAGTAACCAGCAATAGAATAAGCTCTTGCCGAAAGGCGGATTCATTTTTTGTGAGCCAATTAAACGCTCTAAATGAGTGTCCAAGCGCCAGCAATAGTCGTTTTGCTCCAGTTGGCTTATTGGTGTTATCAAAATGCATTAGTTTCTCCATTAGTTGCGAGTAATTGAGTTCGACAGGTTGCGAATATGTCTTTTTTGGACTGATAGGTTTTCGACTTAACTTGAGTTAAGCCAAGTAACGTATCGTAGATATTGTCATGAGAAAGGGGTTGCTGTTTTACAGCGTCAATGCAACCACTATAGTTTTTATTTGTTAGCCGATTACTCCAGTAAATCATCGGGATTTGAGTTTGCTCTTTAGGTGCTAGACGATATGGAAAGCCATGTAAATATAATCCGGTTTCACCAAGTGATTCGCCATGATCGGAAACATAGAGCATGTTGACAGCTTCTGCGTCTAACGAAGACAGTTGTGTAATGATTTTGTGCAACACTAAATCTGTATAAACGATGGTATTGTCATAGGTGTTCACTAATTCTTGAGGCGTACAATTTTGGATATCGCTGCGTTGGCAATCTGGGAGGAATTTTTGCTGTGTTTTAGGGTAACGGCGATAATAAGTTGGGCCATGCGAGCCAATCATATGTAAGACAACAACAATATTGCTTGTTTGCGCGTTGTTTATGGTATTCATAAGTGATGGGATTAGTACCTCATCAAAGCAATACTTACCGTCGCACAGCGGGTTATCCTTGTTAGTATCAATTCGATAATTCTCAACCCGATTACATACACCTTTACAACTACTATTATTGTCTATCCAAAACACTTCGGCGCCAGCCCTGTGGATCACATCAAGCACGTTATCTTGGCTCTGAGCAAGACGGCTATTGTAACCTGCTCTATCTAGCCGTGAAAACATACAGGGTACTGAAATTGCTGTCGCTGTGCCACAAGATGACATGTTACTGAAATATTTGATGCCGTCCTGTTTAGTGTATTCGTTAGTATCTATTTTATAGCCTCCATATGAAAAGTTGCTTGCACGTGCAGTTTCACCAACAACAACAACGGTAATATTCGCACCTGACTTGGAAGCTAAAGCAGGTGTTTTATCTAGTAATCGAAATGGTAATGGAGGATAAAAATAGTTATCTCTCAGGTATTTATATCCTGCAATATAAAATGAAAATGGCGTGATATAGCTTGCGACTTCTTTGTTGTTTCTACCAACGGAGGCATAGTTTTGATAAAAGCTAAATGCTATCAAAGAGATGAAGGTAATTGAAACAAAGTTAATGAGAATAAAGGATTTTAGTCTTTGCTTGAGTGGCTGCCTTATTTTGTTTTTTGTCATTAAATAAGCAGGAATTAAACCCAAAGTTAGTACGAAAAGAACTAGGTTTATATTTAAATATGAAAATGCTTCCCCCGTGTCTGTTTCAATAACGTTTTGCATCATGCTTTTATCAAATATGACGCCGTAGTTTATTGATGCGTATAGCAAAATACTGGATAGCACAATGGTGATAAATAAAAAAGGCCGTACGAAGGTGATTAAAGAAAACCAACTAAATAGTAACAGTGTCAGGAAAAACAAAAGAATAGGGACAGACGCTAAAAATAGCCAATCGGACCAGTCCTGTATTGTGGAAATATTAAATACTTTGATAAAAAATAGGCTATTAAAAGCAAAGGTACAATAAAGTGTGGCGAGAACCATCAGGCTGGTATAGCCTGATGGAGAGATATGTTTTAAAAATTTAAACATATCCAACTCCTGACGAGAAAATAAAAACTAAGTTATCTTTATCTTCTATAGAAATACTTAAGACAACCTTATGCTTTACTCTTTTAATCGATAAATTTGCTCCTGATAGGCCAAATTACTAAATAATACATGAGATAGTGCTTTTTCTTCCAAATCAGCGGTGTGCGTTGTATTCACCAGTGGTTTTTGCATCTTAGTCGCCGTGTCATATTGCCAATAACTCACTCTGTTGCCTGGCATCAAAATGGCGGCTTTGTCATCTTCAATGTAGGCAAAATTATCGTAATATTGCATCATCGCTCTTTGCACTGGATATTGTTTGGTTAAGTCAAAGCCAAGCATAGGCGTTGGGCGTTCAACCCCTATTAAAGAAAGCAAAGTGACAGGTAAATCAATTTGACTGACCAACCTTTTATCTTGTTTCTGATTAAAGTCTGAATTCAAAATAACGGCTGGAATATGAAAAGACTTAATAGGGACGGGCTCGGATCCATATACCCTGACATCATGATCTGCAACAACTAAGAAGATAGTATCTTGCCAATAACGACTTCGCTTGGCCTTATCAATAAACTTTCCGAGGGCATAGTCGGCGTACTTGATAGCGAGATCTCGCGCAGGTTTATCACTTTTATGATTTGTTGGTAACAATACTTTTCCGTCAGGAATTTCAAACGGGTCGTGATTGCTAGATGTAAAGATCAAACTAAAAAATGGCTTTTCTTCTTCACTCAGCTGAGTTAGTTCTTTATCCGCTTGATTAAACAGATCTTCATCGCTGGCGCCCCAAGACGCAACAAATTCCGGGTTTTCTATATCATCAAAGTCAACGATACGTTGAAAGCCATTTCCTAAGAAGAAGCTTTTCATGTTATCGAAGTGGCTTTCGCCACCATAAATAAACTGTGTGGTATAGTTTTCTTGGGCTAAAATATCCGCCAACGTACAAAACTGTTGCTGAGACTTTGAAAGCTTAACGACGGAGCGTGATGGTGAGGGTATAAAGCCGGTGATCACGGCTTCAATTCCGCGAACTGATCGGGTGCCCGTTGCGTAGAGATTCTCCAGCCCCCAGCCTTCTTGATACAGTTTATCTAACTCTGGGGTTAGGTTTGCTCCCCCTAGCGAGCTTACAAAACGTGCGCCTAAGCTTTCCTCCAAGATAATTACCAAATTTTTCTTTTTGCCCTGATGATATGCCGGATTAGTGGCTAAGGTAGGAAGTGTATTTGAGATAAAACCTTGTTTGTAACTTGCTTTTCTTACTGTATCAAAAACCTTTTCTTTGGATAGCGAACCATAAAGCGCACTGGCACTTTTTTCGCTACCCATATTTTTTGCTGCGAACGCAACACTATAAGCCGAGTTGATGGTCAGCGAATTAACCAATGCATCTTGTGAGAAGTAGACGGTAGCAGGGTTAAGCGGTCTATGGCCCAGAGTACCTCTTGCGAACAGCGCTAAACAGATAAGACTACAAAAAGTAGAGATAGCTATATTCCGTTTTGATGGCACATCGTTGCCAATGCGAGGAAAATACCTCAAGGTGGTTATTAAAGCCAAAGTACATAAAAGTAGGGTGAATATCACTGTGGCCAAGTGACCACTCAACAACATTGAAATGACTTCTTTGGGGTAAATCAAATACTCAATAAATAAACGGTTTGGTCTGATGTCGTATTGCAAAATAAATGCCGGAGTTGCAGCTTCGAGTAGTAGGACAAATGCAATACCCAATGCAATATATCCCGTTATTAGCGCAGTAAGTAAAGGCTTCAATGGCTTGGGTATAAGATAGTGCGTGATCATTAATAATAAGAGCGGTATTGCGAGATAAGCGGTAGTACTCAAATCAACTCGCAGGCCTGATATCACAAAGGTCAAAGGATCAGAGCCTGCCATTCTCTCTAACATCCAAGCTGATAGTCCTAAACGGCTAAGCGTCAAAATCATCAACAAGGAAAGAAAAAACACCATGAAGGGTTTTGCATAAGGAGTTGAAAAGTGTACTTTGTTCATAGAGTGTTAAGAATAGCTGCATTTATCACAAGACTATCCGACGAAACTTAAGAAAAGCTTAGGAAATCCTTCGGAATTAATGAAAGTTGAAGTTCTCTTTAGCGAATCTTAAGTTTGAGCAACTAAGCTGTGTGATATTAAGCACTAGCCAAAGGTTTATTTATGAATGTGTTACTGATTGAAGATTCTGAGTCCTTGCGTCGCAGCTTAACCTTAGGACTCTCTAAACTGGGTTTTACGGTAGATGATACGGCGGATGGCTCTAGCGGTTTGAGTATGGCGCTGATGGATCACTATGATGTAATTATTTTAGATATCATGTTGCCCAGTTTGGATGGCATAAGTGTGCTTAAAGCACTAAGACAACAGAAGAACGACACTCGAGTGTTGGTGTTGTCAGCAAAGTCACAACCTGAAGACCGAGTGCTGGGTTTATTAAGTGGTGCAGATGACTATCTCGCCAAGCCCTTTTCGTTTGATGAGCTGCATGCACGGCTATTAACGCTAATGAGAAGAGGGGCATTTAAACAAGATGGTGATGAAATCGTGTATGGCTTCTTGACCATTGACTTGCAGCTAAAGTCGGCGTTAATTGCAGGGCAGCGGATAGACTTAACACCCAATGAGTATAAAATTTTGGAATGTTTGTTTACTAATCAAAATAAGATTATTACACCAGAAAAATTGAGCACTTATATTACCGGCAATTTCGATAGCGTGTCGAAAAATGCCATCGAAGCTCACCTTTCTTCGCTACGCAAAAAGGTCAAAGTGCTGGGTCAATGCTTGCCAGTTAAAACTAAACGTGGGTTCGGATATTATGTTGAGCAACTACCATGAAGTCGATCCGAGGGAACTTAGTTAGAACATTATCAATTACCATCACAGGTGTTGTAGTCGCCATTTTACTCGCCACAGATTTGGCTGTTGACTCTTGGATTGACTCACAATTCGACAAAGCGATGCATACAAAAGTTGGTATGCTGATGACGCTAGTCTCTGAAGATGAAGATCATCTAGAACTACACTTTTCCGGTGAGTTTTTACCAGAGTTTACAGGTAATATCGAGCCTGAATATTATCAAATCTGGTTGAACGATCGAGTGTTTGCACGCTCTGACAGCTTAGATCTTTTTTCGCAACACGAGTTACCCTATTTGTCGCTATCACTTGGTGAAAGTAAAGTGGTAAGTGAAACCCTGCCAGATGGTCGTGCGGGACGGATCATATATACCCGTTTTATTCCGCAGATCCATACCCTAAAAGGGGAAAAAAAATCTTTTGATGATGAGCTTGTTATTGCCTACGCGGCCTCGTCGGAGGGACTGGACTTTATTCTTTGGCTCATCGATATCGTTTTTATCGTGACTATCGTATGTGTTGTGGTGTTTATTCGTGTCTTTGTGCGTAAAACGGTCGATGTTGGTCTCGCGCCGTTGAATAGCATGAACGCTCAGATAGCCAAACTAAATTTCTCTAAAGATTCAGACACCATAATATTAGAAAAGCCAGTCTCTGAGCTGTTACCCGTTGAGCAAAGCTTAAACCGTTTTATTGTTGAAAACAGACAATTGTACTTGCGAGAAAAGCGCTTAACCTCAGATATTTCGCATGAATTAAAAACGCCCATTACGGAGCTTATTAATTTGGCGGAAGTTATTTCACGCTTCCCGGAAGACAATGAACTGGCGGATGACTTTGTGCCAGAAGTATTAAGAATAAGTCAGCGGATGAAAAACATCGTCACCAATGTGATGTTGCTACATAAATACGAGCAGATAAAGCTACCCAAAGACGATGTTGTTGATGTATTGCAAGTCGTCAACCGCTCGATAGGTGAGATAGCACTTGATAACGTTGAGATTCAGACAACTCGCTCAGAATGTCCAATTCAGACCAACTTAATGGCAGTCGAGAGTATCATTGGTAACTTACTAAAAAATGCCAAGCGTCACCGTGTACTGGGTTCAAAAGCACTTATTGTTGTTGAAAAAGGGGCGATGGATGGAATAAATGTTCGAGTGAGCAATAAGGTTTCCGGCGAGCTCGAAAGTGTGAATTTAGCACAATTATTTGAACCACTATGGCAAAGCGACCAATCGAGAAGCGCGAATGATTGCTTTGGCTTGGGGTTGCCTATTGCTAGGGCCTTTGCTGAAGCCATTGACGCGGAACTCACTGTTGCGTTGGAAGGGAGCACCATCACCTTTACATTGACCCTTTGAAGCGCTATTTAAAAGTGAGTTTCCACTGATAAACCAAGTTCCCAGCTGTCAACTTCAGGATAGTTACTTAATGGTTTAGTAAAGTCTATATGCACTACGTTTTCGTTACTTGAACGGGCGGAATATAAACGAACTCCGAGCCCTACACTGCCTAGCATTTTATTGCTTATATTAGGATGTTGTATATTCCCGGATGCTTTTCCCATATCAACAAAGCCAACGAACCCTAAATCAACAAGCTGATAAATATTAATGTTAGGGTACATGCGGAGTTCGAATGAAGATTTGACCGTTTGCGTACCTTGTTGATAGCTTTGTGGGAAGCCACGGATCCCTTCATCTCCACCGAGAGCAAGAGGACGCTCGGCAAACTCCTTGTTTTGCCACGCAGCAATGACATCAGCATAAAAAGCAAAACTATCGGTCCAGCGATAATTTACCTTTGCAGCGAGAGTAGACCATACTCTATCACCTTGCTGCGTGCCAATTTGGGCATTGGTTGATGCTTTAAATCGGTATAAGACATCCTCATTAAATAGCCATGCTTTGTTGGCTGAAAACTCCCAAATTGAGCCAACTCCGTCCGCTTCGGTATCAATACCTGCCTTGGCCGCAAGTGACCATCCGAGGTTGAAATCTTCACTGTGATTGATTAAGTCTACATCCTGCAGCACGATGTAATTATCTTCGATATATTGAAGGCTAATCCAAGGCGCTAACAGCTTGAAGTCATAAAGGTTATCTCTTGTGGCTAAGTTTTGCTCGTCGTAACTCACATCTTGGTAATCGACACCGGCTATCCACCTTAGTGTGGTGCTATTGGTTTGCTGCCATAAACGGCCATAAGCAAACTGCGCAGATGTACCATTATATCGAAACTGACTTTCTGTTTGACCGTTATGATAGATAGAAGTCGTTTGGTCTTGTGCATTAATATAAGTTCTATATAACAAAGAGCTGGAGCGCTGATAGAAAGGTTGATAAATGTCAGCCATAAATATTTGACCGTCATCATAATCATCTGCTTGCACCGTTATCATGGCATGTGGTTGCCATGGCGCAGGCATTTGCAATACGGTATGGTAACCGGAGCGTTCATGGTCAGATTTGTATTTTACGGATGCCCTAACGCCATACCCTAACAAGTTTTCCTCTTTAAACCCTAAACTTAACTTATTGTTTCCACTACTTCGGCCAAAGTTTACACTGGGCAGCAAACTCCAGGTGTCCCATGTTTGCACTGATATTTTCTGTGGCTCGGCACTGTTGCATGGCTTGGCGTAGTTGATTTTCGCCTCTCTGATGTATTTTTTAGCACGCAAGATCCGCTCAGCCTCTAAAATATCGGCCTCGCTGACTAGGTAACCAGCCTGAAAAGGGAGTTGAGAAGCGATAGTTGCATCTCGGGTTTCTATATGCAGCCAGTTTACGAAGTCATGGAAAGAGGTCGTTTCTGGGTCGTCTGGGTTAAAAATAGGGTTTGAGTTTACTTCGATAGACTCAATCTTGATGTTTTTCTCTTGACTTGCTTTATCAGTCTGTCGAGCCATTTTATTACTATGTTCAGCTTTATTATTGCAAAGGGAGTCGATGCTAAATGGGTCACCAGCAAACGCAGGAGTGATTGAAGTGACTAACACGAATACCGCAACGGTTTTGGCTGGCATATATGCTCCAACTGAAAAATATCAAGCTACGTTGAAAACATATATGCCGATACTTAAGAAAGGCTTAAGAAAAATTAAAGAATGAATTAATCGCCAATGTATGCGAATTTTTCATGATTGAGTTTTGCCTCTACGAACAGAGTTTACAGTTCCCCGGTAAATAAGCGTCGATGCGTTTTTCGTGCATACTCATCAGACATGCCACCAAGATAGTCCGCTAACACGCGCATTTGCTGCGTTTCATCGGTTGCTTGCTGGTACAATGTTTGGGTTGTATACGGCAACAATCGCATGGGGTCACTGGCAAAAACTTCAAATAAATCAATAAGCAGGTTTTGACCACTAAACTCAATTTGCTGCATTTTAGGTTCACGAATTAATCTTCGATATACGAACACTTTTAATACTTGCAGGATTTCCTGAAATTCGGGTGCCATCTCAACGGTAAAATGAAGTAGGGCGGAGTCAAAATCTGAGTCTTGAACGGTGAGTTTACAGTGCACAATAAACAGGTTGACGAGCTCACCTATGGTATCTTTACGATTAGATTCATCTTCTGAAAATAAACTCTCGCTTACGCGTTGTAAGTTGTGCTTTAACCAAGGAGAGTCTAACTTTTGTAATTCAGGCAGCGCGAAATCATGCCATGCTGCCTCGTTAAGGGTCTCGGTTGCAATCGCATCTTCTAAATCATGAACTGCATAGGCGATATCATCGGCATATTCCATAATGGCGCAATCTAACGATTTAAACTTAGTCTTACGACGGAAGGTGTCTTTTATCTCGGTTTCTTGCAGCTTTATTTGGTCGTTTTGAGAAAATGGCGAGAGGATCCAATCAAATACCGATTGGTCGCATTGATAAATGCCTTTAGCAGGCAGCCAATCACTAGATAATATGTATTTTCGAGTTTGTGTTTGCGTCGGTTGGTGATACCAAAGTGTGTCGATTAATGCAGGATATTTAATAAAACCTAATAAGGTGCGGCGCGTTAAGTTCATGCCATAACCTTTAGTGTATGGTTCCAACTTGGTGACGATACGCAAGGTTTGAGCGTTTCCTTCAAACCCTCCGTGATCACGCATAAGGTAATTAAGCGCTATTTCTCCACCATGGCCAAAAGGTGGATGGCCGATATCATGCGCTAGGCACAAAGTTTCAATAAGACTTGTCGAAGGAAAGTGTTCAAATTCAGGGTGTTGTTTTCTTAAATAGCGTAGTAGACCGCTGCCTATTTGCGATACTTCCAAAGAGTGTGTTAGGCGAGTCCGGTAAAAGTCGTTGACGCCGATTGCCATAATTTGGGTTTTGGCTTGCAAGCGCCTAAAAGCCGCGGCATGTATGATCCTAGAACGATCTATTTGCCATGCTGAACGATTGTCGTTAGGGCGGTTTTTTTGCTGCGATAGCAGACGCTGCTGCCAAGCGTTAGACGTCATACTTCTGTTCCTTTTTCTTTATATCTCAAACTCGTCTAAACTATGTACGATAACTGAACGAAAATTCGCGTTTAATTGCGGCTTTTGATATTATCAGCCGCTATTTTTGAATACTGTTATTTTGGCGCAATTTATCAACGCTCTATCAAACTATAGTAACAGAATAAAACTGTTATTGAGTGGGCTTGAGAAAAGTTCTTAGAGACTTAGGGAAAGAGACTCCGTTTCCAGAACAACGCCACTGCGAGGAGAAGTATGCAAGCTAAACTGATTAAACTCATTGTTGCCCTAGTGACCATTTGGGCGTTAATTTATCCTTTTATCCAAGATAAAGGTCCTCAAGATTCTACCTTAGATCAAGAGGATACCGGTGCAGAGGTTGTACCTAAGGTGCCGGAAAAGCCACTCCATAGTGTAAAGCTACCCAATTTTTCAGCCATTCGTGACATTAAGGAAAAGAAAACGGCGTTTTTCGACTTTATTAAACCGCACGTAGAAGCCGAAAATAAACAGATCTTAGAGCAGCGGGCAACGCTTGAAATCGCTCTGATGATGGTGCAATTTGATGAAACGCTAACACGCAAACAAATAGAAAAGATTGCGATGATTTTCACAAAGTATGATTTAAAAGGCGAAGCCATCAATGAATCTTCGCTCAAAAGAGCACTGCGCCGAGTGGATATTATTCCTAAAGAGCTGGCGCTGATGCAAGCTGCTAATGAATCTGCCTGGGGCACGTCACGGTTTGCACGGATTGGGTTAAACTTTTTTGGCCAATGGTGTTACACCAAAGGCTGCGGCATGGTGCCGAAGCGGCGAGAAGATGCGGCCGATCACGAAGTTAGAGCATTTCAGTCGGTAAGAGCCGCGGTCAAGTCATACTTTAGAAATATTAACACCAATGATGCATACAGGGAGTTGCGTTCGGTACGAGCAGAGCTGCGAGCTCAAAAAGCGCCGATTGACGCGACAGTATTAACAAGTGGTCTGTTGAGTTATTCAGAGCGTGGTGAAGACTACGTGAACGAACTTAACGATATGATAAGGCATAACCGAGCGTATTTTGATGAAGAGTAAGATTGTAGTTGTCCTGATAATGGCACTTTGGAGTGCGATAGCCTCTGCTAAAACGGTCACCTTTGCATACGACAGCTTTTACGACAGACTAAAAGTGGTAAGTAAAGGCGAGTTTGAGTTTGCACGTGTGGGTTTTTACCTTGTTGATACAATGAGTATGCAAGCCTGTAAAATCACGACGGGTAATATTGTGACCGAGGAAGCGAGCTTTCCATTGTCGTACACTGATGAAGCGCAGCTCTTGCTGCCATTTGACAAAGAATTGGACAAAGACAAAGCAAAAGTAGTGATTGAAACGAAGGGCGCAAACTCGGACTGCCAGCTAAAAATGCAGATTGAAGCTGAGTTATTTAACACAACATCTTTGAGCAAAGCTGACCTTTATAAAATGCAACAGGAATTTGAAGAGCTACTGGCTGATCTCTCAGGCTTTTTTATTAAACACTTACTGTCATTTTTGCTGCCTGAGCAACAGGGAGTTATTGTGACCTTTGGCAGAAGTCAAACCGTTACCGACGCTACAATGAAGTGTGAGTTGCAAGTCTGTCAAATCAGCGTCCCGAAGACGTGGTCAAACGACAATACACATTTTGCTGACTCTGCTAATGTGAAGTCAGTGCAACCTTGGCTGGCACTATAATTAGCCCATCATAATATAAAGTAACGTCTATAGACTTTAGTCGGAGCTATTCAGACTAACTAAATTCGTTGAACGTTACTTTACCCTTGCATTTCTTACAGATAAAACCCTCTCTTATCACCTTTAATCCTTCTTTTGACAATAATTCACACCGGCAAATAACGTTATCTATTCGTCGTGAATTTCTGCTATTAGACACCCAAATTGGAAACTTAATGTTAAATAAATGCATTGTTAAAGTTGCTTCGGTATGCTAATAATGGCTGGATTATTAAAAAAACTACAGTGTAATTATCAACTTAAGGGGAAACAGGATGACCTATAAATTACCACTCAGTGCGCTCTCTATTGCCGTTTTAATCGGCATGAATCAACAAGTTAAGGCTGAAGAAACGAAGCAAGTTGAACGTATTGAAGTGACCGGTTCTCACATTAAAAGAACAGATTTAGAAGGCCCGTCACCAATCCAAAGTTTATCAGCAGCTGATCTAGCTTCAACGGGATCAACGGACCTTATTGGCGCGTTGCAAAAGCTGCCGGTATCGGGTACTGGTACTTTTAGTACGCAAGGTAACTCAAGCGATGACACTGCAAATGGTGGATCTAGTGTTGCTCTAAGAGGGTTAGGGGCATCATCGACACTTGTATTAATCAATGGCCGCCGCGTTGCGGTTAGCCCATTTGCAAAAGATATCGAAACATCATTTGTGGACTTAAATACCATTCCGGTTTCATCGGTTAAACGTATCGATATTCTAAAAGATGGCGCTTCTGCGACTTATGGTTCGGATGCAGTAGCGGGTGTTATTAACATCATTCTTCGTGATGATATCGACGGTTTTGAAGTTGCAGGTAAAATCTCAGACACCGCAGATGGTGGTGCCGAAGAGCAAAACTTTACCCTTCTTTGGGGTTCGTCAACACAAAATGGCCACCATAATTTCTCACTCGATTATTTCAAACGTGGTCACTTAACGTATGCAGATCGTGACTATACGGCATCTGCTGATCAGCGTTTTCGTGGTGGTAATAACTCATTAAGTTCTGCTGGTGTTCCTGGTAGTGTTGAAGTGATGAGAAGCATGTTAACAGACGAGCAGTGGGCGAGATTACCTGTTGTTCGTGTTGAAGACGATGGCACTCAGGTAAGACAGACTATCTTTACGGACGTATGGGGTAATGATAAATGCGATCCTGCTTTAGATATTGGTGATATTTGTCGCTACGACTACGCGCCACACATGACCGCAATTCCTTCGACAGAGCGTGTTAGCTTTAACTATAACGGTGTACAAGAGATCACCGATGGTATTGAAGGCTTTGCTGAACTTTCGGCGCAGCACTCTACAACTTTCATTCAAGGTGCAGGTAGTCCAAGCTTTACAGAACTATTTATGGATGGTGATAACCCAAACCATCCACTATTTAACGACCCAGACCATTTCTTACATGGTGTAGATATTTCAATGCGTCGTCGTACAGTCGATATCGGTAACCGTAAAAAAGATGTTGATTCTGAATACTACCGCGCAGTCCTTGGTGCTCGTGGTGAGTGGAATGCGTGGTCTTGGGAAGTTGCATATTCTGCTATTCGTTCAAGTGCAGTTGAAAAGGGTTTTGATGGTTTCCCTAACAAGCTAAGAGCGCAGCAAGCGATTGATGAGGGTCTTTGGAACCCATTTGAACCAAGCACCAATACAGAAGCAGGTCTGGCGTTTTTTGAGACCACGACTACACGTTATGGTGCATCAACCATGCAATCATTAGACGGTACTATTTCAGGTGAACTGTTTGAATTGGGTGCAGGCTACGTTGCTGCAGCGTTTGGTTTCGAACATCGCTACGAGAAAATCGAAGATAACCCAGATAGCCAATACATCAGAGGTGAAATTTTTGGTACAGAAGCGACGCAAGCGAACGGTGATCGCGACAATACTGCGATATTCGCAGAATTTAGCGTACCAGTGCTAGATACGCTAGAGCTACAATTAGCATTGCGTTATGAAGACTATAGTGACTTTGGGACAACAACCGATCCAAAAGTAGCATTCCGTTGGTCACCACTTGATAGCCTTGTGGTTCGTGGTTCTTGGGGAACAGCATTTAGAGCACCTTCTCTTGTGCAGCTACATCTAGGTAGAACAGACGAATCTCCAAGCGTGATAGACCGCGAGCGTTGTCGCCAAACTGGCGCTGATGATGATTGTAGCCCGTATGAATACACTGCGATTGTGTCTGGTAACAAAAATCTACAACCAGAAGAGTCAGAAAACTACAACTTAGGTGTTGTGTGGCAAGCGACCGATGACTTTAGTATCGGTGTGGATTACTGGAACTATGATCAAGAAGATCTTATCAAGAAGATAGGTGCACAGAAGTTAGTTGATTGTTGTGGTACCGATCCTAATTTGGTGGTGCGTGCACCGAATCAGGGCAGCACACTTGGTCGTATTCTAACTATTAACGACACCTTTGTTAATATTGGTGGTCGTGAAACAGACGGTTTCGATGTTAACTTAGCCTACGCATTAACTACACGTGAAATGGGTGAGTTTAAGTTCAATTATAACTTAACTTACGCACTTAACTTTGAAGAGCAATCATTTGAAAGTGACGATCAAGGTAACACATTCAATGTTGCAGAAGATCTCAATGGAGAATACCAGCATCCACAGTTCCGTTGGACTGCAGGCATGGACTGGGCCAAGAATGATTGGCTTGCAAATATCAGCGTAAACTATGTCGATTCGTATAAAGACCTTGCCGATAGTGATGGCAATAAATATGAGATTGATTCATGGACTACCGTTGATACAAGCGTCAGTTATATTGGCGTAGAAAAGCTGACAGTAACGCTTGGTGCGTCTAACTTGTTTAATGAGGAAGCGCCGCTTGCTCCTTCCGAGTCTATGGGAATTGACAATAAAACGCACAGTATCCTTGGTCGTCAAGCATACGTGAAGTTTGCATACCAATTCTAATACATTAACGTTTATTAAGATGAAAGCCGCGCTTTATAGCGCGGTTTTTTCTTATACCAATTCGCTTAATTAAGTGGCCTAGCTTTGAAATGGAGAGACTTACCGGTAACTCCATGTCCAAATCCTGCAATAACTAAAGTACTCATATGCATAAGCACGGAGAATCTTCTGTTTAATTTTATTCTGTACCTAGGAAAAAAGTGGCAATGAAGAAAAGGGTATGGATTGCAGATATGTCGCTAGAGAGTATTGAGTTAGCTGATTGAGGAGAATAACGCAGCTATTATACCTAGCTGCGTTATTGATATTTACGCTTTTGCTTTTGAAGTGGTTTCTTCTAGTTCTTTTGCTGCATCAGGGTCGTTGAAAACATCAATATCAAATTCGTTTTCAGACTTAGCGACAGCACAAGTTACCATACAGTCACCAGTGACGTTAACGGCTGTTCTTGTCATATCTAGTAGTCTGTCTACACCAATGATAAGCGCGATACCTTCAACTGGCAATCCAACTTGGTTAAGCACCATTGCAAGCATGATCAAACCAACACCAGGCACACCTGCCGTACCAACAGAGGCAAGAGTAGCAGTCAAGATAACCATGAGATAGTCATTAATGGTGAGGTCTACACCAAATACCTGAGCAATGAAGACTGTTGCAACACCTTGCATAATAGCTGTGCCATCCATATTAATGGTTGCACCTAGAGGGATCGTGAAAGAAGCAACTGAGTTATGTGCACCTAGCTTCTTAGTCGCCGTCTCTAGTGTTACTGGCATAGTCGCACTTGAACTTGAGGTACTAAAGGCAAACATACACGCGTCTTTCATTTTCTTCAGGAAGATGATTGGGCTCAAACCTGTTAACAGCTTAAATAAGATTGAATAGTTAATGAATGCATGAATTAGCAGCGCTGCTAGTACTACCATGAAGTATTTGCCGAGCTCGGCGATTAAACCCATGTCGATGGTTGTAAACAACTTGGCCATCAAACAAAATACACCATATGGAGCGACATTCATTAATAAGGTCACTAGCTTAAGCACTACAGTATTTAGATCTTCAAATACAGATGCTAGGCGAGCACCTGCGTCTCCGCTTAGTGCCATAGCAATACCAAATAGCAGCGCAAAGACGATGATTTGAAGCATGTTACCATTGGCCATCGCGTCAATTGGGTTAGTCGGGAACATGTTGATTATAACTTGCACAAGTGTCGGCGCTTGCTTTGCGTCAAATGACGCGCTGCTTGGAATTTCAACGCCACCGCCCGGTGCAATGAGTAGTGCGAGCGTGATTGCAACTGTGATTGCGATTGCTGTTGTAATGAGATACAAACCAATGGATTTACCACCCAAGCGGCCTAATTTCTTTGGGTCACTGAGGCTACATGTGCCACATACAAGGGAAATAAACACTAAAGGAACAACAAGCATTTTTAAGCTTGCAATGAAGATTTGCCCACCTATGTGGAATAAACCGTCAACGAAAAAACCTTTAATGGGGAGGTCGAAAAGACCTAAAGGAATGAGTATTTCTTTATTCTTACCTAGGATGGCTTGAAGAGTGAGGCCTAATACAACACCCAACACCATGCCTATCATAATGCGCGCCGTTAGGCCCATTTTTTGATTTTCTGACATTGTCCTAACACTATGTATCTTAAAACTGCTAAAGCTTAACAGGCTTGGCGCAGATGAACAGCATTTCACGACAGAAAATCTATCTAATCTAATAAAAAATTGTGATTTTATCGCTAAAATTGGGTTACTATTGAGCAATAATAAAATTAACTTAGCTAGGGAGATAGGTGAATGCCCTTGATGCGCTATTTTAGCATACTGATGCTAGCATTCTTACTGACCGCGTGCGGTGGCGGCGGCAGTATCCAAAAAGATACAGATAATGGTAATGGTGATGATGGTAGCGATGGTACTTATGCCATTACGCTTTCGGGAGCGGATACTGGTGGTAATTTAACGAATACACTTTCATCTTCATCTCCTCTAGTAATCACTGCCACGTTAACAAAAGATGGTAGCCCGCTGGCAAATAGTCGAGTCGTTTTTGAGAGCGACGAATTTGCTACCATGGAACCCAGCTCAGGGTCTGTGCTTACAAATACTGAGGGCAAAGCGTCAATTACTTTAAAAGTGACGGCTACTGTAGGTGCTGGACGTATTACGGCGACTTACACTCAAGGTGATAATAGTGCAACGAGATCTTTTGATTTTACCTCTCAAGGTGGTGGTGATGACGGTAATGTAACCGCGTCAGCAAAACTTGAGGTTATGTTGTTAAGTAAATGCCCTGCAGGTTGGGATGATAGCCGAAATCAGGCAATGATAGATCCGATCGCTGCTGGGTGTACTCGTGTCAATCAAGTATCGTCAAACGAGACTGCTGATGTATTCATCAAAATGACATCTAGCCAAACAGGTGATGCTATTGCCAACGCGTTAATTAGCGCTGAGACTACTTTAGGGGCTATTTTACCATCGACAGGCACCGCGTTAACGGATTCTTTTGGTATTGCAATCCTAAAGTTTCAGCCTGGTAACCAAGGTGGCGCAGGTACTATTACGGTAAACTCTCCTGATTATGTTGATGTCACTCAGGCTATCAATTTTAATGTTGGTGTTGCTCAGTTGAATGTTACGATTGACAATGGTTTGGTTGATAGTAATGGCGTCCAACAAAAGCTTTCCGCAGGTGGAAGTACGGTTATTACCGTGACGTTAAAGGATCAGAATGGGGCATTAATCAACGGCGCTGTTGAAGTTGCATTTAGCTCAGCTTGTTCCGTAGCGACCCCTGCGCTTGCAGAATTAGATGAAACGGTAAATACCTCAAATGGTATCGCCCGTTCTACATACCGTGCTAAAGGTTGCCAAGGCGAAGATAGAATTTCTGTTACTATCCAAAACGGCAGCTCTCCAATAAATCAAGAAACGATTATTGAAGTGGATAGCGCGCTTGCACAAGCGGTACAGTTTTTACCTGAAGAAGATGGGTTTAATCAGTTTATTGCTTTACCCCCTGGTGAAGGCGGTTTACCAACCCAATCTGTTGTGAGCTTTAAACTGGTAGATGAAGATAACCTTGCAATTCCACGAGCGCGAGTCGACTTTAGATTGTCAGATGAGCAAGGCCTAGCCTCACTTACGCAAATTACCGGAAACACCAATGCAAATGGTATTGTAAGAACAACCGTTAAGTCTGGTATTGTGCCAGGACCGCTTGTTGTCAGTGCGTGTTATATCCCAGAAGAATCTTACGTGAATTTGCCTGAAGGTGATGCGATTACCTGTTGGACGGATATTGCTAACGCTTGTAATGATGCAGATGCATCAAACGACGATGCCCGCTGTCCTTCAGGCGTAATGCACACAATCCCATTAAGTGAGCAAATCTTTGGTGTATCGTCGGGATTAATTTTAAGCTCAGGTGTCACCGATCAGGATACGTTTGACGCTTCCCCCGTTACATTCAATACCAACTCGCTTAATTATAATGGAGTAACAACAAATATTACCTTGTTCTTTGGTGATCAATTCAATCAGTTTAATGCTGATGGCGTTGCTGCAACTGTGATTGCTGAAGCCGGTGCTATAGGTAGTACTGAGTCTGAGGACACTTACGATTGTAGAACGAATAATGCTGCTTGTACTGTGGTGTGGCGTAGCCAAGGAGATAGACCTTTCTATGAATATCGTTGGGGTAACCGCATTGGTGATATAGACGGTAATGCGAATACCTTTGAAGCGGTAGCACCTAGGCTAGCAGCTACATTATCAAATACTCAAAAGCAAAGTTCAGCTAATTGGAACTGTGACCCATATTTTGGTAATGCTGCACCATGTATTAATGGCATGCTAAGACAAAAAGACGCTTCATCAAGTGATAGTTTGGAGACAAAAAATAGACGAATTGTTATGGGTGGGCGTGTAAGTGTGTTGGCTTTTGTTAAAGGCCAAGAAAATTTCAGAGATGAGCAATCAAGCGGTGGAGTAGAGCGCCGTAATGGTCGATTTGATATTGGTGAATATCGCCAAGAGTTTGACCTTACAGAAGCATTCCTAGATACCAATGAGAATGGTCGCTTTGATAAAGAGAATTGTGATTCTGCCTCAAACACTGGACCTTGTTCTCCAACCGGAACTGTAAATGGCGGTCATGACGATTGGTGGATGGATAGCAATAACAATGGTCGCTTTGATTTTGATATCGATGGCAACAATATTTATGAAGGGGACGGCAAATATAATGGTTTGCTTTGTTCAGAAGCAGCTGAAGCTGCAGGAGAATGTACTAAAGAGCTAGTTAATGTTTACAGACAATTTGAATTGATAATGTCTGGTGATAATGCTTTTGTGCGATTTACAGTGCCGGCTGCGCTTGCAGGTTCGAATACGTGCCCAAGTGGGAATGGCTTAGTGCTTGAACCATCTGGAGTAGATGGTGTGTGCGACCTCGCCAGTGTAGATTTCACGGCGGCAGGCAGCCCATCAGCTGTTCCTATCACGATTTATTTCACTGATGAGTTTGGTAATCCGCTTCCAGCAGGTACAGAAGTCGAAATTTCAACAAATAACGGTGAGTTGACCAGTGGTAGTGTGTCTGGCACCTTAGGGAACTACACAAGTGATAAGCCAAACTTCTTCAACGTTACTTTGGCAAGAGAAGCTGAGCCAAACAACAAACTTTCTGGCGTATTAGGGATCAAATTTACTTTCCCAGCTTTGGGAGATGATGATGACGAACGAAAGACACAATCAATCGGAATAAGCGTTACAGACGCTGGATAATTCAACAAATGCCAACTTTCGGGTTGGCATTTTTGTTTCTATTCCTTTATATTCCCGTGCCTTAACCTTATATATATGAATGCGTCCCTAAATTGGCTGAATATTGTACATAAATTGGATAATAATTCGGTGATCAGGGAAAAGTTAGTATTTTTAGCTTGTAACAATAGGTGTTTGTAGATATACCTATAAGTAATTTAACGCCCAAGTAAGGGCAAACATCAGACAGAATCGGTCAAAAATAGGCAGCTATGGGCAAATCGCTAGTAATTGTAGAGTCTCCCGCGAAGGCAAAAACAATCAATAAATACCTCGGCAAGGATTACATTGTTAAATCCAGTGTAGGCCATGTTCGAGATCTTCCTACCTCAGGGGCAGGTAAAACGAAAGGCTTGGCAACTAAGTCGCCAGCTGAAGTACGTAAAATGTCACCTGAAGAAAAAGCGCAATATAAAAAGCAAAAAGATTATGCAAATTTAGTTGCGAGGATGGGGATTGATCCTGAGAAGGGTTGGGAACCGCATTACGAAATTTTGCCGGGTAAAGAAAAAGTAGTTCAAGAGCTACAGAAACTTGCTGAAGATGCTGACCATATCTATCTCGCAACCGATTTGGATAGAGAAGGGGAAGCCATTGCTTGGCACCTTGAACAGATTATCGGTGGCGATGAGAGCAAATATAAGCGTGTGGTCTTTAACGAGATCACCAAAAACGCGATAACCCAAGCGTTTGAAGCGCCTGGCGACCTTAACACCGACATGGTATATGCCCAGCAGGCAAGACGATTCCTTGACCGTGTTGTTGGCTTTATGGTCTCCCCGCTGCTTTGGCAAAAAGTAGCAAGAGGGTTGTCGGCAGGTCGCGTACAATCTGTTGCTGTGAGATTACTTGTTGAGCGAGAGCGTGAGATTAAAGCGTTTATTCCAGAAGAGTTTTGGGATATTCACGCCGATGTTAAAGCAACAAAAGATGATATTCGCCTAGCGGTTACTAAGTTTAAAGGTGAAGCATTTAAACCAGTAAATAAAGCACAGGCTGATACTGCTGTACAAGTGCTTGAAAACAGTGCTTACGAAGTAGTCAAGGTTGAAGAAAAGCCAAGTAAGAGTAAGCCAAGTGCGCCATTTATTACCTCGACAATGCAGCAAGCGGCAAGTACTCGTTTAGGCTATGGCGTAAAGAAAACCATGATGTTAGCGCAGCGTCTATATGAAGCGGGTTACATCACCTATATGCGTACGGACTCGACGAATTTATCAAACGACGCGTTAGAAATGTGTCGTGGCTATATCGATAGTGAATTCGGTAGTAAGTATCTTCCAGAAGCACCACTGCGTTATTCCGCAAAAGGCAACGCACAAGAAGCGCACGAGGCAATTCGTCCTTCTGATGTGACGATCTTATCAGGTCATTTAGACGGCGTAGAGGCAGATGCTAAGAAGCTCTATGAGCTTATTTGGCGTCAGTTTGTGGCGTGTCAAATGATGCCAGCAGAGTATGATCTAACAACGCTGACTGTCGCCGCGGAAGATTACACGTTAAAAGCGAAAGGTCGCGTGCTACGTTTTGATGGTTGGACACGTGTACAACCAGCCGTTCGTAAGAAGAATGAAGAAGAGCAGGCGCTTCCAAGTGTTTCAGTTGGCGACAAGCTTGATCTTATTGCGATTGATCCTAAGCAGCACTTTACTAAACCACCAGCACGTTTCAGCGAAGCAAGCTTAGTTAAGGAATTAGAAAAGCGTGGTATTGGTCGTCCATCTACCTATGCTGCTATCATTTCGACGATTCAGGACCGTGGTTATGTTCGAGTTGAAAACCGCCGTTTTTACGCTGAAAAAATGGGCGAGATCGTAACTGACAGACTCGTTGAGAATTTCAACGATTTAATGGACTTTGACTTTACCGCTAAAATGGAAGGTCGCCTGGATGATATCGCAGAGGGCGAACGTTTATGGACGCAGGTACTTGATAAGTTTTACGCCGACTTTTCTAACCAGCTAGAAATCGCAGCTGGCGATGAAAGTGAAGGCGGCATGCGACAAAATGTGATGGTTGAAACAGACATAGATTGTCCAACATGTTCACGCAAAATGGGTATTCGTACTGCTTCTACTGGAGTATTCCTTGGCTGTACAGGCTATAACTTGCCGCCAAAAGAGCGTTGTACCACCACAATTAATCTGGTGTCTGGTGATGAAGCGGTTGCCGCGGATGCGGATGAAGAGGCGGAAGCTGAATCGCTGCGTCATATGAAACGTTGTCCAATTTGCGAAACGGCAATGGACTCATACCTTATCGATGAAACGAAAAAGCTCCATGTATGTGGTAATAACCCGGCGTGTAAGGGCTATGTCATTGAGACCGGTGCATTTAAGATCAAAGGCTACGATGGACCACTGATTGAGTGTGACAAGTGTGGCTCGGATATGCAGCTTAAATCTGGCCGTTTTGGTAAGTATTTTGGTTGTACAAATGAAGACTGTAAAAACACACGTAAGCTATTGAAAAACGGTGAAGCTGCACCACCGAAAGAAGATCCAGTTCCGCTTCCGGAACTAGAATGCGAAAAGTCGGATGCGCATTTTGTGCTTCGAGATGGCGCTTCAGGTATTTTCTTAGCGGCGCACACATTCCCGAAATCACGTGAGACAAGAGCCCCGAAAGTATCAGAGCTAAAACGCTTCAGAGATAGAATTTCACCTAAATTCTATTATCTGGCTGATGCGCCTGAGCAAGACTCAGATGGTAATCCTGCGATTGTTCGCTACTCTAGAAAAACCAAGACACAATATGTGATGACAGAAGTGGATGGTAAAGCGACGGGTTGGAAAGCGACGTATAGCAATGGTAAATGGGTAGAAGAAGAGAAAACTACCAAGAAAAAGAAAGCTTAACAGCTAGCCAAACATCGATAATTGCTTTCAGGTGTTATTGAAAATAAAAGGCCGCTCAACACATTGAGCGGCCTTTTTCATCATGAATGCCATCACTTAAATAACCTGAGGTTTGGATAAGGAATGTTCCAACTCATTGTTGCTAAAGCACAACTTAGTTTTCTCCTTGTCTAGCCAGAGAGTTTTAGGGAAAACAAGGCGAATTTACGCACCAATAGCTGGCTATTGGAAGTGAATTCAACGCAGTTAGCGCTAAAACTGGCTGCTAGAAAGGCATTAATTATCCGCAGCTCAGGTTAAATAAGCGAACTGGTATTACTTAATGTTTACGTCTTTGACTTTTTGATAGCCAGTTGCTTCTAGCTCGTCGTTAACGCAATTCAAAACATATTTTTTCATCTCAGATGCTTGTACATCATCATCTTTTGCCCAATCAAGGCACATTTGAGTTAACTCTTGAACCAAATCTGCAGGCGCGACTGGTAACTCTTCATCGGCTTGTACTTGTACACAAGCAAAAAGAGATAGAGCGATTAATGATGAAACTAAGGTTTTCATTCGTGTTACCTGTTAGTTGAAAGAACAAGCATGTTTTAAAGCAAAATTTAAAATAAGGAAAACGAATTTATTTTCTCTTTAAGAGCAGAAAATTGATTCAAATTTACATCAATAAATGGTGAGAAATATAAGCGTTGGTGCTACATTTATAGGTTCAGTCAAACTTACTAAAGATGGTGAAAATCAAAAACATGGAGCAAGAAACCAAGTCCGAGAATGAGCAATTTAATCGTTATGAACATCTCTTAGAAAGAACCTTATTTAAAGGGCGATGGCTGTTAGCGCCGTTCTTTGTTGGCCTACTACTCGCGATTGTATTGCTGTTACTTAAGTTCTTTAAACAGCTTTATGTGATGACCATCAGTGCGCTTACCGCGACAAATCAAGAATTACTCATTGGTATCTTAACATTGGTTGATACGGCTTTACTGGCTGGGTTGTTGATCATTATTATTTTTAGTGGCTACGAGAATTTTGTTTCTAAGCTTAATGTCGAACCACAAGAAGACAAACCGACTTGGATGGGGAAAGTTGGCTTCTCAGGACTTAAAATCAAGCTGATCAGCGCCATCGTAGCGATATCTGCCGTAGAGTTGCTCAAGGTCTTTATTCATTCTCAAGATTTAACTAGTGAGCAGCTTGCTTGGAAAGTAGGCATACATATTACTTTCGTGATCTCTGGGGTGTTGTTTTCGGTTACCGATTTTATTAATAGTCGAACCCATTCCCATTAAATATTGCAGCTGTAAAGGAGTGATAATCGACTTATGCTCACTATCACTCCTCTATTCTAACCAGCACAGTCTCCGGTGGTTCAAGCGCTAGCGCCACGCCTCTACGAGCTACCCCTTTCTTAATCAAACTTCTTATTACTGTAAACAAGCAGTGAGGTGGCTATCACAACGTAACCTAATAAAAGATATACGGTGGTTGCTGATTGTTCGTGATTTAACAGGTAAGATTTAAATGCACTATGTAAAATGACGACGAACATGCAGGAAAGCGACAGCGTAAGGGCGCTTTTAATCATGCTTCCTAGCGCTACGCAAAGAACAAATCCCGCGATAGAGCCTGTAAATATCACTAAGTAGGAAGCCACAGTCTCGAATGTGGAAAAGAAGCTACAAGCTAGCAATATTAAAAGTTGAAACAAGGATAGGCAAAACCCAAGTTTAACCGCAGAGACGTGGTAAGCCTGCTTTATTGCTTTAAGGCTTGAATAGATAGGGAGTAGGTATAGTTGATCCCATGTCATTTTTGTTTGTAGTTTGGACCAACAGACAAAAATAGCGACCATCAGAACAAGCATATCGGTAAAGCCGATAACAAAATGGAGTGTGACACCAAAAAAGCCACTTGCCACAATCGCTAATAGCCCTGAGACAAGCAATATCTGACAGGTTTGTATCAACAGATTACCCGCAAAATAGCTCATTGGCATAAAAAATTGTCTAAACCCCTGAGTGAGGAAATCTGGTGCGAAGGTATTGCTCGGGAGCCACCCAGTTTGAATATTATTTATGTAGGTTTGATATGCCAAATGATGCCATTTGCAGTGATGAGCCCGCGTCACTAATAGGTATATTCCCATTAACATAAGGGGGATGGCAAGCAGTGCTAAAATTTGGGGGGTATCGCCAAAAAACATAGCGAGCACGAGTGCGAGCATAAAAACGTAACTATTATGTTTGAAATACACACTATTTCGAAGACATAGCAAAAAGAAGCTACCGCCAAAACTCGTTGCAAATAACATGGCGTAGGCAACTTCAGGTGCGGGGCGGTTGAGAAGAGCAAGAGCATTGAGTAGGTAGCCAATGACCAGAATTACCATACCTTGCAAGTATATGTGTTGTTTAATTGCAGGGAATAGTAAGGTGCTTTCCTGTGCTTGCAACTTCACTAACTGCCAACAAAAAGCCATCCATAAGGCGCTGATTGAAAAGACCAAACTAAATGTTTGTATATTTTGATCTTCTATTAAAGTTAACAAAGGTGAAGCGATAGACGCTAAGAACCCAGGAATGAAAAAATTTGCTGAGCCGCACTCTCGCAACCAAAACCCGGAAAACCCTGTCCACCAATTGCGCTGAGTTAATGTACTCATGCGTGTAGCTCCACAAAGAGCTGCTCAAGGTTGCTATGGCTTTGCTGTAGGTCTGCTGACCAGTTTGCACTGTCGTGAGCTTGATAAATGCTAAAACGTTCAGATTGATGAAGTACGTTTCCGGATGGCAGTTTGCTTGTAAGATGATGTGGTACAAGCCTAATTTGTTCCTTCAGTGTATCTAATTCGCCAGTAACCAAAACCTTACCATCTTTAATAATGGCAATATGACTCGCAACGCGCTCAACGTCAGATGTAATATGCGAGGAGAAAAGTACACCGGAGCCGGACTCAAGCGCTAACTCGAATAAGTCCGACATAAATTCTCGGCGTGCAATGGGGTCGAGACTTGACACTGGTTCGTCAAGGATCAGTAACTTAGGTCGGTACGACATCGCCATTATCAGCGCTAAGCTTTGTTGTTGGCCAACAGAAAGGTTACTTACTAGCTTGTTTTCGTCTAACTCGAAGCGAGAAAGCCATTCTTGCTCAAGTGTAATATCCCAATTTGGATAAAAGCTGCGGTGCAGTGCGAGAGCGTCTTTGACTTTAAAACCTTGATAGCCACAGGGCTGTTGTGGCACATAGCCAATTTGGCTTTTGCACGTAGGGCTCAGTTCTATGTTGCTGCTGTTGAGGCAGCTAACCTCACCACTATTTTGTTCGATTAACCCAAGTGCAATTCGCAGTAGTGTCGTTTTACCGGCCCCGTTTCGTCCTAGTAAACCCATAACCATGCCAGGTTCAATAATAAGATTTATGTCTTCAAGAACCGGCTTGTCGGCAAATTGTTTATGGATTTTAGTAAATTGTAGTAGTGGGCTTGTCATTATTCTTGTCCCCAATTTTTATCAATTAATGATATCAATTCAGTCTTACTGATCCCAAGCTGTTTCGCATCACTAATTAAAATATCTAGGTTTTTATGGAGTAGATTATCGGTCTGTTGTGTAGTTTGCTGCTGTGCAACGCGTGTCGGTTGGCCGCGTCTTCGTTCAAGCCAACCTTGATCGACAAGTTGCCCGATAGCCCGAGAGACGGTCATCGGATTTACCGAGAAGTGTTCAGCTAGCTTTCTTACAGAAGGTAGCTCTTCTCCGGCTTGTGCTTTACCCGACACAATTAAACGCACTATCTGATCAAATAGCTGCTTATAAATCGGCTCTGCGCTGTTGGGGTTGACATGAATAAGATCTAGCATTACTCTAATTCTACTGTATTAATACAATAATACACTGATACACTCACTTAAAGTTAGCATACTGACCGTGAGTCAACAAGGAAATAACTATGAAAAAGCCATTTAAGTTTAAGAAAAGCTTAGTAAAGCTAGCGCTACTTCCTCTCGTTTTAGGAACTGTGCTGCCATTACAAGCGGCAACATCAACATCAGAATTATCCGCTTGTTATGCAAAAGGCCTCAGTGACAGAGCGCAATGCGGAAAAATCTCGCAACCATTAAGTGAAACCAAAACAGAACAAAAAATTGATATTCATTTTATGGTTATTCCAGCAATAAAGCCGCTTTACCCACAAGAAGCAATTATTGCGTTTGCAGGCGGACCTGGACAATCGGCCACTGAAATTGCAGCGAACTTTGAAAGAATTCTTAAATACGCGAGAGAAAATAGAGACATTATACTTGTTGATCAACGGGGAACTGGAAAGTCCAATCTATTGCAATGTGATATGGATGATCTTGAGCAACAGTTTGCGCTAAATGATACCTTATTGGGTCTCGATTTTTACAAAGAAGATGCCCTTAAGTGTAAAGAAAAACTAGACACAGATCTTTCCGATTATACGACGGTTGCAGCTGCAAAAGATTTTGATGCGGTAAGAGTCGCGCTTGGTTATAGCAAATTTCACCTATATGGTGGCTCATATGGAACACGCATCGCACTTGAGTATATGAGACAGTTCCCTGATAGTGTTGCATCGGCCGTGTTAGATGGTCTTGCACCCAATAACCAAAGCTTAATGGCGATTGGTGGCGCGATAGAAGATTCATTGAATGCCCTTTTTGCACAATGTGAGTCCGATAAAAAATGTGCAAATAGTTATCCGAATCTAAAGCAGCAATGGCAAAGCTTGCTTAATCAAGTAGAGCAAACGCCGATAGAGGTGTCTGTACTTCACCCTAGAACCAGCAAACCGCTTGCGATGACGATGACCAAAATGAAGCTATTTAGCGCGATTAGGATGGCGCTTTACTCTCATTCTTTCCGCGCATTGGTGCCGCTTGCGATTAGTGAAGCGACTAAAGGTAACCTTGCTCCACTTGTTGGCATGATGGCACCAAGTGAAGACGGTCTGGGATTGGCCATGGGGATGCATCAGGCGATTGTATGTGGGGAAGATTGGCCACGATTAACGGCTGCGGACAAAGCCAAATATAGTGAAAACTATATGGGTAAGATGATGATCACAGGACTAGATGCGACATGTCCAATTTGGAATGTGAGTCCGGTGCCAAGTAGTTATTATGAACCCGTTGCGTCCGATATTCCAACCTTACTGCTTTCTGGCGGATTAGACCCAGCAACGCCTGCTAAGTGGGCAGACGTTGCGATGGAAAAACTAAGCAATGCTACGCACTTAGTTGCGCCAACGGCTACGCATATTGTCGCAGGGCAAAGCTGTGCTAATAAGCTTATTGCTAAGTTTTACGATGAAAAGACGGTGGGAGACTTTGATATTAGCTGTCTTGAAGAAGACACGCGCAAACAATTCTTTATGAACATCAATGGCCCAGCAACCGCTAATAAGGAGTAACTCATGATCCAAGTAGATAACTTATATAAAAAGATTGGTGAAGTGAACGCGCTAGACGGGCTGTCATTTACCGCTCGTGATGGTCAAATTACGGGACTATTGGGACCAAATGGGGCAGGTAAAACGACTTGTTTACGGACCGTATTTGGCCTGCTCCAAGCTGATCAAGGTATGGCGTCTATCGATAGTATTGATGTTGCCAAAGAACCGACCAGAGCAAAACAACAATTAGGGCTGTTCCCAGACCCGTGTGGACTCTACGAGCGAATGACACCGCGTGAATATACCCAATTTTACGCTGAACTAAGTGGCATGGACGCAAAATCGGCCGCTGCCGCGACGCAAGAAGTGTTAGAAAAGCTGCAAATGTTGGATATCGCGGATAGACGCTGTAAAGGCTTTTCACAAGGTCAAAGAATGAAAACAGCGTTGGCGCAGGCAATCGTGCATAAACCAACGAATATTGTACTTGATGAGCCAACGCGTGGTTTAGATGTAATGAGTACCAGAGTATTACGGGATTTGTTGTTGATGCTTAAGGCGCAAGGTCACTGTGTCTTGTTTTCTAGCCACGTGATGCAAGAAGTTGCAGCACTTTGCGATCATGTGGTGGTCATGGCGAAAGGCAAAGTGGTCGCGGAAGGTTCTCCACAAGCTCTATGTGAACAAACAGGTAAAGCATCGCTTGAGGAAGCTTTCATTACCCTAATCGGTACGGATGAAGGAATTGCAGCATGATGAAATTAATCTCAGTTTTATTTAAAAAAGAAGTGTTAGACGCAAGCCGCGACAAACGTTCAGTGATGGCTGGCCTTTACTATTGCATCGGTGCACCTATTCTAATGTGTGTATTATTTACCGTCATGTTTAAGCAAATGGCTTCGCCTGATGCACTCAAAATCACCATTAATAATGCGGAGAATGCGCCCAACTTAGTACAATTTTTAGCGAGTAAAGAAATTGAACATGGTGAAGGCGAAGAGGTTAAAGCCATTACCTTGGAGGTAAGCGAAGATTACCAAGAAAATATGATGCAAGGTAAGAGCGCGACGGTATTTATCATCGCTGATAAGTCGGAGCAAAAGCTACGCTCATCAATTAATCGACTCGAGCGTAACCTCATGTTATACAACAGCGAAGTTGCTTCATTGCGGTTAGTCGCGCGTGGTATCGATCCGACAATTGCACGTGCGATAGATGTTCAAACTCATGACCAAGCGACACCAACCTCTAAAGGGGGCTTCGTATTAGGTATTGCAACGTTATCTATTATTATTTCACTATTTTATGCGGCGATGGGTATGGCAATTGACAGTAGTGCAGGGGAGCGTGAACGCAACTCTTTACAGCTATTACTTAGCCACCCGATAAGTACTATGCATATTGTCTTAGCTAAAGTGGGGGCAATTGCAGGTTTCTCTATCATTGCTTTAGTGTTAACCACCATAGTATCAAAGTTTGCGTATAATATGGTGCCTTGGGAAATGATGGGCTTTACGGTGATTATTGGTCCTAAATTCATAATTTCGGCAATTATCATTGGCCTGCCTATTGCGCTAATGTCAGCCAGTTTATTGATATTTATCTCTTTCTTAGCTAAATCATTTAAAGAGGCGCAATCTTATGTAGCGATGGCGCTGTTCATTCCGGTAATGATGAGTATGGCAACGACCTATGATATTGCTACCGACATTATGCAGTGGATGCCGATCGCAGCGCAGCAAAACGCAATGATTGAAATCATTAAAGGCAATGCGATACCGGTACCACAACTATTGTTGTCGAGCGCGGTAACGCTGGGGTTGTTTGCTATTTTCACCTACCTAAGCAGTCGTATGCTAAAAAGTGAAAAGGTAGTGTTCGGCCTATAATTTATTAGTTCCCAACAATGGCGCCCAGAGCGGCGCCATTTTTGTATTTTACCTCATCTCAATTTCACGTATAATCGGCGCCCCATAATTGATGTAGTAATGTACTAGCGCGATAACGCCCACAGTACACAGTTGAGTAAGTATGAATACGGCACCTAACACCATGACAGAGCAAGATAATCGCAAAGAAGTTTTAGAGTTTAATAAGCTGCAAAAGCGTCTGCGCCGTAATGTCGGCAACGCCATCAAAGATTACAATATGATCGAAGAAGGCGATGTGGTGATGGCTTGTATCAGCGGTGGTAAGGATTCATTCGCCATGCTAGATATTTTACTTAGCCTAAAAAAAGCGGCACCAATTCACTTTGATGTGGTGGCGGTCAATCTGGATCAAAAGCAGCCTGGGTTCCCAGAGCATATCTTGCCTGAGTACTTCGAAACGTTAGACATTCCTTATTACATCATTGATAAAGATACTTACTCAGTCGTAAAAGAGAAAGTACCAGAGGGCAAAACGACTTGTGGTCTTTGTTCACGCTTGCGTCGTGGCACTTTGTACTCATTTGCGGAAAAGATTGGCGCAACTAAAATCGCACTGGGCCATCACCTAGATGATATCGTTGAAACGCTGTTTTTAAACATGTTCTACGGTGCAAGAATGAAAGCGATGCCGCCAAAGCTGCGCTCTGATGATGGTCGTAATGTGGTGATCCGCCCGCTCACTTATGCGCGTGAAAAAGATCTAATTCAATACGCTGAACATAAGGGTTTTCCTATTATTCCGTGCAACCTATGTGGCTCGCAAGAAAACCTGCAACGTCAAAATATTAAATCTATGTTGGTAGAGTGGGACAAGAAAACACCTGGTCGAGTAGAGAATATTTTCAAATCAATTCAGAATGTTAGTCCAAGCCAGCTGGCTGACACTGAACTCTTTGACTTCGAAAGTTTGCCTCTAGATAGAGACGGTGAGCGTGAAGCTTATGATTTTAATGAAGCTGTGGTTTCCTCGACAAACATTGATGAATCATTGTTTATTGATGTAACTAATATTTAATTCTCAACAATGATTTTTCCAGACTAGGTCTGATAGGCCTAGTCTCAAACTCAATAATTGCTACTCTATAACTTAGCTACTCTCGCTCACCAACAGACTAAAAATCTTTCACTTTAAATGACCTGTTAACTCTACGTACCTACTTTATGCATGCAGTGGGAAAGTGCTCTCTGCATGAGATATTTTTACTCTAGATTTTGCAAAAAATGCAATTAAATTCAGGTTTTTTATTTTAAATGCAATTAGTAATTGTTATCATTTGTTTGCGCTTTAATAATAACCAAGTTGTGGCTCTTAATGAAAACAGTATCAAAACTATCCCTTATCGCGTTAGCGATTATGTATCCCTCCTTGCACGCATCAGCTCAGCAGCAAGCGTCAGAAGATAAGCTTACAGACCAAGACATAGAAAAAATAACCGTCGTTAGCCGTACATTAAATTTATACCGCAATGGTGAGTCTTCAACGGGAAAGCTTGCGGTTGACCCACTTAACTCGACCCAGATGGTGACTTCTCTCAATGCAAATTTGATCCGTGATTTAGCAGCAAGAGATGCTAAAGATCTCTATCGTAATATCGCGGGAGTAAGCCAATTTAGCTACGCGGGGGTGACTGCACGTGGCTTTCGTCAAGAAGAAATCTATTTTGATGGTCTAAGAGGCGACCCATATGTTGGGTTTAATGTCCCACAGCTATTTAATGTCGAGCGTGTCGACTTTTTAAAAGGTCCCGCCGGTATGCTGTATGGCCCCGGTGCTCCTGGTGGATTATTCAACTATATAACTAAAAAGCCGCAATCTGAGTTTAGTGCCAACACTCGTATTATCGCGGGCACAGATAGCCGCTATGGTGCTTCTGGTGAGGTGACTGGTGAAGTTGCACAAGCACAAAGCATTCGCCTAGGGGCGTTTTACGAACAACAAGATACCTACCGCGATAATAGTGCCAGCGAAGTGGCAATTGTGGATGCAGGCTACGCTTATGATTTTGATGATGCTCGTTTGATTTTGCAATATACACACTACAAACAGGACTTGGACGCGAATCGCTTACGCGGTGTCCCTGCTGGTGATGACGGTGAGTTTTTAACCACACCATCGTGGAACCACAATGAGCCTACAGACTTTTTAAATCTAACCTCAGATGTATTGCAAGCGAGTGTCGTTGGGGACTTGAGTCCATCGCTAAGCTACAACGTTGCGCTTCGTTACATAGATAATGAACAAGAACAAAATTATCATGAACCAAGAGCACTCATCGACAGCAATAAAGATGGTCAAATCGATTTGGTCGCACGTGAGTTCCGAGATCAACTAAGAGCCCAATCTCAACTCTCTTTTGCGGCTAACTTTGTTTATGAAACACAAGTACTTGGCGCTGAGCAGCGTACCGCATTTGGACTAGATATATATTCTGGTGAAGAAGATGCATTATTAGGTCGAGCGTCAGCATCTAATGACTTTGTCACTCGTTATCTAAATGGTACGTCGTTAGACTCGGATATTTTGCCTTTGTCTCTCTACAATCCTAATTATGGCGAAACGCAGCCAAACCAATACAATGTGAAGTTTGCGCCAGAAAGTACAACGAAACAAAAGCGTAATGGCACCTATGTACTAAACGAACTCGCTTGGGAGAAAGTAACGCTTGTTGCAGGCATACGTTATGACCAGTTTGAAGACGATGCCAATGGCAGTAAGTTTGATGATACCAATGTTAGCTTCAGAATTGGTGGTATCTACAAGCTATCTGATGACATCTCATTGTATTCACAGTGGGCTGACTCTTACGAACCCCAAGGCGTATCCAGTCAGGACGAAAAAGCGGGTGGTCCATTTGAGCCAACGACGGGTGATATCATTGAAGTTGGGCTTAACGCAGAGTTATTTGACGGAAGTACATTGCTAAAAGTGGCTGGTTATCAGATAACAAGGCAAAACTTGCTACAAAATACAGGCGCAGATCCTGAGCAAGATGGTGTTGATAATTTAGCGTCAATCGGAGAAATCACGAGTAAAGGCCTAGAAATCGAATTGATCACCGATGTGACCCCTGACTGGGTAGTAAGTCTGGCCTATGCCTATAATGATGCGACTATCACCGCTGACAATGGCGCTGGAGGGATCCGCAATAGTGTTGGCGATAAATTTGCCAACGCCCCTGAAAATCAGTTTGGGGTGTGGACTCGATATCAGATCCCCGAGTGGAATTTGGCTTTCGCAGTTGGCGGAAACTATGTGGATGAGCAGCTTAGTTTATCTGGCCAAACACTAAATTCCTATTTCGTCGCTGACACCTCAATTATTTGGGAGTTAGATAACTACAGTGTGCTATTCAGAATTGAAAACGTATTCGACAAGGAATATGCAGAGTCGGGCTTCTTAGAGCGCACAGGACACTTTCCGGGCGATCCAAGAAATGCTTTCCTTGAGTTTACCTACAACTGGTAATACGTAAGTTAATCTGAGGCTCGGTGAGTTATCCGAGCTTGTGGAAATAAAAGTCTACCTTTATGAGGATCCAGATGGCTGACAAAGCTAGACAAAGAAAGCGGCTACGTAAGTTATATGATTTACATGCCTGGGTAGGCTTTCAATTAGCGGCCGTTATGTTTGTGATCCTCGCAACGGGCACAATCGCAACTGTTTCAAATGAATTGGATTGGCTGGTTTTTGACCAAATGCGTGCGAGCCAAAAGCCCAAAGAGGTAAAAGAGCAAACGGCTGTATCTTGGAGAAACATGTATGCGTCGATAGCTGAGCGCTATCCAGAAGGTCGTATTACTACGTTAGGTACAATGGGAAGCGACTACTTTACCTATCGAGCACGGGTGGCTTTCGAGGCTAAAAGTGACAGGTATGTGCACATCGATCAATGGACTTATGAAGTAACCGGCGACATCCCATTACTTACAATTCAACGATTTTTTAGAGATTTGCATCGCTACCTATTTATGCCGGCAATGCCCGGGCTGCCAATTGTCACTGCTTTTGCATTCATTTTACTGATCTCTGTCTATACCGGACTGAAAACCACACGAAATTGGAAAGTTGCGCTGTGGCGTTTGAGAGTGGCGCAAGGTACAAGAGTATTTTTGAGTGACTTGCATAAGGCCTTTGGCTTATGGGGACTATGGTTTACCACACTTATAATAATTACAGGTATTTGGTATCTATATGAGTTTTCTGCACGGGTAGCCGGTGTGAGTTTGGAGCCTCCAGCTCCAAAAGTTGAGCATGTTACAGCGGTAAAAGACGCCAACATGCTCTCCGCAGGGCGCTTTGAAAGCGCTTTTGAGAAGGCGCAGCTTGCCATTCCCAATTGGACGATAACAACCGTACAGCTGCCGAAAGCAGATAATGCGGTGCTGCGTTTCCAAGGAGTGGGTACAAACCCTGTACTTCGGGATAGAGCGCACAAGGTTTATATGGACCCAACAACGCTAGAGGTTTTAGCAATACAGCAACCTGAAAATATGGCGTGGGGCAATTATCTTAACGAATATGCAGATCCATTACACTTTGGTTATTTTGCTGGGATCACCTCTAAGCTTATATGGTTTGTGTTTGGTCTTGCGTTAACCGGACTGTCGTTTACCGGCGTGATGATGACATACAAGCGCACTAAGTCTAAAAGTATAACGGGCGCACAGTTGGCAACGTTGCCGATATTTTGTTTATCAGCATTTTACTTTTATTTCTGGCTTGTCAGATATACATAAAGGGGATGTGCGGCTGGTTATTTGCCGCACGTTAAATTAATTTGAGCACTGAGTTAGTCTTCTAATGGGGATTTATAGCCATCAGGCTTTAGTGCTAAGACATCACAGTCTAAGCTATCTATCACATGCTCAGCAGTATTGCCAACAAGCGCTGCACTCAGTCCAGTGCGACCGACAGTGCCAATGACCACTAACTCAGCATCTTTTTCTTTAGCAACATAGGGAATAACGTCCTCCGGTAGACCTTCTTTGATGATACAGTCGCTTCTATCTATTGAATAAGTTTCTGCGAGTGCAAACGTTTCGTCTTCATGGTGTTTTTTCACGGCTTCATTGTATTGCGATGGGTTAAATTCGGGAATTTCAATGGCAATATTAACAGGCGTTGCTGGATAGGTGTTTACCAGGCTCAATTTGGCATTGGCCAATTCACATAAAAACTGAGCATCTGTAATGATACGTTTATTGAGTTGTTGATGTTGTTCGTTATCGCTGACAGAGTTTACAGCTGCAATAATGTTGCCTTGGTCTGGCCAAGCGTGATCCTTAACCAGCAAAAGAGGCGCAGGGCATTTTCGAATTAAATGCCAGTCGGTGGGGGTGAAGATAACTGACTTTAGCGTATCGTGCTGATGGGTGGATTTAATGACCAAATCATAATCATGCGCGAGCACGGTTTTGATTATCGCTTCGTAGGGGCGATTGTGCCACAACACTTTAGTTTGGATATTCACATCAGAAAAGCCTTTAACCATATCGGCAAGCCATGCCTCTCTGTCTTTGATCACCGCTTCACGCATTGCTTCACGCTCGTCTTTAGACAACATCGTGGTCATTTCATAGGAGAAGTCATAAATAGACATAAATGCAGTGATGGCTGCACCGGTACGCTTGGCAAGATTGATAGAGCGTTCTAAGCTATTTTGGCGCTCTTTGGTTGGATCAATTACGGTGAGTATACTTTTGATTTTATCCACGACTATCTCCTTAAAACGGTATACAAATAAGGTCAGAAGCTTTTCACCTCTGACCTTATTGAGTGTAACCGATCCTATCTAAGGATAAAGTCTTAACGATAAATAGTTTGTTCTAAATCAAGATGCAATTGCGGCTGTTTCAGCTAAGGCTGCAGCATCAATAATAGTAATAAACTTGCCTTCGACCTTGATGGTTCCGGCTTTTTGGAAACGACTGAGTAAACGACTAATGGTTTCTACGGTAAGACCCAAGTAGTTACCAATTTCACCGCGCGTCATCGTAAAGCGAAATTCTTTACGAGAAAAGCCACGCTCGCCAAAGCGATTTGAAAGGTTATAGATAAAAGTTGCTAAGCGTTCTTCAGCAGTCTTTTTATTCAATAATAACAACATTTCTTGGTCGTAATTGATTTCACTGCTCATTAATCGCATGATCTGTTGGCGCAGTTTTGGCAGCTTACCAGCTAACTCATCAAGGGTGTCAAAAGGGATTTCGCATACCATAGAGGTTTCTAAAGCTTGTGCGAAGCTTTGGTGCTGCATTTTATTAATGGCATCAAAACCCACAAGATCGCCCGCAAGGTGAAATCCTGTGATCTGCTCGTCGCCTTGTTCAGACAGTGTGTAGCTTTTAAATGAGCCGGAACGAACGGCAAAGATAGCATTTAATGGCGCACCTGACTCGAAAAGAAAATCCCCTTTATGAAGCGGCTTTTTACGTTCAATGATCTCATCTAACTTATCCATTTCGCTGCCATTGAGCGAAAATGGGAGGCAAAGTTGACTGATACTGCAATTATTGCAGCTGATTGTGCATTGGCTCTTTGAGCGGTTTTGATTACTTAAGTCCATAAAATTTCCATAAGTCTATGACGCACGTGAAGGCAACCTAGTATCAAAGCATAACGGTTTTGGTACTACAGATCGCCACAAACTCATATGACACGCAAAAGAAAATTTGGTTATCAATTGGAGCTCCTAATCTCAAAGCGCTAACCAATAATCTTAAATGATGAGTTTGCTTAGATAAGGATAGGTTAATGTACTAACTTATCAGTTGCAATAATAATTAAATAAACACCATACCAAATCAATAAATTACCCATAATAATACGTGTAACTAAATGATTTATAAACTTTTGTAGCAGCTGAGCCGATTGTCCTATTACAATCAGCGCAGGCATTGTGCCGACACCAAAGGCGAGCATAATGAGTGCGCCTTCAGTTGCTGATTTCGCTTGTAATGTCCATGTTAAAGCCGAATAAACTAGGCCACAGGGTAGCCATCCCCATAAGGCCCCGTAGCAAAACGCTTTGGTTTTTGTATTGACCGGGACTAAGTAGCGATTGAGCTTAACAATATGTTGCCAAATTAAGCTTTTAGCAAACGACTCTAGCCATTTTAAGGTGCTGGCTAAGCGCATTACGTAGATAGCGACAAGCACCATAAAAATACCACTCATCAATTGTAATATAATGGCGAGTGATGTGTTTTGTTTGGCGAGACTTGCCCCGAGTAGGGCAACAAGGCTGCCAGCAAGCGCATAGCTGGAGATACGTCCGATATTATACAACAAGGTAACAACCACTGCAGAAAGCTGCTTGCTCGCCAGTTGTAGCGAGCTGGCAATACCGCCACACATCACCAAGCAGTGACCACTTCCCGCAAGCCCCATCACAAATGCACTTAGCAAGCTTATCTCATTCATGCTAGTTGTCGTTATTACTCTTATTATTTGATGGTTTTACGGACTTATCACCCGTTTGCGCTTTATCATCATCGAATAAGATGCTGTGGCCCTGTTTATTCAAATCTGAAAATTGTTCGCTTTTTACTGCCCAAAAGAAAATACCAATAGCAATAATGACGAATAAAATGGCGATAGGTATTAATACGTAGATGATACTCATAGCTTTAATAACCTTAATGAATTACCGATCACGATGATCGAGCTGGCTGACATGCCAATAACTGCTATCCAAGGTGGAATGAGGCCAAGCGCAGCGAGTGGCAAAATGGAGCCGTTATACAAAAGTGATATGGTTAAGTTTTGCTTTACTATTCTGCGCGTTTGTTTCGCTACTTGCTGAAGGGCTAGAATGGCATTCAAATCACTATTTAACAACACCACATCAGCGGTATTCTTTGAGATATCAGCGCCGGTATCCATCGCAACTGACAAGTGAGCGCTATTGAATACCGGGCTATCGTTGATGCCATCACCAACCATAGCGACAATCTCGCCTTGTTTGGACCAAGCTTCAACGGCTTGTTGCTTAATCTCTGGTGTGCAAGCGCTTTGGTAGCTATCTAATGCTAACTGCTGCGATAACTCTTTGCCTGCATAGGAGCTATCCCCAGTTAGCATGTGGCACGTAAGGCCAGCTTGTTGTAGCTGTTCAACAACTGTTTCTGCATTGCTTTTTACTTTGTCATTGAAGTAAAAGTCAGCGACTGCGTTGTTATCAATAAACAAGGTTGCTTGAGCAAATGACGCGTGATTATCAAACCAATGGCTTTTCCCAAGGGCAATAGTGACTCCTTGCCAGTGACCACGGATACCAGAACCAGCCACAACTTCAACATCTTGGACTAGGTTTTCGGTTGGGGTGATATGTGCAAATGCGCGAGCGATAGGGTGCTCAGAAAATCGTTCTAACGCTGCGGCAAAATCCAAGACTTGTTGCTCGTTATAGTTAGTTTGCAGCAATTCGATATGTTTGATTGAGAAACGGCCTTCGGTCAGTGTGCCTGTTTTGTCAAAGGCAACACGCGTTAATTTGGTTGCCGTTTCTAATACATGGGCTTCTTTAATCAAGATCCCTTTCTTTGTAAGTGACGCCACAGCGCAGGTAAGCGCGGTTGGTATCGCAAGGCTTAACGCACAAGGGCAGGTTGCTACTAGCACCGAAATCGTGACCCAAAAAGCCTTATCTGGTGAAATCGGGTACCAGCCAATGGCGGTAATTGAGGCAAAAACTAATAGACAGGCAACAAACCACTGCGCGACTTTATCGGTGATTTCCACCAACTTAGGGCGTTTGGTAAGTGCGTTATGTTGCAGTCGAATAATCTGGTTGAGCAGGGTATTTTGCCCAATTTTATTGATCTCTAACGTAATTACACCATCGTGATTCACGGTTCCCGCATACACTTGATGGCCTTGATATTTCTTAACTGGCAAATGTTCGCCCGTCATCATCGACTCATCAACGGTGGTATGTCCTTTGATCACTAAGCCATCCGCAGGGATAGTTTCTCCAGCCTTAACTAATATCAGATCGTTCAGCTTTAGCTTTTTGGCGGCAATATGTTGTTCATTGTTATTCTCATCAACCTTTCTGGCGGTCAATGGCAGCAGCTTTTGCAGGTTTGCAGTGAACTCACTGGCTTTGAGTCTGGCCCTGAACTCAAGGTATTTACCTAACAACAGCAAGAAGGTAAACATACAGATGGATTCAAAATAGACTTCGCCGACTTCCATAAAAGTCGCGTAAGTACTGGCGCCGTAAGCTCCGAATATAGCAAGTGAAACAGGGAGATCCATATTCAGTTGTTTAGCTTTCAGCCCTTTAACCGCATTCGTTAAAAATGGCATCGCTGAATACAGAATAACAGGAGAGGCAAGCACGAGACTTATCCAACGAAAGTACTGTTCAAAGTCCTCTTCCATGCCTGAAAACATGCCAAAGTACATGGCAAATGCAAACATCATCACTTGCATAGTCATTAGGCCAGCAACGCCTAAACGACGGATATATGCTTTCGCTACGGCTTGTTTCTGTGCAGCTTCTTCATCGGCTTGAAATGGGTAGGCCTTATAGCCGATTTCCATCAAGGATTTGATTATATCGCTTAGCTTAACGTGTTTATCTTGCCATACAATCATGGCGCGATGGGTGGAGGTGTTAACATCAACACGAACGATACCGCCGAGCGCCAGCAGTTGTTTTTCGATAAGCCAAGCACAAGCGGCGCAGCTTATTCCTTCAACACTGAGCAGTACCTCTTTGTGCTCACCGCTAATTTCGACGAAGTCCTCTTGGATCTCGTCGTTATCATAGCTGAGTAGCATTTTGAGTTGTTCAGGTACAAGCTCTTCAACTTTACCTGCACTTTCTGTGCGGTAAGTATAGTAGTCACTCATACCTTGAGAAATAATGGTTTCGGCAACGGCCTGGCAGCCAATACAGCAAACCGGTTGTGCGCTACCCTCAAAGGTAACCGAGCCTACAAACCCCTTAGGAATAGGCTCCAAACAATGAAAACACGAATTTGCCATGGCAGCTTACTTATACTGTGGAGTGACCGCGATAATACCATCATGTGGCAGTTGGATTTTTTCTTTCATTTTCCAACTGTTGTCCATAGGCTCTATAAATACCGTGAACACACCGCTATGTGGTTCATCAAATAAACCAGTAAACTCGCCGCTGGCGTTTTTAGTCAGTGTGACTGCAAAATCGTATTTCTCAATAGTGCGGTGGTAAAACGAGAGTTTTAATGCATGAACTTTAGAAGCGTCGCCCTTGGTAAATTTAAAGGTAACTTTTTGCTCTGCTACTTGCAGATCACCATGTAAATAGAGCGCTTTTGCTTTATCAAACTTACTCAGCTCTAGATTGATTGCTTTACCTTTTTTGTAGTAGTCATCAACGACCATATCAGGACCATTACCGACTGCAAATGTGATGAGAAAAACACAGGCAACGACAGTAACAAGTGGGAAAAAAATTAAAAACCAAGGCCAAAAATTCTTATACCAAGGGGTAGGGTTCATAGTTGCTCACATGGCTATAAAACTTGCCCGTATTCTACCGTAAGTTGCGGTAAATACCTAAAAAAAAGCCTCCAAATGGAGGCTTTTTTGATCTCAAATAATGTTCTAAGAGCTAAGCTTATTGGTCTTGTGACAAGCTATAAACATACGCTGTTAGAAGGTGTACTTTATCTTCACCTAAGATATCTTTCCATGCTGGCATTACACCCGCACGACCGTGGCGAAGTGTGTCTTCAACTGCGCGTTGAGAACCACCGTATAGCCAGATATTATCGGTTAAGTTTGGTGCACCGAACGGAAGGTTATGTGCAACAGAACCTTTACCATCCATACCATGGCAAGCCGCACACATTGCAAACTTAGCTTTACCTGCATCAGCATCTTTTTGGTTAACGGTACGTCCAGAAAGGCTTAGTACATAAGCAGTCATTTCTTTTACGCCTTGATCACCAAGTGCATCTTGCCAAGCTGGCATCGCTGCAACACGACCGTTAAGCAGTGTTTCTTTGATCTTGTCAGGCGTGCCACCATATAACCAATCTTTATCAGTTAGGTTAGGGAAGCCTGCGCCACCACGAGCATCAGAGCCATGGCACTGAGCACAGTTTTGCGAGAATAAACGTTGACCGATTTCTAGGGCTTCTTCATTCTTTGCAAGCGCAAGTACGTCTTGCTTTGCAAATTCTTGGAAGATAGGACCAAAACGATCTTGTGCTGCTTCAACTTCTTTATCAAGTTGTACCCACTGGCCATTTTCATGTGCTTTAGCGACTGCTTCCTTAGACTCTGCCAAGGTAGTAATACCTTGGTTAGAGCTCGTCCAGTTTAAGAAACCTTTAAAGTTACCAAGACCTGGGTAAGCAGCAAGATAATATACTGACCAAACAAAAGTCGCGAAGAACATGTAAGTCCACCACTTTGGTAGTGGATTATTTAATTCCTCAATTCCGTCGAACTCGTGACCACAGCTTTCGCCTTCTTTGACACCTGTGTAGTTTTTCAGGTTCCAAATTAGCAGGCCGAAAATCAGAGCTAGACACGCTAGGGTTAGTACGATAACCCAAATACTCCAAAAGCTAGTCATTTTTCAGACTCCTTTTCCTCGTTAGAGATAGTGTTGTTATGTTTTTTCTCATCTTCAAAAATGGCATTAGCAGCGTCGTCGAAACGGCGCTTAGACCGCTTGCTATATGCCCACACAACAATCACTATAAACAGTACCAAAATTACCAGAGTCAAAATGCCTCTGTATGTGCCGTAATCCATAACAATTACTTCAAATGTGTGCCAAGTTGTTGTAAGTAAGCGATAAGTGCTTGCATTTCTGTTGCACCTTCGCCACCGTTCATCGCGTGGATTTCATCCACTTGCGCTTGTAGTTCAGCATCATCACCGTAGCCTTTGCCATTGTAGCGGTCTGACGACTTATCAATACCAAATGCATCACGGAACACTTGTAATTTTTTCAGAGTATAAGTGGTATCTACTTTAGTGCTATCAAGCCAAGGGTAGCCTGGCATGTTTGACTCAGGTACCACCGAGCGAGGATCCATTAAGTGCGCATAGTGCCAGTCGTCAGAATAACGCTGACCAACACGAGCCAAATCTGGACCTGTACGCTTAGAACCCCACTGGAATGGGTGATCCCATACCGACTCACCGGCTACAGAGTAGTGACCGTAGCGCTCAACTTCATCACGGAATGGACGAACCATCTGTGAGTGACAGTTGTAACAACCTTCGCGTACGAAGATATCACGACCTTCCATTTCAAGCGCGGTCAGCGGGCGTAAGCCTTCTACTGGCTGAGTGGTATCTTTTTGGAACATTAGTGGAGTAATTTCGACTAGTGCACCGAAGCTAATTGCGAATACCGTTAAGATAGCCATCAGGCCAACGTTCTTTTCAACGATTTCGTGTTTGTTTGTTGAGTTATTGTTGCTCATACTCAATACCCCTTAAGCCACTTGCGGGTTTGCATCAGTGGCAAGTTGACCACTTTTTGCAGTAACCGTACGGAATACGTTGTAAGCCATTACCAGCATACCAACTACGATGAATACACCGCCTAGGAATCGCATGATATAGAAAGGCTTAGAAGCTTCTAGTGACTGAACAAAGCTATACATTAATGTACCGTCAGCATTTACTGCGCGCCACATTAGGCCTTGCATAACACCAGAGATCCACATTGCAACGATATAAAGCACAACACCTACTGTGTGTAGCCAGAAATGCGTGTTAACTAGCTTTATGCTGTACATGTTACCGTGACCAAATAGAGCTGGGATTAGGTGGTAAATTGCACCGATAGAAATCATCGCAACCCAACCTAGAGCACCAGAGTGTACGTGACCTACTGTCCAGTCTGTGTAGTGTGAAAGCGCATTTACAGACTTAATAGCCATCATTGGACCTTCGAACGTAGACATACCGTAGAACGATAGAGATACAACTAAGAAACGCAGTACAGGGTCAGTACGTAGTTTGTGCCAAGCGCCAGACAGCGTCATGATACCGTTGATCATACCGCCCCAAGAAGGAACGAATAGGATAACTGACATCACCATACCTAGAGACTGTGTCCAGTCAGGTAGTGCTGTGTAGTGAAGGTGGTGAGGACCTGCCCAAATATATAGAGAAACAAGTGCCCAGAAGTGAACAACCGATAGACGGTAAGAGTAAACTGGACGACCTGCTTGTTTTGGTACGAAGTAGTACATCATACCTAAGAAACCAGCGGTAAGTAGGAAACCTACTGCGTTGTGACCATACCACCACTGAACCATCGCATCTACTGCACCTGCGTAGATTGAATAAGATTTAGTAAGTGATACAGGAATAGCCATACTGTTTACAATGTGAAGCACTGCAACAGTGATAATGAAACCAGCGTAGAACCAGTTTGCTACATAGATGTGTGACACTTTACGCTTGATAAGAGTACCAAAGAATACTACAGCATAAGTAACCCATACTACCGCGATTGCGATATCAATAGGCCACTCTAGTTCAGCGTATTCTTTTGAAGAAGTAATACCTAGAGGAAGCGTGATAGCCGCAGATACGATGATGGCTTGCCAACCCCAGAAGGTAAATGCGGCAAGTTTGTCAGAGAACAGGCGCGTTTGACACGTGCGCTGAACAACATAGTAAGAGGTTGCAAATAGTGCACTTGTACCAAATGCAAAGATTACTGCGTTCGTGTGTAACGGACGAAGTCTAGAGTAAGTTAACCATGGAATGTCGAAGTTTAACGCAGGCCACGCAAGTTGCGCTGCGATAAATACACCTACACCCATGCCAACAATGCCCCAAATCACTGTCATGATAGCGAATTGGCGTACAACTTTATAATTGTACTCAGTTTGTGATGCTACTGTTTGGCTCATTTTCTGGATTCCGCTGCAATTTATTGCGATTAGAAATGAATTACCTGAATTACAGGCCCTAGTTATATTTCTTCAAGCCCGTCATGTTTTAACTCAAAAGATGAGTGAAAACCTAACCAGCCCGAGAAACCTTTATTTTTGCGAGGAAATGATAATTTTTTTGCTTATGAAAAGATACCTAAAACGCCTAAAATTATGACATCAATCAAGTTTTCACGCGCTTTTTGTTCGCTTCTTAAGCAACCTAGCATTTGCCCTGAAACTTGCGTACACTGCGCAGGATTCAGAAGTGACGGTAAATCCCTCATGATTGCAAAGCAATTAACAATCGGGTTGCTAGGTGTTTTCCTCGTGGCCTGTTCAGACCCGACTATTATTATACATGAAAGTTCAGAAAAAAGTGAAAGTTCAGTAACAAGAAATGTCTGTAATTTTTCAACGCCCTGTGAGTTAACTCCACAAGTGCAGATTTATCTGGGCTCAGAGCAGGTTCAACCTGAAACAGAATTTACCATTGGGCTAAAAAGTGCGACTAAAGTAGAGGTCGTTTCGGCATGGCTTGAGGGAGAAAATATGAACATGGGGAGAATTCCCGTGTTCTTTGACAAAAACACACTGATAGCAAAAACCATGGTCGGTGTATGCACGGATAAATCGATGCGTTGGATTTTACGTTTAGCGCTAACCGTTAACGGCCAGTCTGTTACTACCAGTCATCCAATAGCTGTAAACTACCAATGAATAAAGCTGTTTTTATCGAATATCTCAAGTTTGCACTTGAACAAAAGCTGATTGAAGCCACTGAAGCGGCAAACAGTGCTCGTGCTGACGCTACCCATGAACAAAGTGCTGCTGAAACACAATATGACTCGTTGAGTATCGAGTATGGCTACCTAGCAGAAGGGCAAAGTGAGCGCGTTGATGCCATGCATTTGGCGAAACAAACAATATTGAATCAGTTGGCGCTAGCTGTGAGCAATACAATTACACATAACGCACTAGTTGAAATTGAAGATGAGCAGGGCAACTGTCATTGGTTTTATTTTGCGCCTTGCGAAGGCGGACTAAAAATCCAATATAAAGAAACACCAGTGTTGGTGTTAACGTTTAATGCGCCTCTTGGCAAGCGCCTAAAAGGGTTAACGGTAGACGAAGATATTTCATTTTTCTTCAACGGCCAACAGCAAACGTTAACCGTGATGCAAATACTGTAGAGTGGTTTACTCTCGTTTTGCTACGAGTTGCTACGAGAACAATTTCTTTCTTACTATTGCCCGATATGTACTTGGTGATTTTCCCATTAATTGCCTAAATACTCTGCTTAATTGCCCTTGTGAATTAAATCCAGAAGCGAGGGCAATATCTTGAATGGAGAGATTACTGCTTGCGAGCAGCTCTTTACACATTTCAATACGCACCTGTTGTAAGTAGGCAACGGCAGTTTGTCCAGTTGCTTGTTTAAAGCGGCGGTTAAAGGTGCGATAACTTAAATCAAATTGCGCCGCAACAGCGGGTAAAGAGATTTCCGATGCGGCGTTATTTTTCAGCCAAAATTGAATTGCAGCAATTTGCTCGTCAGCATGACGGTCAACAGCACCCTCTAAATAGCGCTGCTCTTCGTACGGTTTACGAATTTCATGAGAAAAGTTTTGCTGAACATGGTGTGCGGCATCTATCCCGTACAGTAATTCAATAATATGAACAATTACATCGGCCAGCGCATTTAAGCTGGCTACAGTGTAGATCCGCTCTGATTGAGTGATAAAGTAATCCGGTTTTAATTCAACATTAGGGTATAGCTGAGAAAATTGTTTGGCAAAATGCCAGTGGGTCGTTGCTGAATGCCCGTTAAGCAGGCCAGAACTTGCTAAAAAGCAAACACCCGTACCAACACCTATCAGTGTGCTTCCTGCTCCCCATGCATCCGCAAGTGACTCACTCAGCGCTTGGTTTTGTCTTACAATTGGTCGTGGATTTCGCCATATGCTTGGCACAATAATGTAGTCATATAAAGGCAATGAGCTAAAGTCACTTTGTGCCTCAAGTGTCAGGTAATTATCGGCGTTGACTGCCTCGCCATGGCTGCTGCAAAGGAGAACTTCTAAAGGAACATAAGCCTCTTTTAAATGTACTTTAGCAAAGGCTTGTCCGGCTTTGAGCATTTCCAGCGGTAAGGTGACACTGGTAACGAGCATATGCTTATAAAGCACAATGGCGACCTTTGTACAGGATTTCATCTGCTCCGACCTCTTTAGTTTGGCGAAAAATGATTTATGTGTGGCGTATTTTGTGAAAACTTAAATTCGAATGCAATTAAAATCAAGTCATTATCTTAGTTCAGAAGTAGGAACGACATGACAGCATTGCCAATTATTGTAGGAATGGGGGGTATTAACGCCGCGGGGCGCACCTCTTTCCATCAAGGCTACAAACGTATTGTACTTGATAAGCTAAATGCTAAAGACCGAGAAGAGACCTATTTGGGCCTTGCGAGTTTAATGAACTTAGTGCGTTATGAAGATGGTCAGCTGATTGACCAAAACGACCAAGTCGTTCAAGAGGGGGAGATTGAGTCGCGTTTTGGTGAGCAAATCTTAGCGGGAACGTTGATCCGTAAAATCGAAAAGAACCATTTTGATGTAGATGCGACTCCTTGGCAGCAAAAGCTCATAATGAAAGCAAATGATGACAGCAAGATAGTATTCAGTTGTCGTAAGCGTGACTTACCAGAGCCAGTCCCTGCAGCTTGGCAAGTGATTGAGCTTGATCCAAAAACGGTTGAAGTAACCATTGCGGAGCAGATTGAAGTTAAGCACGATAGCTATAGAGACAATCCAATTAAAGCCGCAGGCCAATTACCAACAGGCTTTGAGCCGTCACTTATGTATAACAGCCGTTACCAACCACGCGGCCTTCAGGCGACGATTTTTGCTGCAACCGATGCTATCCGCTCAACGGGTCTTGAGTGGGACAAGGTAATGAACAGTGTACGACCTGACCAAATCGGCACTTACTCCGCCTCTGTGGCTGGGCAAATGAATGATGAGGGCTTAGGTGGATTAGTACGCAGTCGTTTACGTGGCGACCGAGTAAGCACTAAGCAGTTGGCGCTAGGACTCAATACCATGTCCACTGACTTTATCAATGCTTATGTTACGGGCAGCGTTGGCACAACGTTTACGACATCAGGTGCCTGTGCGACGTTTCTATATAACCTTCGCGCTGCAGTGAATGATATTCAGGCTGGCCGTACTCGAGTGGCGATTGTAGCCAGTGTCGAGTGTGCTATTACACCAGAGATCATCGAAGGCTTCGGTAATATGGGCGCACTCGCAAATGAAGAAGGTTTGCGTAAACTTGATGGTACTGAAGATGTAGATTATCGCAAAACAAGTCGTCCTTTTGGTGAAAACTGTGGCTTTACAATTGGTGAAGGGGCACAAGTGGCGATTTTGATGGATGACGCCTTAACACTTGAGCTTGGCGCGCAGATCATGGGCTCTGTGGCCGATGTATATGTCAACGCAGACGGCGTGAAAAAGTCGATTACGGCACCTGGACCTGGTAACTACATCACCATGGCAAAATCGGTTGCGCTGGCTCAGCAAATCGCAGGCACAGAGGCGTTAGTTAAACGCAGCTTTATTTTGGCACATGGCTCAAGCACACCACAAAACCGGGTTACTGAGTCGCTTATCTACCACAAAATCGCAGAAACTTTTGCGATTAATGGCTGGAAAGTGGCGGCGCCAAAAGCCTATGTTGGTCACACCATCGCGCCGGCGTCTGGCGATCAGCTTGCGATGGCGCTTGGGGTGTTCGAATACAATATTATGCCAGGGATCACCACAATCAATGCAGTAGCAGAGGATGTTCACGCCGAGCATTTAGATATTCGTACCGAGCACTATGAGTGCGAACCAATGGATATCGCCTTTATAAATTCAAAGGGCTTTGGTGGTAACAATGCAACGGCAACTGTACTTTCTCCAAAGCTCACGAAGCAGCTACTAAGCAAGCGTTATAGCCAAGCTGAGTTTGCAAATTATGAGCAACAACTTGCCACTACAACACAAAGGCAAATTGCATATCAGCAAGCGGCCGATTATGGCCAATACGAGCTCATTTATCGTTTTGGCAATGGCATGATTGATGAGTCTGAATTGAATTTAAGTCAGCAAGAGTTAGCCATTCCTGGGTTCGAGCAAAGTATACAGCTTTGTCCAACGAATCCATACGGCGATTTAATCTGATGATTTGATACAAAGAATAATGTTAAGCAAGCAAGGCGTACAGGGAGTACGCCTTTTTTATTTTTAGCTTAGTGCTCAAAGCGCAAGCGGCAGTCAGGCTCATCTCATATAGTTAGCATGAAACTCAAGATGATTTTCAATAAAGCTCGAGATAAAGAAATAGCTATGATCGTAACCTTCATGCATGTTTAGCGTGATAGGGTAGCCTGCTTTTTCTGCAGCTTGTTCGAATAACCAAGGCTTTAACTGCTCGTCTAAAAACTGGTCACTTGAACCTTGCTCAATGAGTATCGGACGTTTCGTTGGACTAACATAGTGCGACAATAATTCGGTCGCGTCATATTGTTGCCAGCGCTGTTTGTCGTCCCCTAAATATCCTGTTAGCGCTTTTTGACCCCAGGGACAGTTACTTGGGTTAACAATTGGGCTAAACGCAGAGATACTCGTATAGGCATCAGGGTTTCTAAGCCCAATAATTAACGCACCATGCCCCCCCATGGAGTGACCACTAATGGCTTTTTGCGGGTTAACCGGGAAGTGCGCTTCGATTAACTGAGGCAGCTCTTCGGTCACGTAGTCATACATTTGATAATGTTGACTATACGGTGCCTGTGTCGCATTGACGTAAAACCCCGCACCTAGACCAAAGTCATAAGCGCCATCTTCATCATCTGCAACGCCTTCTCCACGCGGGCTTGTATCTGGCGCGACAATAGCGATACCAAGCTCGTTGGCTTTTTTAAACGCGCCTGCTTTTTGCATGAAGTTTTCATCGCTGCAGGTTAACCCTGAGAGCCAATATAAAACCGGGACTTGTTGTCCCTCGTTGACAATTTCAGGTAAAAAAATGGCGAAGGTCATTTCACACTGCGTCGACTGGCTGGTATGTGTGTAGCGCTTATGCCAACCGCCGGATACTTTGTTGCTGGAAATCAGTTCCATCAAGTGCTCCTTAATTAAGTGAAATAGGACGCAGCCTGTGCGTCCTTGAGCGGGTACTAGTAATGGATCACCGAGCGGATACTCTTGCCTTCATGCATTAAATCAAAGGCTTCATTAATATCTTCGAGCTTCATGGTATGAGTAATAAAGTCATTGAGCTTGAATTCCCCAGCCATATAGCGTTCAACAATCTCAGGAAGCTCTGAGCGACCTTTTACGCCACCAAAAGCACTGCCGCGCCATACGCGACCGGTAACCAATTGGAATGGGCGTGTTGAAATCTCTTGTCCAGCGCCTGCAACACCGATGATGACAGACTCACCCCAACCTTTGTGACAGCACTCAAGGGCACTTCTCATAACATCTACGTTACCGATACATTCGAACGAGAAATCCACGCCGCCATCGGTCATTTCAACGATCACTTCTTGGATAGGTTTATCGAAGTTTTTCGGGTTGATAAGATCGGTTGCGCCAAGCTTTGTCGCCAGCTCAAACTTATCTTCATTGATGTCGATACCGATGATCCGACTCGCGCCAGCCATTGCCGCGCCAATGATAGCGGACAAGCCGATACCACCTAGGCCGAAAATGGCGACGGTATCGCCTTTTTGCACTTTAGCGGTATTCATTACTGCGCCCATTCCCGTGGTGACACCACAGCCAAGCAAACAGATCTCCTCAAGAGGCGCTTCTTTGTTTACTTTAGCCAAAGAGATTTCTGGCAGTACAGTGTACTCAGAGAACGTTGACGTGCCCATGTAGTGATAAATTGGTTGGCCGTCTTTATAAAAGCGGGTTGTGCCATCAGGCATCAAGCCTTTACCTTGGGTTTCACGGATCTGCTGACAAAGGTTCGTTTTACCAGACTTACAGAACTTACATTCGCCACACTCCGGTGTGTACAATGGGATCACGTGGTCGCCAACGGCAACGCTAGTAACGCCTTCACCAACTGCTTCAACAATACCTGCGCCTTCATGACCTAAAATGGCTGGGAATACGCCCTCAGGATCGTCGCCAGACAAAGTGAAAGCGTCGGTATGGCATACGCCTGTTGCGGTGATTTTAACTAAGACTTCGCCTTTTTTCGGTGGCATAACATCAACTTCTTCAATACTAAGCGGTTGACCTGGGCCCCAAGCGATTGCTGCTTTAGATTTAATAAATTCAGACATGGTTTGTTCCTTTCTTAAAAGTTGGTAGCAGTATAACTACATTATGATTTTTGATAATCTATAAAAATCATAAAGAATTTTACGTATATGTAATAATGGATAGATGGATTGGCATTGATGAGTTTGTTGCGGTCGCAAGTAATGGCTCATTTAGTGGGGCTGCAACTCAGTTAAATACTTCGGTTGCGCAAATTAGTCGCCGAGTGAAAATATTAGAGGAGCGGCTCAACATACAACTTTTGACGCGCACCACCCGAAAATTAGCGCTGACTCAGGAAGGTGAAGTGTTTTTATCTCACGCAAAGCATTTACAGCATGGATTAGATGACGCCACTGCTGCAATCCGTCAACGTGATAGACAGCCAACAGGCAAACTTAAGCTTACCGCACCAGTAATGTACGGCGAATCTTATGTCATGCCTGCCGTAATTGACTTTATGCGTTTGTATCCCAAAGTTGAGGTTGAAATGCATTTGACGAACAACCAAGTCGACTTACTCGATAAAGGCTTTGACTTGGCAATTCGACTCGGTAAGTTACAGGATTCATCACTGCGCGCTAAACGGCTAACCACACGCAAAACCATGGTGTGTGGTGCAAATATCTATTTAAATCAATTTGGCCAACCGCATACGCTCGCTGAGCTTAGCAATCATAAATGTTTGATTGGCAATAGTAGCGAATGGCGCTTTGTTGAGCACGGTAAAGCGCGACAAATTAAAGTGGCGGGACCACTTCGTTGTAACAGTGGTTGGGGGCTCTTGGAAGCAGCAAAACAAGGCTTAGGTTTGGTACAGTTACCACATTATTACGTGCAAGAGGCGCTAGAGAGTGGTGAGCTAACAGAGGTACTCACCAATTTTAGACCTGAAGAGGAGGGCGTCTGGGCGCTGTATCCACCCAGACAATTTGTCGCGACCAGTTTACGATTGTTACTAGATCACTTAAGTGCGCACTTTAATAAGTTTTAGCCATAGTATCAATGGCTTGGCTGAGCGCTATCTCGCGACTATCACAAAACGCACGGTCGCCTAGACGGTCATGAATGTTTAAGCGCTTGAGTTTATCGGTGGTCTCCAGATTCGGTGAATAGATAAACACGCTACAGTTCGCATCAAGCGCATCTGTAATCGCATTTTCAATGGCTAAGCCCACGGTGACGTCAATCATAGCTACGTCGCTTAAGTCTAATACCATGGCTTTGTATTCACTAATCTTGCGGTGTTGTCTTGCGATTGCTTTTGAGACGCTAAAAATCATTGGCCCGGAAAGATAAAAGAATAATAGTTTACCGTTGGCTTTATCTAACAGCTCGCTTTCTTTTTTCGTCAGTGGTACATCTTCATCGCTATCACTGTCGCTAATTGCTTTAACGTGATTAGCTTGCACTCGGCTTAATCTCTCTATGATCATCACATTAGAGATAAATACGCCAAGGCCCACGGCAACAATCAGGTCAACAAAAACGGTAAGTAGCATTACGCCATACATAATCGCCATTTGACTGACACTAAGCTTATGAGCACGCTGGATAAAACTCCAATCCAGAATATTAAAACCAACATACACTGCAATACCAGCAAGCACCGCCATTGGGATTGGCTCGGTCAAACTTCCCGCGATAAAGACTACGGCCATTAAAATGAGTGCCCTGAATATCCCAGCAATTGGCGAGCGAGCACCCACTTGGATATTGACCACTGTTCCCATCGTTGCGCCAGCACCTGGCAATGCACCAAAAAGGCCAGCTATCATATTGGCAATACCTTGGCCTCTGAGCTCTTTATCAGAATCATGCTCGGTTCGCGTTAAACTGTCGGCTATTACTGCTGTTAGCAACGTATCTATACAGCCCAAAGTGCCCAATACCAGTGCATCGATAAGCATTTCAACTAACAGCTCTGGTGATAATACTGGAAACACAATAGTTGGCAGGCCACTTGGAATTTCACCGATGCGGCGAATACTATCTGTATCAAAAATAATGATTGAAAGCAGTGTAACGGTGACGAGTGCGACCAGCTGAGCGGGGACGTATTGACGCCACTTACTTGGCATTTTGAATAAGATTGCAAGTGTGATCACCCCGAGGAACAACTCAGAAAAGTGTAAGTCCATCAGCAGGCTGGGCAAGTTAGACAAAGTGCCAATAACACCACCTGCAGGCGCTTGGTGTCCAAGTAAAGGAGCAAGCTGCAAAATAATGAGGATAACACCAATACCAGACATAAATCCGGAGATGACGCTGTAAGGCATCAAGGTAACGTATTTACCTAACTTGAGCGTACCGAGTAAAATCTGAAAAGCACCTGCCATCATGACAACAGTAAAGCCCATCGCAAGACCATTTTCGGGGTACTTGCTCATCATGGCGGTGAGTACTGCTGTCATGATAACAGTCATTGGGCCGGTTGGTTCAGAAATGAGGGAGGTTGAACCACCGAACAGCGCGGCAAATAAGCCAACTAAAATTGCGCCCCACATCCCAGCTTCTGCGCCAGCACCAGAGGCAACACCAAAAGCGAGTGCGAGTGGTAAAGAAATAATTGCAGTGGTTACACCACCGAATAGGTCACCTTTTAAAGAGGCGTTTTTAAATCTCTTAAGTGTGATCATACTTTTGACTTTAACGATCAAAGAATTGACGGCATTCTACTGATAAATAGCACGGAGTGCTACGAAGGACTGGTATTACCATTTGTCTGCTCAGTAAAATTCGGACACAAAAAAGCCAGTCTAAAAAGACTGGCTTTTCAATTACTGCTTAGTCAACCTGAGCAGGAGAGGCCATGTCGGCGCTTGCTCTGCCTGTTGGTGACTTAGAGCCAACACCCAAGCCGCTATTCGCCACAGCCTGACGTAGTTCATGTGGCATCGCAGATGGTGTTTCTACCACGACATCCTCAATCACGCTTTGTGCTTTTGTCATTGGCGCGGCAGCCGTTTGGTTGAAGCGTACACGGCTTTGTACTGAATTGCCGTTCACTACTTGTTGAGTAGGAGCTTCAGTAGTGTTAGCGGCTGGAGTCTCTTCAGTTGAAGATTCAGTAACTGCTTCAGCTGCTGTTGTTTCCACAACCGCTTCTGTTGCCGGTGCCTCGACTGCTGGCTCCTGAACTTCAGGTGTTGCCTCAGTGTCAGAAGCCTGAGTTTCTTCTACAACTGCAGTTTCAGTCTCAGCTTCATCTTCAGCCTTTGCCGTTTCAACTTGTTCAGTCTCTACTGTGTCAGCGATTGGCTCAGCTTTAACTACTTTTGCCTCTTCTGGCTGCATAGCTTCAAGCTCTTCTGCGACTACTTCGTCAGCGCTTACAGACGTTTCGGGCTGTGCAGCTTGTTGCATTGGTGCTTCAGCAGTGGCTGCTTCAACTTCGTTTTCAGGCTCCACTTCTTGCGCTGCATTTTCGTCAACCGGTGCTTCGGCTGGTTTAGCTTCGACATCTTGCTCTGCATCAGTGTGCGTCTCAGAAACAGTCGCTTCTGCCGCTGGTGCATTGTCTTCAGTTACCGTTTCAGGTGACGACTGAGTCTCAACTGTACTTGCTTCTTGCTGTACACCCTCTTGAACGTCAGTGTCAAAAGAAGATTTCGCTTTTAGCTCAGCTTCGTATTCTGCAGCGGCTTGATCTGCTACGGGTACAAATGCAGCAGCTTGACCTTTTTCAGGCGTATCCTGACGACGGCGACGTTGACCTGCCGCTCTCAGATGACGCGGAGAGCGTCTAGAGCGAGTGCGGCCTTCTTTATTTTCGTCATCAATTTGCGATTCTGAAAGTTCAGTAGATACCACCTCGGTAACATCGTTTTGTTCGTGGCGCTCAGTGTTAGCAGTTTCTTGCTGCTTTGCTTGAGTGTGTACGTCAGCTTGTTCAGAAGGTGCTGCTACTTGTTCGTTCGTTGCAGACTCTTGCTCTGACTTATCCGCGACAGGTTTCGCTTTTCTTTGCCTTGGCTTTTGTTCAGCTTTAGGCTCAGCTGCCGTTTTCGCTGGTTGTTCAAGCGGCTTTGCTTCTACTTTCACTTCTTCAGTGCTAGCTTGCTCTGATGTGTTAGTATCCTGTGCGTTGGTTTCTTCCACACGTACCTTCTTGCGAAGATTACGTCTTTGTCTGCGTGGTTTTACTGTCGCTTCTTTAACTGGCGCGTCGTTAGCCTCGACCGCTTCAACCCTATCGTTTACAGATTCCTTAGCAGGACGGTTTGCTTTGTCCTGATCTTGGCGTTTTCTGTTATTTGGACGACGGCGTTTGCGGTTATCACCACGTTGCTCGTTACCGTTGTTTTCGTCTTTCGATTCAACCGTTGTTTCTTTTTGTTGATCGTTACGACGGCGGTTATTGTTACGACGACGATTGTTATTATTGCGACGGCGATTATCACGGTTGTTATCGCGCGATGATTTTTCTTCAGAAGATTTGTTTTCTTCTTTGTTATCGCTGTCACTAGCAAATAGGCTCTTGAACCATTGACCAATCTTTGCAAACAGGCTGGTGCCGTTTTGAGCTGGTTGTGCTTGTGGCTTACGTGCTTGTGGTTTTGCAGCTTGAGTTGGAGTAGGGGCTGGCGCAGGCGCTGGTACATCAGGCATAACGACACCTTTTAACACAGGCTCCTCTTTCACAATCGCTTGAGCTCGAGCAATTTCAACGACTTCAGGCTCTGGCGCAGTGATCTGCTCATAGCTTGCTGCTTCTGTTGTTTCATCTTTACGCAATCTAACCACTTCATAGTGAGGTGTTTCTAGATGTTGGTTAGGAATGATAACAACGTGGCACTCATGGCGCTTTTCGATGCGTTGCACAGAACGACGCTTTTCATTTAATAGATAAGCACCAACAGCAACAGGCACTTGGGCGTTGACCTGAGCGGTATTATCTTTGATAGCTTCTTCTTCGATTAGACGCAAGATAGACAAAGCAATGGATTCGTTTGAGCGAATGGTGCCTTGGCCGTCACAGCGTGGGCACGTATGCTGGCTCGCTTCACCTAACGACGGACGCAAACGTTGACGCGACATTTCTAATAGCCCGAAACGAGAAATCTTACCGATTTGCACGCGAGCACGGTCAGTACGAACGGCTTCTTTCAAGCGGTTCTCTACTTCACGCTGATGGCGAGGCGGAGTCATATCGATAAAGTCGATAACGATTAGTCCACCTAAGTCACGTAAACGTAACTGGCGTGCAATCTCGTCAGCGGCTTCTAGGTTAGTGTTCAGCGCCGTCTCTTCGATATCGCCACCTTTCGTCGCTTTTGACGAGTTGATATCGATAGAAGTGAGAGCTTCTGTTGGATCAATAACGATGGAACCACCTGAAGGCAAACGCACTTCACGCTGGAAAGCTGACTCAATCTGACTCTCAATTTGATAATGCGTAAATAATGGCACATCGTTTTGATAAAGCTTCACACGGTTGATGAAATCTGGGCGGAAACGCTCGATATGCGCCTTCGCTTCTTCAAATACACGCGGTTTATCAATTAGGATCTCACCGATATCGCGACGTAAATAATCGCGAATTGCACGGAAGATAACGTTACTTTCTTGGTGAATTAAGAAAGGTGCTTTACCGCTATTTGCCGCATTTTGGATTGCGTCCCAATGAACGAGTAGCGCCTTAAGGTCGTACTCTAGTTCTTCGAAAGATTTACCTACGCCCGCGGTGCGAACGATAAGACCCATACCTTTAGGTACGTTTAAGCGACTCAATGCTTCTTTTAGCTCAATGCGCTCGTCACCTTCGATACGACGTGAAATACCGCCAGCTCTTGGGTTATTAGGCATTAATACCAAGTAACTACCTGCGACGCTGATAAACGTTGTGAGTGCCGCGCCTTTTTGACCACGTTCTTCTTTATCAACCTGAACGATGACTTCTTGACCTTCTTTGATCACGTCTTTGATGTTTGGGCGACCATTGAATGTATAACCATCAGGGAAATACGTTTTAGCGATTTCTTTTAAAGGAAGGAATCCGTGACGCTCGGCGCCATAATCAACAAATGCGGCTTCTAGGGATGGTTCGATACGGGTAATTTTACCCTTATAGATATTGGCTTTTTTCTGTTCGTGACCAGGGCTTTCTATATCTAGATCGTATAGACGCTGGCCGTCAACCAGTGCCACGCGCATTTCTTCTTGCTGCGTTGCATTGATCAGCATACGTTTCATATTGTAATTCTCTACTTAATTATTTACAGCGCCTGATACGTCTTGCCAGCGACAGCGTGCTACGCCTTGGATGTTCCTATTAAATGATGCAGTCTCACGACTGGGGGAAAGGGAACATATTCACAGTTTCCGCTTTAAATCAGGGTAAAATCACTGATCCATCGTTCGCTTTTTGCACGTTTATTCGTTTCACAAAGTAGCCATGCACGGGGTAAGTTGAGCTTGGTTTGCCAAGCTTGGCTATCACCATCTTTTGACTTTATTGCTTTGTGGTTATTCACGAGTTGCGGCCTGCTATGCACGGGTATTACTGCAACTGTGGTAAACGTATCAGACAAATTTTAATTTCTTGCTTTTTGGTTTGTTCATCGTGTCCAGTCATTAAACGAAATATTACGCGCTTCGCACTGACTGTTCGCACGTGTTTATCTTAGATGCATGATAAAAGCTTTGGAAATATTAGCTCTAATCTGTATGATCTGCCATCCAAGATGTGCATCACGACATTGTTTTTGCGATAAAAAGCACCTCGCAAAAATTTGCGGCCTGATTATCCCACTAATAATGTCGAGATAGCAACTAAATTATTACTCAAATCAGTGATTAGGCAATGTCAGAGAAACCCGCATTACAAGTTAGCTTCGTTACCGTGACTGAAGACCAAGAAGGTCAAAGGATCGATAACTTTTTAGTTACGCATTTGAAAGGGGTGCCAAAAAGCGCCGTATATAAAATTCTTCGTAAAGGGGAAGTGCGCGTAAACAAAAAGCGGGTGAAGCCTGTATATAAACTACAAATCAATGATGAAATCCGTATTCCACCTGTGCGTGTTGCGGAGAAAACAGAGTTTGTGCCTAAAAATCTAGATAAAGTTGCAAACCTAGAAGATGCCATTCTTTATGAAGATAAGTATCTGATAGTTATAAATAAGCCAGCCGGTATGGCGGTGCATGGTGGCAGCGGCTTAAGCTATGGCTTAATTGAAGCATTAAGAGCATTACGCCCACAAGAGCAAAGCTTGGAGTTGGTTCACCGTTTGGACCGCGATACATCGGGTTGTTTGTTGATTTCAAAGCGCCGCGCTGTGCTTAAAGGACTTCATGAGCAGCTAAGAGAAAAGACCATGGAGAAAAATTATCTTGCGCTGGTTTCAGGGCAATGGGATGTCAAACATAAAAATGTCACCGAACCGCTACGTAAAAATACCTTAAAGTCAGGTGAGCGAGTGGTGCGAGTGGATCATGAGCAAGGCAAGCCTTCTCATACTCGTTTTAGAGTCGTCGAGCGTTTTGAGTCCGCAACTTTAGTGCAGGCGTCACCAGTAACAGGTAGAACGCACCAGATCCGAGTGCATACTCAATGTAAAGGACATCCGATTGCGTGTGATGATAAGTATGGCGATCAGGTGTTTGATGCCAAAATGCGTGAAGTGGGATTAAATAGGCTGTTTTTGCATGCTAAAGAACTCAGATTTATGCACCCGAAAACAGAAACGACACACCATGTAGAGGCACCATTGGATGGGGCTTTGGAAGCATGCTTAGTTAAATTAAGGAAGTAACATGCGTTATAAGTGTGTAATTTTCGACTGGGATGGCACCGTCATGGACTCTGTGCCAAAAATCGTAAATACCATTCATCAAGCTGCTGAATCTTGTGGAATTGCACCCGTCAGTAACGAAGCGGCGAAAAGTATTATCGGCCTGTCTCTCGATAAAGCGATACTGACACTTTTTCCAAATCATGAAGACAAATTAGCGTCTTTAATTGCGGCTTATAAATATATCTATAAGCATCAAGACAAAACCCCAGCGCCTCTATTTGAAGGTGCTGAAACGCTTTTAAAGCAATTACATGGCAGTGGTATCAAAGTTGCGGTTGCAACAGGAAAAAGCCGAATAGGGCTTGACCGCCTGATGGCAGAAAGCGGGTTGAGTGATATTTTCGTTACGACACGGACAGCATGTGAGGCGGAGTCTAAACCGCATCCCGATATGTTGCTTCAGATTTTGGCTGAACTAAATGTGGAAGCTACAGAGGCTGTCATGATAGGCGATACGATTATTGATATGAATTTAGCGAAAAATGCAGGCATTGACGCGATCGGCGTCACTATGGGTGTTGCAACAAGAGAGCAGTTATCGCAAACGTCGGCTGCTCATATTTGCGATAACTATCATGACTTGTCTAACCTATTGTTGGCCTGATTGCTCGGCGAGCACATCAATACCAAACGTGAGCAGTGCTTTAGTGAGTTGAATAAGGGGAAGGCCAATCAGGGTATTGGGGTCTTCTCCTTCAAGCTTATCAAACAGACAGATCCCTAATCCTTCGCTTTTAAAGCTTCCAGCACAGTCGTAAGGTGTTTCCGCATCACAATAGTTACTGATCTGTGTTTGGGTAAGTTGGCGAAAGTAAACATGAAACGGTACCACTTCAGTGACCGTTTTGCCGCTTCCTATTTCGAAAACGGTTAAACCAGTCAAAAAAGTCACGCGATTATTGCTAAATAGGCTTAGTTGCTTAATCGCGTTTTCTTTATTATGTGGCTTTCCTAGGATCTCACCGTTGAATAGCGCAACTTGGTCTGAACCAATCACCACACCTTGTTGATATTTTGCTATTGCTGCTTTGGCTTTTGATTCGCTCAATCGTGCAACAAGTTGCTGTGCTGATTCACCTTCGAGTGCTTGCTCGTCTACATCCGGTGAAAAAGATGCAAAAGGAAGCATTAATTTTTTCAAAATTGACTGCCTAAATGGCGAACTTGAGGCTAGAATAAGTGGCGTTTTCATGAGATTTTTATATTTGTGACAACATTGCCAACAGGATAATGCGCAATAACGCGAAAAACAAAGGGAAAGTGTATTTTTACTTTGACTAACACAGTAACTATCTATATGATGCAGCCCCTATGCAAAAGGTGAAAATTCCCATCACTATTGATCCATGCAGAGCAGCGCAACGTCGAGCATCTTATGACGGTGTTGTAATGCTTGAAGAACTTTCTCGATTGCAGCAAGTTGTGCGTGATCAAAATAGTGAAATAGCGGTAGACATTCATTTCAACATCGACGAACAAGGTTTGGTTGTTGTGCAAGGCAAAGTCCGAGCCCATCTAACTGTTGTATGTCAGCGTTGTAATGATGAATTAGGGTTGGATTTGGAACAAGACTTTGCGTATTCGCCAGTCGGATTAGGTGCAGAGTCGGATGATCTTCCCGAGCGTTATGATGTGTTGGAACTGGATGAAGAGGGTGAGGTTAATCTAAGACAGATCGTCGAAGATGAGCTATTACTCGCAATTCCGATAGTCCCGACGCATGATGAAGCACTATGCTCTTATTCTGATAAGCCAAAGAGCTTTGGTGAAATTGAAGCAGAAGATAGCAAACCAAATCCATTTGAAATTTTGAAACAACTTAAGAAAGATTCTTAGGAGAAGGCTAATGGCGGTACAAAAAAGCAAGAAGTCACGCGCACGTCGTGGTATGCGTCGTTCACACGATGCGATCAGTGGACCAGCTCTAACTGTAGATCAGGTTTCTGGCGAGACTCATCGTCGTCACCACGTGACTGCTGACGGTTACTACAAAGGCGTTAAAGTAATTTCTAAGTAAGAGATTACTTTATGCTGACCGATCTAACCATTGCGTTAGATATGATGGGGGGCGATTACGGCCCCCGTTCATCTATCCCCGCAGCTATCGCTGCTGTGCTTAAGCACCCAAATCTAAATTTAATCCTCTGTGGTAATCAGCAAGTTATTGAAAGTGCTTTGACTAAAGCTAATATGCTGGATCATCCAAGACTCAAAATTAAACACTGTAAAGAAGTCGTCACTAACGGTTGTGAACCTGCCTCTGCACTTAGAAATAAAAAGCAGTCTTCAATGCGTATTGCGCTTGATTTGGTGAAATCTGGCGAAGCGCAGGCTTGTGTTAGTTCAGGAAATACAGGTGCGCTCTTTTTTATGGCCCACTATGTGTTAAAAATGTTGCCTGGCATCAAGCGTCCCGCATTAATTTCAGCCGTTCCAACAGAGAAAAAACAGCCCGTTTATTTGCTTGATCTTGGTGCGAATGTACATTGCGACCCTGAAACCCTCTATCAGTTTGGTATTATGGGCTCAATCGTGGCTGGAGAGGCATTAAATATTCCTTCACCTAAAGTGTGTTTGCTAAACATTGGCTCTGAAGAAATCAAAGGCCATGATGGTATCAAGCAAGCTGCAAAATTAATGAAATCCTCATCTGTTATTAATTATCAAGGCTATTGTGAGGGGAGCGATATGTTCTCTGGCAAAGCTGATGTAATTGTGTGTGAGGGATTTGTCGGTAACGTCGCCTTGAAAACCTGTGAAGGGATTGCCAAACTCATCATGCATAAGTTTAGCAAAGCGTTAAAAAAGCACTTTTTTTATAAAGCGTTGGCCTTTTTACTTCGACCCGTTATAAAAAAATTGTATAGAAGGGTGAACCCCGACCAGTATAACGGCGCAAGTCTGGTAGGATTGCGCGGTATTGTTGTGAAAAGTCACGGAAATGCCACAACGAAGGCATTTTTAGCCGCGATTGAAGAAGCTGCGCAAGAAGTACAACGCAAGATCCCTGAAAAGATCCAAGCGGTGTTTGCTCAGGTCGACACAGAAAAACAACCGTCAGGTCCGCATCCCTAACACTGCTAAGTGACATGAGGACGTGGCGACAACAGAGAAAATAAGAGCACAATATGTCACAAAAAATCGCATTATTTTTCCCAGGACAGGGCTCACAAAGCGTGGGCATGTTATCTGAATTATTAGCATCTTCTGATATCGTTAAAGCGACTTTCGCTGAAGCGTCAGAAGCACTAGGCTACGATTTAGCCGAACTTGTGCTAAACGGTCCTGAAGAAGAATTAAACCAAACGCACCGTACTCAACCGGCATTATTAACCGCAAGTGTTGCTATCTTTAGAGCGTGGCAAGATAAAGGTGTTGAAGCTGAACTGACACTAGCTGGCCATAGTCTAGGTGAGTACTCTGCATTGGTATGTGCAGAAGTATTAACACTTGCAGATGCCGTTAAATTAGTGGAAAAACGTGGTTTATACATGCAAGAAGCGGTTCCCGCTGGTACGGGTTCAATGGCGGCAATTATTGGTTTAGATGATGACGTGATTGCTAAAGTTTGTGCCGAATCTGCACAGGGCGACGTTGTTTCGCCGGTAAACTACAACTCACCAGGTCAAGTGGTGATTGCGGGTCACGTTGAAGCAGTAAATCGAGCCTCTGAAGCGTGTAAAGAAGCAGGAGCTAAGCGCGCATTACCGCTTGCAGTCAGCGTTCCATCTCATTGTGCATTAATGAAACCTGCGGCTGATAAATTAGCCAAAGATCTTGAAGCACTTGCATTTTCAGAGCCAAAGTTTGATGTGATTAACAATGTTGACGTTGCTGTTGCAAAAGATGCTGCAGCAATAAAAGATGCGCTTATTCGTCAGCTTTATAGTCCAGTAAGATGGACTGAAACTGTACAAGCGGTTGCGAAAGAAGGTGTTACAACAACTTTTGAGTTCGGCCCTGGTAAAGTGATTTCGGGTCTTGTGAAACGCATCGACCGCTCAGTGTCGTGTGTGTCGGTAAATGATTTAGCTGCCATTGCTGCAGCAGAATAATAACGAGAGCATTATGAGTAATTTATTTTCTTTAGAAGGAAAAGTTGTACTAGTAACGGGTGCTAGCCGCGGTATTGGTAAAGCAATCGCTAACGCCTTAGTGGCGCAAGGTGCAAAAGTTGCGGGTACTGCAACGAGTGAGTCTGGTGCAGAGCGTATCTCAGAGTATCTAGGCGAAAATGGTAAAGGTTATGCGCTAAACGTGACAGATGCCGACTCAATCACAGCAACTTTGGATGCAATCAAAGCAGATTTAGGTGATATTGATGTGTTGGTAAACAATGCTGGTATCACACGCGATAACTTGCTGATGCGCATGAAAGATCAAGAGTGGGATGACATCATCGATACTAACTTGTCATCCATTTTCCGCTTATCAAAAGCGGTACTTCGTCCAATGATGAAGAAGAAAAATGGCCGTATCATTAACATTGGCTCAGTAGTGGGCACTATGGGTAATGCGGGTCAAGCTAACTATGCTGCTGCAAAAGCGGGTGTAATTGGTTTTACAAAATCATTGGCGCGTGAGGTTGCATCTCGTGGTATTACGGTAAATACTGTAGCACCTGGCTTCATTCAGACAGACATGACGGATGAGCTAACTGATGAGCAAAAAGCAGCGACTTTGGCAAATGTACCAGCAGGTCGTTTAGGTCAGCCTGAAGAAATCGCAGCGGCTGTGGTTTATTTAGCATCAGATGCGGCAGCTTATGTTTCTGGTGAAACTTTGCACGTAAATGGTGCGATGTACATGGTTTAACCCGCTAAGATCACAAATCAATTGAAATTTTTGTGATCTTGTCGACAACGTACTTGAAATCGTCGCGAAAATAGGCGATAAAAAGATCCAAAGCTTTGTAACAGGTTTGACCAGAAAAAAAAGTACGGGTCAATCCTTGAATCCCAGAATGATGCGTCGTAAACTGCGCCGCAATCTGAAAATTAACGCAGTAGCGTTTAAATAAAGGAAAGAAGAATGAGCGACATCCAAGAACGCGTAAAGAAAATTATTGTTGAACAACTAGGTGTTAAAGAAGAAGAAGTTAAATCAGAAGCGTCTTTCGTTGATGATTTAGGTGCTGACTCTCTAGACACTGTTGAGCTTGTAATGGCGCTAGAAGAAGAGTTCGATACAGAGATCCCTGATGAAGAAGCTGAGAAAATCACTACTGTTCAGGCAGCTATCGACTACGTTACTGCTCACGCTGAGTAACTAGCTTTTCTATTAGGGCAGCACTCGCTGCCCTAACTCTTTCTAGACCCCCCAATTATTATAATAATCCCTTTTTGGAGGACACCGTGGCTAAACGTCGAGTCGTAGTAACTGGCTTAGGTATGTTGACGCCGCTGGGTAATGATGTTGCATCTACCTGGCAGGGCTTATTAGAAGGCCGTAGTGGCATTCGCAATATCACGCATTTTGACACAGAAGGTTTCGGAACTAAGTTTGCTGGTTTAGTTAACGACTTTGATGTCACTGAGTACATTTCCCCTAAAGATGCTAAAAAAATGGATGTCTTCATCCAGTATGGTATCGCTGCAGGTGTACAGGCTTTAAAAGACTCAGGTCTTGAAGTTAACGAAGAGAATGCCGCTAGAGTTGGTGTAGCCATCGGCTCTGGTATCGGTGGCTTGACGCTAATTGAAGAAAACCACGTCAAGCTATTAAATAGCGGTCCACGCAAGCTTTCTCCGTTTTACGTTCCTTCTACCATTATCAATATGATCTCTGGTCACTTGTCCATCATGCATGGCTTGAGAGGTCCAAATATTTCGATTGTGACTGCATGTACAACTGGCCTTCATAATATTGGTCATGCGGCCCGTATGATTGCATACGGCGATGCAGATGCGATGGTAGCCGGTGGTGCTGAAAAAGCGTCAACCCCAATTGGTATGGGCGGTTTTAGCGCGGCTCGTGCGCTTTCTACGCGTAACGATGATCCGCAAGCGGCTTCTCGCCCTTGGGATAAAGACCGTGACGGTTTTGTGCTAGCTGATGGAGCCGGTGTGATCGTACTAGAAGAGTATGAACATGCGAAAGCACGCGGTGCGAAGATCTACGCTGAACTAGTTGGCTTTGGTATGAGTGGTGATGCATACCACATGACATCACCACCAGAAAATGGTGCTGGCGCTGCACAGGCCATGGTTAATGCATTGAACGACGCAGGGATCAATGCAGAGCAGGTTGGCTATATCAACGCACACGGCACTTCTACTCCAGCGGGTGACGTTGCAGAGACGCATGCTGTTAAGTCGGTGTTTGGTTCTGCGGCAAAAGATGTGATGGTGAGCTCGTCTAAATCAATGATGGGTCACTTACTTGGTGCCGCGGGTTCAGTTGAATCTATTATTTCAATTCTTGCGCTGCAAGACCAAAAAGTAACGCCGACCATTAACTTGGATAACCCAGATGAAGGCTGTGATTTAGATTATGTGCCTCATACTGCCCGTGATGCGAAACTAGAATACACTTTGTGTAACTCGTTTGGTTTCGGTGGAACAAACGGTTCATTGCTATTTAAAAAGGTGTAGATCAGCCTTAGTAAATTGATAGCAAAGTAGGTTATGATAAAAAAGCTCGGCATTGCCGAGTTTTTTTATGTTTTGGAAACCCTTAAAAAGGAAAGTGATGTGGATAATCAACAGCTTTTTTCTAACACTGACAGAGGATTGGCCTATGGTGATGGCTTTTTTACCACCGCGTTAGTCCGTGATGGAAATGTTGATTTGTGGCCACTTCATAGGAAGCGACTGGTGGAATGTCAGCAGCGCTTGGGCTTTCCTGTGTTACGACTAGTCGAAATCGAGTCTTTGGTTCAAGAGCAAGTTAAAGATAAAATCGAAGCGGTGCTGAAGATCCTTATCACTCGAGGGGAAGGGGGTCGCGGTTATCAAGCTCCTGAGACGCCTCAGCCGAGTGTGAGTATTCAGGTGTTACCTTTTCCTTCACACTATACAACTTGGCAGCAGAATGGGATTGAGGTCGCATTAAGCCGAGTTAAATTGGGTATTCAGCCGTTATTAGCCGGATTAAAGACACTGAATCGGTTAGAACAAGTACTTATTAAACAAGATGCACAGACATTGGTTTGCGACGATGTCATTGTGACGGATATCAATGATAGGGTGATTGAAGCGTCAGCGGCAAATATCATCATGATTAAAGAAAACAATCTATATACACCAGATCTTAGTGGCTCAGGCATTAAAGGTGTGTTTTTAACCGCACTTGAAAGTAAGCACGATATTAGGGTCAAAAATATTGCTTTTGACGAGTTAAAAGCAGCTGATGGTGTCTTTATTTGTAATAGTTTAATGCAGTTGGTACCCGTAGTAAGAATTGAGAATAAACATTTCGATATCGTCGACTTACATGAATTGAAAAGGCGATTTTTAGGGAAGTAATATAAATGAAAAAACTGTTTATCATAGTCGCATTTTTGATAGCAGCAGCGTCATGGTGGTTATCTCAACAAATAAATAAGGTTAAATTTGAACCACTTAATATCTCTGAGGCATTAGTTGAGATAAAGGCTGGGCAAACATTTAATCAGCTATGTCATCTATGGCAGCGTAGCGGGGCATTATCTAGCTGCTTTCCTTACCAACTTTATAGTAAGGTAGAGCCTAAATTATTCGCGTTACAAGCGGGCTTTTACGATCTTAAAGGGTTAACTGTGCTTGATGCCATCAGCAAGATTAGTCGCGGGGATCAACACAACTTTAGCTTTACAATCATTGAAGGGATGCCCATTTGGGAAGTCAAAAACAAGCTCCTCAGTGCCCCCTACTTAAAGCAAGACATTGATAAGCTGACAGCACAACTGAATATATCGCAAAGTTCAGCTGAAGGGTGGTTGTACCCTGATACCTACCACTATCATGGAAATGACTCAGCGCTTCGCTTACTTAAACGTGCTTATACCAAAATGCAGAGTGTGCTTGAAAAGGAATGGCAAAATAGAATGCCTGATCTTCCTTTAAACACGCCTTATGAAGCCTTGATCTTGGCTTCGATTATTGAGAAAGAAACGGGCGTAGTTGCAGAAAGAGATAAAGTAGCCTCCGTTTTTATCAATCGCTTACGTAAGGGCATGCGTTTACAGACAGATCCAACCATTATTTATGGTATTGGTGAGCACTTTGATGGTGATATTAAACGTGAAGATATCCGTGAAAAGACGCCATATAACACTTATCGAATTGATGGCTTGCCACCGACACCCATTGCAATGCCGTCTCGTGCTGCTATCCATGCGGCACTTAATCCAGCAACAACCGAATACTTTTACTTTGTTGCATCAGGAGATGGTGGACATCACTTTTCGAAAACACTGACTGAACATAATAAAGCGGTGAAGAAATTTATTTTGAAACAATGACATCGAAAGAGAGGGCTAACCCTCTCGTTACTCTCTATCACAACATAAAATACTCTTTAATACCTGCCAATACACTAGATACTGCAACGGAAGCTAAGATAAGTCCCATTACTCGGCTGACGATACTTGCGCCACTATCACCAATCCATTGGTGAATTTTTGTCGCAACCAGTAAAAATATCAACACGATAGCCAATACGCTGAGCATAATAATCGAGGTTTGGAGTTGTTCAAATACATTGTTTTCGCTGTTTTTGGTAAGCAAAACGGCTGCCAACATAGCCCCAGGACTTGCGATAGAAGGCATTGCTAAAGGGAAAATAGCGGTGTCGGATGCTTTACTGTCTAACTTAATTTCTTCACTTGGCTTACCCTCGCCAAAAATCATTGTCATGGCAAAGATGAACAGTACGATGCCTCCGGCAATCGCGAATGCAGGTAGGGGAATACCAATTGCGTTTAAAATGATTTCACCTGCAATAATAAAAAACAGCAATACAATAGCTGCAACCAGTGTGGCTTTAACCGCTATTTTTCGTTTTGTCGCAATATCAAAGCCTGTGGTAGTTGCGATAAATACCGGTATGGTGCCAATGGGGTCGATGACCGCAAAGAAAAAAATGAACGTTGAGATATAGTGTTCCATAGTTCCCTATTATGAAATAAAGGTTGTTCACAAATTATACCAGTTGTATTAAGTAAATGATCTATCTTGAAGCGGGGAAATAGCTTTAGTAGCAAGGCAAAAATTTTGCTATTTAGTTGTTCTAAATGAGAAATTTTTAACGAAGCTAATATGCTATTTCACCCTTCAAATTGATTAGAGAATTAATTCAATTGGTATTACTTATGGTTGGCCATTTGTTATTGACCAACGGCAAATAATATCACTGATATCATGACTTTATTCTGAATATTCTTAATTATTTTTTGGATTCACAGTATGTACCCAAGCCACTGCGTCGTTGTAGTTCTCGAAGTTCTTAATCGTTAAACCGTGCTTGTCAGCAAATGCTTCAATTAATCCACTTTTGGTGTCTGAGGGGGAGATAACTCGAGCAAGAGTGATCCCATCGACAAATTGATTGAGTTTTTGTAAAACGGTTAGGACGCTTGGGTAATCGTAGGTGATATGTAATTGAGATACGTCGATAACTAAACTCTTTAGCTGATTCGATTTAAGTGCAAGCCCTAAATTTTTGTACATCTCGATAATATTGGCTTCCACGCATTCCCCGTATGCGGCTGCGTGGATAAGTTTCTCTTTACTATCAACCGTTGCTCTATAAGAGAATTTCGCCATGCTATCTTGCACCTTTTATGCATATAGATAAAAGGATAGTTCAATTAGCTGGCGATACCAATTTCAAAAAGCGCACCTAAGCAAAGCTTAGGTATATCGCTATGCTAGCTCTTCAGCTACCTCGGCAATTTTTTGTCTTAACCAAATATGGCTCGCATCGCGATGTAATAGCGGGCTCCAAATCATATCTAACTCAAACGGCGGAATAGGGAATGGCGGCTCCAGAACTGCTAAGGTCGGATCATCACGATAGATATTCGCGGCTTTTGACGGCAATGTTGCGATTAAGTTCTGCTCTTTTGCTAAATGAATTGCAACATGATAATTACGTGTAAATGTCGCGATGTTTCTGTGTTTTCCAAAGTGTGCAAGCGCTTCGTCAACCCAGCCAAGCTTCTGTACATCTGCAGGATCCATTCCGACCCCAACACCAAATCCAGTTTTACTGACCCAAATATGGCGAGATTTTAAATAGGCATCAAGCGTAAAGTTGGTAATAACGGGGTTATCGGATTTCACCAGACAGCAAAAACTATCCTTCCAAATTCGTTTGTGGTGAAACGATTGCGGTAGATTTTCGAAGCGGTTAATTGCCATGTCTACCTTGCCATTTTCTACATCATGAAAAGTAACATCACTCGGCGTGAGAATATCAAGGGTTGTATCTGGGGCTTCTTCATGAAGTTTAGTTAGAAGTTTTGGCGCAAGCGTACTTGCAGCATAGTCGCTGGCCATAATCCTAAATACTCGATTACTACTCGCTGCCTCAAACTCCCTGTTAGGGGCTAAGGTTTCTTCCAGAGTCATGAGTATGCCACGGATCACAGGTTGCAGCTCAAGCGCGCGCTCTGTTGGCACCATGCCTTCACTGGTGCGTACTAAAATAGGGTCATTAAAGAGGTTTCTGAGACGCTTAAGACCATTACTCATTGCTGGTTGGGTAATACTTAATTGATTTGCGGCGCGTGTTACATTGCATTCTCGAAGTAAGGTATCGAGGTAAACCAGCAGGTTAAGGTCAATTTTACTAATGTTCACTCAGTTTTCCTTTGTATTATTCTTCTTTTTTGGCATCTTGGAGAAAGCGATTATCATGTGGATAAGGGTAAATATGTCTTACGACTTTCTCACGAATATCTCGTTGTGCTTGCTGCCAAAACAACACCTCAGCCAAATCAGCATGATGGCGCAGAAACATTTCCTTTAGTGTAGGATTTGTCAGAACAAATGTACACAACTGTTCAGGAAAGACGTCTTGCGGTGCACTGGAAATATCGCCAGAGTCGTACATATTATCAAGTCCTTGTTTTGGCAGCGCTCTAAAGTTCATTTCCGTGAGATATTGCACCTCATCATAGTCATAGAAGATAACTCGATGGTGTTTACTCACGCCAAAGTTTTTTAACAGCATGTCTCCTGGAAAAATGTTTACAGCGAGCATCTCTTTGAGCGCATAGCCATAATCTCTAATGACTTGCTCGCACGTTTCTTCATCGGCTTGCTGTACAAAGAGGTTGAGCGGTGTCATGCGGCGCTCAATATACAAGTGCTTTATCACCATATTGTCTCCCTCAATACGTATACTTTGAGAGATAGAATCCAGCAACAGCTGATAAAGGGCAGGTGAAATACGTGCAAGTGGGATCACTACATCGGAATATTCAATCGTATCTGCCATTCTACCTACGCGATCGTGGCGTTTTACCAGTTGATAGCGCTCTAAAACGGTTGTCTTTGTAAATGGCTTACTTTCTGGAAATTGGTCACGGATCACTTTAAAAACATAGGGAAAGCTTGGCAGAGTGAATACCATCATCACCATACCGGGTGTACCTGGGGCGACTTCAAATTGTTCTTCGGAATTAGCTAAGTGGTGTAAAAACTCACGATAAAATTCGGTTTTCCCCTGCTTATGAAAGCCGATGGCGTTATAAAGTTCAGCTTTTGTTTTATTTGGCATAAGTTGATTTAAAAACTTAACTAGCGCAGATGGGGCATGGGTCTCTACTAAAAAGTAAGCACGCGCAAAACCAAAAATCACCCGCATTTGTGAGCTATTGGTAAGCAGCGCATCGATCAGTAAGCCTCCAGTTTGTGCATGTAATACCGAAATGATAAACGGCTGTACACCAGATTTAGATACCACTCGGCCGACAATATAGGCACCTTTATTACGATAGAAAGGTGCGCTGAGGATATCGAAGCGCATTAAATGCGCTTGATGATGCGTGTTAGGTGCTTGTTTAAGAAACGCCTTAACGAGTAGTCGAATATCTCTATCTAAATCTTCAAATTCACAATGAAAGTCAATATGTTCAATAATTCTTTTTATGGTGGGCTTGAGGCCATTGACGACTGGGAAATAACTTCGATACTCAGCTTCTACAGGGAGTGACGTGGCGTTAGCTAGCTGGGTTTCAACAAAAATGAAATCGCTATTGTAATATCGGCGGTGAAAGAGGCGACAAAAAACTGAATTATAGAAAGTTTCAGCAAGCTCTGGTTGAGGGTGAAAGGTAAGACGCTCAAGGTAAGCCTGTTTTACTTGATACCATAGCGATTCATCCAGTTGCGTCGAGCCATAGAGTTGTATTAACTTTTGTGCGGTTTCATCAACTTTGCTATCGTATTGGCTGATCCTCGCTTTACTTATTCGTTCTATCTCTCCCCAATTTTGAGCAGCAAAAGCGATGGGTGCCAGTTTGGTAATTTTTACAAATGCGTGATAGTGGTTTTGGAAACCTGATAAAATTCGCTCTGCTAACTGCTGTGCTTGCATCTACATCCCTCATAAATTATCCACGCGGAGTGGTTTCACTTTACAAGGTAATGTGCGAAAAGTCATCTGGTAATACCAGTCAAGGCATTTGCATAATTATAGCGAATGCTCATTGGCTAAAGTGCGATTCTCAAAAAGGCAATCCATGCAATTGAGCGGCTATATCACTCATATTCTTTGAGTTGCTTTTCTAATTTTGAAATCTCTTTCTCTAGGCTTTTAATCGCTTTAGCATGTGCCTTATTAATGGCCTTTATTTCCTTTTTAACTTGTCTGACGACCTTTTTACGCCTGTCTTCATTCATCAGTTTAGTTAACTTATCTTGTTGCTCTCTAACCGCGGTATCTCTTTTGCGATTGAGCACGGCTTTTTCATGGTGTTTGGCTCTGAGCGCACGCTTTGTCCTTTTCGCAATTTGGTTACGTTCCAAATTATTTAGCGTTTTATAGTGCTGTTCTGAGGGAGCTGAGGCTTTAGGATCGGATGTAGTTATCGTATGCTGGGTCGCATTGGCCGAGCAGGGAAATTGGCTAAAAACGATGCCTCTGTCGGTCGTGCATTTGAAGTATTTTACCGTTGTTGTGGCGAAACAATGAGTAGAGACAAAAATAAGTACAAGTAGTTTTAGATACAATTGCATATGGCATCCTTGCTGTAACAGTTAATATCTACTTAACCATAGATGACATCCCACTTTGTTCAAGGTTATTGTGCTTCAGGGGCTGTGAATTTTTTTAATGTCTTAATACTTTGTATTAAAAATGGAATATCTAGACTACCGTTTAACACAAAGCCTTCCTTTGCTGACATCTGCTTGAAGCTGCCATCTTGATTGACTAAGGTGATTTTGTCTTTTTTGAAGGCAACTAAGACACCTTGGGTAAAGTTAACGCCTTCTGCATGAGAGCGAGTTTTTATGTTCGATGCCAGCATACTTTGTTGAGCAAGGGGGTCGCAGCCAAGATAAGAGCTTAACAGGGTGTAGGTGATGTCATTGGGCTGTACAAGACCAGAAGCCTGAGCAAACAGCTCAATGTTCGTTACCGCAGAACTGGTTAATACCGTCGCTTGCTGTGCACTAATATCAATTGCCACGAACGGCTTTGAGCTATCAATGTCAATTTCGTCACTTACTTCAATGATTGTTAATTTACTTGCTTGATGAGAAGGCACAAAAGAGAACTCGCCGTTAGTATTAACACTCATTAAGTCATTATTAATTGACCATACCGGAACTTGCTGCTGCAGCAGGACAGACTCTTTATAATAACTCGGTAGACCGTAAATCAGGCTGAATAGCGCATCGCTGCTTTTTCCTGCGCGTAAAACAGAATCTATTCGGAACACGTTATTTTTAACGTTGCTCTGAAGGGCTGTTGCTGTTTTTTGGAACAGCGCCTCATCTGTGTAAGCATAAACGTTGATAGGTTGCTCTGTGGTATCTTTCTTTTCTTTGCATACCGCCGAAATTACAGGGGCTTTGTATTTTGAATGCGTATCACCAATGCTTAGTGAGTGCGCTTCTTCATACTGCTCGATATCAAGTAAATCGTGCCTGGCGAGTAAGCTCTTTGCGGTTGTAGGATAAGAGAGGGGTAATACATTATCTTGCTTAGTGATATCGAAAAAGGCATTCGCATCAGCCCAAATATGCAGGCTGTGACTGAGCGCAAAGCAGGTCACAATGGTGCCAGTCGCATAGCGAGGGAATTTATAGGATTTAAGCTCGGCTAAATGACGCCAAGCATAATTGCCCGCGAGTAGTTCAAAAGTGAGCACCAGTCCAAGCATTGCAATGGTAATGATGAGATTAACTAGGGATGATCCGACTAAGGTTTCCCACAATAAAACAAAAATATCGGAAAGCGAAGCTGGGTTGATATGGTAGCCAAGTTGTAGGTAAACAAAGGCATCCACTGTTAGTACAACAATACCAACCGAGGCAATAATCGCAGCCATGCCGCGAATATGTCGCGGGTAAGGGAATATTAAACTAAGCGGAAAGATAGTTAATACAAACGCACAAAAAGTGATAAAGCTGGTATGGCTTATCCACGTGATCAGCATATAAAACCAACCGACAAAGGTACTTGGCGCTTTGTCGGCGAACAAATAAACTGAGCTAATCAATAAAACCAAGCCAATGTTAGCAAAGGTAAACCAGTGTCCCCAGCTGAGTAATTGACTTGCTTTTGATGAAAAAGGGCTGTGCGGTGTAAGATTCATTCCGTTACTTTACTGATTGTGTAAGTGCTTTGGCAAAATTTTCGGCAACAGATTGTCTCTTACTCTCTGGAACATGTTCTTTTAGAATGTGCGTGATAGAATTACCCAAACACATTAAGCTGAGATCAACTGGTGCGTTTTGCGAGCTTAATACATTAACTAATTGGTCAACAATTTCTTCTACTTGTTTATTGGAATACTTTGATTGGATAGGCATCAGTTGGTTCAATTTATAAAAGCAATAATTTTTACATTTTAACATTAGAGGCGTGAAAAACAAAGATGAGCGTTGAGGTAAAAAAACTAGTTGTTCACTATGTAGACAAACAAGACGAAGATACCGAAATACATCTACGTGACGATGAAATGCAAATCAATGACAAAGTTAATGTTTTCATTGAACAATTGCATCATGCCTACAATGGCAAACCGGGTAAAGGGTTCTGTGCTTTTAGCGGCGAAAAAAGCAGTGTGGTCGCGTCTGCGATGCAGAGTTATCGAAATAATGAGCTTAACTTTTGGAATTTAACCCAAGAAGCAACCAATGTGCTTAAAGAAGAGCTTAATAAATATGCATTTCATGAAACTGGGTATTTAGTGTTTTGTCATTATCAGTATGTTGCCAGCAATTTTATTATGATTGCACTGATTAATATTAAAGAACATTACACAATTACCTCAGACTTAGACTTATCCGCAGCAAAACACTTAGATATTTCACGTATGCAATTGGCTGCGAGAATCGATTTAGATGCTTGGGATACGGCCGCAGAAGAAAACCGTTATATTTCCTTCATTAAGGGGCGTGCTGGTCGAAAAGTTGCTGATTTCTTTTTAGATTTTCTTGGTTGTGAAGAGGGGATCGATCCAAAGCAGCAATCGCAAACTATGTTACACGCGGTTGAGGATTATTTGTCTACACAGCAATTTGAAAAGTCTGAAAAAGACGACATCCGCAAGGAAATTTTTGATTACTGTAACGACTGTGTTTCAAGCGGCGAGGACGCAGATGTTAATACACTGTCCGAGACGCTTTCGAAGTCTGCAGACGTGAAGTTTGAAGACTTTTATAAAGAGCAGGGCTATGAGCTGGAAGAAAGCTTTCCTGTCGATAAAAAGACAGTAACGAGTATGGTGAAATTTTCTGGGCTTGGCGGTGGAGTAAGCGTTGGCTTTGAACGTAAGCATTTGGGTGAGCGGGTTATTTATGATGCTGCGACTGATACGCTTACGATTAAAGGTGTACCGCCTAACTTGAAGGACCAAATCGAACGTTATTATAACGATGAATCTTAGTTGTTAAAAAGCAGCGTAAGCTGCTTTTTGTTCCTATTTCATCCCTTTTTCTGCAAAAGTTTTTATCAATTTGCTGCTTTTGCTAGCATTTTTTTAAATTTAACTATACTTGCAATGTAGTACTTGTAGAACAAGCAATTGGGATGAATCACAATGAAGATGAAACTAGCTTTAGGTTGTACCCTTTGCCTTGCCTGTTTTTCAGGGCATGCAGAGGTTAACTTTTCCGGATTCGCAAGTATCAATGCTGGTAAGGTGTTGAGCGGAAGTGGTGTTCCACAATTCGGAATAAACGATCCAATATTTCTCGCCGATTATCCTATCGTCAGTGTTTACGACGAGGATATCTCATTTGAACCTGAAACATTGATGGGCCTTCAATTTAGTGCTGATCTAACCGAAGGTTTAAGCGTTACTGGTCAGATTGTTGCGCGCGGCGCAGATGATTTTGATGCAAAGTTTGAGTGGGCTTATTTGTCCTATGAGATTAATGAGAATTGGACTTTCCAAGCAGGTAAAAAACGCTTACCACTATTTTATTATTCCGACTTTTATGATGTGGGTTACGCCTATATTTGGATGCGTGCACCCGCGGACAACTACACCTGGCAAATTTTTAATTATAATGGCGTCAATATGCTCTACAGCGGCAGTATAGGCGATTGGTCATTAAGCGGGAATATTTACGCGGGTAAAGAAGACGATGATGACAATAAGCTGTTGAGCGAGTTTTTCTTTCAAGAACCAACTAGAGAAATCTGGAAAGACATACTAGGCGGCGTAATTCAAACCAGTAATGACTGGCTTGAAGTGCGTTTAACCCATATGCGCTACACCAACCAGCGATATCGTTCTGGAGAGCCTGTCTTATGGGAGGGAAGTGATGAGCGAGATGGTAAGTTTTATGGTTTAGCAGTAAATGCAGACTGGGGAAATTTCTTTATTTTATCTGAGCTAAATCGGTTGGACTTGGACGGTAATCTAGATACCAAGATGCTGACATTGGGCTATCGTTTTGACAATATCACGCCATTTGTATCTTACGCAGATTTTGAAGGCGAGGGCGAGGATGCCGAAAGCCATGAAACGACTTCGTTTGGAGTACGTTGGGATTTTCATTCCTCCGCTGCTTTCAAGATTCAGTATGATGAGGTGGAGGATAACTCCGTTGGTTTAGCGGTCGCGGGTGATAGTAAAGCCATTACAATTGGCATCGACATGGTATTTTAAGGAGAGAAGCATGAAAAAATTATTTTTACTTACTCTACTTTGCAGCGCTTTTAGTTGCCTAGCCGTGGATGTCATTGTCAACCCTGCCAATACTTCTACACTTGATGAGAATGAAATTAAGCAAATTTTTATCGGTAAATCAAAATCATTCTCCGATGGCTCTAAAGCACTTCCGATAACTCAGGCTGATGGCTCAACGGTAACCGATGAGTTTAATGAAAAGGTACTTAATAAGTCATCAAGTCAACTTAAAGCTTATTGGTCAAAATTAGTATTTACTGGAAAAGGGACACCGCCAAAAGAAGCCGCCGATGATGCTGAGGTACTTAAACTCGTTGCGAGTAACCCTAACCTAATTGGGTTTGTGTCTTCGGGAGCCGCAGATAGCAGCGTTAAAGTGGTGAAGTCATTTTAGGAAGAGATAAGTAAGGCCCTATAAAAAAGGGCCTTACTTTAGATTTTGCTATCAATGATTAACATCGTCAGCTTTTTGCTTAGCATCTTTGCTGACTTTTCTTCAGCATTAGACTTAGCCATGTTTTCAAAACTAGACGCTGCTTTTATTTGTGCAGAAACATGCGCCTTTTCTTTATCGTTTTCCATGAGTGTTAAACTCGAGTTGGCAAAAACATAATAAGTGCTGTTTTTCTTTACGTCTTCGAAATCTACGCGAAAGTCAATTTGAAAGTCTGCACTTTGTTTTTCACCCACAACAGTAAGACCTTGCTTAGTCAAGCTTTCGGCTAACTGGTTGCGGATAGACTCCTGTCCCCAAAACTTTGATGAAATACTAAAAGTTAATGACTGAATAAAATCATTCAGCATTTTGTTTTTGTTGCTCACTGAGGTTGGTATGGCAATGCTGCCGCCACCTAATTGCCTGTGATATTCGTTTGCTTTGCGTCTTTTGGCGATTAGTCGCTTAATTGCCATCGCTTCTTTTAGTTTTTCTGAATTGGTTAGTGCCGAAATAGTCGCGTTACTGATCTCTTCGTCAAGTTGCCTAATATCAAGCTCAGCGTGCATCCTCGACTCAACCTTGTTAAATGAGGCAAGGGCATAGGCCGCTTTTTGCTCTGAGGAGTAAAACTCCTGCTCAATATTGATCCCCTGTAATTGTATGCTTGGGACTCGAGAATATAAAATCTCATCCACTCGATACGAAAAATCGCCATTAGCCTGACTTTGAGCAACTTGTGTCGTTCCTTCAATTTCCACATTTAATTGTTTGGCAATCGCCAATCTAGCTGCTTCTTGGGCAGCAAGTTTGGCTTCCGTCCTATCTACAATATGACTCGCTGAACCAACGCCATACACTAGATAATCGGAACTCGGTTGCTGCGTAGCCCAAGTGGGTAAGCTTTCTTCCTTTGCAACCGCCTGCTTGGTAGATTGACAGGCAGATAAACTAAGTAGAATACACAGAGGTAACGCTAGACGTTTAGAAACCATACCCGCTGCGCTCTTGAAGTTTTTGAATTTTCTTCTGTCCATTCCACACCTCTCGGTTAGTCGTCATGTCTATTAATCGAAGATCTACTTGGTAGAAAGTGACCCGACTTCCACCTTGTTCATCAACAAATGAGTTAATCGTGCCGGATAGTGCATAATCAGCACCTTGCTCTTGACCGATCTCATTACGAGTTTCGAGGCTTGAATTAAGCTCTTGGTCTCGTCTTTCCTCACGAATTTCATCGCGTACATAGCGGTTTGCGACGAAGTCAGCTTGCCCGCTTCGCAATATGGCGCGCTTGAGGTCATTCAAAAAAGTGTCAACTGCAATATGCTGATGCGACTTGTTACGAACAGATTGAATAATGATAGCGGGTCGAGTGCCTTCTTTGGCACGGTGTTCACGTACCCAAGGGAAGCCGAGCATATCGCTTATCATTGCTTCAGCAACTAACTGAGAGTCTTTGGCATTCCATTTATCTGAAAGCGCTATTTCTTCATTGGTGTCCACGCGACTCACTTTGGTTGTTGAAGAACAACCCGTCATCGCTGCGCTAGACGCGATGAGCATTGGGACAACTAATTTAACTGCAAATTTAGGCTTCATGTATTCAGTCCATGTTAGTTATAGATGATAAATAATTTTGTTTTTCTGGTTCAGCTACACCGATGAAGGTGCGAATGTGGCTAAGCAACGGTGCTGTTTGATTCAGCGGTATATCCTGTTTAATCACTCTGCCAGTCCTTAATTGGGTTTGCAATTGCAGGTGAGTGGTATTTTCGGGTAATTTCACTCGAGCCACTCTAATTTCACCTGGTAAAGATTGCCATTGTCTAGTATCTGCCGCTGCTGTAATGGCGTTGGTGACAGATGATGTTAGCTGAGCAAGCCCTGCCAACAGCGAGTTCTGCTGGATGCCAACTTGCTTTATCGCTTTACTTGCTGTGACTGCTTTTAACACTTCTCGAGAAATAGCGGTGTAAATTTCCATATTGGCATTACCTAGCGCGTCATACAATGTGAGTAAGTTTACCGAATAAAAGGGGTGTAATTCTGTAAGTTTTTGTCCGTTAGCGAAAAGCGCAACATGTTGGATATCGTTTTTATGAGGTTGTAAGTAAGTAACCGAGATTCTACTGCCATACTTGAGTGCATCAATCACCCCTTCGTCTACGGCTTTTTGCCATAACTTATCACCGAGAGGTAAGCGTTTTGTGACAGTGCCTAATACAACATCACTAAAGTCGCCTGTTGCATAGTTTTGAATGAGATCAAACAAACTGGTATCAGCAAACATTAAATTAAACCATGCGAACTGGGCTTGGCGTTCTTCTTTTGTCCCCCAATAAATCGGCGTAATCACTATCGCTTGTGCCTCTTCATCAGGTCTAAGATAAAGGTTAAACTCTTTGCGCTGCGGTGATACACCTAAGCTTTGAACTAATGTGAAGTAGTTTTCTTCCTTGTCTGCAACCATTCTGTTGAGATCTTGCTGTGCTTGTTGGCCTGCATATTGACCTAGTTTGTATTGTTTACTAAAGCCATTTTTGTATGCACTCACCGCTCGCTCATATTGGATCCGAGCACTATCTAGCTCGCCTTGTTGCTCATATAAAACGCCACTTAAATACTGTGCAAATGCATCGTCTTTATACTCAAGTTCACCACTGATAAATGGTTGATTAAAAACAGCTTTAAAAATTTGCTCAATATCACTTCTAGCTTTTTGTTGACTTACATAGCCTCCGGTTTGTTGCTGTAATTGAGAGAGATATAAGTCCAGTTGGCGCATTTCTGTCAGTGCAGAGTCATACAAAGCAACACGGTTTACCTTCGAGGCGTTTGCCAACGACACATAATTAAGCGCCATTAAAGTATGGATCATGGGTTTATGAAAAGTGCGACCAGTATATTTTTTGTAACTTGCGCCAGTAAAAGTAGAAAAAAGCTGGTCGCTGATACTGACAGTGTAGGCGGCTTCAATGATTTCCTTTGCGTGAGAAAGGTGTTGATTACTTAATTCATAATGGTGTTGTAAATGAGCTAACATACCGGATTCAAGATAATATAATAGCTCGTCACGAGATGAGTTTTTATAGGCATAGTCAATACGCTGTTGGGCTGAGATAAAATCTCCTTGCTCCGCGTATTCTATGGCCTGCTTGTTGGCTTTAGGGGTCAAGTTACAGCCGCTCAGCATCAAGCAACCTGTAAAGATCAAGAGTTTTATCATGAAGTTATATAAATCAATTTGGAATCGCATTCCTTGCATACTTGTTCTTATAATGGCAGTGTTGTTGTGTTCAATCATATAACAATAAATTAAATAGTAAAAAATTGAATTGAAAGTGCTAAATTGTTAAAAATCGTTTTTACAATTTATTACTGTTAATCAATGATTTTTTTGATAAATTTTATTCCGTAATCAGGGCAATTAAGGAACCCAACATGAAAGCAAAACAACTACTTATATCAGTGGCCGTTATAGGGATACTATCGGCTTGTAGTTCAAGTAAAGACGATGCGGCTTCAAGTCCAAGAGTTAATATTCCAGAATGGGTTCTCAATCCAACAATCGAAGATGGTATAGCGGCAGCAGATTGTGTGAAATACTCGGGCAATATTTCAATCGATCAAAAAATGGCAGTTGCAAATGCACGTCTTGCTCTTGCTCAACAGATAGAAACACGCATCGAAGGCCTTGATAAGACATTTGCGAACCGTACAGATGCAAACGATGACACAACGGTAGGCGCAACCTTTAGCTCTGTATCCAAACAACTTACTAAACAAACATTAAATGGCTCCCGTATCGTTAAGGCCGATGTTATCGATATTTCTGGTAAAGACTATTTCTGTGCATTGACGACGTTATCACCTGATCAGACTAAAGAACTTTTCAAAGATTTGATCAAAGAAAGTAAGCGCAGTGTAAACCCTCAGGATGAAAAGTTTTTATATCAAGAATTTAAAGCTTACAAAGCGGAAAAAGATCTTGAGAAGGAAATTGCAAGGCTAACTAATTAAAGCGTGAGTTTCACGCTTTAATTTTTTGAAAGGAACGCTCTATGCGCAAATCGGTATACTCATTTTTAGTCATGGCGTTAAGTGCCATTCCAAGTGCGGTGGCGAGTCAAGCCCAGCTTTTTGAAGAACTGTCAGAGAAAATGTCACGTTGGCAAACCTCCGAGCCTAGTGATGAAGAGCTGAGCGAGTTTGAGCAATATAAACGCCAACAATTAAGTGAGTTTGCTGATTATGTCGAAGAGCATTTTGAAGAGTACGATGCCTTTCGTGATAACGTGATCCAACAGTGGGGAGATATAACTGTTTCTGATCAAGCCGCATTTGTCACCTACAGTGATGATTTATCATCCAGAATGGTTGTCGACTTTGAAGCCAATGAGCTGGTCGTAAGCATTAGGCATGCGGCAGATGAAAAGGTATCGCAGGCTCAACTTCAAGCCCTATATAAAGAATTTATCGCGAAAGACCGTGCAGTAATTGATGTATTTAATGCTGATACGCTCGCGGTAAACCAAAGTGAAACAACAAAACGTGAAGTGGATAACGCTGCTCGTGCAAAAGCGTTGATCGCAGCGAAAAAGCAAATAGACAGCCAATTCGAACAACAGCAACGTTATATAGAACGCCAGACGGATGAGGCCATCATTGACGGCGAAGATACAAAATTAGCAGAGGCTCAACAACAAGCGCAACAGAAAAAGCTTGAACTGTTAAAGCAAAAACGTCTTAAAAAGCTATTAGAAACTGCAAGTAATACCGATAAAAGTGAAGCAACAGTCGTATCTGAAATCGTGCTTAAGCTACCCAAACAGACTGAACTTTCCAAGCATCGAGCAGAACGTTATGTTAGCCAAGTGAATGCACAAGCGAAGCGCTTTGACATTGAGCCAAGTTTAATTTTTGCAGTTATGCATACTGAAAGCCACTTTAACCCAATGGCAAAGTCACATATTCCTGCGTTTGGTTTGATGCAGATAGTACCGACGAGTGCGGGTGTTGATGTTAATCGTATGTTGTACAATCGCGATGAACCGATGTCGGCGCCTTATTTATATGTGACGGACAATAATATTGAAGCGGGGACCGCTTACCTGAATATTCTCGATAAACGCTACCTGAGTAAAATACAGAATCCAATCAGTCGTAAGTATTGCATCATTGCGGCTTACAATACGGGAGCTGGCAATGTTGCTCGTGTGTTTAATGCTGATGACTCGAGATCCATCACAAAAGCAGCAAAGATCATTAATTCACTCTCGCCAGAAAACGTACTAGCGGCGCTAGACAAAAGTTTACCTTATGATGAAACCAAACATTATCTGGATAAAGTCTTAACGCGAGAAAAGCTCTATATAGCGCCAGAAGAAGGTATTGCACAAAAGTTATAAGTTAAGTGTGTTTAAGGCATCTTCAATATTATCGTGGCGGAATCGATAACCTGCATCGAGAAGTTTTTTTGGTACGACGCATTGGCCGTACAATAGCAATTCTGACATTTCACCATACGCCAATTTGAGGACAAACGGTGGTACGGTAAATAGGCAAGGGCGTGAGATAGCGCCTGCTAAGGCTTGAGAAAGTTGCTTATTAGATACTGGATTAGGGGCTGTTGCATTAACAACACCGCAGATCTCGTCATGTTTAAGGATATACAGTATCGCCTGAATCATATCGTCGATATGGATCCAAGACATCATTTGTCTTCCTGAACCAATCGGACCGCCAACACCTAATCGAAAAGGCGGTAACATTTTAGCTAGAGCTCCTCCCGATTTTGAAAGCACAATGCCTGTTCTTAGTATACACACTCGAGTTTTGCTGGACTCGGCTCTAAACGCGGTATCTTCCCAATCTCGGCACAGCCTATGGGAGAATTCGTCATGGTAATCCTTGAAATCTTCAGTGATGATCAAGTTGTCCGGTTGGCGTCCATAAAAACCTATAGCACTACCTGAAACAAACACATTGGGCGGTGACGTCGCAGTGTTTATCGCTGCAACGATTTGCTCAGTGATTTTTATCCGGCTATTGTAGATCTCTTGTTTTTTCTCTTTGCTCCACCGGCCACTGGCGATTGGTTCACCCGCAAGATTAATGACCGCATCAAGCTCATTAAAGTCGACATCATCGGTATCGGTGACGCAGCTAACCCCACTTGGTAATAGGTTTGCAGCTTTTGAAGGCGAACGGGTCAGTACAATCAGATTATGTCTGTGTACTAAAAATTGGCATAGCTTTTTACCAATTAATCCTGTTGCGCCTGTTATAAATATATTCATTCTCAATACTCTTTATTGTAATCAAATAAACCTACGTTTTAGCAAGGAGTTAGATCACTCATTTTCATTATAGGTGGTTTGTTTTAGAATGGTAAAAAAGCAAAAGGAGTGAACTGTGTCTTCACTGACTGGAATTAACAAAACGCTGGTGGTTTTGGCCTCGCTATTTTTAGTGTTAGGTGGTATCAAGCTCGCGTCTGAGATTGTCGTGCCGTTTATATTAGCTGCATTTATTGCGATTATCTGTAATCCCATGCTCAAATTTTTAGCCCGTTTTAAAATACCAAAAGGGCTGGCCATTCTGGTGATTATTGCACTAGTGATTTTAATTGGTGCAAGTATTGGTGGGCTTGTTGGGCAATCAGTCAATGATTTCTCCAAGCAGCTGCCAACTTATAAAGAAGATTTACAAGAAAAGTTCGTTTGGTTGGTCAGTACTGCCGCGAACTACAATATCTTATTGGATAAACAGCAACTTATTAGCATGCTAGACCCAAATAAGCTAATCGATGTGGCCACCAATATGTTAACTGGCTTTGGTGGTGTGATGGCAAATAGCTTTTTAATTCTGCTTATCGTCGTTTTCATGCTTTTTGAGGCACCTTCTTTGGGCCACAAAGTGCATCTTGCCTTAGACGATCCAGAGATGAAAATGCAGCAAATTGATAGATTTTTAGATTCTATCAATAGCTATTTGGCGATTAAAACGCTTGTGTCATTGGCGACAGGTGTCGTAGCGGCTGTTTTTTTATGGGCGTTAGGTGTTGATTACTTCGTGCTTTGGGGCGTAGTTGCATTTTTGCTTAACTATATTCCAAACATAGGTTCAATCATTGCGGCTGTGCCGCCTGTTTTATTGGCCTTAGTGACACAAGGACCATTGGTGAGTGGTATTGTCGCGGTGGGTTACATTTGTATTAATACCTTAATGGGCAATATTATCGAGCCGAGGTTTATGGGTCGAGGGTTAGGTTTATCGACTTTAGTCGTGTTTCTCTCGTTAATCTTTTGGGGCTGGTTACTAGGAACTGTGGGAATGCTGCTTTCCGTGCCGCTTACCATGGTTGTGAAAATTGCCCTTGAAACCAGTGAAGAAGGTAAATGGCTTGCAATCCTTCTCGGTTCAGAACAACCCGATAATAAAACATCTTAACAACGCTGAGACTCGCAAGTAAAAAGGAGCTACAAACAGCTCCTTTTCTAAGCATTTTACTCGTCACCTAATAATCTAATCAAAAGTGCCGCTAGAGATTCAAATCTTCTTTCAATACTTTACTGCTTTTCAGCTCAATGATGTGGGCTTTTAAAAATGCAATTTTGCAATTTTTATAAGCCGTCGCTGAGCGCGTCGCGTTTGGCATATCTAGTAAGTATCGCCACCGGCAGCTATCTTCCATATATTCTTCCTGATTGCGAAGGGCACGTTCCATAATTGGCAAGATCTGAGTATTACCCGTGTCCGCTTGATACTTTTTAGTATCAAGCAATAACTTAGTGATCCAGGTTTGACGATGACGTTCAAGTAAGTTGATATTGCCATCTAGGCACATGAGGAATTTTTTTGCTTTTTCCGGATGCGTTGACTCATACTTCGTACAGTCTTGTAGTGTGACATCGTCATCTGCAATTACAAAAAAGGTTAATCCCGATACCAATAGACTGCTAATTATTCTTTTCATGGTTAAACTCTATCGTAAATTTCGCGCCACCATGTTGGGAAGTACCGATTTGCATCAAGCCATGATACGACTTAACTAAATCAGATACGATAGCCATTCCTACGCCGTGGCCAGCTTCATAGGTGTCTAGTCTTGCACCTCTGGTCAGCAGCTCTGAGCGGCGATGCTCTGGAATGCCAGGGCCATCATCTTCTACTTCTATGATTAGTAGGCGCTTTTTAGGTGCACTTACTTTTATATCGACCAAGGAACCACATGCTTTACAGGCGTTATCTATAATATTACCAAGAATTTCCATTAAGTCCGTTTTATCGCCAAGAAATGCAACCTCCTCACTACATTCGGAGGAAAATTGAATGTGCTTGTCGTGATACACTTTAGTCATGGCGTTGAGTATTGAGTCTAGTACGGGTTTTACTGATGTTTGTTTCTTCCATGTATCGGATGCACCCGTTGCAGCACGTTTCAATTGATGTTCGATCATCGCATTGATTCTGTCTAGTTGCTCCTGAGCGTCTGCATCTTTTGCCAGTGGACTGGATTTAATCACCGCAAGGGGCGTTTTTAACGCGTGCGCAAGGTCGCTAAGTGACGCTCTATATCTCTCTTTTTGACGTTTTTGAGATTCCAATAGTAGGTTTAAGTCGGATTTGATTGTTAGAAGCTCGACGGGGTAAAGACCCGTGCTCTTATCGCGCTCGCCAGCCTCAATCTCTTTGATTTCTTTATCCAATCGCTGTAACGGCCTTGCGTTCCATACAAACCCAAATGCCATCAATCCAGCTATCACCACACCCATAACCAGCATCCAGTTGACCAAGGTGTTTCTAAACCCTGACATTAACTCCATCAGCGCGTCATTTTTCTTTAAAAGCACAAAGCGGGCTTGCTGCGATTGCTCTGCATTTCCGAGAATAACGGTCAGGCTAAGTTGCCAAAAAAGTACACCATTATATTCAACTCGCTTAAACTCAGATGCTCCAGCCTGGTTTTCTGAAAAGTCAGGTGAAATTGAAAGATTTACAGCCGACTCGGAATACCAAACGAGGGAATTATCTTGATAGACCAGTGCATAAGTATCGGAATTCAGTCTGTTTAGCTCAGGCGCAAGAATACTGCGAGGCATTTCGAGTCCGTTAGAGACAAATTCGACTTCAGAGATAAGTGAGTAGAGGTGGGCTTCCAATGTTTTTTCAGTCGCATCGACTAAAGAAGAGTAATAAGCCCTGCCCACGGAGAAAAACAGCGCGGGAAGGGCAATAATAAGCACAAAGACAAGGATAAATCCTTGTCTTATTTTAAGCGAAATTTGAGAGCTGTTTACCACTGATTTTTGAACCTATATCCACGTCCTCTAAGGGTTTCAACAGGGTTCAGAGTGCCATCAGGGTCTAGCTTTTTACGCAGTCTTAAGACAAACACTTCAATAACGTTAGAGTCTAAGTCAAAGTCCTGATCGTATATGTGCTCTGTGAGTTCAGATTTAGAAATAACTTTTTGTGGGTTAACCATTAAGTATTCTAAAACTTTATATTCATAGGCCGTTAGTGATAGCTCGTTATCGTTAACCCAGACTTGCTGTGAGCGAGTATGGATTTTGATTGGACCAATACAAATCTCTGGATTTGCTTGTCCAGCGCTACGTCTAATCAGTGCATTACAGCGCGCAATCAGTTCTTCAACATGAAACGGTTTAGTGAGGTAGTCATCAGCTCCAGCATCAAGGCCTTCTACCTTGTCTTGCCAGCGATCACGTGCCGTTAAGATTAAAATAGGGATCTTAACGCCGTTAGCACGTGCTCTACGGATAATTTCAATACCGTCAAGTTTTGGCAAACCGAGATCGATCACTGCCATATCTAACGGATATTCTTCAAGGTGAAATAGTCCAGACTCACCATCATGACACAAGTCAACGCTATATTTTTCTTTCTCTAATGCATTTCGCAGGTTTTCTGCTAGTTGAATATCGTCTTCGATAACTAAAATACGCATCCTTAGTCCTTATTTACTTCACCTGTCTTCTTGTTTACTTTTAAGTCAACAATTCGACCGTCTGGTTGGAGAATTCTTACCACAAAAAACTGATTTTCTTCAGAAATCTTAAGCGTCCTCCCAGCGTACTTATCAAGCGCCAGAGACACAGCTTCTTTTTTTGTAATTGTCTTTACATTCTTATCATTGCGGCTATTGGCGTCTGCTACACTCGAAGCGAACGCCAAGATCAACGCTAAGAGAGTGAGTTGCAATCGCATTTTAAGCTCCACAGTTTCATAGATACTAAGTGTCTAAACTTCATAAATCTCAAACAAATTTAGTGCTTTTGTAATTAACCTTTGCTGAACTTAACGTTCAGTAAACTTTTATGGCAGAACTCGCTTGTACGGTTTTACAATACTAGCAGTATAGACACCAGCATCAATATAGGGATCGACGCTCGCCCATTGCTGCGCACTTTCTAAGTTTTCAAACTCAGCAATAACCAAAGAACCCGTAAAACCCGCTTCACCGGGATCTTCCGAGTCAATAGCTGGTAACGGGCCTGCTGCAAACAATCGACCTTGTTGTTTTAATTCTTCTAAACGCGCTAAGTGAGCAGGGCGCGTAGCAAGACGTTTTGCTAATGAATTTTCAGCGTCGGTTGAATAGATCATGTAAAGCATAAGTATTAGTTCCAGATTGGTTTCTAGGTTATTATTGTTATTTTTATGTATTTTGTCGGCTTTTCAGGGCCGTTTATCAATACTATGATAAAACGCCCTCAGTGCAAAAGTAAATGTACACAGAGTTTTTCAGTGATTAGACATTTAAACTTGAAAAACACTCAGCTTGACTGGTAGAGTCCTTCGGATATTTGTAGAAAATAATAATAAGGTTGATTGCAATGAGTGCAAACCGTGAGCATTTTAGCTCTCGATTAGGGTTTATCCTTGCCGCTGCGGGTTCTGCTGTTGGTATTGGTAACTTGGTCGGCTTTCCTGTTTCCGCCGCAAAAAATGGTGGTGGGGCATTTTTACTAATCTATGCACTATTTGTAGTGTTTATCTGTTTACCTGTCATGATGGCCGAAATGGCAATGGGTAGGAAAGCCCAAAAAGACCCGTTTGGCGCATATAAGCTACTATCTAATCATGATAAAAAGTGGTCAATAGCTGGATTCTTGGCTGTACTCACGCCGTTTATGATTGCCGTCTTCTATATGGTTATTACCGTTTGGATTTTTGGCTTTTTAGCGCAAACAGCTTTAGGTAACTTAGATGTACTCGCCTCTCCGAAGTACTTTGGTACTTTTATCAACGATACCAATGTTTTCATCTACATGTTGATTGTGGGCGTTATTGTTAACCTTATTTTGGTTGGCGGTGTAAAAGAAGGGATTGAAAAAGCGGCTAAGTTACTCATGCCAGCGTTATTTGTCATGTTGATTGGCCTTGTCGCATACGTGCTAACCCTTGATAACGCGATGGCAGGTGTACGCTATTACATAGTTCCTGACTTCGAAAAGATGAATGCAAGTGTGCTAAATGGTGCGTTATCACAGGCGTTCTTTTCACTGTCTTTAGGTATGGGTATATTGATCACCTATGCTTCCTATATTTCTAAGAAAGACGACATTGTCGGTAGCTCTAAAATGGTCGCTATTACAGATTCATTAGTGGCATTCATTGCAGGTTTGATGGTACTTCCGGCTATCTTTAGTTTTAATCCGAATACAGATCCAAGTAAGTTATCGGACTCTTCGGTATCTATGATTTTCGATTACTTACCTAAATTGTTATTGGCTTTACAAGATGACATTGGTTACGTCGGTGCTTCAATTGTTGCAGGTACTTTCTTTTTGCTGGTTTTCTTTGCCGCGATAACGTCGCTTGTGTCAATTGTCGAGGTGCCTACCGCGACGTTGATGGAAGAAAAATGTATTTCACGTAAAAAGGCACTGATTATCTTAGCGTTGACCACAGGTATTTTGACTGTGTTATCTACTATGTCTTTTGGAATGGTGGACTGGCTTACAAGTTTTGTAAGTTATGGCGATGCTCAGAAGAGCTTCTTTGACCTAATTTACGACGTGTTTTACGATACTATTTTACCGTTGAATGGTTTGCTGTTGTGTCTATTCGTTACTTATCGCTGGAAAAAATCTGGTTTGAACGAGGAACTTGCGCAAGGCGCAGAAGGGTACGTAGGTAGCTTTACTGAGAAATATATTAACTTCTCTCTATCTACGTTCATCCCAGTGATCTTGTTGGCTATTTTCATTAATACCGTTGCAACTAAATATTTTGCATTCAGTATCTTTGGCTTCTAGCAGCAGGACATCCGTTTTGGACATAATGACATCGGCGTATTAATGCGCCGATGTTTATTCTCCACTAAGCCACTAAAATTTCACGCCCGAATCTAAGTACTGCCCAATTCCTATTGTAAACATCCACAGCCCCCACAGGCTATGCTCTAACACACACACCGCAAGCGAGCGACTATGTGCGTAGGTATAAGAAAATAGTAGCCCTCCAACAAAAGATAACGCCACGGCTATCCAGTTGTCGTAGACGCAGTGCGCAAGCGCAAACACTAATGCACTTAGCAAAACTCGATTGTTCTTATTCGGTAAAATCCTTTTATAGCGATGAAAGAAGTAGCTCCTAAAAATTAATTCTTGTGGTAAGACGGAAAGAATAGGGTAGGCAATTAATAATAATAACCAATCGCTGGGTGAATTGAGCGGCAGGGAAAACCAATTTCCTTGACTAACTAAACCATAGAGCATGGCTGAAAACATCGCACCTGCGAAAAACGTGGTAAATAATCGTTTTTTGACGGACGAAAATTCTCCCAAACTGGTTAATCTAAAGCGTTTGAAATGGGGATCGGTTAGTAGTAAATGGGTGCAGACTGCCATTAAAATGATCAGTGCTGGAAAAAGCCAATTGTTGAGGTGATCACGGAATTGATAAGCGACAATGGGCAGGACAAAGAATACAAATACGAGTTCACACCACCGGTATTGGCTTGCGTTCAAGGTTGGTTCCCCAAGATATTTGGCGGCTACAAGCCGCTATAGTTAGCTCTCACTCGTTAACTATAGCAGCTGCAGATGAACCTTGAATGGTTACTCTTCAGGTAAATATTTTTGAATTTTAAACATGGTAAAGAGGAGTGCAACGAAGGTGATCCCAATTAAACCAAAGACTTTAAAGTTCACCCAAAAATCAAGAGAGAAGTGGTACGCAACGTAAAGGTTTAGGCCTGCGATGAAGAAAAGTAATACTGCCCAAAATAGATTTAATTGGTCGCAGTCTTTGGCTGGTAAATCAATATCAATCTCGCTTTTTTCCTTCTCAGCTACTGACTTTAAAACGCCTTCGAGTGCGCCTTTTACCAAGTTCTTATTAAACAGGTACCTGGATATGAGTAGTGCCGCACCTAAAATGGCATAAATAATCGTGGCTTTCCATTTTATAAATTGCTCATCATGGAAGAAAATCGTCATCCCACCAAGGATCAATGCAATCGCTAGGAATACCCAATGACGCTTTGCGACTTCGCGCTTAGTGATGTATTGGTGTGCGACCTGTATAAGAGAGGCGATGATTAGCACTCCCGTTGCCCAAAAAATATCGACAAACTTATAAACCGCAAAAAATAAGATGAGCGGTAAGTACTCAATTAAAAATGACATTTTTTATCCTAACAAAGTTGGTTGTAAGGGTTTTACCAAGATACGGCGAGAACATCAACATTGACTTTCTTTGATGAAACCCATAGCCTGCTGCGCTCATTCAATGGTTCAGAGGTATTTGCATGAATAAGAGCGATTTAGTTACAAAAATGGCGGAAATTAGTGGATTAACAAAGAAAGATTCACAGGCGGTGTTAAATGTCATTTTACAGGCCACTAAAAAGCGCTTGTCAGAAGGTGATCAGATGCAAATCAATGGACTTGGCACATTCGCGTTAAGTTATCATCCCCCAAAGCAAGGACGTAATCCTCAAACAGGTGAGACCATCACCATTGAGGGACAAAACAAGGTATTGTTTAAGCCAGCTAAAGCCTTAAAAGATAACTTGCGTTAATGCTAAGAAAAGCCAGTGTCTAACACTGGCTTGAAAGTAATATTACTTCTGCGTTGTAGCTTTCATTCGCTCAACAAAGGTTTTTAACTCAAAGCACATGGTGTTAGGATCATCCAAATGTTTTTCGATGATTTTCACCACCGCCGAGCCACTAATTGCACCTGCCGCACCTGAGCTAATCGCATGCTTTACATGCTCCGGTTCAGAAATACCAAACCCTAGCAGTGGCGGCGCAGCATGATACTCGATAAGTTTGGTGATCATCTCTGTTGCCGGCATTTGTGCCGTCGTTTCTGTGCCAGTCACGCCTGCGCGCGAAAGTAAATAAGTATAGCCACGACCTCGGGTGGCGCATTCTCGTAACGTATCATCGCAGGCATTCGGTGTGGCAATGAAAATTGGCGCGATGTCATTTGCCATTGCAGTGAGCCTAAACGGTTTGGCTTCGTGCAGTGGCACATCAGCAACTAAGATAGAATCCACACCCGCAGTTTTGGCGTCTTGATAAAACTGCTCAATACCCCGAGCAAAAATCAAGTTTGAGTAAAGCAACAAGCCAATTGGAATATCGCTATTGTAACGACGAATTTCAGCGATGATCTCAAGACAGTCTTGCGTATTAACATCTTGCTCTAATGCACGGATGTTAGCCGCTTGGATAACCGGACCATCGGCGATGGGATCGGAAAATGGAATACCGAGCTCCAATGCATCAGCGCCACCGTCAATCAGGCTTTTGATGATCTCAATACTGAGTGCCTTATCGGGATCGCCAATCGTTACGAAAGGAACGAATGCACCTTGGCTTTTTTCATTTAAGTGCGCGAACATCGCGTCATAACGTCTCATAGTTCACCTCGCTCAGATAGTACCTGGTGGACGTGAGCTAAGTCTTTGTCTCCGCGACCACTTAAGTTAACAACAATCACCGTTTCTTCAGTTTGCGCTTCTGCATATTTTAATGCGTATGCCAGAGCATGGCTCGACTCTAAGGCTGGAATAATACCTTCGTGTTTGGCAAGCGCTTGAAAGGCATTTAATGCTTCAGTGTCAGTAATGCCAACATACTGCGCGCGGCCTGTTTCATGAAGGTAGGCGTGTTGTGGACCAACAGCTGGGTAGTCAAGACCTGCTGACACAGAATAAGATTCTTCAATTTGGCCATCTTTGTTCTGCATGATATAGGTATAGGCGCCGTGCAAGATGCCTTTACTTCCTTTACATAGTGCCGCGCCGTGCTCATCGGTATCTAGGCCTTTACCAGCCGGTTCCACCCCGATTAACTTAACGTCTTTTTCGTCAATAAAGTCTGCGAACATACCAATAGCATTTGAGCCGCCGCCCACACAAGCGATAACCGCATCAGGCAAACGACCTTCCGCTTTTAGTACTTGTTGTTTTGCCTCTTCACCAATCATTTTTTGGAACTCACGGACAATCGTCGGGAACGGGTGAGGACCTGCAGCCGTGCCGAGTAAATAATGTGCCGTTTTGTAGTTTGCAGACCAGTCACGTAATGCTTCATTTACCGCGTCTTTCAATGTGCCTGAGCCAGCGGTAACTGGGATAACTTCCGCACCCATCAAACGCATTCTAAATACGTTTGGTTGCTGACGCTCAACATCTTTAGCCCCCATGTATACTCGGCACTTTAAGCCGAGTAAGGAGCAGGCTAGGGCGGTTGCAACACCATGTTGTCCAGCGCCGGTTTCAGCAATGACTTCTTTTTTACCCATACGTTTGGTTAAGAGCGCTTGACCTAACACTTGGTTGGTCTTGTGTGCACCACCGTGAAGTAAATCTTCACGCTTTAAGTACAGTTTGACCTTAGGGTTTTTAACTAAGTTGCGTGTCTTGGTCAGCGGAGTCGGGCGACCCGCAAATTCATTCAAAAGTTGATAAAACTCCTGCTGAAATTCTGGGTCTTTTTGTGATTTATAAAATTCCTGTTCTAACTGCTTTAACGCAGGTACGAGTAACTCGGGCACAAACATGCCTCCGAAGTCACCAAAATAAGCTGAATTACTCATGTCCACCTCAATATTTTCGAATTTGTGTAAACGCGTTAGCGATTTTTTGAGCGCATTTTTTACCTGGCGATTGCTCAACGCCAGAATTTAGGTCGAGCCCATCAGCACCAATATTCACGGCACCGTGAATGTTGTCGGGGTTTAGGCCGCCAGCCAACATATAATTGCTCGAATTACGATTTAATAGCTGCCAATCAAACACTTGTCCCGTGCCACCAAATGCGGTGTCGGTTTTGGTATCGTATAATTGCTTGTCTACGCCAGCGAAGGGGCTTGGCAGTGCTGTGTCCACACCTTGTGCTTTCCAAATTTGACAGGTAACTGGAAGTTGTTTTCGCAGGGTATCGATGTACAGCTCATCTTCATTGCCATGTAATTGCACTGCGCTCAGTTTTAATATTTGCGCATACTCTGCAACTTGTTCAAGCGGTGCGTTAACGAACACACCAACGTACTTGAGTGGTGCGCTATCGGCGACAGCCTTCGCACAATCAATGTCGACATAACGAGGCGATTTTGGATAAAAGATAAGACCGCCGTATACCGCGCCAGCTTCATAAGCTGCTTGCGCATCTTGGCTTCGTGTAAGACCACACACTTTGTTTTCGCCCAAAATCAAGCGTCTACAAGCAAGTTCTAAGTCTTGCTCAGCCATTAGTGAACTACCGACCAAAAAGCCGTCACAAATCGGTGATAAGCGTTTCACATCGCGGTGTGTGTATATACCAGACTCTGAAATCACGACTTTGTCTTCAGGGATTAACTTTCTTAGTTTCTCTGTTGTTGCTAAATCCGTTGATAAATCTCTGAGATCACGATTGTTAATACCGATAAGTTCAGCATCTAACGCAAGCGCTCTTGTCACTTCTTCTTCGTTGCTTACTTCCGTTAAAATCGACATATTAAGTGATTTGGCCACGCTCGCTAGTGCCAAATATTCTTCGTCATTTAATACAGACAACATCAAAAGAATGGCATCGCCACCGTGTAGGCGGGCGAGATAAACTTGATATTCATCAATAAAGAAGTCTTTACAGATCAGAGGCTGATCAACCAGCTTTCTCACCGTGGCAAGGTATTCATAACTGCCTTGAAAGTATTTTTCGTCGGTTAGTACACTAATACATGTCGCGTACTTACGATAAACACTGGTAATTTCAGTCAAATCAAAATGTGAGCGAATAAGGCCTTTTGAAGGCGACGCCTTTTTGCACTCTAAAATAAATTGTGTTCCAGCTTGCGCCAACGCAGCGGTGAAGTTAAGCGTGGTGGGGGTTACTTCGTCGATAAAGTCACTTAGCGGACGCTGTGCCTTACGCGCTTTTAATTCTTCGACTTTATCGGCAACAATTTTTTCTAATACGTTAGCCATTACTTACCTCTACAATGTTAGCCAAGGTTGTCATGGCTTTCTTGCTCGCAAGCACTTCGCGTACTTGTTGGCTTGCAGTTTTAAAATCTGTGGCCTTATCGGTTAACACCAACAAGGCTGCAACGTTCGCAATGATCGCTGCATTGTGTGCAGCTTCGCCTTCACCATTTAAAATCGCAAGGCTCGCTTTCGCGTTATATTCTGGCGTATCACCAGCAATAGATTCAAGTGAATAGTTTTCTAGTCCAAAATCGCTTGGGGTAACAGTGTATTGCGTCACTTCACCATGCTTTACTTCTGCGACTAGCGTTTCGCCGTGTAGGGCAATTTCATCTGTGCCACTACCGTGAACTACCATCGCTCGTTTAGTACCTAAGCGGTTTAACGTTTCGGCCATGGGTAAAACAAGGGCAGGGTCGTAAACGCCGAGTAATTGCACTTCAGGCTTGGCTGGGTTTGCCAATGGCCCGAGAATATTAAATATCGTACGTGTTTTTAGTTGCGTGCGAACCGGCATAGCATGTTTTACACCTGCGTGGTAATGCGGTGCAAACAAAAAGGTAAAGCCGGTCTCTGCTAAGCACTTTTCTGCAAGTGCGGGAGTCATATCAATGTTGATCCCAAGCGCTTTTAGTAAATCCGCAGAACCTGATTTACTGCTCACGCTGCGATTACCGTGTTTGACCATATTAATACCACACGCTGCGGCGACAATGGCGGCGGTGGTACTCACGTTGATGGTATTTGTGCCATCGCCACCCGTACCACAGCTGTCTGCTGCGAGTAGGTCTTGCTTGTCAAATGCGGTGGCATGATCACGCATAGCCTGAGCTGCTCCGGCTATTTCCGCTGCTGTTTCACCTTTAAACTTTAGCGCAAGCAGCGCTGCGGTAAGTTCGATGTCGCTCAGTTGTCCAGCCATAATATCGCTAAACAAGGATTTGGCGGCGTCGAACGATAAATCTTGTTGCTGTAATAGAGGTTGTAACTTTTCCATCGTGCTCTCCTAAGCGCTAAGGTATGCGATACTTTGTTGTAATAGCTGAGCGCCATTGGGGGTCAATATTGACTCTGGGTGAAATTGATAGCCAATCACTTTGTGCTCACTGTGATAGATAGCCATCGGAATGGCCTGATATCTCGCGATCACTTGTAGTGCTGGTGGAACGCTTGTTGCCATCAGAGAATGATAACGCGCCACGGGGAATTGCGTCCCAAGTCCGGCAAATACCGGATGCTCATCCGCTTCAATAATAGAAGATTTGCCATGTACCGTCTCACCCGCTTTGCCAACTTCACCACCATAACTTTGGGTTAGGGCTTGTTGACCGAGGCAAATCCCAAGCATGGGGAATTTACCTTTACATAGCTCAATTAACGCGAGCAAACAACCTGCTTCCGATGGCGCGCCAGGCCCTGGTGATAAAACTAAGATCACAGGATCAACCTCTGCACACATTTTATTGAAAATGGTTTCGGCAGAGATATTGTTACGATAAACGACCAAGTCGAGTCCTAGCAAACTAAGCTCATCCACAAGGTTATAACTGAAAGAATCAAAATTATCTAAAAAGTATACCTTAGTCATGGTTTACTCCTTCATACGTGGACTGTACTGCTTTAATCACTGCCATGGCTTTAGCTTTGGTTTCATTTGCTTCGCTTTGTGGATTTGAATCAAACACAACACCCGCACCCGCTTGCACGTAAGCAACGTTATCTTTTACAAACGCGGAGCGAATTACGATACAGCTGTCCATCGCGCCATTGCCCATCAAATAACCTACCGCTCCGCCATAGCTACCACGACGCTGCATTTCTGTATGGCGAACAAGTTCTGCGGCTTTAACTTTTGGCGCGCCGACGAGAGTGCCCATATTCATACAAGCCTGATAGGCGTGAAGGGCATCTAAATCCGGCTTTAATTGGCCAACGACGCGTGATACTAAATGCATGACTTGTGAGTAGCGGTCCACTTTCAATAATTCTTTTGCGTGTCGAGTACCTGCAATACTGATCCGCGCGACATCGTTACGGGCAAGATCAACCAGCATAAGGTGCTCTGCACGCTCTTTTTGATCGTTGCGCAGCTCAAGTTCAATGCGGCTATCTAAATCTGGGTTGATACTACCATCAGCAAACTTACCTCGTGGTCTCGTTCCTGCAATGGGATAGACTTCAACCTGGTTACTCTGCTCACAATATTTGAGAGCCGACTCTGGAGATGCGCCAAATAGCACAAAGCGTTCATCCTTCATATAAAACATGTAAGGACTAGGGTTTTGTAGTTTGAGCTGTTTATAGGCGGCAAGTGAGTTATGGCAAGGAAGTGAAAAAGTGCGAGAGGGAACGACTTGAAAGATGTCACCGTTGATAATGTTGGTTTTCAACTTTTCAACGTGTTGACAATATTCGTCGTCACTCACATTGACTTTGACATCTGCGCCGCCACTTTGTGGCTCAAACTGAAATTCGGTGATTTGGTCACACTGACTGTTTAGCTCTTCTAGCTGTTTGCCTACTTCAAAACAATTGGCGTGAACCTCAGGGCCATTGAAAACATTACCAATGAGCTCAGTGGTTTGTGCTTGATGATCGATCACAACTAGGGTTTCAGCGAGATAGAAAACATAGTCGGGACAGTCGTTGTCCCCATCTGGTACTTCAGGAAGTTGCTCAAAGTTTGCCACCATATCATAGGCGAATACTCCACCTAAAAAGACGGAAAACGGCGTGTCTGAGTTACGTTTAATTTCATTGATACAGGTTCTGAGCGCACTAAAGGCGTTATCCGCTTTTAGTTTTGTATGCTCATCAATGTTACTTTCCAATGCGTTGTACGTGAGCGTCAAGGTATTATCATTGAGGATCACGTCACAATTAGTGACCTTTTGCGCAAGGTACGGTAGCAACTGAGCACCATTGTTAGACAAGGCTTTGGCAATGACTTGGGCGCCATTGCATTCGAATCGAATCGCACTATCCACAAGCACGATGCTTTTCACATTGTCTTTAGACTCTATTTCTGCTGATTCGAGCAGTAACGAGTTTGTTTTGTTTAAACCTGCGTATAAAGACAGTGGGCTGGCAATATAATCGCGCCTTTGTCTTATGCTGGTGACCTCACCTGGTGTGGTCGTTATGTGACTAAAAATCAAACCTCATTCCTCTTAATTTCTAGATATTCTGTTTAGAAAATAAAAAACCCCCGAAAGCTGAGCTCTGCGGGGGTTATTGTTCAGACACAACAATACCGTCCCGCTAGGGCATCCACCACCACCAAATTGTGTTTACTGTGATATTGTTGTTCATATAAGCCTCTAAAAAGTATAAAAAAACCCGCGACATTGCGCGGGTTGATAAATCGTAGATATAACGAAACACACCCGCTTAGTTCGAGTGCCACCACCAAATGTTTTTTTGAATTTGTTTGTTCATTTGTGAATATTTCGTTGTTTAATCTAAATTAGCTACAGTAAACCCTATTCTTGCTACAAGTGTCAAGGGCAAATATCAGAAAATAACCTAAGGTCGTATCAGTTAACTTGTGATATAATCAAAACGTTGATAATTCATAGAGATAGTTAATACATTTTGATTAAATATGACCTCCACAGCCATACTACTTTTTCCGATGGCCGCTTAGCTGTTGATGAATTGCTTGAGCGAGCAACGGAAAAAGGCGTTGATATTCTTGCAATTACCGATCATGACACGATAGATGCGATCCAGCCTGCCCGTGACTACATTAACCAAAATAATCTGACTTTAGAACTTATTAATGGCGTTGAAATTTCCACAAAATGGGAAAGCTTTGAGATCCATATCGTTGGATTAAATTTTGACCCTGAGCATGAAGCATTAACAAGGCTGCTGCACGAACAGCAGCAAAAGCGAGAAGCCAGAGCGAAAGAAATCGGCGATCGCTTAGCCAAAAAGGGCTATGAGCATGTCTACGAAGATGCCCTTGCACTTGCCCAAACTGCGCAGATCACCAGAGCGCATTTTGCTCAAGTGCTGGTTGAGCGGGGCGTGGCCAAAAACGTGCAAAGCGTTTTCAATAAATTTTTAGCACGTGGCAAGACTGGGTATGTGCCAAGTCAGTGGTGCGATATACAAACGGCCGTTGCTGCTATTCATGCAGCGGGTGGAGTAAGTGTGTTGGCGCATCCTGCCAGATATAAGATGTCGAATAAGTGGTTGAGAAAGTTAATTGCTGAATTTAAAGCGGTTGGGGGAGCTGCAATGGAAGTTGCACAGCCGCAGCAAGCGCCTACTGAGCGCCAATTTTTGGGGCGACTAAGTCAAGAGTTTGAATTGTTAGCAAGCCAAGGGTCAGATTTCCACTTCCCAATGCCTTGGGTCGACCTTGGTCGTAACTTGTATTTACCTAAAGATTGTCAAGGAGTTTGGCGTCATTGGGGAGGCAAAGAGGAATAAGCTTATGAGTCAATTTTTTCATATTCACCCAGATAACCCGCAAACGCGTTTAATTCGCCAAGCGGCTGATATTATTGAGCAAGGTGGCGTGGTGGTGTTTCCAACCGACTCCGGCTATGCCATTGGTTGCAACCTCGGTAATAAGCAAGCTAAGGAGCGGATAGAGCGGATCCGCGGCATTGAAAAACACCATAACTTCACTCTTTTATGCCGCGATCTGTCGGAGCTTTCGACCTATGCCCGTGTCGATAATCAAATGTTTAGGATGATTAAGAATAATACGCCCGGTCCGTACACGTTTATTTTTAAAGGGACGAAAGAAGTTCCTCGTCGTTTGCTCAATGAGAAGAAAAAAACCATCGGGATCCGTGTTACTGATAACCCAATTACCTGCGCGTTGTTGGAAGCGCTGGGTGAACCTTTGATGTCATGCTCTTTGATTTTGCCAGGAGAGCAGTTTACTGAGTCTGACCCCGATGATATCCGCATGCGTCTTGAGAAGCACGTAGACTTGATCATCCATGGTGGCTATTTAATTGAACAAGCAACCACTGTTATTGATATGTCTGAAGACACCATTGAAATTTTGCGTCGTGGCTGTGGTGATACGTCGCCTTTTGAATAACGCATGTTGAGATGACAGAAGCACTCCAACAGAAATTACCGCTAGCTTTTTTACACGGTGAAGCGGTAATTGAAAAGCCGGAAGATCTTTATATTCCTCCCGAAGCCCTAGAAGTTATCTTAGAGACCTTTGAAGGTCCGTTGGACTTACTGCTTTATCTTATAAAAAGACATAAATTAGATATTCTAGAATTACCGATTTTTAGTATTACTCAGCAGTATGTTCAGTATGTTGAAATGATGAAGGACATGCAGCTTGAACTTGCGGGTGAATACTTAGTGATGGCAGCCTTGCTGGCACAAATAAAATCAAGAATGCTACTACCAAAACACGAAGAGTTAGAGGAAGAGGAAGATCCCAGAGCTGAGCTGGTGAGACGCTTGCAGGAATACGAGCAATTTAAGCAAGCCGCTGAGAACTTAGATGAAATTCCCCGTGTTGAGCGTGATATCTTTGTCGCTCATGCGTTGGTAGACAGTAGTACCGACACTGAGCCAGAATTCCCAGACATTGAACTGAGGGAATTACTTTTGGCGCTGTCGGAAGTGATGGCCCGAGCCAAGACCTTTGAGCACCATCATATATCCGCAGAAGCACTTTCAACCCGAGAGCGTATGAGCTTTATATTACAATTGCTACGAGAACAGAATAAGCCGATAGAGTTTGCGCGATTCTTTACCTTGGACGAAGGGCGCAGTGGTGTGGTGGTTACTTTTATTGCCATGCTCGAACTCATTAAGGAGCAATTGGTTGACTATATTCAGTCAGCAACAGCAGCGTCGATTTACCTGCATTTAAAAGGCTAGGGGATGGCTGCAGCCTCTGCTATACTCCGCATTTTTATCTTCAAGCATAAAATATGAAAAGACGCGTTAGCGATGAACAACTGGTTGAATTGGTTGAAGCAGCGATTTTCGTTTCAGATAAGCCGTTATCTAAAAAGCGCTTAAAAGAAACTGTGCTGGAGGATATCAGCGTGTCATCACCGCGTATTGATCAGGCACTGGAAACACTGGTAAATCATTATCAAACTCGCGGTGTAAGGCTGGTTGAGGTTGGTACCGGATACCGTTTTCAAGCTTGCCCGAGCTTGAGCCCTTGGCTAAGCAAACTGTGGCAGGAAAAAGCACCCAAATACTCACGTGCTACACTTGAGACTTTGGCATTGATTGCTTACCGACAACCAATCACTCGAGGCGAAATAGAGCAAGTGCGCGGTGTTACCGTGAGTTCTAATATTATCAAAAGCTTGATAGATCGCGAGTGGATAAAAGTGGTGGGTTACAAAGAAGTACCGGGTAAGCCTGCATTGTATGCAACGACAAAACAATTTTTAGATTACTTCTCATTATCTGGTCTTGGGGAATTACCTCGATTACCTGAACAACATAATGAGAAAATAGAACAGTTATTAAACGATCCTTCTGTGAGAGAACCATCTGAATGAGTGAAAAACTACAAAAAGTATTGGCAAGAGCTGGCGTTGGCTCAAGACGCGAAATGGAAAAGTATATTGAGTCTAACCGCGTAAGTGTAGATGGAAAAGTTGCCAAGCTAGGAGACCGAGTAGAAGAGACTTCGGTGATCCGTGTAGATGGACATATTGTTAAAATAGAGCAGCAAGAAGAGCGCATCTGTCGCGTACTTATGTATCATAAGCCTGAAGGGGAGCTGTGTACTCGTCGCGACCCTCAAGGTCGTCGTACTGTATTCGATAGGCTACCAAAGTTAGATGGTGACCGTTGGATAGCAATTGGGCGATTAGATATCAATACATCAGGCCTGTTGCTCTTTACCAATGATGGTGAGCTAGCTAATCGCTTGATGCATCCAAAATACGAAGTCGAACGTGAATATTCTGCCCGCGTATTTGGTGAAGTAACAAACCAAACGTTGCGTACATTAACCAAAGGTGTTGAGCTAGAAGACGGTCCTGCAAAATTTATTAAGATTAAACCACTTGGTGGTGAAGGTCTGAATAAGTGGTTCAATGTAACACTGACCGAAGGGCGTAATCGTGAAGTTAGGCGTCTTTGGCAGTCGCAAGAGGTTGAAGTGTCGCGTTTGATCCGTATCCGTTATGGTAAACTGGAGCTTAACAAGCGCTTGCCACAAGGTGGATGGGAAGAATTAAAATTAGAAGATGTTAACTACTTACGTAAATCGGTAAGCATGAGGGCCGAGCAGCAAACTAAGTTGTCGGTCATGCCAGAAAAGCGTAAAGACAAGCGCGCGAAAATTAATAAGATCCGCAAAGCAGTGAAAAAGCATAATCAAAGGGTCAAAACCCCAAGAAGAAAGTAATTTAAGCTTTTTAAAACACCAGCCTAGTGAGCTGGTGTTTTTGTATTTGATAAGGAGATGCAAATGAAAGAGATGTTTTCTGGTAGTTGTCTGTGTGGTCAGGTTAAATATCTTGTAGAGGGCAACGCGCAGGGCTTTTATTTATGTCATTGTGAATATTGTCAAAAAGACACAGGCTCCGCACATGCTGCGAATTTATTTTTTCAAAATGCAGTGCTAACTTGGCTTGCAGGCGAAAAGTTAATAACCCGCTTTACTTTACCGAATACTAAGCACGTTAAAGCCTTTTGCGCTTGTTGTGGCTCTGCATTACCAAACCAGCAGCCTGTTGGTTTAGTGGTACCTGCCGGTAGTTTAGATGATGCGCCGAATCTTACGCCAACTGCACACCTATTTATCGCGAGCAAAGCGAAGTGGGATGAAAAATTAGAGCAAGTGCTGGCGTTTGAAACCTTGCCGAGAAATTAACTTAAGTAATATAACCTGAGCTGCGGATAATTAATGCCTTTCTAGCAGCCAGTTTTAGCGCTAACTGCGTTGAATTCACTTCCAATAGCCAGCTATTGGTGCATAAATTCGCCTTGTTTTCCCTAAAACTCGCTGGCTAGACAAGGAAAAAACTAAGTTGTGATTTAGCGACAATGAGTTGGAACATTCCTTATCCAAACCTCAGGTTAATATAGAAGGCTGCAATTGTGGATCTGCAGCCTTTAAAGTACTAGTTAGTAGGTTTGGGCATCTAAAGATTGGCCATTAACTCCGATTGAGTCATCAGACATCAAGTACAGGTATGTTGGCATTAATTCTTCAGGCGTTTTTAGTTTATCTTTATCTTCACCTGGGAATGCTGATGCACGCATACTTGTTCTTGTCGCACCAGGATTAATGCAGTTGATGCGAATATTGGTTTTACCCACTTCTTCGGCCCAAGTTTGCATCATACCTTCGGTTGCGAATTTAGAAATTGCATATGCTCCCCAAAACTCACGACCTTTACGTCCTACACCCGATGAAGTAAAGACGATAGAAGCGTGAGGTGCTTTTCTCATTACTGGGAATAGTGATTTAGTGATCACCGCTTGGGCTGTTACGTTTACCTTCATTATATTTTCAAAGGTTGAAACGCAAAAGTGCTCCATTGGACCTAAAGAGCCTAAAATAGACGCATTATTTAGCAAGCCATCAAGCTTACCAAATTGCTGCTCGATAGTGGCAGCCAAGTCTCGGAAGTGTTGTTTGGTTGCACCACGTAAATCTAAAGGTACAATTGCAGGCTGTGGGTAACCGGCGTTAACAATTTCATCATAAACGGCTTCTAGTTTACTGGTGGTTTTGCCCAATAAAATAACCGTTGCACCATATTTGGCGTAATTAATTGCCGCAACACGGCCGATGCCGTCGCCTGCACCTGTTACTAGTATCGTTTTATTTGCAAGTGCGTTTTCAGGAGCTTGATAAGTCTGCATTCTGGACTCCAATTAAGATGTTTGGGCTATTTTATCACAATGCAGTAGCAAGTTAGCGAATTTATTGTAAATATGGCTGGCGAAATAACAAAGTTTGAGTTAAGTTTAACTGGTCTAATGTCTTATTAAAAATGCTATTACATAGATTTAACGAGAATTATCACAATAATAATAAGATTATGTCGGAGCCTATAAAATGAAAAAAATGCTACTCTCACTCGCAGTATCAGCAGCACTCGCTGGCTGTGGAGGCGGTGAAACGTTAGAAGATGTAAAAAATGATACTACACCCGTTTCTCCAACGATTTCTGTTAAATTTGATCCATCCGGTGGTGTGATCTCAGTTCCAAACGATATCCTTTTATCCGGCACTCAAGACGGTACCTTAAATCTACCTGACGAAATGTTAGGAGTGAAAGATGGTGAAGGTAACCCTCTGGTAACGCGTGCAAGCTACGCAAACCCAAGTATTGTGATTGGCGCCTTAGATGGTTGGTCAACACAAATGCCTTACGTTATCGACATGACGACACCGAATGGTTTGACGCTTGATGCGCAAAGCGTTATGACTCCGGGCTCTGTACGAATTTTTGAAGTTGCAATGGGTGGGCCATTACAAACCGACGAAGACTGTGCTCAGGTGCCTTCAGGTATCGCTTGTAAGCCAATTGCTGAATTACAATTTGGCCCTGATGGCGATTTCGTTACCATGGCTAATAGCACAGGTAACGGTTTAGTTATTATCCCAGTTAAACCATTCAAACCTGAAACTACGTATATTACTGTTTTGACCAAAGGTCTTAAAGACTCAAAAGGTCAAAGTGTAGATGCTTCTTCTACTTATACGTTGTTGCGCCAAGACGCGCCATTGGTAACTGATGCTCAGAAGTCTCTACAGGCTGTGATTCGTAGCTATGAAGGGGCGGTAAGTGCAGCGGGGTCGGTGAGTAAAGAAGAGATTATATATACTGCTGCAATGACGACACAGTCGACAGGTCATGCATTGGCGGCGACTAAGCAATTGTTAGCCGCTAAATTACAAGGTGGTGCTAACCCTGTTGTCGCTGTACCTGCACAACCGGTGATCACCGTTGCAGATGCCCTTGTAGGAAAAGTGCCTGATGCTATTTTACCAGCTTTTAGAAGCGTGCGTTTATTGCAAGGTCAAATACAACTACCTCAATACTTATCACAACCAAAAAATAAAGATATCTCTGCGCTAGCTGATACCTATTGGCAAGCACGTTGCGACAGCGCGGTGGCTGTCGCTGGATATGCAGCGCAAGCTGGTGGTTTACCAGAGCCTACAGAACCAAATGATATCGCTTGTAATACACTTTCGGGTGGAAAGTTGAGAGATTTAGGCTTAGACGGTACTAAGTTCTTAACTAAGTACAATCCAATCCCTAAAGAGCAGTGGCTTGCTAATGTTCCTGTGCAAATCACAATGCCTGCGGATGAGTCTCAGCGCCCAGAGGGCGGCTGGCCTGTTGTTATCTTGCAACATGGTATCACGAGTAAAAAAGAAGACATGCTTGGCTTGACGTTGTCATTAACACAAGCTGGATTTGCCACAGTTGCGATTGATCACCCAATGCACGGTGCTCGCGGTTTAGATATCGATGGTGACGGCACAGATGATTTCAATGCCTCGACAGGCAGCGTGTTGTCCTACATGAACCTAACATCGTTGTTGGTTGCGCGTGATAACTTAAAGCAATCAGCAGCAGATTTAATGGGTTTACGTTTAGGCTTAAACTTCATCAATCTAGCATCTGGCGGTCAAGTTAACTTTAATACCCAGCGAGTTAGTTACTTAGGTCACTCACTGGGTTCGGTTGTAGGCCCAAGCTTCCTTGCTCAAACCAATGCGCCATTAAATCCAGCAATTGATGGTTTCTTTAAAGTTGAGTCAGCAGCACTTGCAAGTGGTGGCTCGGGCATTGCTAATTTCTTGATTGAGTCAAAATCATTTGGCCCGTTTGTTCAAGGCTCCGTGTTAAGCTCTGCAGGTAACCTAGCATCGCAAGCGTTTAATGCCTATCTGCAAGAAGGCGCAATTGCTGACTGTGGTACGTTTGCTGCGGATCAAAGCAAATATGTTTCTTGTGCATATGGAACATTTAGAGCGAATTTAGAAGCGGCAGGAGACACCGCGACATTAGCACTGATTGATGGTACGGTGACGCAGTTTGGTTTTGCAGCACAGACCGCATTAGGTAGTGCCGATCCACTTAACTATGCAGCTTCCGTGAAAGCGCTACAAACGCCAGTATATATGAGCGTTGTTACGGGTGGTGTTGATGGCAATGCAGCTGACTTGGTTATTCCTCCAACAACAGAACGTAGCTTCTTGTCAGGTAGCTTACCACTTGCTGGTTTTATGGGCTTAATGCCAGCAAGTGAAACGCAAATGAGTCAAGACGGAACACCTGGAAGTTATGTGGTGAAGTTCTCTCAAGGCCATCATAGTTCAATCTTGACTACAGGCTTTGATGAAAAAGCCGGTGGCACAGCAGCGGGACACGCAGCGGCGTCAATTGAAATGCAAACACAAGTTGCAAGCTTCTTGAAGTCAAAGGGTTTGGTTTTACAAGTATCTAACCCGGATGTTGTTGCAAACTAAGACATTTTTCGAGACTATAAAAGGCCGCAGCTAGCGGCCTTTTTTGTGTCCATTTTATATTGAAAAAATGGGCCCCTTTATGAGCTAAATGAGGAGAACGACTTGGCATTTTTGTTTGAATATGGGTTATTTCTAGCCAAGACAGTAACCATTATCTTTGGTATTGCAGTAGTCATTATTTTGATGGTGGGAGCAAGCTCAAAACCAAAATCGAAAAAGGGTGAAATTGAAGTTACCGATTTAACCGACAGTCTGTCGCAATCTAAACAACAGTTTTTACAGCAAACGCTTGATAAAAAGGCGCTAAAATCCCTAAATAAGTCGCAATCAAAAGCGCAAAAAAATCAAGATAAGGAAGCAGTGAAAAACGTTTTTTATCTGGAATTTAATGGAAGTATGGACGCGCACGAAGTCACGGGTTTAAGAGAAGAGATCAACGCTATTTTAACGATTGCAGATAAAGAAAAAGATCAGGTTGTTGTGTCTGTAGAAAGTGGTGGTGGGGTTGTTCACGGTTATGGACTTGGTGCATCGCAACTTACGCGCATCAAGCAAGCGGGTATTCCACTGACGGTCTGTGTGGACAAGGTTGCTGCAAGTGGCGGATATATGATGGCCTGTGTTGCAGATAAGATTATTGCAGCACCATTTGCAATTATTGGTTCAATCGGTGTGATTGCGCAGATCCCCAACTTCAATCGTTTATTGAAAAAGAATAACGTTGACTTTGAAATGGTAACCGCGGGTGAGTATAAGCGTACACTCACGCTGTTTGGTGAGAATACGGATAAAGGCAGAGAAAAGTTCAAAGAGGAGATCGAAGAAACGCATGGTCTGTTCAAACACTTTGTCTCTGACAATCGTACTGACCTTGATATTGAGAAAGTGGCCACTGGAGAACATTGGTTTGGTACACAAGCGTTAGAACTTAAACTAGTCGATGAAATATCCACTAGTGACGATTTACTCATGTCACTAAATGAAAGTCACCAACTCTATAAGGTGGCTTATAAGGCTAAAAAAGGCGTTGCTGAGAAGTTTGGACTTCAGTTGGGGCTTGCCATTGAACGTTTCTCCGTTAAAGCGTTAACAAAACTAAATCAATCTAAATATTAGTGATTGTTGTTCAGTTTATGTCAATAAACTTTATTTCAAACTATTAACAATACTTTATAGACGGCGTTGTGTTCACAAAACGCATGACGCCGCGCTCTAATAGAGAGGTTGTTATGAATAAAGTTATTGTACTTTCTCTACTTACCTTTAGTCTGACTTTAGGTTTAAATCAGGCGAATGCTAAACCGGAGAAGTTACCGCCGGGCCTTGAGAAAAAGCTGAAGCAGGGCAAGCCACTTCCGCCAGGTTGGCAAAAAAAACTCCAAGTTGGAGAACGCTTAGATCCAGATATCTACGACCATGGTAAAGTGATTTATCGCGACAAAGATCGGGATTTGGTAACGATAAGCGTTGAAGGTAGAGTCATCAGGGTACTCGAAAATACCCTAGAAATTGTCGAAATTCTTAAAGGGATGAGATAATCTGAATTAGTTCAGACAAGGCTTGCTGGTAGTTATGCGTAAGCTACGCGACCGCGAACTACGGACGGCCACCATATTGAGAGGATCATTGAGGAAGAGGATCATTGAGAAGAGGATCATTGAGGACACCCACCGTTATTTTTACCTATGCTGGCAAAGTGAAATTAAAAAGTACGGAAACACTCAATGAATATGGACAAAAAGCGTTTTTAGATAGGGTGACCTTTGGTGGGTAAGTGGATCGCTACACTAAAATTGGGTTATCGCGCACGACAACGCGCTGTAAGTAGTTAAAGCAGAGACAGTACAACAGTAAGAAATTCTAGTGTTGAGAATGTGAGTTTTGCTAAGCCAGCAAGCGCTCGCAGTTTGTTAGGTTTGCCCGTCGTCGTTTTTGCAGTGTTTCGCAGTAAGCGGTTATTGTTCGCTCTCGGCCAACCGCGCCGTGAAATACCCGTGAAAATTGCGTGGTGAGTTTTATCCAATTCTCCGGTTCGATATTTAAACGAGTAAGAATGGATTGTGCTTCGTTAATATAGCCTCGCTTGTCGGCTCGAATGCACTGGCCTGTGAGTTCAACCAATTCGATATAGGATTTGAGCTCGAAAGGCAGTCCTTTAGGCATATGTTGTCGTGGGCTGCCAGCAAAGCGTAGTAGGCTTTTTGGTTGTTTTCCCAGCTTAGCGTGGTCGATGCGTTTTTTGATGCTGGTGTAGTCTGAGGTTTCAGGTGTTGCGGCGATTTTGGCTCTAACTGGGTTTAAGTCTACGTAAGCGAGACAAGCAGCCAATGCAGCCTCATCCAGTAATGCTTGGGATTTAAACCGTCCTTCCCAGAATCGGCCTGTACAATTATCTTCTTTATTTGCTCGGCGGGCGATGTCTTCGTTAAGTACCCGCATAAACCAACTAATATCTGCGAGTCTTCCCCTGTACTTATCAATCAGCTCATCTAGCATCAATTGCTCCGATTCATTGAGAGCCTCACCTTCAATAAATTTTTGGCTTATCCAATTACCTTTAAACAACTTGTGCCATCGTATGACAATCGCTTCATCCGACAGGCGCTCAGCCTTTCTATCAT